>SIAJ01000084.1 GCA_009691845.1 Gemmataceae bacterium
CGGAGCCACGAGGTCGAGCACTCGCATGGAGAAATCTTCGAATGCCGCCGCGATTGAACTCGTAGACTCAGCGGTGAAATGCTCTCGAATCGATTTCGGCAACGATTCCCAGCGAGGATCGATGCCAACGCACAGCGGGTTCCCCTTGCGGCGAACGGCATCTGCGAGGCGGTCGGCGAAGTTGGTCATTTCTTGATCGTTAGCAGGATCGGTGCGCTGGCGTAGCTGACCTTCACCACGAAATTGATCGACACGTGAGCCAGCACGCAGATCGGCACGTCTTCGATAGGGGCCGCGGTGGCATCGACCATCAACGTGATGTGGCCCACACTGGTGGTGCCGAGCAGCGTCTTGCTTTTGCCTTCGACGATCTTCACGCCGGGGGGAAGCGGGTTGCCGAAGACCGAGCCGAGATGTTGGAGCGGGATGTCAATCGAAATGGCCTTGTCGTAATCCTGCCGACGCTTGATCGTCACTTCCAGTTTGACTTCCTCGCCGGGCTTCAGCACGAGGCGTTCGGGTTTCACCTGCACATCCAGAATATCCGAAGGGCCGGTGACCGCGACCGATTGCATGCGTGCGTCGAAGCGGGCCCGACCGCCGCCGGGGGAGTAGATTTCTTCGTGTGGAATCGAATTGTGCGAGACCGATTCGGTCTTGCCATCAAATGCGATGTCTGCCGTGCCGGTGATCTCGATCGTCGTGGCATCCATCGGTGCATCGTTCGCGGCCGAGAAAACAAGCAGCCCTTGCGTCATCGTGGCCGGGATGGTGAGCGGATTCACCGTCACGCCCTTTGGCAGACCATGGACGGCTACTTTCACCGCTCCCGTGAAGCCGTTTGCTCGCGTGATAATCGCGTAATGGGCCGAACGCGAGCCGGGCCCCATCATCGCCTTGGAAGGATCGCACTTGATCGTGAAGTCCGGCTTGGCCCAGTCCGCCGCAAGAAAGTAGACGAAGCCTTCACCACCCTTGCTGTTCAAATCGCGGAGACGAATCACATACTCTCCATCGACGGGCGGCGTGAACACCAGGGCCGGGTCCTTGCCATTCGCATCGTCGTTGGATGCGATCACGGCCCCGGTCGAGTTGAGAATGTCCACGATGCCATCGAGTTGCGAAGTGAGTCCCGTTCCGAATCGCCGAGCAAAAACCTCGAATGCAATCGCCTTACCCTTCGTGCCGTGGAACGTGAAGTGATCGAGATCACGTCTCTTGCCAATCCGACCATTGACGCCGCCGGGGATAGGTAGCCGATTCGCCAGAGATGGCGTGTCGTTCGGTTCCTGCTCGTTCATCAGCGGCAGCGTCAGGACGATGATCGCGGTAGGATTCGTCGGTTGATTAGCCACGTTCAGCACGATTGACTGAATGCCAATTTCCTTCGGGGCCGTGAATGGCACCTTCTGGGCGAGCAATTTCGCGGAGCCGACCGGCTCGATCTCCAGGGATTGGCCGGGGCTTACCGCAAGCGGAAAGACTTGTGAAACACGCGGCCGATCCGTGATTTGCAAGGCATACGCCCAGCGTGGATCGCCGTCGTAGCGGGCGTCGCGAACTTGAATGATGCAGTCGCCATCTTTCGAAATCGTAAACGTCAGAGCAGGATCGGCAAACTTCGCGTCGTCGCTCGCAGCGAGTTCCCGGCCCGAGGAATCGAGCAGCACGATCATCGGATCGGAGTGCTTTTGCAGGTCGTGGATCTTGTCTTGAATTCGAGCGCAAACGATCTCGAATGTGAAAGTCTGGCCGGCCTTGGCGGAAAACTTGAAGTGATCCACGTCCTCGGCGATCTCGATGCGGCCACTCACCACGCAGGGCGTCTGAATCGCTTGCGATTTCTCGAGCGTGTTATTATCGTTGGTTTCGAGCACCACCGGATCGGAGACGATCAGCAGTTGACCCAGAGTCGAAATACCCAGTGACGAAGCCAGGCGGAATTCGCGAACGCCGAGAGCTGCATCAGGTGCGACCGTCACTTTCAGCTTCGTGAGCTTGGTAGTCGCTGCAGCTTTTGGGTCCGACAGAATTACGCCAGAAACCCCTTTGCCTTCGACGAGCATCTTGTGGACGCCTGCGAAGTTCATTTGCCCTTCGACCGTGATCTCGGTCGTGGTGCCCCGTTGCACGGCCACCGGCGTGCAATGCGTGATCATGGGGTACGAGGTTTGTGCCGAAGCGAGCGATGCAAAGAGAAAAAGAATGGGGAGAGGGCGGGATGTCATGGGATCGACTCCGTGGAAAACGTGGTAGGACAGGCCTCCCGGCCTGTCCCGCGTCGAAGACAGGCCGGGAGGCCTGTCCCACATTCGACTATTTCCCGGCCGTGTAGCCTTCGAGTTCCAGTGTCGCGTCCTGGCTGCCGAGCGAGAACTTGAGCTTCACGATGCCGACGTCCTTGGCGAACCAGTATTCGATGGTCGTCTTGGCAGCCCCGATTGTCATGTCCAGACCCTTGACATGAATGGCGTCCTTATACGTGCCCAGTGGAACAGTGACCGATTCCTTGTCGATCTTGAACGTGCCCTTGAGTTCTTGGCCCGAGACCTTCGTGCCGATGTTCCATTCCTTGGTCTTGTCCAGATCGGTTGGCAGGAACAGAATCGGCGCGTCCGGAGTGAGGCCATTCACGTTGAATCGCTGAACGCCTTCGGCCGTGACTGCGACGACTTCGGTGGCCGAGACTTTGCTGGCTGCGGAGGTTTCGAGTTTAAAGCCGTTCAAACCACCAGCCACCTTCTCAATGCCGACGACCTTTACCTTGATCGGCCCGCCTTGAACCTTGTAGGTCCATTCGGAACCAGACTTAAGGGGATAGTACGGATGGGCCGTTGGAACAGCTGCTTCCTGCGAGGGAGCGGCGACGGAACAGACCAATACGGCCAGGAAGCTAAAACCAGCCAGGCGCTTCATGAGAAGTTCTCCGGGGATGAGTACATGTGTCTACTGAATGTTGTATCTCACGGTTGGGGAGACGAAAAGGCCGGTTCGCCCATCTTCTCTCCCGCCAAGGCTTTCGCGACCGTGTGCGGCTGCCCCAGGGCCTTCCAGACCCAGTCCAAATTCATGGCCACTTTGCCCGTCTGCCAGCGGGCCGATTTCTTCATGGCGTCGCTGATGGTCGAAAAACCTTCCGGTGTAACAGCCAGCCATTCGCTTTCGGAAACGGCCACAAGAGTGCCGAGTTGCCGAGCCGTGTCCGTCTCGAAAACGCGGACCAACCCGTCGAAACAGCCAGCCGCGACTAGTTTGCCGTTCCTGCTGAGGGCCACGGAGTACACAATCGATGTCACCGGAATCGTGCGTAGTGCATCAACCGTCTTCGTATTCCACAGGCGAACGCTTTTGTCCGACCCGGCCGAGGCGGCAATGTCCCCGATCTCGCTGAAGACGATCTCGTTCACCTGAACATTGTGGCCGTTCGTGCGTTTCGTGCGTTCACCGGTCTGCGTGTTCCACCAGGAAATACTGGGGTCCATTCCGGCCGTGGCTACCAGACTCCCGTCCAGCTTCACTCCGACCGCAAGCACTTCCTGATCGGTGCCGCTAAACGTCAGTCGGCTTTCGCCCGTCTTCACGTCGATCAGGCGGCCCGTTTTGTCCTTGCTCGCCGTGACAATCCAATCACCCTTCGGTCCGAATGCGACAGCGTGAACGAAGTCCGCATGGCCCGTGAAATTCACGATCGTCTCGCGCTTCGCCAGGTTCCACACACGCACCGTTTTGTCGAAACTGGCCGAAGCGAGCAGCGTCCCATCCAGACTGAAGGCAACCGAGCCGACCACATCAGAATGGCCGGCGAGCGTGGCCGAAAGTTTCCAGTCTGCCGTTGCGAACAGGCGAATATCGCCGCGAGCGGTCGGCAGACCACCCGCTACTACGAGAAGCGTACTATCCGGGCTGAAACGCAGATCGTTCACCGCACCGAGCACGTTCGTGAGAACGACGGCCGGCTTCGCGATCTTCAGATCCCACACAATCACCCGGCCATAGGCCCCCGATGCAAGGAAACGGCCATCGCCGCTAAACGCGACGGCTGCCACGGGTGGCAACGGCCCGATGGGAGCGACCAGTTCGAGCGGTGCGGTTTGGCTCGGCTTGGCCACGGACTTCGGGAGCGGCAACTTCGTGGCAAGAGTGATCTCGGTGCGCCTGCGTGGCGGTGTCACGCCAGGAGAAACGGGCTCGCTATCTTTCGGCCGCGTTCCTTCCACCATTCCTGCGTCGATCCATTTTGCGAGCAGCGCCACGGTCTCATCCGGCAGCGGATCGGCATCGAGCGGCATCCGTCGAGCAGGCTTCGGGTGGCGAAGAATCGCGATCATCTCGCTCTCGCTGGCTTTGCCACTCTTCGCAACCGGCTTCTTGCCACCCTTCTTGATCGCTTCCAGTGAATCGAGAGCAAGCCCGCCGGACACGTCCAGTTCTTTCAGGTTCTTCTCGCTGTGGCAAATCGTGCAGTGCTTACGAACAACGGGGCGGATGTCTTGCCAGTAGGTAGGCTCGGCGGCCTGGCTGAAAGAAGCCGCGAAGAACGCAACGAACAAGACGAGCAATCGAGCCATGAGTATGAAGTGCCGTCAGGGGTGTGAGTTGGTATATTCATCGAATCTCGGGAGTCCGTCAAGTGCCATAGGGGCCAGATCATGCGAACGAACATCGTCAAGCGTCGATTGAAAGATGGCAAGCCGGTCGTGGGAACCTGGCTGGGCCTGAGTAACGTAACGGCCGCTCGCTTCCTGGCTCGCACGGGCTTCGCGTACCTCACGGTCGATATTGAACACAACTCAATGGGCATGGAGACGGCCGCGAACATGTTCGGCGCGATTGCCGATGCCGGTTGTGTGACGCTGGCTCGGGTTGCGGCCGGAAAGCACGATCAGATCAAGCGCGTGCTCGACAACGGTGCTCACGGCGTCGTCGTGCCCATGGTGAATACACGAGCAGAGGCCCAGGAAGCGGTCTCCGCTTGTCTGTATCCTCCGGCTGGAAATCGCAGCGTGGGCGGTTCGACCCACGCGTTGAACTTCGATACGGATGCGGCCACCTATTTTTCCAAGGCGAACGACGAGATCCTGATTGTTCTTCAATGCGAGCACATCCAGGCTGTGCGTGATTTCGACCAGGTTTTCACGGTGCCAGGCGTCGATGCCGTGTTCGTGGGCCCAAATGATCTCGCGGCCAGCATGCGGACCCCGGACGGCAAACCGCCCGCTCCCGAATTGTTCAAGGAAACCTTGGCAGAAATTTTAGCCGCATGCAAGCGGAACAAGATTGCCGCAGGCATTCACACGTTCAGCGTGGAGGAAGCCAAGATGCGCATGGCCGATGGCTGGCAGTTCATTGCCGTGAACAGCGAAATTCGCTTCATGATGGACGGTGCGAAGAAGATACTCGACGGCTTGGGGCTGCAACGGGGCGGGGATATGGTGCGGTATTAACAGGATGTAGCCGCGTTCGTCAGAACCCGGGACAGCTTGCCTCCGAGAAAGCCGATCGCAACTTTCGGGGTGACCCGCACTCTCACGAGTGCGGCTACGGACGAGAACCCGGCCAAGGCCCAATCGGTTTTGGCGGCAAATCTTCTTCCTTCGTCTCCGTCTTGAACACCGTAAATCCACGCGAAAGATAGTTACGCAACGCAGCCGGGTGGTCGAGATCGCACGTGTGGACCCACACCCGTCTCACGCCCATTTGCCAGGCGCGTTGCACGGCACGCGTGAGTACCCAACCGCCAATGCCGGCCAACGTGTACGCAGGCAACAGACCGAAGTAGACGATCTCGACGTTGTCTTCAGGCTGCCGCTCCAGTTCGAAGTAGCCTGCCGGAATACCATCTGCCGCAACTAGCCAGGTTTCCACTTCCGGCCGATCGAGATACTGCATCCAGTCGCCGTAGGTCCAAGGAAGGCGTTCGAGCCAATACCAATCTCCGCCGACCGCCGTGTAGAAGAAGCGGTTCAACTCGGGCGAAGGCTTCGCAATGCGAGTCAGAGTGACGTCGGATCGCTGGCTCGACTTTGGGAGGAGTGCCTCGGCAGATCGCATTTCGAGGTAGGTAATCGTAACGGGGACGCCCACGGTTCATCACGCCTGAGGGAAATGGTAAAAATGTTTTAGGCAATGGAGAGCGAGCCTCAATAAAAAACCGCCTCGGGCACGACGGCGTCGGCTGGAGTCTCGGCACCTGCCTGGGAACCTGAATCGTCCGCCTAGCGCTGAACTCGGCGAGTAATCTCAGCCGCTTCGCGTGAATTGGTTGGCACAAGTTCATCTCCTCCGGGCAAGCCGAGATCCACGCACAAGTATCTTTGGACCAACCGGGCAACCGCGAGCGTGATCTCGCGGTTCAATTGCTGGGCCGCTTCGCGTAGAACCACGACGCCTTCCGGGCTTTCGTGATGGCTCAACAACGCACCGGCCGGGAGTACACGAACCATGGTTGGATTCGCGGCCCCGAGCGATCGAGCGGCGACATCGACTGGAAACGCATCCGCCGAGTGCAAGCGATGGGCAAGTTCCACGCAAATGGCTGGCGAAACCTGGTTGCTTGCGCCCATTGCTGTAACACGATCAATGGCTTCGGATGAACCGTCCTCATGAATCGCTTTCTGGCAGTGTCGAAGCAATGTTTGTGTAGCTCGTTTGCCGACTGGTCCGCTTTCGGCCGACCAGGCCACGAGGTCTTGCAGCGCCACCGGTGGTAAGTTCCCGCTACACGGAAGCGGGCCATCCTTCGCCGCCCGTGGATTCGCCAAAGCCTGGCGAACATCGTTGCAAACATCCGTCCAACATGAGCGTGCGTCCCAGAGTACGGCAACAGCAGCAGCCCGGCGAACTTCCTCAAATTCATCGCGGAGGAACGGAACCAAAGCATGCACGTGTCCGGCCTCGGTGACATTCGTGACAGTCATCAATGCCAGGGCACGGACTGCTGGTTGGTCGGTGTACGTTGCTCGATGAATCACTACCTCAGCCTGCCCTATCCTCCAGACCGGATGAAACTCCAAGGCAGTCAGGGCCGCTACCTGTACGCGAACATCTTCGTGAGCAAGCAAAGGGAGCACCGGGGCCGCGTTGTCCCGGATGCTTTCACGCAGGGAACAAATCATCGAACAATCCCGATAGTTAGCAAATGTCGATGGCCATTCTTTTCTCGACAACAGCTGACGAATCAGGAACTTAGCTCGTCGAGCGTTCCCCTCTCTGCTCGTTAACTCTCGCCGTACCACCAACCGCACAGGAATGAGGATGGCGACGCTCAACAGAACGTGAGTCTGGGCCGACTCGAGGTCCGGGGAATTGAACCGAAGTACAAAAGCGGAGACCACATAGGAGACAATAGGGAAGGCATTCCCGGCTGCACGCTCTGCACCATAGCGAAATAACAGATACAGCGATTCGATCGCCAAAGTCACGCCGACACCGATGAAAACGGATCGGGAAACGCCATCCGTCTGCAAGGCGGAAACAGCCAGCATCTCGGCCGGTGCAAAGAGCATCGGCACTGCCCAAACACTGGGGAAGACTGCGGACTTCGACAACCGAGAGTGCCAATTCATTCGAAGGCCTTTAAGACACAGCAGTCGCGTTGGAAGGAAGATGCGAGTGATTCCGACCGCAACCAAAAGTAGGGCGATTCAGGGCACAGGTGAAACCAACGCACGGCTGGAATTTTCGCGGGCCGCCAATTCCGTTCCGCCCTGAACCCGGACAAGGGCGTTCTGAAGTCGCACAATAGAACCACATACCAAACGGAGCCCTGCGATGACTGCTGTCAACTTGGATGACCTGGCAAAAATGTTCGACCACTCCCTGCTGCAACCCACTCTGACCGACTCGGACCTGGAGCGGGGATTCGAGGTTGCCCGCGAATGCAAGGCCGCCTCGGTCTGCGTGAAGCCGTACGGCGTTCGTCGAGCGGTTGCTGCCCTCCAGGGTTCGGGGGTTCTGACCGGGACGGTGATTGGCTTCCCTCAAGGCGGCAATCTGACTGCGGTCAAGGTTTTCGAAGCCGAGCGAGCCATGGACGACGGCGCAGTTGAACTCGACATGGTCGCCAACATCGGCAAGGTACTCACGGGCGATTTCGGATTCGTGCGCTCGGACATAGCTGCCGTCGTCGAAGCCGCCCACCGACGCCGGGCGAAGGTCAAAGTGATCTTCGAGAACTGCTTCCTGAAAGATGAGCACAAGATCGAATTGTGCAAAATCTGTGGCGAGTTGAACGTGGACTGGGTGAAGACCTCGACCGGGTACGGAGATGGTGGAGCAACCGACCACGACCTTACGCTCATGCGAACACATTCCCCGAAGCACGTTCAAGTGAAGGCGGCCGGAGGCGTAAGGACTTACGAGCGCGTCCTCGCGGTTCGTGCGTTGGGCGTGACACGGATCGGCGCGACGGCAACGAAAGCCATTCTGGATGAGTGCCGAGCAAAGCTTGGCGGCTGATCACTTCTTCAGCAGATGAAGTCGAAGGAGATTCAATGCCAACTTGGCGGTGCGGCTTTGAATTTCCGTTCGCGTTCCCAGCCAACTGAACCGGGCGACTTCGACTCCGGTGGGATGGGCGAGTGCCGCGTAGACGGTGCCAACCGGTGTCCCGTCTTCACCGCCGGTCGGGCCGGCGTAACCCGTGGTGGCGAGGCCCAGGTCGCTGCCGAAGCGTTCACGGACGCCGATGGCCATGGCCTTGGCGACTTCCGGACTGACGGCAGAATGGCGTTCGAGCAACTCACTGGCGACCCCAAGCTGGGCCGTTTTCATCGCGTCGGTGTAAGTCACCATTCCCCCAAGAAGCCAGCGACTCGCACCGGGCACCTGAGCAATGCGATTGGCGACGAGGCCAGCCGTGAGGCTCTCGGCCGTGGCGACAGTCAGCTTTCGTGCTTCGAGCAATCGAAACACGGCATCCTGCAATTCTTGATCTTCCACACCGAAAACGATTTCGCCGAGACGTTCCCGGATGGTGCGTTCCACGGGTTCAATCTGTTCTTGAGCGGCCGAGAGTGTGACGGCCTGAGCCAGAATTCGCAGCGAGATCACGGCATCGCTCACGGTGATTCCGACTTCGGGAACGTGGCCTCTCCGAGTCAAATCCAGGAGTTGCTCTTCAACGGTCGACTCGCCCCAGCCGAAGCAGTTGATCTTTCGTTGCACGAAAACCCCACCGCCGATTCCTCGCTCCACCAGCCGAGGCCGCACCTGCTTTTCGAACATGACATACATCTCGGACGGCACGCCTGGCATGGCAGCAATCGTGGCCCGTCCGAGTGTCATCCACACGCCCGGTGCCGTTCCGCACTCGTTAAACAGTGGTTCCGAACCGCGTGGAAACTGGGCCTGAACACGATTCCGGTCGGGCATCTCCCTGCCCCGTTTTGAAAACATCGCGCGAATCTGTTCCAGTGATGTTGGGTCTTCGAACAACTCAACACCGGCAACCGTGGCCAGGACTTCACGGGTCAGATCGTCCTGGGTCGGTCCGAGTCCGCCCGTGACAATAACCAGGTCCGCTCGTTCCGATGCGTTGCGGAACACGCCGACATTGTCCTCCAGATCGTCGGCTACGGTCGTGTGAAAGCCGACGGGAATGCCCATCTCGGCCAGGCGTTTGCTGAGCCACTGCGAATTCGTGTCCAGGTTCTGGCCGCTGGTGATCTCGCTGCCGATGGAAATGATCTCTGCTTTCATGCAGACACATTGTAGTCATCACGCTCGGATTCACGCTATGATGAAGACCGTCTCGATTTGGGCTGCAGGCGAAGCCGGTGCCAAAGGCTCCGAACCACGATTGTCCGGCACGGCAATTTTGGTTCAAATCATGTAGAACAAGCGTATTCGAGGAGTTTTGCCATCCGCATGCGGCTCAACCAATCTTGGTTCGCACTTACCCTACTCGTAACGGCGTTTGGGTTCGGCGAAGTTGCGCTCGCCTTTCCCAAGGTTCCGCTACTCGATATCCATGGGTACGCACTCCCTCAGGGGGCATACGCCCGACTTGGAACGTCTAAACTTCGGGCGGGCTCCCATTCAATTCACTTCTCTGCGGATGGCAAGAAACTCGTCGGTGTCGATGGCCTACTCGTTCGCGAGTGGGACGCGGGCGATGGCCGACTTTTGGATTCGCACTGGTTGGACAAGCGCGGCCATGCGAACACTCGCCGATCCGAGGATGGCCGAACTTTGATCGTTTTTGCCAAGGGGACCATCGAGTTATGGGATCTGACCTCGAAGAAAAAGCTCGACCTGCCGGTCCCGACGAAATGCAAATCCGTCGATCATGCCGTCATCTCCGCTGATCGCCGTTGGATCTTGCTCGCCGACTCGGAGCCTGGAAAGGAACCCAGGGTCCGTCGCTTGCTTTTGTTCGATACACGATCCGACAAAATTCGCACGCTCTCTGAGCACGAAGCCGGCATCGTCTGGATCGGCTTCTCGCCGGACGGCTCCAAAGCCGTCACAACCGGCGGGAGCATTACCAAGCTCTGGGACATCGAATCAGGAAAGTGCCTTTGGGAGGTACCTAACTACGGCGCAGAAGAAACCCACTTCACGCCCGATGGCAAGCACCTGGTCGCGGCCCCCGGCGGCGGCCAAAATCAATGGCACATCTGGGATGCCGCCACCGGCAAGCCTGCCAAAGACTTGAAGGCCCCTACCCTCGGCTACGTTTGGATGTTCGACGTTTCTCAGGATGGAACGCAGTTAATCCTGCCAACCGAGACGGACTATGTGCTCTGGGACATGAAGGCGGGAACCGTCAAGCATCGCTGGCCTGGGGCTATCCAAAGTGGGCGAGGCATCTTCGCTCCGGATGGCAAGTCCGTCATTACTCACAACACGACTTTTCAACGCTGGGACTTGACCACTGGAACAAATCTCTACGCAAACGTGGCGATTCTCGGTCACACGGTTCCCGTTCGGAAGATGTTCTTCACACCGGACGGCAGCCGAATGATCTCAATTGCGGCCGACTTCACGGCCCGTGCCTGGGATGTGAAATCCTCGCGTTTGTTGCGCACGCTCCCGATTCCAGCGACCCCGATTGATGCGTGGTGCTTGTCACCAGACGGCGAGTTCCTTATTGGCATTGATGAGAAACTCGCGGTTCATCGCTGGTCCGTCCTGGCCGATTCGCCACGTAGGACGATTGAGCTTCGGGACGCTCAGAAACTAGAAATCGGCTTGCGAGCCAAAGACGCTTGCATCGGCGTCGATGGATCGCTCACGATGCTCGGTTGGCCGCGGTTGGCGGATTATCGGTACTATCGTTTCTCGTTCTCCAAGTGGGACTTCGGCACGGGAAAGCTGATTCGCTGGGGCGAGGATCCGGGGCAGGATTATCGAGGCGAGGAAGCCCGGCTCTCGCCCGACGGCTCTTGGGCTGCAATGCGCGATGGGCTGTTTGACATTAGGAGCGGGCTGCGTCGAGCGATGCCCGCGAGCCCGATTGGTGCAGGTGGGGCGCCGGTTTTCTCCCCGGATGGACGGCTGATCGCGTCGAGTGGTGGCGGGGTCCGCGTTTGGGAGTTGGCGACGGGACGTGCGGCGTGCGATCTTCCACGCGGAGCCGGAGCGGGTGAACTTGCCGCCTTCTCGCCCGCTGGCCGACGTCTGGCCTGTGTGAGTGCCGATCGACTCGTCGTTTGGGATCTCCAATCCGCGAAGCCAGTTGCTGAATGGTTGGTGCCCGAGTTTACGAACCCGAATACCACCTGGTTGACGGGCGGTTTCGCGTTTTCACCGGATGGGAAAACTCTCGCGACTGGTCATAACGATGGCACGATTCTGTTGCGCTCGGTTCCCGCAACGACCAGCGAAAACGCGTGGACTGCAAGCGACGAACCTTCGCTCTGGAATGATCTCGCGGACGAAACACCATCGACCGCCTACGCGGCCATTTGGCAATTGGCCTCGCAACCGGCGAACGCAGTTGAACTATTGAAGCAGAAATATAAGCTGGTTCCGTCTGCCTTGCCGGAAGAATGGACGAAGCTGATCGCCAGGCTGGATAGTTCGCGATTTGCGGAACGCGAAGCAGCTTCCAAGCGAATCAGCGAGCTGGGACGGGCTGGATATGGTCACTTGAAGAACTCCCTAAAAGCCAAGCTCACGCCCGAACAGACCCGACGCATCGAGGCATTGCTCGCAGAACTGGAACCAACCGCAACTCGACCGAGAGGGGATAATCTGCGTGCCGTGCGTGCGGTGGCCGTGCTGGAAACCTGTGGCACGCGCGAGGCGAGACAGTTGTTGGTTGAATGGGCCGAGCGTGGTTCGACGCCACGTTTGGCGGACGAGGCAGCGAGGGCTAGTGATCGATTGAAGCCGCGTCCCTAGCGATCCACTTCGTACTCGTCTCACCTGACGCGTACATGCGCAGAACTGGCTTGCATCTGAAACTCGTCTCAGTCGTGCTCGATGACCGTTTCATGAATGAGTGCGCAGAAAGGCCGATGCCTTGGGAGGGCTAGGCTCCTGCCGAGCCGCGAGGGGGAGCGATTCTCCGGCTCGGCAGGAGCCTCGCCCTCCCGAGAACTGCCCAGGGACTTTTGGTCGGCGTCAATCCTGGCCTGGCAGCAACTTGAGTTGCAGGACGTTAACGAGATGGCAATTTTTCTCCGACTGTCGTTCATCGCTTTGCTCGCTCCACTGCTGCTCGCGTTCGACGCATCGGCCCAGCCGCTGTTCGGGCATCTTGAAAGTCTCGAGAACGCGGCCGTGCAAGCCGAAGTCGTCGTCGTCGGAAAAATTGTGGACTTCGACAAGGACAAACGACTTGCCACGATAGCGGTTGATGAGATGTTGAAGGGCAAACCAGTCGACCGCCTCTCGGTGCAAATGATGGATCGTGATTCATCGATCTTGAACTGGAAGACTCAGGCGTCCCGACTGATGGTGACGACGTCAAAAGACCGGCCAATCGCCAAAGTGCTTGACCTGACTTCCGGCGAACTGGAAATCATGACGGCGGACTTTAAGGTCGTGCGAAAAGCTGAAGACGTAATCGGGATCGCCAAGGAGACGATTCGCCGCCTCCCGGCAGACAAGCCAATTGCGAGCTTCCAGCTCGAAGTTCCATACGCCGCGCTGGTCGGCTCAAAACTGGGAAACGGCTACACCAACGTTACCTTGAGTGTTCCTGTTGACGATCGACTTGAAAAACGGGCCATCGACTCCATCAAATCGAAGGAATACCCGAAGCGAATCGAGGGCGCCAAGGCACTCGGGCACTTTAAGTCCGAACAGAACATTGCCCACCTCAAAAGGCTTCTGAATGAGCCAGAATCCAGCTTGGTTTTTCGTGCAGAGGATCACGACGGAATCGAGGTGAGGTTCTTCAATATCCGTGAGAGTGCTTACAACTCGCTCGAGGCATGGGGAGTCAAGGTTGAGAAACCCCCGCTTCGCACCGAAACGCTCAAGAACGACATTGAGCGAGTGTCGATCGCAAAGATGACTGCCGAGGTTTTGCATCGCCTGCAAACATTCAAAAACTTGCACGCAGTGAGTTCCTATGCCGCCGTCACGGACGAAGAACTCAAGCTACTGGCTACGCTCAAGCAGATTGAGCGACTTCAGCTCGGTTGGTACGGCAACACGAAAGTAACGGACGCGGGCCTCAAGGAGCTTGGGGCACTCACGAATCTCACCGTGCTTGAGTTCCCCTGTTCGAATCTCACCGATGAGGGCTTGAAAGCTCTAACACCCCTCACGAAGCTTACCGCTCTCGACCTGAGTAACGCCAACATCACCGGTTCGGGCTTGAAACACCTGGCGGGTATCAAGAACCTTACTTCAATTCGCCTACAAAACGCGAAGGTAAACAACGCGGCGCTGAAGGAATTGGCGTCATTCAAGAAGCTCGCCACGCTTTCCTTGAACGGTACGGCGGTGACGAATGCCGGATTGAAGGAACTGGCCCCACTGCAGAATCTTGCCACGCTTGATTTGACAGGCATCCGAGTGAACGATGCTGGTCTGAGGGAACTGGCTCCACTCAAGAATCTCAACTCGCTCGACTTCTGGGCGAACCTGGTGACCGATGAGTCCCTACGCATTCTGCGCGAAATCAACTTGCTCCATGCCCTCGTTCTGGCAACCGGCAAGGACGGTATTCGCCCGAAGTCTGCAGACGAAGTTATCAAGTTGGAGTTGAGGGACACCAAGACGACGGACGCGGGCCTAAAGGAATTGGCATTCCTCAAGAACCTCGAGACGCTGAGCCTGCCCGCGACCGTAACCGATACGGGACTGAAAAAACTGGCGAAACTTGAAAACCTCACCACCCTCTATCTCGCCGATAGTCAGGTAACGGATGGCGGGCTGAAGGAATTGCAGCAGGTGAAAAAGCTGAACTCGCTGTTCCTGACTCTGACGGAATCGCGGCTTCGAGTTCTGCGCGAGAACGGAATGCTGCATGTGTTTCGTGGGGCCGAGAGAAAGGATGGCACACGCCCAAAGTCGGACGCCGAGATTCAAACGCTCTACTTGAATCACGGCAAGGTCATGAACGAAGGGCTCAAGGAACTGTCGAGTCTGAAGAGCCTGACAATTCTCAGCCTCCACGGCAGCAAAGTAACGGATGCAGGCCTGGCGCATCTCAAGAACTTGCCGATGCTTCATACCCTGGACCTTCGCGGGACCGAAGTGACGGATGAGGGGCTGAAGCACTTGTCAGGATTGTCCGAGTTGCGTGAATTGACCCTCGCCAACAGCAAAGTTACCGACGCCGGCGTGTTTGCCTTGCGAAGGGCCTTGCCGAAATGTCAGGTGACGACGAAGTAAAAGTCACAAGGCCGATGAGTGGTCTCGAACTCGTTCAGAAGAGTTCATCGCGATTCGATCTTTTTCGCTCTCGCCTTGCGTTCAGTCGCAACGACGTGGGTAGCGGCCGCAACCCGAAGCGAATCCCCAGACGGCCCAGCCTGAGGGACGAGCCTTCCAAGTTTGCGCTTTCGCTTGGCCAACCGACCCTTCATCAGGCTTGGTATTGCTCATCGCTGACCTGCTCCAGCCAGTCGACGGTCTTACCGTCAAGCTGCTCCTGGATGGCGATGTGCGTCATGGCCGTGGTCGGCGCGGCACCGTGCCAGTGCTTTTCGCCCGGCGGGAACCAGACCACGTCACCTGGACGAATTTCCTCAATCGGTCCGTCCCAGCGTTGGGCACGCCCACAGCCAGCCGTCACGATCAGGGTCTGCCCCAGCGGGTGAGTGTGCCACGCCGTCCGAGCGCCGGGCTCAAACGTGACATGGGTGCCGACGGCGCGTGCCGGGGCGTCTGCCTGAAACAGAGGGTCGATGCGTACGGTGCCGCTGAAATAGTGGGCTGGCCCTTTGCCGGAAGGCTGCGAACCACTTCGCTTGATCTCCATGTCGTCGCTCCATGTCTGGTCGGCAAAGTCGCGGGATTGCCTCGGATTATTCGCTACCATCAGAACTGAGTCCGGGATGCAAACCCGGCTCTTGCGTTTTGTTTTACTCGAATTGGAGTGGGCTTAGGCCCTTCTGGGAATCTCGCTGCAAGCTGCGGAGAAGGTCCTCATAGTAGCGGAGTGTGCCGACAACTATGCCTGCGCTTCAACCGCATTAGGAGGTGAAGAAAGAGCAATTTCCAGACAGACTGCCCAACTCGCCGCTGGGAGGGTGCGGCGTGCCTTCGCTGCGCCTTGAACTGTTTCAACCAATTCCCTTGGCCCCATCACTCCCTCTCGAACAGCACCACGCTGGTGTCGTCGTGCCGGCCTTCGCCCTGGGTGAAGTCGCGGGATTTGCTGAACAGGGCCTCCATCGTTTCTTCCAAGGATTTGTTGCAATTCTCTTGTAGGACCCTGGTGATTCCTTCGACTCCAAACATGGCCGGGCCCGATGGTGCCAACGCGTCCGTCAGTCCGTCCGAGAAGATCAGCACTCGACTCCCCTTGGGAATCTTGGCCGTCATCACATCGTAGCCCGTGTCCGGCATGATGCCGAGCGGCAGTCCGCCATCGTTGTTGCCGCCAACGGGCGTGATGGTATTGGTCTCTCGATCGTGGATCAAGGCGGGAGGATGCCCGGCAGAAGTCCAATGCATCTCGTGCTTAACGGTATCGATGGCAGCATAAAACAGCGTAATGAACCCGCCACCCGATTGTACGATCGTGCTTTCACAGAGTCGGCGATTGATGTCGGCTACGAAAGCGCCCGTATCGCTATAGCGTTCGCTCGTCATCATGCGAATGAGCGTGTGCATGGTGATGATCGACATGCAGGCTTTGAGCCCATGCCCCGATGCATCACCCACGAGTGCCACGAGCGTCGTGTCGTCCGTTGGGAAGACTTCGTAGTAGTCGCCGCCCGCCATGACGACCGGTACGCCGCCGGCCACGTTTACTTCAGAAGGCTCATACCGCGCAACCGCCCGATAACCCGGCTGGCAGTTGATGCCTCGAGGAATGATGGTTTCTTGCAGTTTGCGAACGCCATCAAGTTCTTCACGCAGCATGTTTGCCAGCATGCTCGCTTTCGATGCCTTCTCAGCCTCCACGGCCGATTCCAGGGCCGCAAGCAACAGGAACATGAAGTCGCCGCGAGTGTCGCGAATGACATAAGAGCGTAGGCCGCTCTTCAGAAATCGAGGCAGGCTAATGATGTCCTCGGCTCGGGCACCGAGAACGACCGGGAGCTCCGGGGCTTTGGCTCGAACCTGCAGAAAAGTGGAATACCCTTCATCGATCGTGGAAAGAGTTTGAGCCACCAGGGCGACGTCCCAGCCCCCCCTCATGGCGCGCGTGAGCAGATCGGCACTCCCCGAACATACCCCCAACTCATTTTCGCCACCGAGGGAAAGATACAGCTGGATCAAATCCACTTCGTTCGCGTCGTCCCATGCCACAAGAATTTTCACAAATCGTCTCCGGTCGAGCAAAGGAATTCAGTAAGAGAAGCTGAGAACTCGTTTTTTTGTCGTTCAATCCGAACTCAGTTGACCTACTTTACTGTAGTCATCGGAAGCCACGGAGCAATCATTATCGCGACCGAGCGGGCATCGCGACTCCGAATCAAGCCTCAACATTGAGAAATCAGCGAATCCACGAAAAAACAGCACGCCAGGGCCACAGCCAAAGATGAGAAGCGGCGTGGCTCGGTTTGGGTCGAGTGCATATGTCAACGCCCCCGCTGTCCTCCCAGCCACGGAGGCAATCCTCCAAACCTTCGCCCGAGTCGCCTCACGTTCTTGGCTCAGCAAACCAGAATCGCGTATCGGAAGCGTCGCAACGAAATCGCCCTTTGGCATAAACCCTTGGAAGTCGAAAAGCCCCTGTCAATTCTTCCACTGGCTCTGCGTCGAGTCGGCTGACTGCCAGTGGATCTGGAGGATCCGCACATGAAAGCGAGGCAACGCGGGAGGGTAGGTTCCGATCAATTACTCGCAATTCTACCCATCGGGCCGGAGTCGTCCCCCACCCAAACAGATGAACTTCCCTCCCGAATATTCCAAATTCTGCTGGTAGTTTCACCGAATTGCTGGTACAGATAATGTGAAGTGGTGTGCCTCTGCACCCCGTTACTTTAGGTGGTTTGCCATGGCCCGAATGACTCGTGAATTATCGCTCGTCTTGGTCGGCTCCGGGATTCTCACGGCTGGCTACTTCCTGTACCCGGACGATGACATCGAAGCCAAGCAGAAAAAGGAAGTCGAGCAGCAAGTGGCTGGCAACAACGAGAACAACCAGCGTCGTACGCACTATGGCCCCGCCTTCATCTGGATTCACACGGGGGCCTGGGGTGGTAGTTCCTCGGCCAACGGTGCTCGCTCCACGGCCATGGGAGGCAATGTCTCCCGAGGCGGATTTGGCAGCATCGGTCACGCTTCCGCCGGCGGCTGATTTCGCGAAGAACTTCTCGATGGACGCCGGCCATGCACCGCATTCGAATGGACCCAAGGCCGAACTGGAAAAAGCGTGTCGAGGAGCATGGGCTCATGTTCCACACGCTCAAGGGCGTACCGTACTGGGACGAGACGGCTGCCTACCAAATCTCGTCGTTCGAAGTCGATCAGCTTGAACTCGCCGCGAACACACTTCACGAAATGTGCCTGGACCTCGTCCAGGAAATCATCGATCAACGCATGTTCGGCCTGTTCCTCATCCCGAAGGATTTTGAGGAGATGGTGATCCGCTCCTGGGAGGAGAAGGAACCAAGCATCTATGGCCGCTTCGACCTGGCCTACGATGGCGTCGGGCCACCCAAGATGCTCGAGTATAACGCGGACACCCCGACCGCTTTGCTCGAAGCCTCCATCGTGCAATGGCAGTGGCTGAAAGACATCGACGAACGTGGCGATCAGTTCAACAGTATTCACGAACGCCTGATCGAAGCCTGGCAGGCGATGCGCGAACGCGACTCTGGACCGATTCACTTCGCGGCCCAGGAAGGCATTCCGGAAGATTACATCACGGTCGAGTATCTCCGCGACACCGCCATTCAAGCGGGGTTTGAAACAGCTTATGTCGATATGGAGTTGATCGGCTGGGATCGAACGCAACGCGCATTCGTCGATCGTTCGGGACGCCCGATCCACAGGCTATTCAAGCTTTATCCGTGGGAGTGGGTCATCCGCGAGGATTTCGGGAAGAATGTCCTGGCCTCGCGGCTGAAGTGGGTTGAGCCCGCCTGGAAGATGATTCTCTCGTGCAAGTCGATCCTGCCGATGTTGTACGAACGGTATCCGGATAGCCCGTACCTCTTGCCAGCGTCGTTTTCACAACTTGAAGGCAGCTACGTTCGCAAGCCGGTTCATGCCCGAGAAGGGGCCAACATCACGGTAGTGATCAACGGCCAGACACGGATCACGACGGATGGCGTTTACACGGATTGCCCCTACGTCTATCAGGCACTGGCACCCATGAAGGCTTACGACGGGCACTATCCGGTCTACGGAACTTGGATCGTGAACGGCGTCGCCTGCGGACTCGGCATTCGCGAGGACGACACCATGGTCACCCAAAACACGAGCCGGTTTGTTCCGCATCAGATGGTGGATTAATCTTGTTCCGCTCTCCGTTTCGGAGAGGGGGAGCAGAGTCAATTGCGTATCGGAGGCCCAACTCAAATGAGCAAGACATTTCAGTTCGAAGAACTCGATTATGAGACACGAGACTACCTCGTGCTGGCCAGGAGGACGCAAGGTAAAGGCGTGCCGGGCATCTTCACGCCGCGTTCGAATTCTTTACCCATTATCGGCATTCTGGTCGGCTTCGGAATCATGATCCTGACTGTACTCATCACCTTTCCACCGACTGACCCGCCTGCGAAGGAGGCCATGCTGCAAACAGCCGGCTTCCTTCTCGGCGGTTGGATGGTGCTCGCCGCCATTCGCGTTTGGATGTCCAAGAAACATGCCGGGCACTTCGTTTATGCCGATGCCGAAAATCTCTACGAGGCCCAAGGTGGTACGATTAAAATTACCGACCTCGTCGATCTTCGCCATGCCAACGCCACCCAAAACAAAAACTACACGGACATTG
This sequence comes from Gemmataceae bacterium, assembly GCA_009691845.1. GTDB lineage: Bacteria > Planctomycetota > Planctomycetia > Gemmatales > Gemmataceae > SIAJ01. The sequence goes on from SIAJ01000084.1 coordinate 19,520, forward strand.
CAATCAAGGTGGGCAACGAACAACGCCGCTTCCAGGTCAATGACGAAGAGTGTGGCCGACGAGTGGCGGTGTTCTTGAACGCCGTCAACTACATGCGTAGTGGCGGCGAAGACGGCACGGACAAAGTATTGCAGGACCTTTCCCCCGAAGCCATGGGAACCGTTGCCAAGTGTGTCGTCGAGACAGGCGAGTTTCCCAAGAACGTTGGCGAAGCGGAAGACCCCGATGTCGCACGCGTGCCGCAACCACGCAAGGAGGGGCGTCGTTCGACGGGCCTACTCGCGATCTTTGCTACCTTCGTCATTGGGACCGGGCTGTTCTTCGTCTTCAAGGGGATCAACGCACCATGGCGCGACGACGCGGTCTTCGAGAGAGTCCAGAGCATTGAGGGGAAGGCCCAGGCACCGGCCTTGCGACTCTACCTTGGCCATACAGAATTCACAGCCCACCGCGATGAAGCACAGAAAATGCTCGACGCACACTACGACCGAGAGGTCCAGGCGACCGTGAGTGGAACGGACCCCGACCTGAGGCGAGGAACTGCCGAAGTCGTGCTCGCGTTGAAGTCCAAGCCGTGGGGAGTTGTAACATTCATCGCGGCCGAAATGACCTCGCCAGAAGGAATGGCCGTTTTTGCATCTCTGCGAGAGAAGAATGTTCAGACTCAGTTGGCCGACAAGTGGGGCAGCACCATTGGCGACGAACTCGTGGTGTTCGCGTCTCCGGCCAACCCCGAGGATCCCGCTGAACCCGACAAGAAAGCAAAGGGCATGATCGACCTGCGCTGGCGTTTCGCTCCCGGTGGCCGACTGGAATACACGATTGAGTTTCGCAAGTCGCCGGACGAGCAACCTTTCGTTACCAAGACACTCACCGTCACGCTTCCACCTGAAGGCCAAGGCATCCAGCAGGCCGACCAGACGATTCAGTCCATGATCAACCAGATTCTGAGCAGAACCGTCGGCAATACGCGGACTCGTCCGTTAATGCCACCGATCGATTTCTAGGCAATTGCAAACTTGCCTTCAGATCGCACTATTGTTATCGTGATTCTGAACATCTCACTACTCTGAGCGAGGCCGCATCATGGCAGACGTACAAGGCTTTCGTGGCCGCATTTACGACAACATCACCGAGTGCATCGGGCATACCCCGCTGATTCGGGTTCGACGCCTGGCGGCCGGCTTGCCCGGCACCGTGCTTGCGAAGATGGAAAACTTCAATCCCCTCTGGTCCGTCAAGGACCGCATCGGCGTGAGCATGATTGAAGATGCCGAACGCCGAGGCAAAATCACGAAGGACACACTGATCGTTGAGCCGACTTCGGGTAACACCGGTATCGGCCTGGCATTTACGTGTGCCGCCAAGGGCTACAAGCTCACGGTAACGATGCCGGAGAGCATGTCGCTTGAGCGTCGCCGGCTTCTCAAGGCCTTCGGAGCAACATTGGTTCTAACTACCGCCGAGAAGGGTATGGGCGGCGCGATCGAAGAAGCCGAACGCATTTTCCGCGACGCCGGCGGAGAGCCAAAGGCCTTCATTCCGCAACAATTCAAGAACCCCGCCAACCCGGAAATTCACCGCAAGACGACGGCCGAGGAGATTTGGCGAGATACCGATGGAAAGGCAGACATTCTCGTGGCCGGCGTCGGCACCGGTGGCACGATCACCGGCGTTGGCGAGGTCATCAAAGCCCGCAGGCCCTCGTTCAAGTGCATCGCGGTCGAACCGGTGAATAGCCCGGTGATCACGCAAAAGCTGGCCGGCGAGGAAATCAAGCGCGGCCCGCACAAGATTCAGGGCATCGGGGCCGGGTTCATCCCAGACAACCTGAATCTGAAGATCATCGACGAAGTGATTCGAGTTGCGGATGAAGACGCCTTCGAGACCGCGCGCCAACTTGCCAAACAAGAAGGCATGTTGTGTGGCATTAGCTGCGGTGCGGCCATGTGGGCCGCCCTTCAGGTTGCGAAACGGCCTGACAGTGCGGGCAAGATGATTGTCGTTGTCCTCCCGGACCTCGGTGAGCGATATCTAAGCACGGCCCTTTATCCGCAGGACGCGTGAAGTAAGGCCAAGATAGAGTCCATCAGTCGCCGACTAATTGAGTCGGCGACGGTGGTTCTTCGGGAGAACTTGAACCGCCGAACTCGGCACGGACATCGGGTTTCATCAATGTTGATAGTGCCCATCCCCCGATAAGAATGTTCGCGAAGCAGCAGCAATTTGCGATGTTAAACATGCCTACGGCGCTTCCAATCATAGCGAGACCATGTCTGCGTGCGCGGAGCATCGCGAATGCACCGATTAGGCTGATGGTGCTGAGAATTGCACTAGCGATTTGAATTCGCGGTCGCCACGTGACAGTGACCGGTCCCATTTCCTTCAACTGCTCCACTCGTTCGAATTGATCGAGCGTCTTTTCTTCAAACGCCCTCGGGTCCGCGAATGCTTGAATCGCTTGCAGTGAGTTCTGAAAAATGCCGAGTGCGCTGGCGAACAGCAAAACCAAGGCCGGCAAAAACCGCTTTTGGGCAACAGGGATATTCCGTAACAGCCTCGTGGAAGGAGCTATCCCATCGGCCGGGCGAAGCCCGCAGAGAAAATGACACTTGCAAAAAGTGCATTTTGCCCGCTTGCCGAGAGCTTCCTCCGGCACACGGATAGACTGCTGACAGCCGGGACAGATGATGCGTTCCAAGAAGAAGACCTCGCAGGTATATGTCGCGTATGATACGACTGAACCTCCAGCGTGCGCAGTGGCTCACTTCCGATGAAAAAACACTCCCTCGGCACTTGCTGTGCGAGCGATGAAGGCCTATATGATTAGTTCCTGGGGACGTAGCTCAATTGGTTAGAGTACCGGACTGTCGATCCGGTGGTTGCGGGTTCGAGCCCCGTCGTCCTCGTTC
>SIAJ01000001.1 GCA_009691845.1 Gemmataceae bacterium
GCCCGCTGTTCACTCGTTATCTGAAGACGCTGGAAGAACAAGAAACCGAAATGGACAAGCTGCAAGCCAGCCTGAAGACGCTGCACGGGGAAGAAGCGAAAACCCGCACGGCGTACGATAGCTTCCTGGCGAACCTGTCGGCGGAGTAATTGCTGTAGGAGACAGGAGACAGGGATCAGACGGTTGTCCCCTGTCCCCTGTCCCCTGGTCCCTTCTTACTGCGGTACTTTCATATCCACGCGGTAGAAGTACGGTCGTTGGCGGTCGCCGCGTTCGTACAGGTCTTCCATCAGCACCGGGATTTGTGGCGAGATCTTTTCCGTGATGGACTTGCCGTCGTTCACTTTCAAGCGCACAGGTTTGCTGTAGTCCACCATTCCGCGGCCAAACCAGATTGTCAACTCTTTCATACCGAAGGCCTTCGCTTCGATCGCGTTTCCCGGAATGATCTTGGCCGAGAACTTGATTGGTGTAGTCGCCGGCTTGCCGAGCACGGGCGACATGATGCGATTCGCATTCAACGATTCCGAGGAGAGCCAATGAAAACGGTTGTCGGTTGCTCGCACCGAACTGAAGCCGGCCGTCGTGCGTTCGCCAAACGCGGGTGGGCCGACCATCTTCCCCGGATCAACCCGGCGTTTACGGCCCATCCAGTCGAAGGCGAGCGGTACTTCTTCCGAGAACCATTCGGCACCTCGCCCCTTGTAGGAGACGATCAGCGAAGGAAAGCCACGCGGCATCCAGCGTTCGGACAACATGCGGATGGCGCTCACGGACGGGCCGAACTTATCGCCCATGATCATGTAGATCGGAAGCTGATGGAAGTTTACCCAGTACTCGGCCGGGATGTACAGCGGCTGGCAGACGGCCGGGTTCACGGGGATCACTCCCGCGAATAGGTCGGGATGGCCGCCTCCCATATCGAGGGCCATGCTCCCTCCCTCGCCATTGCCCCAAAGGTAAATACGATCCGAGTCGATCTGGAATGATCGCTGCAGATGACGCAGAAGGGCCAAGACTTCGCTCTGCTCATCCGCCGAGTATTTGTAGGTGGATTCCAGAGGGCCCCACCAAATGGGCGAGGCAACGATGTACCCGAGCCGATTCGGAAGGTCCCCAAACAAGTTCAGCATTTTTTCCGCAGCCTTTTCGTCCAACGGGTCGATGGCAGGATCGGGCAGTGCAATGAGCAGCGGATAAGAACGGCCCGGCTGGTACTCGTCCGGAAGACGAAGCACGTAACTCATGCCGTTTCCGAAAGTCGAGGAAGGCGGCATTTTGAGAGTGACGGGTCCAACTGGAACGACGGCCGGCGCATTTGGCGGTGGGAGCAGGGAGACGAGCTTTTCGAGTTCGTCGTAAGCCATGGCGTTCGGCGACGCGAGATAGGCTTCGAGGTCTTTGATCCGTCCGCCCTTCTGCGTGTTCCGCAAATAATCGAGTGCGGCCTTCCGTGTCGTCCAGCACTTGTAGGCGCTGCCGACCTTTGGCTCGGCCGCCACCTTGCCGAGATGCCAGCCCGTGATGGCGGCGGCCAGAAGTTCCTCGGGCACCTGGGTCGGCCGGCGTCCCGCCTTGGTGTCTTTCTCGGCACGGTCCGAGAGTGTGACGAAGACTTCAAGCCGGGACAGTGTGTCCATGTGCATCTCTTGGCGAACCGCGGCCGCTCCTTCGACGAGGAACTCACTTCCAGCCTTTATCTGCTTGGGAAGTTCTTCCAGAAACCGTTTGGCGAGTGCAAAGCGACTGGTGCGAAGTTCGTAGTCCGCTTGTAGGCCTGTGAGTTTGACGGCCACGGCACGTGGGACATCGTCCTTCGGGAAAGCCGTGATCGCCTTCACGGCCCAGTCGTGCCGACCCGAATCGCGGGCCCGTTCGATCTCGAGGATCAGTTTCTCGGCCCGAATTCCGTTGATCTCGCTCTTGAGGCGGGCGTAACGCTCCTTCTCTGCGGGAAGGGCGGTGAGCATAGTGTCCAGGTCCTTGTCGGCCTCGTCGAGCCAGTCGGCCTGAATCCAGAAACGCACGAGCCGTTCCCGCTTCTCCGGGTCTGGCTTGCTTGGCATCTCCAGCAAAGTCGGATGATTGACGAGCATGGCCCGGATCGTTTCCGGCTTGAACTCGCGGGTCAGAAAATAGTGGCTCAGAATGTGTGAGGAGGAACCGATGCGGACGTAGTGAGGCGTGATGACATTGATGTGCTGCTTGACGGTGTGCTTCAGACGCGGATCGATGTCCTTGAACTCGATCACGCGCGTCCATTCCTTGAGGTCCCACGGCTTCAGGAGTTTTGGATCGCGGGCGGTCGAGGGAAACTTTCCCTCACCGCGAGTGCGTTCGCGGGTGTAGCTGGCAAAGTTCTGGTAGATGTTGGTATCGCTGACGTCCGCGACCTGGAGAGGCGTATTCGGAAAAACAACCCAGCGTGGGCCATCGTCGACGGCGGTCATGCCATTGGGCATGGCACCCAGGAAGATCTCCCCGGTTTGCTCGTCCATCAGGGCCTTCTTCTCCTTGATCGTCTTCACCCCGTACATGGTGTAGCCGTCTTTCAGGATGATCACGTCGCCGTACACCGCGACCATGGCCACGGTAAGTGCGAGGACCAACGCTGAAAGTGCCCGGATGTTGAAAAGGAAGGAGTTCATGATTGGCTTCCGTGACGGGGCGTTGCGTGCTCAGGACTAATCTACAGATACTGCTCGCAGGGCAATCCGATACTAACCCAACGCGTAAGCGAGGGACGCAGGTCGTTGCCCTCGCTCACGCGTCGGGTTGGTGTGGGGAGTCTGGCCGCAAACATTATAACCGTTCGCCATTGTGTTCGTTGGCGCGAATTCGTCAAGCCGATGGTTGCAGGGCAGCCATCCGAATCGCACAATAGATACACCCAGGGGTCCTGCCATGTCGATCCGATTCCGTTGTGTCTATTGCGACAAGTTGCTCGGAATTGCCACTCGCAAGGCCGGCACGGTTGTGAACTGCCCTCAATGCGGGCAGCCGTTGATCGTACCCACGCCGGAACCCGAGCCCGAGCAGCAACCTGCATCCGTAGGAGCGAGATCTACACCAGCAACCGCACCCGCAACGGCCCTGGCCGGGAGCGTGTTTGAGGCGGACGACTTTGACGTGCTCCTGGAAGCGGACCCCGTGGTCCAGGTTGCGCCCGAACCCTCCTCGCTGCCGAGGCAAAAAACAGCGGTCATGCCGCCGCCGCCCGCTACGGCCCCGATGCCGCCACGACAGTATGCTCCCGATCCTCGCCAGCCGGCTTCTGGGGGCAGTCAGCAGTACGCCCCGCTGCCGTTGCCGCTACCGGCCCAACCCACAGGAATGGTGCTTACTCGCGGCAAGATCATCCTCTTGGTCGCGGCCGTCGGTGTCTTGATGCTCGTCGCGTTTGGAGTTGGTCTGCTCGTTGGGCGGAAGCTCTAGGCCTTGAGATGAACAAGATGGGTATCCGTCCTTCAATTGAAAGTCGCGAACGTCGCACGCATGTGTCGGAGAGTCCTAAGGCTGGTGTAGGTTTGCCTCCGGTGCCTTTCGAAGTGCATTCAATCCAGTTCGTCGACGGTTGAGTGAATCAATCAGGGTTTCGTGGGAATCGAGTTGCTCTCCGCAGCCGGAATCCCGTGGCCTGTGAGGTAGACCGTTCTTTCGACTGCGGACCCGGCGATGTCGAGGTACACACACACAGAAAGCTGATACGATCCAAGCATCGACACCGAGAGATCCAAAGGAACGTCCGCGACGGAGTTGGCATCAATGGTCAGCGGGCACGGGCCGGTGGTCTTCATGCATCCGCCCCGTTGACACCCGTTTGGCCCACCGATGAAGCGAATGGCGACGTTGGAGTTGTTGTGAATACGGATATGAACCGGGACAATGACCCCGATTGTGGTTTCACCGACATCTGCCCCCTCAACCACGATCGCAGTCCGTTCGACTTTCGGCGGTTGAGCGGGGCTTGCCATGAAGAGAGAGATGGCATACCCAATGGTGGCGAGCCCGATGGCAAGTGCGCCAATGGTAACGACTCGACACATGGCTGGAACTCCGAATCAGGGAACGTTCGTGGTTTCGCCGCCGGCCCGCGAGGCCAGATCAGGCAGCAACTGGGCCGCTCCATAGCCAATATACCGCACCGATCCGTCCGCGAGTGCGAAATTCGCACCGCCGGAATGGGGCGACCAGAAGTGAAACATTCCACAGGGATCATCGAACCGCGATTGGCGAAATGAGTACGCTCCCGGTCCGCACGTGGAACCCGACACGATTGGCTGCAGATTCTGCTCGCGAACGCCCAAAATCAGATCGGCGGACCCTGTTCCTTGTTGGCCGGCCCCGGCGTACCACCAGCCGAACTGAAAATCGTGACTGGGTGGCCGCTCGCCGAGCAGCAACGTGTTACTCGTGCCGTCCGAGACGCTGGAAATCGAAGTATTAGAGTTCTGGTACAGCATTCCGTCTCGCGACGAATAGTCTCGACCCGAGACTCCCAAATAACTGGTGAACGCCACCAACTGTTTGTTTTTCGGGGCGGTTTGCGACTGGCGAACTCGCCCATCCGCTGGGCAGGCAAAATGTTGGACCACCGTCGATAGATGCCGATGCGGTGGATGAAACGGATACTGCATCGCCCGATAGTCGGACAAAGCGTCGGCATACAGCCGATCCTGTTCGAGATACGGCAGCACCGAGATGGTCCACCCGGAGTATGGTCGTCTTTCGACATCGAACGCCGAATGGTGCCCATTGGGAAACTGATGATTGGAGTCGTGGAATTGATGTAGCGCGAGACCAACCTGCCGAAGTTGGTGGGAACATTTGGTCTGCAACGCCCGGCCGCGGACCTGTTGGACCGCGGAGAGCAACAGCCCCATGAGCATTCCGATTATCGCGATGACCACCAGAAGCTCAAGCAGGGTGAACGCCGTTCTCTGCGCGTTACGGGTCATGCCTTCTTCTCCAGCGAATGTGTTCGTCGTGCTCTACGAATCACCAACGTCGTCACCAGAATGATTAACGCTCCCGCACCTGCCAACCAATAGGGCAGCCAGCGCCGAGGTTTCTTCCAGACGATGCCTTCCGGTTCGGGCAGGCCATAGGCAGTGAGCCGAAAGCGTTCTTCGTCCAGTTCGCCGGTTTTGCGGACGTCGGGGTAGGAGTAGGTGGATACATCTTTGCGTTTGTAGCCAAGCGAGGTGACCACATCGTATTCGATTCGCTCAACAGTGTTTCGACCTCCGGCACCGCCAGGGCCAATGTGTTTCACATAAGTTAGCTCATGGGAAATTCCGGGGGGGGCATAGCGAGCACGGCCCCGTCTAATGACAAAATTTTCGGCAGGATCACAATCGAGTTCTCCCTCTGAAAGATCGTGTTTGTAGCGAACCTTGACTAAACCATCGGGTAAACGCTCCAACTTCGATATTTTAAATCTCGGATCCTCCGCAAGTGAACTTGGTTTCCGGTGCTGATCCTTTGGAATCGGCCCCAGGAACACGACCGCACTCGGCGACACGATTCGTGTAAGAAAGGTTCCATTCTCCAGATTCTTTGCATTTGGACTCGCTAAGTCCAATTCGACGAATCGCATCGTCCATGGATGCGTATCAGATACTCGCGAGACGAGGAATATATATCGAGAGTTGCGTACTGACTCGTCGTTCTTGTTCGAGTCGACCGAAATCCTTGCGGAATCCCGGTTGCGGCGATATCGGAACACTCCGGATGAACTGTTGGCTTTCTCCGCGCCTTGCTGTTCACTCCCCACAGAAGAGACGTCGATAGCTGATTGACTATTGTCGATTCTCTCAAGCTCCGCCCAACCGGCTAATAGATCTCGATGCAACTGAGGATCGACAGCGTCGGCGGCATGACCGATTGCCAAAGGTGCGACACAAATGAGAGTGGATAGGGCAAGCCGAAGCACGACCATGATAAAATCTCTACTGACGAATTAAGAAGTGATAGGACGCACGTCGGAGCCGACTCGCGATACTGGGTTCGAAACAACTTCTCCTGCAACCGCTAAGGACAATAGCATGTAATGGGAGTGTTAACCCTACAGGTGTACAGACCAAAGCAATAACACCCATTCGCGTGCCGACAATCCGCATAGGCTTGTGGCGTACAATTTTCACAAAAGAACGGAACCGTAAAGCCACCCGGATCCCCATGATCATCCGCTACTGCTGGGATTGCAAAAATCATCGCTAAGCCGCCCACCATCAGGATGGCTCCCAGGGTTCGGAACGCTGACACCAAGCCCACGCTTACTCGAAACATGGCATACTCCAGAAAAATTGATGAACACCCCTCCACGGAATTACGAAGCATTCCGGCAGGACACAACAACACGTTGTTTCTTTAGTTTGCTTTCAGACTCAACCCACAACGTCACGACGAGCGACGCCTGTCGGCGACAGTCCAGGATGACAAGCAGGCTGCTATTTTCACCGGGTTGCAGCGTGATCGGGAACGGATTCTCCACACGTGCGCCGCAACAGGCATCGGTCCCGATCATCCGGATCGGACGTTGCCATCGTTCTGGACGGAAATCATCGCCCGAGAAAGGCCGTCCTCTCCGTGCGAAACGGCATCAACCAAGCGAGGAACTTCGAGTGCGTGGCCTTGCCAGTTGCGTACCGCAGCCTCGACCGAGCCGTAACTTCCGACGACGAAGGTTGCAAGTGCCCCCAGTATAACAGCAATGGTTGTTGAGGAGGCGAGAAAGCGCCGCAGGCCTTGGCGGAACATGAATTGGTCAGTGGTAAAGTGTAAGGCCGCACTGAGACCAAGAACCGACATGACATCCAGACCGCACATGATCCAAGGGCTGGTCGGTAATTTACCCAAGCATCCGCAATCAGTCACGCCTAAAACCGCCATCCGCCCGCTGACAAGTGCCAGCCCGCTGAATGCCAAGATCCCAAACAACAAGGCATGAACCCGATTGATCCCGGAGATCAACCAAAGCCCCAGCGCAATCTCGCACACCCAAAGAGCGCTGAAGACTTCGACCGTATACTGTACAAAATTCAACTGATGGGGGGGGCAAGTAACTTCGCCAGACCGGCGACAATGAGCTACAGGCCCGCTGCCCAGATGATTGGGAGGAAGAAGGTTCGTTGGCTTCGTGGAGAGGAAGAGGCCATTCAAGGATGCTAATGCAGCCGAATGGACGGTGTCAAGAATATTCCCGAAACAAATTTTGAGTCAAGCGAGAGGGGTATAGCACACCTAACGAAAACGGGCGGCCCGTTGGGCCGCCCGCTAATCGATCGAGTTGTTGTGTCGTTTACTTCACTTCGAATTCCGCGTCGACGACGTCGTCGGCATCTTTCTTGGCCGTCGGTGGGGCTTGGCCACCGGCATCCGGACCGCCTGCGGACTGCTGGGCATTAGCCTGAGCCATGGCCTGGGCGGCTTGCTCCAGTTCGCTGAACGCACTCTTCAGGGCGTTCAGGTCGCTGCCTTCCTTGGCCTTCTTCAACTTCTCGACGGCCGCGACGATGGGGGCCTTGTTGGCTTCGCTTACCTTGTCGCCGGCGTCGTTGAGCATCTTTTCGACTTGATAAACCAGGCTATCCGCCTTGTTCTTCTCGTCGATGAACTCGCGACGCTTCTTGTCTTCGTCGGCGTGGAGTTCCGCGTCTCGCTTCATCTTCTCAACTTCCTCGTTGCTCATGCCCGACGAATTTTCGATGCGGACGTTGCTCTCCTTGCCGCTGGCCTTATCCTTGGCCGTGATGTTCAACACACCGTTCGCATCCAGGTCGAACGTCACTTCAATCTGCGGTGTGCCACGCGGGGCCGGCGGAATGCCTTCCAGATGGAAGTCGCCAATTTTCTTGTTGTGCTGCGTCAACGGCCGTTCGCCCTGGAACACTTGAATGTGTACGCCGGGCTGATTGTCCGAAGCGGTCGTGTACGATTGGCTTGCCTTCTTCGGGATCGTCGTATTGCGGGCGATGAGCGTGCTCATCACTCCGCCTTCCGTTTCGATACCGAGGCTCAGCGGCGTCACGTCCAACAACAGAATCGACGATTGGCTGCCCATCAGGAGTTGAGCCCCCTGAATGGCCGCACCGATTGCCACCACTTCGTCCGGATTCACACCGTAGTGACCGGGCTTGCCGAAGATTTCCTTCACCAGTGTCTGCACTCGCGGCATACGGGTCATACCGCCGACCATCACGACTTCGTCGATTTGGCTGGGGCTCATGCCCGCGTCCTTTAGCGCATTCAGCACCGGTGTCTTGCAGCGTTCGATCAGTTCCGCGACCATCTGCTCGAACTTGGCCCGAGTCAGCGACAGCATGATGTGCTTCGGACCCGAAGCGTCCATGGTGATGAACGGCAGATTGATGTCGGCCGTGGTCTGGCTCGACAGATCCTTTTTCACACGCTCGGCCGTTTCCTTGATTCGCTGAAGGGCTGTGGGGTCCTTCCGCAGGTCGATGCCGTTATCCTTCTTGAACTCGTCGCAGATCCATTCGATCAACACATCGTCGAAGTTATCGCCACCCAGATGCGTGTCGCCGTTGGTCGCCTTCACCTGGAAGGTGCCTTCGTCGTCAATCGACAGAATCGAGATATCAAACGTACCGCCGCCGAGATCGAACACGGCGATCTTCTGATTCTTCTTCTTGTCGAACGCGTAAGCCAGTGAGGCCGCGGTTGGCTCGTTGATGATGCGCATCCGCTGCTTGGTCGATTTCTTCGTGACGGGATCTTCGAGTTCCCATTCGGTGTCGAAGCCGGCGACGGCCGCGGCGTCGATGGTGGCCTGACGCTGGGCGTCGTTGAAGTACGCGGGCACGGTGATGACCGCTTTCCGCACAGTGTGGCCCAAGTAGGCCTCGGCCGCTTCCTTGAGTTTGCGCAACACCATTGCCGAGACTTCCGGCGGCGTGAACGGCTTGCCGTCGATCTCGACTTTGACGAGGTCCTTGCGTCCGCCAACGATCTTGTAGGGGACGAGTTTCTCTTCGGACTCGACCTCTTCGTGCCGACGACCCATGAAGCGTTTGATCGAGTAGATCGTGCGTCGTGGATTCAGTGCAGCCTGCCGCTTGGCCGGGTCACCGACCAGACGCTCGGTCTTGTCGGTGAATGCCACGACCGACGGGGTGATGCGATTGCCTTCCTGATTCGGAATGACTTTCACTTCGCCCGATTCTTCCATCACGGCCACGACCGAGTTCGTGGTACCCAGGTCGATACCGATGATTTTCTCTTTAGCCATGTGGATATGTTCCTTTCTTGGACGGTCAAAGACCGTGTTGATCGTTCGTTCGGTTGAAGTTGGCGAGTCAATAATGCAAGTGATGTGCCGAAAAGCAATCGCGATAGTTGGATGCCGTAACTAGTTGCTAATAAATGTCTTGCGGCACAAGCGATCCGAGTGCCCGATCAGAAACCTGCCAACTTGACAGCCGCCGTTTGCCGTTTCGCGGGTGCAGGCAACCATCCGTCGTATTGTTTCACGGACGGCCAACGGCGTGTCACTTGCGAAATGCGACCGATCCACGATTTGTTTACGTTTCGCGCCATGACTATTCAAACCGCAGCGCCTCAATTGGATCCAGCCTGCTCGCACGCAATGCTGGGTAAAACCCGAAGAACATGCCCACGGCGGCCGCGAAACCTAACGCAACAAGGGCGGCCGGTATCGAGACCGATAGGGGCCATTTCGAAGACGGAAGCACCTCGTTAATAATCCAGGTGACAACGACGGCCCCGACGACGCCGAAGGCGATGCCGATTAGCCCGCCGACGGCCGAGAGCACGACGGACTCGATCAGAAACTGGCGCAAAATGTCCCGTGGTCTTGCACCGAGTGCCATACGCAAACCGATTTCTTTCGTGCGTTCCGTCACGGACACGAGCATGATGTTCATGATGCCCACGCCGCCGACGACTAGCGAAATGGCCGCAATGGCCGAGAGCATGGCCGTCAGGCTGCCGGTGATGATGTTCATCACTCGTGCAATCTCCACCGTGTTCTGCACCTCGAAATCGTTCTTGCCGCCCGGAGGAATCTTGTGCCGCTCCGCCAGAAGGTCTTCGACCTCCTTCACGGCTTTGGCCGATAGTTCTTCCGAGCGTGCCGAGAGCATGATGACATCGACGTTCGAAAAATGTGATCCTTGCAGCCGCTTGCGCACGGTCGAATAGGGCATCAGGATGATGTCGTCCTGATCGTTGCCGACGAGGTCGGGCCCCTTTTCGTCCAGCAAGCCGATGACCGTGAATGGAATGTTCTTGATGCGAACTTGTTGGCCGATCGGGTCCTGGCCCGGAAAGAGTTTCACCAGCAACGTACGGCCGATGACGCAGACCTTGTTGGCGGAGGCAACGTCGCGTTCGCCAATAAACTCGCCGGCCGCGAGAGTCCAGTTGCGGACTTCCAGATATTCCGGGCCAACTCCCTGCATCTGGGAAGGCTTCCAGTTCACATTGCCGCCGACCACCTGAGCCTGGGCACCAACCAGCGGACTCACCGCTCGGACCGACGGGCACTCGTCCGCAAGCGCCTGGGCATCGGCTGGTGTCAAGGTTTGCACCGGCCCTTCGCGAACTCCGCTCGAGCCTTCCTTGCGTGCGGGAAACACGATGATGACGTTCGTGCCGAGGTTCTTGAACTGGTTCTTGATCATCTCGCCGGCACCCTGGCCGATCGACACCATGACCGTGACGGCTGCGATGCCGATCACGATCCCCAGGACCGTCAGCAGCGAGCGTAGTTTGTTCTTGGCGAGTTGCCGGAGCGACAGAACGACGAGGTCGGCGACTTTCATCGCTTCTCGCTCCCTTCAAGGCCCGTGACGAGTTCCTGGTCGGGCTGGATATCGCCCTCGACAAGTTCCGCGAATTGGCCGTCGGTCAGACCGATCGTAATGGGGACGGCCCGGACTTTGTTGCTGTTTTCCTTGTCTCGAGCCCAGACAACGCGTTTCGAACGATCCTTCGCCTGCTCTGCCCTTCGTTCTGCCGAGATTTTATCTTCGCCTTCCTTCGGGTCCTTCTTGACCTTGACCTCGATGTACTTCTTGTCTTCCGGATAGATCATCGATTCCAGCGGAACAAATCGAATGGCGGAATTGGGAATGCGGATGGCCTTCTCGCGCACATCGGTCTGGAATGAAACGTTCGCGGTCATCTGCGGCCTGAGTTTGCGGCCGGGATTCGGTGCTTCGACAATGACCGGATACGTGACCACGTTCTGAGTGACGGTTGCATTCATGCGAACCTGGTAGATCGTCCCTGTAAAGACGATCTCTGGGTAGGCATCCACGGTGAACTGGACCGTGCGTTTTTGCTCCTGGGCCGTGACAATCTGGCCGATGTCTGCCTCGTCCACGGCCGCGTAAACGTGCATCGTGTCCAGGTTGGGTGCGATGATAAACAACTCGGGCGTCTGGAACGAGGAGGCAACGGTTTGGCCTGGCTCGACTTTGCGTTCGATCACGATGCCGTTTACGGGCGAAAGAATATCGCAGTAGTCCCGGTTCGTCTTGGCGTTGTTGACGCCAGCTTGGGCGGACTCGATGTTCGCCTGGGCCAGTTTTTTCTGTGACCCAAGTACCAGCCTGGCAAAATGGAGCTGATCCAATTCCTGTTGAGAGATGTAGTTCTCGTTCTTCTTCCGCAGGTTGTCTCCTCGAGCCTCGTTTCGTTCGGCTTGAAGAAGTTGCGATTCAATGCGTGCCAAATCTGCTTGCATGGTCTTCAGAAACGCGTTTTCGCGATCGAGCGAGGCTTGCAACAAGCGCGGATCGATTCGCGCCAGGACTTGCTTCTCGGTAACGACGTCGTTAAAGCCGACCAGAATATCCCTGATCGGCCCGGAGACGAACGACCCAACCGTCACAGTTTGCACGGGTTTGATCGGCCCCGTGGAATTGACGACGGTCTCGATCTTGCCCGTACTCACCTTGGCAGTCGTGTAGCGCGGGATGGCGCTCGCCGTCAGGTACTTCCTGCCAAAATACCCTGCGGTTGCCAGGCCTCCGCCGAGAATGCCGAGAACGATCAACCATGTCAGCAAGCGGCGCATTGGGAATCTCTCTTGATCTACGTGACATCCTTGGTCACTTGACTTTGTCCTCGGCAAACAACGGCTCGGCAACTGCCGGGGCAGGCGGAGGAGGCTCCTTATTCTCATTCTTGAGCGGACCCAGAGGCTTCATCATCGTGGGCCCGCCCCCCTTCTTGTTCAAATCCACCGGAATCTTCAGGTCAAACGCATTTTCGCCGGGCTTCCCTGTGCTCGGGAAGACACTCGGCTCCCCCTTGGCTGTCAACTGCCGTGGGTATTCTTGGTCGTGACCGGCTAGACAAAGCGGGCCGGCTGCCTGGAATCGCTCTTCAATAAATACCAGTCCGTGCGTTTCCAGGATTGTACCCGTTTGCCGTTCGAGATTCGTGAGCAATACGTTGTAATTGATCAGCGTCCGAGCCTCCGAATTGATCGCATCCCCCCAGGCGTTCAATGCCTGAAGCACGTTCAGAAAAATGCCTCGTTCCGCTCTCCAAACTTCAAATTGAAGGAGCAGATTAATTTCAGCAGCCTTCCGAGTCTCGCGGAAGGCAAGAAACTGCTCGTAGTTGCTCGCCAATTCGCGTAACGTGATTGCGAGTTGATGGCTCGTCGCGTGAAGTCCCTGTTCCAGATTCGCTCGGTCGCGAAGAATGATCAAGTCCTGTTGCCGAACTTGAGCCCGGCCTTGCCTCAGCCCGAGCGGCACCGAGAAATTGACCCCGACAGTCCAGTCGTTGAATTGAGAATGGTCGGAGTTCATTCGTGCTCCGGTTCCCGGCAGGCGGCCGGAAAGCCCGTTCCAGCGGTAGAGAGCGGTCGCGTCAAGCTGCGGCAGGGTCACATTCTCTGCTTGTATCTTTTGCTGACGATCCGCTTCAAGAATGAGCTTCAGTTCGATGATGTCGGGCCGGCGTTGTTCGGCCAGGCGAAGAATCTTTTCCCACTCGGGGTTGTAACGCAAACTTGCAGGGGCAGATACCGGCACGACCTGTCGCGAGTCGGTTGCCGGGATGCCAAGGATGTTTCGCAAGGCACCTTCACTACCCAGCACGTTGGCCTTTGCCGAAATCACGCCCGCGCGTAATTGCTCAAGCGTGAGCTTCGACTGGGCGACCTCGCCTCCGTTGTTGATGCCCGCTTGCTTGCGAGCGTCCGCAAGATCATAGGCTTCGTTGGCTTGCTTGAATTGGATCTCGCGAGCCCAGAGTTCCAGGCGAGTGAGAACCAGATTCCAGTAGGCTTCGATGGTCCCTCGCACGAGTTCCTGGGTTGCATCTTTGAACTGGAAGAAGGAGCGATCCGTGTCGATGCGTGCCAGAACGATGGCGGACTGATTAAATTGAAACCCGCCGCCGAGCAAGAGCGGCTGCGTGAAGTTGAGCTCAATTGCTTTACGCTCCTCGGGATTCAAACCGGAAAACTGCCGATTATAGGCCGTTCGATCGTTGACCAGGCTCACGCCCGATCGACCGCCGAGAGCGTTGACCTTGTTGATGCCAACGGATGTGCGATCGACGTCGACGCCAGTCGCCCCGACTGCAAATCCTCCCGTCAGAGGTTCGAGCCCTGGATTCTCAGTGCGAAGGTGGGATTGTGAAGCAGTGAACGCGGGATCGAACTTCGCCTGCGCCTGATCGATGGCCGTCGTGGCGATGGCCGCGTCATAGATGCTTCGGCCACTATTCGACGCGCCGAGCCCAGTAAACACCCGGATGGCCTTGGCATTTTCTAGGGTGATCCGCACGGCGTCGTTCAGTGACAATTCCCACGGCTCTCGCTTCACGTCCTTGTCCGAAACGGTCACTGGGGCAGGAACATTCGGAAGCGGAGCAGGTGCAAGCGTGGCCATGTCGCGAACAGGAATGCTCTGCTGCTCGTGCTGCCAGCCAGCTTGAACCACTTGCGGAAACGGAGCGGAACACCCGGCCTGGACGCAGAGAGCCGCCAAGCCGAAGAAGAGCACTGCCCAGGAAGTACGGAGAGTGGTAGCGGCCGAGAAGATCATCAGGCTTCCTCGCCTCCCACGGATCTTCGGAGCAGCGCGGCTGCCGCCTCGTTGATGTCGGTCGTGTCCGCGACTACGCCACCATCGACGAGAACGATCGCCCGGTTGGCCTGGCGAGCGACCTCCAGATCGTGGGTGACCAGGATGATCGTGAGTTGTTCCGCCTTGTTCAGCTGCCGGAAGAACGCCATGATCTCGCGGCTCGTGCGTGTGTCCAGGTTTCCCGTTGGTTCGTCGCAGAGAAGAATCGACGGACGATTGACCAGGGCCCGTGCGATGGCAACGCGCTGTTGCTGGCCGCCGGATAGTTGATTGGGCCTGTGGTCCAGGCGGTCGCCAAGCCCGACTCGATCGAGCAATTCCTTCGCTCGCTTGCGACGTTGCCGGCGGCTGGATCCCGAATCGTAGAGCAGCGGAATCTCAACGTTCTCCAGTGCGGTCGTGCGTGAGAGCAGATTGAAGTTCTGGAATACGAAGCCGATCTGCTTGTTCCGCAAACGGGCCAGTGCGTCTTTGCTCATGCCTCCAACCTCGACCCCGGCCAGGCGATACCGGCCCATCGTGGGACGATCGAGGCAGCCCAGCGTGTTCATGAGGGTCGATTTTCCCGATCCGGACGGCCCGATGAGTGCGACGAACTCGCCCTGAGCGATGTCGAGAGTGACCTTCTGCAAGGCCGTCACTTTCACTTCGCCCAGGTCGTAGATCTTGCCGAGATTTCGCAATTCAATGAGGGCCATGGTGGTAGCGCGGCTCCCTGGGCCAAGCGCGGCCCCGCATAATCGTTACAGATCGGACATACCGCACATTCGCCATGAGCGTTTCTCGGAATCGGTGGGAGCAAGGCGGTGAAGCGAGTTCGTCTGGCGATGGGGACCATTCGGGAACGCCGTTGTGAAAGATGTAAGCATTTATAAAATAAGCAGATATGTCGAATAATGCGCATGGGACCCGGTTGTAATTTTGCCATTCTGGCAGCCATCCAGGCCCTGGACAACCAAGCCAATCAGCCCTGTTCATTCGCCCAAACACATTCTGAATAAAGGAGTTGCGTCGATCGTCGAATTCCCAAAAGCGTTCTAGACTCGATTGACGGGTATTCTGAACATCGATACATTACAGAACGTTGACGCGTTCAACCGTAACCCACCACGCGCGAGACCCCGGGCATGACCCGTAAAGGCGAACCTGCGTCTGCGAAGGACTTAAAGGCCTTTCGCGTCCAGATCGACAAGCTCGATCTGCAAATCCTCAAGCTCATGAATGAGCGGGCGGATTTCGCGGCGAAGATCGGTAAAGTCAAAACGGACAACAACGATTCCGTCTTCTCGCCAGCGCGGGAAGAAGAGGTGATCGCAAACGTGTTGTCGGCCAACAACGGCCCGTTGCCGGAAGTGACAATCCGGGCCATCTATCGAGAGATCATCAGCGGTTCTCGTGCCCTACAACGGATCGACAAGGTTGCATTTTTAGGCCCGGAATATTCCTTCAGCCACATTGCCGCACTGCATCGCTTTGGGCGTGGCGCGGAGTACATGGGCGTCACCAATATCGCGGCGGTATTCGAGGAAGTGAGTCGTCGCCACGTCGATTACGGCGTGGTCCCGCTCGAGAACTCGACCGATGGCCGCGTGGCCGACACGCTCGATATGTTCGTGCGGCTGCCGCAAATCCGAATCTGCTCCGAAGTTCGGCTGCACGTCCACCACAACCTGCTCGCGAATTGCGAGCAAACGGAAATCAGCCGTATTTACAGCAAGCCACAGGCACTGTCGCAGTGTCGGAACTGGATTGCCAAGAACGTCCCGCAAGCCTCGTTGCACGAAGTTTCCAGCACCACCACCGCAACCCAGTTCGCCAAGGCTCAGCCCGGCGCGGCCGCCGTCGCCAGCCGAGAGGCCGCCGTGCAGTACGGCGTCCGGATTCTCTTCCCGAACATCGAGGACTCACCGCACAACGAGACGCGTTTCGCCGTCATCGGCCAGCACGACTCCGGCCGGACGGGTAACGACAAGACGGCCGTCATGTTCATGATCCCGCACAGCCCGGGTTCGTTGGCGGACATCCTGGGCATCTTCAAGCAAAACAAGGTGAACCTCACCTGGATCGAATCCTTCCCATACGCCTCCGCGAAGGGGGAGTACGTGTTCTTCCTGGAATGTGTCGGACATCAGGAAGATGCGAAGGTCAAGAAGACTCTCTCGCTCGTGGAATCCAAGTGCGAGAAGATCTACATTTTGGGTTCGTTCCCGCTGGCTCCGCTGACGGAGTGAGTGAGTCGAGCGAATGTCGAAACGCCAAACGGCGGGGCTTGTCCCCGCCGTTTGGCTCTGTCGTGTGGTTAGTGAGCAAGGCCAGTCGCTTCACGCACCATCGCCAACGTCTTCTCAGTTTCCACGCGTGCTCGCTTCGCACCGTCGCGGAGAACGTCCTCGACGAAACTCGGATCGGCCGCAAGTTGCTTACGTTTCTCGCGGAAGGGCCCGAAGTAGGCGTCGATCTTCTCCAACAACATTTGCTTGGCCGTGCCGTCCCCCATGCCGCCGGCCCGATAACGTTGCCCGAGGTCGGCCACTTCCTCCGGGGTTGCGAATAACTTGTACAGCAAGTACGGCGTCCGCGTCTCGGGGTCCTTCGGAGCATCGGGTGGCGTTGAGTCGGTCACGATGCCCATCACGCTCTTCTTGAGCGGCTTGCCTTCCGCGAAAATCTCGATGGCGTTACCGTAGGACTTGCTCATCTTCTTGCCGTCCGTGCCGGGGACCTTCGCGGCCACATCGAGACGCTCGGCCGGCAGTGGAAATATTTCGCCGAACGTCGAATTAAAGTAACCGGCCATGTCGCGGGTCATTTCCAGATGCTGAACCTGATCCTGGCCAACGGGAACCACATTCGAACGGACAATCAGAATGTCCGCGGCCATCAAGATCGGATAGGTGAACAGGCCAACGCTCGCGGCAATTCCTTGGGCCACCTTGTCCTTATAGCTGTGTGCACGTTCCAGCAGGCCCATGCCGGTCACGGTGCTCAAGATCCAGGAGAGTTCGGTCACCTCAGGCACATCAGACTGGCGGTAGAACGTGGCCTTTTTCGGATCGAGACCCAGGGCGAGATAATCGAGGGCGACGTCCCGAACATTCTCTTGCAGAATCTCGGCCCCCGAGCGCGGTTTACGTTTCGCGTCCCGCGTGGCTTCCAATTCAAGGCGAACCGCCTCGCCCAGCGTTGTCTGGGCGTGATAGTCGGCAATGAAGTAGAAACACTCCCCGTCGTCCTGAAGGGCGATATGCTGCTTGATTGCTCCGAAGTAGTTCCCCAGGTGCAACTTGCCCGAAGGCTGCACGCCGCTCAGGATGCGTTTTCGTTTTGGTTCGGTCATGGCCCGGACTCTTGCCCTTTCGGTTACTTGCAGACAACGCTAGAGTATCGGCGGTTCACCAGAAACCCACTCTCAGATCGTTATGGAATCACCGCAACCGTTCGACCCTCGCGAATTGCAAAAAAGAGATGCCGTGCTCCTGGAGGGATTGCGTGCCGCCCTCGCCGGCGAAGAGCATCGTTTGTACACGTCAGGCAAGTCCGAGGGGCTCTTCGCGGGCCGAACCGGACTGCACGGAGAGGCCGCGGAACTTGCGCTTCGCGAGGAACTGCTCGAACACGCCCGATCGGAGGCCAAGGGACGCTTTGAAGTCGAGTTCGTCCGCCTGACGCCTAAGGGGGTCGAGTATCTCTATCAGCACGATTCGCCCCGGGCGATTCTCGGCCAGATGCGGACAATGCTTACGGTTGCCCAGTCCGGCATCCCGATGTGGCAGGACGAGATGCTCAAGTCGCTTGAACGACTCGCCGGGCACATCACCGAGCAGATGGCCCGTCACCTGGATCAACTCGACGCATTGACCAAGCGAGTCGATGAGGCCCTGAGACGAAGCGAAGTGCCGACCGTGATGAACGCATCGCTGCAGGCAGTGATTCCCTGGGGAGCCGACGCACTGGCGTATCTCGACCGACGAAAAGCCGGCGAGACAGGCGGCGCCTGCCCGTTGCCGGAATTATTCGCGGCCGTTCATCCGAAACACAACGATCTCACGCTACGTGAATTTCACGAGGGCCTGCAACGCCTCGCGGAGCATCGCGCCATCTCGCTGGCACCGTGGGCTGGCCCGGGTTCAATCCCACGTCCCGAGTATGCCATGATGGCGGAAGGAAAGTTGATGTATTTGGTGCTTCGCACATAGTAGTCGGCACACTCCGTGCCGACTGTCCCATCCGAGAACGCAGGCCGTCTTCGGGGCAATTTCAGTCCGCACACGGAGTGTGCGGACTACTTAATCTCGTGTGCGTTTCCAGCGAATCATGCAGCCTCGGGCGGCCGTCTCCGTTTTCGCGGGTTTCTCGCCCTTCAGAAGTGCCTCGATGGCCGGCTCCAGGTATTTGTCTTTCACATCCGGCGGATTTGTCTTGTCGTCAAGAGCCCCCATGTAGGCGATCCGACGCTCCTTGTTCAGCACGAAAAATTCAGGGGTGTACGTGGCACCGTAGTCCTTCGCCAGCTTCTGCGATTCGTCGTAAAGGTATTCGAACGGAAACTTCTTTTTCTCGGCCCGCTTCTTCATCGCGTCGAGCCGATCTTCCGGGATGGTGTTCACGTTAATCGCAACCAGAGCAACCTTGTCCTGGAATTTCTTGGCGAAGGCGATGATCCGGTCTTCGTATTCAATCGAACACGCACAGCTATTGCAGGTGAAAACCACCACGACGAATTCTTTGCTCGCATGATCCGCAAGAGCATGTTTCTTGCCATCCGTACCGGGCAATTCCTTCCAGGCCGGTGCGGCATCGCCAATCTTGAGGAGCTTGTTGAATTCGCCGGCGACCAGGAGAGTCGGCGTACAGACCACTAGCAGCAGAGCGGATCGCAACGTCATGGGAGTACTCGAAAAGTTCCAATCGTAGCCGCACTCGCAAGTATGCGGGCTTCCCGCGTGCTGGCAAACGCGGCTACGATATATGGATTCCAGCGTTCGGACGAACGCGGCTACGATCAGGCGGGACTCTCCCGTTTTATTCCTTGGGATTCAGGCGTCAGCCCCTTTCGTCGTTGTTTTCCCGCACGAAGGCCAACTCCCCATACACTTGCTGAACCCACCACGACTCCCTTCCCGGAGATTGACATGCTTAGAGTTCTTGCACCACTCGCCCTGGCGCTCGCTATCGTGCCCGTGACAATCGCGGCAGACCCTCCCAAGGGCTTCACGGCTTTATTTAACGGCAAGGACCTGAATGGCTGGCACGGCATGCCGCACTTCGATCCATATGCCCTCGACAAGGAAGCCGACAAGAGCAAGCTCATCGCCAAGTGGACCGAAGACGCGTTCAAGCACTGGAAGGCCGACGGCGGCGAACTGGTGAACGATGGCAACGGTGCTTACTTGACGACCGACAAAGAGTACGGCGACATCGAATTCCTGATCGAATACAAGACGGTCGCCAAGGCCGACAGCGGCATCTACCTGCGGGCCACGCCGCAAATTCAGATTTGGGACACGACCAAGGAAGGCGGCAAATGGAATCTCGGGGCCGACAAAGGGAGCGGTGGTTTGTGGAATAATAGTGCCGGGGCACCAGGCAAAGACCCGTTCGTCCTGGCCGACAAGCCGTTCGGCGAATGGAATTCGTTTCGCATCATCCAGGTCGGCGAGCGCGTCACGGTGTATCTGAACGACAAACTCGTTGTCGACATGGCCCGACTCGAAAACTTCTGGAACAAGAAGTTGCCGCTTCGCAAGACCAGCCCGATTCAACTGCAGACACATGGCGGCGAGATTCGCTGGCGGAACGTGTTCGTCCGCGAGATCCAGCCGGAGGAAGCGAACGAACTACTCCGCAAACGCAATGCATCGGGCTTTGTTGATCTGTTCAACGGCAAGGACCTGGCCGGTTGGGGCGGTAGCAAGGACGGTTTTGAGGCGAAGGATGGCACCCTCGTGAACAAGCCGGGCAAAGGCGGCAATCTCTTCACTGAAAGCGAGTACGACAACTTCACGGCACGTCTCGAATACAAGCTGCCCGATGGCGGCAACAACGGCCTGGCCATCCGCTATCCCGGGAAGGGACAGCCCTCTGCAGAGGCAATGTGCGAGATTCAGGTGTTGCACAACGAGGCCAAAAAGCACGAGAAGATCGATCCTCGTCAGGCCAACGGCTCGATCTACGGCATGGTGGCGGCCCATCGAGGTTACGATCGAAAGATTGGCGAGTGGAACCTGATGGTAGTGACGGTGAATGGCCCGAAGATCCTGGTCGAACTGAACGGCACACGCATCACGGACGGCGATGTCAGCAAGGTGACCGAGTTCATGGGGGGGAGCAAGCACCCCGGGAAGGATCGCACCAAGGGCTACTTCGGCTTTGCAGGTCACGGCGATCCGGTGGCGTTCCGGAACATTCAGATTCGACCGATCAAGTAGGTTCTTCGTAGCCGCGTTCGCCAGAACGCGGCTACGTTGTCTTCCCCGCAGCCTTCAGTATCGCTTCTGCAAATCGTTCCGGCTGGAAGATGCCGCGAAGTCGCAGTGGGGCGCGTCCTTCACTGACGACCATCACCGAGCCGACCCCGAACAATCGCCGCAAGGCCGAAGCCCGGCAGGTCACGTTGGTAATCGAAGCCAAGGGGATCGGCGGCGTTGGACCATAGAGCATTCCGAAATCGCTATAGAGGGTCTTGGGCGTCAACCTGTAAACAAAACTAGCCGACCGATACGTCCAGACGATTGCCATCCCGGCCCAACAGAAAAGTATCATCCAGAACGCTGCGAACGCGGCCCACTCGTCGTGCAGTTGCGTCCATTCGCTCAAGTATTCCGCGCCGAGCATGAGGGTAGCCGAAATCACGATGCCGATGACGATGCTCGGCAACGTCGCCCAGCCACTGTGACCGGACCAATATAAGTCTGGCTCGGAGGGATCGACGGGTGATGGCTCGGCGAACATTCGTTCCTCTCGCGGCCAGTGAGTTCCCATTCAACATAACGATCGGATGAATTGCCGCAACACTTCTCACTCCGCCATTTCTAGCGGTCGTGACGATCAACGGACCAACCGCTCAGTTCCGCCTCGGAACGACTGTCCCTACTGTTACCATGCTCATCAGTCTTGTGACTTTTTTTTGCAAACGTGTTGTTGGGGGCACTTGGCATCCAACCGAGCCCATGTGTCGTAAGCATACTATCTGCAATGATTTGAGCTGATTCCTGTCGTGCCGAATGTGCGTTTCGCGACTGCCTTGACGCGCGGGACAGGGAGGCCGAGGAGAAACCGGCTGAAAATGGGGAGCCAGTTCCCTTCGCCGCTTCTCGCATGGCGTATGTTCTTCGCAGGCACTCTGCGATCACGATCGGTCGCCTCCTGGAGGGATGCGAACATGCTGGTACTCAGCCGGAAACTCGGAGAGAAGATTTTCATAGGCGAAAACGTCTGCATCACGGTCGTGGATATCGACCGCGGTAAGATTCGCCTGGGAATCGAGGCACCAAGAGACGTGCCGATCTACCGGGAAGAACTACTCCCGTTGAACCATCCGCGTCCCGACGCGGTCCACCCAACCGCTGCCGCGTCCTGACGCCAGGCTGATCGGCACCGGAAGTCGTGCGACGAACAATCTGCTTCCCACATCCGGGGGGCTGGCCGAAAGGCCAGTCCCCCGGTCGCGTTTGCCACCTCGAAGGTACTCCTCACATTCCGAGCCTGTGCAAGGAGCTTCGTGGCTCTAGGCCTCCTGGCCTGTAGCGATGTAATTCGTGTGGACTTGGCCGCTGGCCGGCCGGCACATGCAGCGTGTTGAGTACACTTCTTGTAGGCTGATGACATCCCTAACCTCGCGACGCGCATGGTTCACGTTTCACAGCATCCGTTGGTCCGCCACAAGGTCGCACTGTTGCGAGACGTGAATACGGCACCGTGCGATTTTCGCAACTTGGTTGGCGAGCTCGCGCAACTGCTGTTCTTCGAAGCAACGGCTGACCTGGAACTCACACGCATCACAGTAAAGACACCGCTTGCCGAGTGTGCCGCGGACGTAATCTGGCAAAACGTCGGCATCGTGCCGATCCTTCGAGCCGGTCTTGGCATGGCGGAGGCCATGCTGCGCGTGCTGCCAAAAGCGTGCGTCTGGCACCTGGGTCTCTTTCGCGATCACTCCACGCACCAGCCGATCGCCTATTACAACAAGCTGCCGCCGGAACCGAATATTGACGTGGGTTACGTGGTCGATCCGATGCTCGCGACCGGAGGTTCGGCGTCGGCCGCCGTGGCAATTCTGAAGAATTGGGGACTTAAGAAGATCAGGTTCATCGGCCTGATTGCGGCTCCCGAAGGCGTGGCCGTCATGAGGGACGAGCATCCGGATGTGCCGATCTATCTAGCCGCCCTCGATTCGCATTTGGACGAAAACAAGTACATTGTTCCGGGTCTGGGAGACGCGGGCGATCGGCAATTCGGAACGTAACCATGACGCATCGTGAAGTTCTGGAAGTCCTGGCCGAGCACCGTGGCGACCGCGTTGTCCTCACGACCATGGGTTCGGTTGGCCTGTGGCCGACGATTTCGGATACGCCGCTCGACTATGCTTATTTGCCTTCAAGCATGGGGCAGGGCATCGCGGTTGGATTGGGGCTCGCTCTGGCACAATCTCGTGGCGTCGTTGTTCTCTCCGGAGACGGTTCGCTGTTGATGAATCTCGGCTCGCTGGTTACGGTGGCCAATCATCCGGCGAACCTGACTGTGCTCCTCATCGACAACGGCTTATACGAAGTGACCGGCGGCCAGGAACCGGCTGGTGCGGGTCGGACCGATTTCGCGGGCCTCGCACGCGCGGCCGGGATTGGCCGCGTGTTCTCGTTCGCGAATCTGGACGACTGGCGAAAAGGAATCGGAGACGTGTTCGCAAGCAGTGAACCGACATTCGTCTGCCTGAAGGTTCAAGGCGAACGGGGCAAGAAGACGCCGCTACCACCGCGCCCGATGGCGGAGCAGATTCAACGCCTGCAATCGGCGATCGGCTGATAGAAAAAAACAAAAAGGTCGCAACTAGCTTCCCTTGACTCGTCCCCCCCCAAGAACCAGCTGTGTCTCCTTTGGTTTCTCCCGAAAACTTGGGGTACACCTGTGCAACCGTCTCACCAGGGCACAACGCGGTTCTCGAATCGCGTTGCCGATTACGTCCGGAGCCGACCGCGTTATCCGCAGGGCGTACTGGACATTCTGCGCTCCGAAGCGGGACTCACAACCAACATGGTGGTTGCCGACATTGGTTCCGGGACCGGCTTCTCCTCGGAGCCGTTTCTGCAGAACGGCAACATCGTCCACGGCGTGGAGCCCAACGCAGACATGCGTTCGGCGGCAGAAACCCTGTTGGCCAAGTATCCCGATTTCCGCAGTGTCAACGGCACGGCGGAGGCGACGACGATGCCCGATCGCAGCATCGACCTCATTGTGGCTGGCCAGGCGTTTCACTGGTTCGACCAGGTGAAAACGTGTGAGGAGTTTCGTCGCATTCTTCGCGAGGATGGGCCAGTCGTCCTGATCTGGAACACGCTTCAAGAAGACGCGACGCCGTTCATGCGTGCGTATATGAGCCTGCTGCATCAGTTCGGCACGGACTTCAAGGAAGTGGTCCACACGAACGTCGATCGAGGCCAGTTGCAAGCGTTTTACGGTGGAGACTTCGTGAAACGGATGCTGCCGAATGAGCAACGCTTCGACCGCGAGGGACTACGCTCGCGATTGCTTTCGAGTTCCTACACGCCGCCCGTGGGTCATCCGAACCACGAGCCGATGCTGCGTGAACTCGATCGAATCTTCGAGCAGAATCAGGAAGGAGGAGAAGTGCGAATGGAATATGCGACGGAGGTGTACGTGGGTCGATTGCAATCCATTCGATAACGCTACTGGCGAGTGCCTGTTCTCTACATCCGATTGGCGATTACGATCTGTAGGTCCTTTCCCAATGCCTCGGCGTAGCGGGTGATAGTTGTTAATGTTGGATTGGCTTGCGAATCGGTTTCTAGTCGCGACAGAGCTGATTTCGCGATACCTGTGCGGCCTTGAATCTCGGCCAAACTGAGCCCTTGTCGGGTTCGCACTTCCTTGAGGATCTGCATCACTTCCCGTAAGCGAGTGATCGAGAGGTCGTGAGCAGTTTTTTTTACGCTGGCCCTCGGCGACGATGTCGTCCTTCTCGGCATCAATTTGAACACGCAATTGAGAAAGACGTGCCTTTTCGGCCTCTGTCAATGTTCGCTAGACTCGTTTGGAGAGACGCATGGCAACTTCTCGAAGTGTAGCCTTCGACCTCGAAAGCGGTGACTGGCAGAATACTGTCGTGATCGACTAGTTCGTAAACGCAAGCAAGGTATTTGCCGGTGCTGGTGTATCCAAAAGCAATCGGCCGAGCGGACGTTGGGCTAACAACCTCTTCGAATTCTGCCTGCGTCACGCCATGCAATCGCAGATGTTCTTCAGTTTCCGGATCCCACAAGCAAAGGAACCAAGGCATGTGCTTCTCCAGCCCTGTTCCATCATGAGTCAACATTGCCGCGAGATTCAAGTCGAAGTCACTTCTCAGACACGGAATTCACTTCGTCGCCCGCCACAGGCGGAGTACGCCTTCGCGGCCAACGGACAGCATTACGCGGTCGGCGCGGAATGCGACGAGAAGCACGACATCTGTGTGGCCGGCAAGGGCAGCACGTTCCTGGCCGGTCTCGGGATCCCGCAAGCGAACGGAGCGATCCAGGCCCGCGGAAGCGAGTGTTCTTCCGTCGACGGTAAACGCAAGTGTTCCAATCGCATCGTTCAGCCCCGCCGGAGAAGGTCGCTGTTTAATAATGAGCGCCTCGCCCGCAGGGTGTTGCTTGCCGACGATCTCCCATACCTTCACCTGACCTCCCTCATCGGAGATGGCCAAGGCCCATTCTTTCGCAGTGTCGCCGGGCTGAACCGCCACTGCCGTAATGCGTCGCGGATGGGCGAGCACCTGGCCGAAGAGCATCTCGCCGGTTTCGGTGTCCCAGATTTGCAGTGTCGTTCCGCCGGCGGAGATGAGCTTTTTGCCGTCCGGGCTAAACGCGACGATGGACAGTCGCCCGATTGCCTCGGCGAGCGTGAATCGAGTTTTTCCTGATCGCACATCGACCCATTTCAGCTCCCCGTCTTCGGTTGTATAGACGAGGTTGTTCCCGTGAATAGCGACGGCATAGGCCGAGGTCTTGGCGATCAGTGCGAAAGGCGCATAGTCTTGCGAAACGTAGACTCCTGCAGTAGTGGCGGCTGCAACAATCGAGCCATCCTCATTGCTGGCGACCGAGAGTGGAGGCTGACTCAGTCCGGTAAGCGTCCGAGTTGGCTTCGGTTCGATGGGGGTTGTCGGTCCGCCGAGTTTCCAAACCTGCACAAGGCGAGAGATTTTCTCGCCAACGACAAGTGTGTTGCCGTCCCCGCTCATCGCGGCCGATGTCAGTGGTGCCCGAACGTCCAGTTCGATTGCTTCTTCGCGTTTGCCGGAAAAGCTCCACAGGCGGATCGCACCATCCTGTCCGCCGCTGATGACCGAAAGACCTTCGTGGCCGAAGCTGACACCGCGAATCGACTGCGTGGAATCCTGGATGCTCGGTCGCGGTTCTTTTTCGGGGCGAAACACGGCCCGCTCTTGCAGCGTGGCAATGTCCCAGAGGCGAACCGTGCCATCGCGACCACCGCTCACCAATCGCTTGCTGTCCGGGGAGAAGGACAGATCGTAAACCGCCAATCCGGTGTGGCCACGCAGCACGCCGGCCTTGCGGTCGGTCAGCGGGCGATAGAGCTGAATAATCGGTTCATCCTCGTCTTGCTCCGCGTTGCCGGCAGCGGCGAGGTAATTGCCATCGGGCGAGGCAACAAGGGCGAGGACCTGCTTCTTCATCTTGAAGAGTTCGACAGCTTTGCCGCTGCCGGGCTTCAACTCCCAGTGGAGCACCCGGCCATCGGACCCGCCGGAAAACAGGGCTTCATCGGACCAGGCCAGAGCCCAAACCGTGCCGTTGTGATCCTTCAGGACGCCGGTCGAAGTCAGTTTCGGAGGGCCGCTGCCACGCATGACTGGAAAATCCCACAAGCGGATGGATCCATCGGCCCCCGCGCTGGCCAGTCTCAGACCGTCCGGAGAAAAGGTAATAGCAGTCACGCTGTTCGTGTGCCCGGTAAGCGTGAGCGAAGGTGTGAGTTGTTTTGGCGACGGGGGCGACTCGTTCGGCAGAGTCCAGATCATGACGGTGTTATCGCCGCCGCCCGTCGCTACCGTTCGTCCGTCCGCCGCGAATGCCACGGCATGTGCCGCCAACTTGTGGCCTGCGAGAACGAACAACAAGCGTTTCGTTTCGATGTCGTAGATTCGCACCATTGGATCGAGGCCACTCACTGTGGCAACACTCTTGCCATCCGGCGAGTGGACGAGGCGGGCGACAGGGGGAACGCCATTCGCCTCGCGATGTACTTCAATGACCTGTTCTGTCACCAGGCATTGGCCGCGAAGATATCGCCAGGTAAAATCGCGGAGTTCTTCCTTGCAAATGCGAGTATTGTCGAGCAGACGCAATGCTCGTTGCGGATCGCGCTCGCCGAGGGCGGCCGCCTTGAAAAGCTGCAAGGCATACACACCACGCTCGGCTTCGAGCTTCTGGGCCTCGGCTTCCAGCCTTGCCTTATCGGCAGCCACCTTTTGTTGCTCGGCCTTCAGGCGTTCGTCATTCGCAATTCGCTTTTCCGCGAGGGCGATATTTTGTGCATCCACGGCGGCGTGAGCTTTTGCTTCGACCTCATCTGCGGCCGCTCGAAGCTCGACGTTGTAGTAAAGGCTGACACCCAGGAGCAGAGCGACCGTTGCGACGCTCGTGGCGACCATCACGGCCGCGGCTGGATGACGATTCATCCACTTAGTGCCCCGCTCCCAGCGGCCGACTGGACGTGCAGTAATCGCTTCACCATTCTGAAAACGTTGCAAATCGTCCGCGAGATCGCCTGCGGTTTCGTAACGCTTGATCGGGTCCTTTTGCAAGCACCTTAGGCAAATGGTTTCCAAATCTCGTGGCAGCTTGGCACGCAATTTCGAGGGAGGAACCGGATCGTCCGCCATCACTTGAAGAACGGTGTCGAGCGCGGTTTCGCCTCGGAATGGCGGCCGGCCAGTCAGGAGTTCATAAAGAATGGCACCGAGCGCGTAGATATCCGTATGCGGCCCAACCAAGCGATTCTTTCCCGCTGCCTGCTCGGGTGCCAGGTAGCTCGGCGTGCCGATGACGGCCCCCGTGCGCGTGTGGACGGCCGGTGCCGTTCGTTCGGAGTCGTCTGACCAGGAAGTGTCCGGATCGACCCGCTTGGCAAGCCCAAAGTCCGTGACCTTCAGGGCGGAGTGTTGGACTCGGAATCCCGCGTGAATGCCCTTGTTCAGGTCGGCTGCCTGGAGGCCCGACTCAGCCGTAATCAGCACGTTTGCCGGCTTCAAATCCCGGTGGACGATGCCACGCTCGTGTGCGTACTGCATCGCTCGTGCGATCGATTCGATCAGGTCGGCGGCGGGTTTGGCTGGCCAGGGTTGACCGGTCAGCAGCCCGGCCAACGTTCCTCCACCGATGTACTCGAACGCTAGATACGGCCGACCCTGCGACTCGCCGACATCGTAAATTTGGACGATGTTCGAATGCTGCAATGTCGCAACGGCCTCGGCCTCACGGCGAAAGCGATCGCGTTCCGCCGTTCCCGCATGTTCGCCGCTGAGGATCATTTTGAGGGCGACAGGCCGGTTCAGGCCGATCTGCCGGGCGAGATAAACTACCCCCATGCCGCCGCGACCGAGTTCGGAGATGATCTCATATCCCGGGACGGCCAAGCGAAGCGAATCCAGCGAAGGCTGCCCATCCCGAACCGCACCATCGCCGGCTGTGAGCGTTGCGAATTGTGGCAGCGGCTTGGAGGGGGGAAGATGTAAATCGCCGGTGGCCGAAAGATGTTCCGGCGTGTCCGTAAGCGAAGAATCCGCGGGCCCAAACGACGGATCGTTCGAGTCCAACTCGGGAATATCCGGCTCCAGCACTGGCGCGACGGGGTCCATGCCAGCTATTGTCGCAAACGGGCGGTCAATGCCCAAGAGAGATTTCGCCATTCTGTCTAGACGAGAAGACCCCCGCCGAGGTTCGGTCACGGGATCGAAACAACCTTCTGGACCGGAAGGCCCATATAATTTGCCCTGCTTGGTCGTCCCCTAGCTGCGAGAAAATTCTTCATGCGTTCCGAACGCAAGCCAATCGCGATTTACCACGAACATCCCGATTGGTTTCGACCGTTGTTCGCGGAACTTGACCGTCGCAAGATTCGTTACGTCCGTTTGGATCCGAAGGCCCACTTGTACGATCCGGCCGAGCAGTCCTCGCCGTACGCGCTGCTCTTCAACCGCATGAGTCCGTCTGCGTATCTGCGAGGCGGCGTGCAGGGCATGTTCTTTACGCTGAGTTACCTGGCACATCTCGAACGCTTGCGTGTGCCGGTGATCAATGGGCTGAACGCGTTCACCATGGAGACATCGAAGGGCCGTCAGTTGAGTTTGCTGCAATCGCTCAACCTGGGCTATCCCCGTGCCCGCGTTATCAATCATGCTTCGCAGGTCGTTGCAGCCTCGGATGGGTTGCGCTTCCCGATCGTCGTCAAAGCCAACATCGGTGGCAGTGGAGCGGGGATTGTCCGGTTCGACGAGGCCAAGGACCTGTCACGAGCGGCGGCCGAGAATCGGCTCGACTTCGGGGTGGATCACACCGCTCTCGTTCAGGAATTCGTTCCGGCTCGTGGCGGGCATATCACGCGCGTTGAATTGCTGGGCGGAAAGTTTCTTTACGCCATCAAGGTATTCACGACGGGGGACTCGTTTAACCTCTGCCCCGCGGACATTTGCCAGCGGAGCGATGGTGTCGAGCTTGCCAGGAGTGCCTGCGCACTCGACACACCCAAGACCGGCTTGAAAGTGGAAGCCTACACGCCGCCGGACGAAGTGATCGAGGCGTGTGAACGGATCATGCACGAGTCCGAGATCGATGTCGGTGGCATCGAGTACATGATCGACGATCGCGATGGCACGCTGGTCTACTATGACATTAATGCGCTTTCGAACTTCGTGGCCGATGCCGTGAATGTGATTGGCTTCGATCCGTTTGTCAGGCTGGTCGATTTCCTGGAGCGAAAGGCGACCATCGGGTAGCTCCCTCCCAAACCCAAGGAGTCCGAACTTCGCTTTCCCGACACGGAAGCTTGGGACGTGGCTTTTTGATCTCCCACTGAGTGTGCACATGCGCTATGGCTACTGGATGCCCGTGTTCGGCGGCTGGCTTCGCAATGTCGAGGACGAGCAGATGGCCGCCACCTGGGAATACTCGAAACGGCTCGCCCAGCGCAGCGAGCAGATAGGCTACGACCTGTCACTCGTGGCCGAGTTGAACCTCAACGACATCAAGGGGGAAGAGGCCCCTTCGCTCGATGCCTGGTCCACGGCCGCCGCTCTCACGGCAGTCACGAATCGGCTGGAGTACATGGTCGCAGTGCGGCCCACCTTCCACAACCCGGCCCTGCTCGCCAAGCAAGCAGCCAACATCGATCACATCGGTGGCGGCGGGCGATTGTCCCTGAACGTAGTTTCCTCCTGGTGGAAGGACGAAGCAACAAAATTCGGTGTCTCGTTCGAGCAACACGACGATCGCTATGCCCGTACCGCGGAGTGGCTGGATGTCGTCGATTCGCTCTGGACACGCGACCACTGCAACATCGAAGGCCGCTATTACAAAATCAGCGATTCCGTCCTGCAACCGAAGCCGATCACTCGACCGCGGCCGACAATTTACGCCGGTGGTGAATCCGAAGCCGCCAAGAACTTGATTGCCCAACAATGCGATGCGTACGTGATGCACGGCGACCCGCCAGAACGCATCGCGGAGAAAGTGAACGATATGCGTGTCCGTCGCGAGAAGCTCGGCCTGGGGCCGATGACTTTTGGCGTGGCCGCTTACTCGATCGTGCGGCCAACCGAGCAAGAAGCCAAGGCCGAGTTGGCCCGCATCACCGATGTGAAGGCGTCGGCCGCGGGCTATCACAATTACCAGCAATGGCTGTCGGGCACGCAACTGGAACAGCGTGTCTCGCTCGAAGATTACTCGGTCTCCAATCGCGGCCTCCGGGCTGGCCTCGTGGGAACTCCACAACAAGTGATCGATCAGGTTGCCCGCTTTGAGCAAGCCGGCGTGAATCTGCTCTTGTTGCAATGCAGCCCGCAGCTTGAAGAGATGGAACGTTTTGCCGACCAGGTGATTCGCTCATAGTTGTCCGAATACGCAGTGTGCGGACAGAAAAACTGGCGCGCGAGTTGCCGAGTTCTTGCCCGTGACAAACATGGCACTCGATCCGACGGAAAAACAACCGGCTCAACGCATTGTCATCCAGCCTTCCCAAGATCCGCTTTGGGAGGAGCGGGAGCGGAGCCGAACCAACGTCCGCCAGCTTGCCTGGCTCATGGACACGGCCTTCGTCATCCCGGGCACCAAGTTCCACGTCGGCTTGGATGCGGTCATCGGCCTCATCCCGTTCTTCGGCGACTTGATCGGCATGGCTGTTAGCAGCTACCTGGTCATGATTGCGGCACGCCTAGGGGTGCCTCGGTCCGTTATCATGCGAATGCTGCTGAACATGGGGGCGGACGTGGTACTTGGCATCATCCCTGTCGCCGGGGATCTCCTTGACGCGGCTTGGCGGGCAAATTCCCGGAACGCCGCGCTCTTGGAGCGAGCCTTGAATGATCCGAAAGGAACCGGGCGATCCAGCGTCTGGGTGCTCGTGGGACTTGGCGTGCTGCTGTTAGCGATGCTAGGCGGAACGCTGGCGCTAACCCTCTGGGTGTTTCGGCTGATTTTCAGTTGATGTGTCAGTAGCGGCGAGCTTGCCCTGGTTGTCGTGGGACAGGCTTGGAGGCCTGCCCCACGGTCGCAGAATACCGTTCGTTCATTTCCCGGTCACAATGTTCACCCGTGCAGGTGAACCGGCCACATCCTCTAGCTCAACGCGAAAGCCTTCCTTCCGACTGGTCAGATTCACGGAGAAGGTCAGTGTCTGCAAGCCGGGCTTTAGATCCAGCACCGTCTCATTCTTGACTTCAACGGGTGCATTGCCGACCCAGAGCGCAAGGCCCGTCGCCCCGTCGATCTTCAACTTCACCTTTCCACCCGTGGTCACGTCGAGTTGGGCCCGCACGATGCCGAACGGCTCGGAGCCGGTCCAGACCACGAGTTTCGGCAGGGTATCGAGCGGGAACTCACCAGACACTTTCGTGTAAGTGCTGGTCCAAACGAATGCCTCGGGATTCTCGACCGTCTTCGCGGCACTGGCTCGTTGAAGTTGGAAGACATTCTCCTTGGACGGTTCCAGCACCTGCCAGCGGCGAATGAAGCGTGCTTTATTAGGGGCGTATGGGCCCTGCTTTCCCATCTCAGACATGAATCGCACCAGGTCCACCAACTCTTGGCGAGTGAGTTGATCCGCCAGGCCATCGGGCATCAGCGAACGCGATTGGCTCTTGTCCTCAATGTCCTTCTCGGCAATCGCGATCTCCTTGTCCTCCGAGGTTCGCAAGTAGATCTTGCCGTCCGCCTCGCGCGTCTTGATGCCGACAACCACTTTCTCGTCCTTCGTCCCAATCTTCAAGGCGTGGTAGCCCTCCTTCACGGCCTTGTTCGGAATCAGGATCGATTCGACCAGATAATCGACCTGGGCACTGGCTCCGATGCTGGTCATGTCCGGACCAACCTGGCCACCTGCCCCGGCGATGGCATGACATGCCAAACACGTCGCTTCCTTCCGGCGATACACCAATTCGCCACGAGCGGCATCGCCCTTGGTGAGTACTTCTTCCACGTAGGCCTTGATCTCGGCAGGGGAATAGTCAGACCGTGCCGCCGTTAGGCCACCGGCTTTCGTGAGGGCATCGCTCAGTGGCTTGGCATCTTGCACCGAAGAGCGAACTGCCTTCAGGCCCAGCTTGGCGACGTCGGTGTTGAGTTTCTTGCCGACGAGAGCCTTGGCGAGGGCCTCCGAGCCGCCTTTCTGACTCAAGAACGTTTGATACACTTCCGAATGATCGTCGGTCGGCTTGGCAGTTTCCAGGAGCGTGGCGGCTCTTGATGCGGCCGTGACAATGTCGAGGGAGGCAAGAGCGATCACGGCGTGTCTCTGGATGGCAACGGTTTGCTTTGGATCCGCCAGATCTTCGAGTAGTTTGCGACTGGCCGGGTCTCCCCACAGGGCCAATCCCTCGAAGCCGCTGCGGATTCCTTCCTTGGCCCGGCTAGCGAGCACGGCCCGGAATTTCTCGGCCTTCCACAAGCCAATCAGTCGGACTGCAGCATCTGCTGCTTCAAGGCTCGACAAGGGATACGAACCCCAGAGTTTCTCGAAGTTGGCACCGTCCGATTCCTTCAACACGATTTTGTTTCGCCGGGCATTGTCCTCGAGTGCGGCCATGACGGTGTTGCGATGGGCGTCTGTATCAATCGCAAAAACACCCTGATTCAGCACGAACACCAGGTCCTTCGGGCCCCCCACGCGTGCCAGTAATGCCCACACCGCCGACTCGCGATCTTTCGGAAGTTTTTTCGACTCCAACATCGCACGCAGTGGCTTGGCCACATCCTTCGTGCCAACCGCCTCGAGGGCAAACGTTAGTCCCTTCACATTGCCACCGAACACATCCTCGCCTGCCTGAAATTTCGGCATCCACACCGGTGCCAAGTCGCGAGCCGTCAACCAGAGTGCGTAATCCATCGTGCGATCGACGGGCTTGTCCATCGAGGCAAACGCGGGAGCGACGGCAGCCGGGCTGTTCGTTGCCGCGAGTGCTCGCACGGCCTCCATGCGGACGCGTGGCGAATCGTCGGTTGCACGCACGCTCAGCAGTTCGATCGCATTGGGTACGCGGGCGTGCCAGAGCGACAGGGCTCGCACGGCCGCGGCACGTGCGTGATAATCCTTGGCATTGAGCAGGGTGTTGAGCAACTTGGGCTCGGCTGTATCGAACGATTGATAAACCCAAAGTGCTTCGAGCAAGTTGTGCTCGTAATTCGCGTCGTTCGCATCGAGTCCCTTCACCCATGTTTCGAGAGCGGGGAGAACTTCCTTCGCGCCGCGTTCCTTCAGCACGCGTTTCGCATTTTGACGCGTCCAGTCTTCCGGGGCTTTCAGTTGTTCGAGCAGTTCCGGGGTCTTCGCTCCAACGAGGTCGGGCTTTTTCACGAGCTGTCGGCGCTTCGCCGTGACTCGCCAAATGCGTCCATGCGTATGGTCGCGGCGGTCATCGCGAAAATCGACTTCGCCATGCTGGATGATCGGGTTGTACCAGTCCGCAATATAGATCGCACCATCAGGGCCCATCTTCACGTCGATCGGCCGGAAGGCGGGATGATTCGACTTGATGACTTCGGTCATTTCGCGGGAGGTGAAGGTGCTGCCGTCCTCGCCAATCTTGAAACGACACACGCGATGGCCACGAAAGTCGTTCATGATCACGTTGCCTTGCCAGTCGTCCGGCAGGTGCCGGCCGCTTACGATCTCCAGGCCACAATGCTTTGGACTGCCGGGGTTCAGGCCCTTCATCAAGCGCGTGCCGCCCACGGCCGTTACGAAGTAGGCACCCGGCACACCGTGATTGACGCCTTCGCCGTATGCTCCGTCGCTGATGAGCGATTGGCCCCAGCGATCGAAGTGATGGCCCCAGGTATTCACGAAGCCACGGACAAAGACGTCCATCTCCATCGATTCCGGACGAAATCGCCAAATGCCGCCGCCGTTGAGATGCTTGACTCCGTGCGGCGTCTCGATGTGCGAGTGGATGTAGATCGATTGATTGAAGTACAGGTTTCCTTCCGGCCCCCAGCGAAACGTATGCAGGATATGGTGCGTGTCTTCCGTGCCGAAGCCGGAGAGCACGACGCGCGATCGATCCGCTTTGCCGCCCGGTTTGCTGGCACTCAGGTGAACAAGTTCGGTGCTATTCGCGACGTAGGCTCCGCCATCGCCGGGTTCGATGCCGGTCGGGATGAGCAGTCCATCCGCGAAGACGGTGGTCTTGTCCGCTTTGCCATCGCCATCCGTGTCTTCGAGGATGATGACCTTGTCGTTCGCCTTCTGGCCCGGCTTGATTTGCGGGTAGGTTTCGCTGGACGCAACCCAAAGCCGCCCCTGCGGGTCGAAGTTCATCTGGATCGGCTTCGCCAGCAGCGGGTCGGCCGCGTACAGATTCACCTCGAATCCTTCGGGGAGAATGAAGGTCTTGCGCTCCAGTTCCGGATCGGGATCGGGAACCTTGGCGTTGGCCTGAGCGAACGCGAGGGAGGGAAGGACCAGGCCGGCGAGAAGGATGATTGCGTTGCGATACATGTGTATTATGTCCAAGAGATTCACCACAGAGGACACAAAGGACGCGAAGAAGACAGCATGCATTCCGGTCGGCGGTTGCAGGAAAACAGTCGCGGTGACCTGGTTGCTGCCTTTGTTGTGTGCTTCGTGACTTTGTGGTGAACGGTTTGTTGGTTACTTCTTCAACAGCTTCTCAATCTGCGATTCCAACTCGGCGACGAGCGGGTCATATTCTGCCACTTCCTTGGCATTGCGGCCTTGCTCGTGCTTGCGGAAGCCGGTCAGGTAGGTCTCGTTCTGCGGCCGCCATTTGTAGAAATATAACTGATTCTTCGCGACGATGGCCTGACGAGCCTTCTCCATGCCGTCCGAAAAAGCCCCGTCGGTGAAGCCGAGTGCGGCAGCAAAGGCGGACGCGGTTTCTTTGTAACCCGCGCCGGTGAAGTGTAGGCCATTATCAGTGAGGTCCTTCAGAGGGGCCTTCCCTTCACCAAGCACCTGAAAAAGATCGGCAAACGTGAGCTTGCGAGCCTCGGCGATCTGCTTGATCGCGTCGCGATAAATTGCAAGCCGTTGGTTTTGCAGCGAAGGATCAGGTAGTGGTCGGCCCTTGTCCTCCAATGGCGCTGGCGACAGGAGGATCATCCTGGCTTTAGCTGGTGCCAGTTCGTCGAGGAGTTTTTCGTACCCCTTCTTGAAGTTCTCCAATCCGGCCTGGCCCTCGAAGGCCTCGTTCGCTCCATAGCAAATCAAAATCACCGTTGGCTTCTCGGCCAGTGCGAGATCGACTAGCCGCTTGCGTCCGATGTTCGGGTCGCCGAGATCAAACGCCCGCCGGGCTTCGCCGGTGACGTTGTCGCCGCTCCAGCCGAGATTGCGGACCTTCAGGCCGGGGTAACGATCGGCGAGCATCGTCTCCCAGTAGCCGTAACGCTGCTCGCGTTCGACGAGCGTGCCACCGATCAGGACGAGCCGATCGCTCGGCTTGAACTCGACCGGTGCGGCCGGCGTGGAACCCGAGAGGAGGAGAAGCAAGAAGGGAAATACGCGGACGAGTCGCAAGGGAGAGGCCTCCGGCGGAGTGTGTGCCGTTAAGATAAGCCTGTTCGAGGGAGTTGAACAGGCATGAAGGCAGGACGGGCCCTCGCGAAAGCTTCGCATGACGTACATGGCAACTCCCAGTTTAGGTTGTTGACCCCAGCGAGCAGCCCCCGCAATTCCATAACATTTCAGTACGGAAGAACGACAAAATACGGGTGTATGCCTAATCACGGGGAAACAGACGGGTGGCGCGGCAAATGTGTTTGGCATGCTGGCGGCCGGCGAAAACGATCTTTTGCTGGCGCGGACATTTGTGGACATTTTGGGACACTCCATGCCGATCCGGGGCTCACCTCAACCACTCCGTACAGGTAATAGCGCCGCGAAGTCAAATGTAAAGCGAATGTTGTAAAAAATTAGGGATTTCAATGAACAAACCTCCTTGCTGCCAGCCATGCCGAGTGGCGTTCCTCATTTGGTTCTTCGCTTTAGCCGCCGTGTGCCTGCCCGTCGTGAAAATCCAGTCCGCTGAGCCGTTCGCGGGCAAGAAACCGAACATCGTCTTCATCCTGACCGACGACCAAGGTTACGGCGACATCTCCGCCCACGGCAACCCGATTCTCAAGACGCCGAACCTGGATCGCCTGCATGCCGAAGGAGTGCGGTTCACCGATTTCCATGTCAGCCCAACATGCTCGCCTACTCGTTCCGCACTGCTAACCGGTCGGCACGAGTTCAAAAATGGGGTGACACACACGATCCACGAGCGTGAGAGGCTCACCCCCAAGGCAACGACCCTCGCACAGGTATTGGTGACCGCGGGCTACACGACTGGCATCTTCGGCAAGTGGCATCTGGGAGACGAGCCGGACCATTGGCCAAGCAGCCGTGGGTTCGACGAGATGTTCATCCACGGCTGTGGCGGCATCGGTCAAAGCTACCCCGGCAGTTGCGGCGATGCTCCCGGTAACACGTATTTCGACCCGGCCATTTTGCACAACGGGAAGTTCGAGAAGACCAAGGGCTATTGCACGGACGTGTTCTTTTCTCAGGCAACCAAGTGGATTGAGTCCGTGAAGGGTAAAGACAAGCCATTCTTCTGCTACATCCCGACCAATGCGCCGCACGCACCGTTGACAGTCCGCCCGGAGGACGAGGCTCGTTACAAGGACCAGGTGAAGCAAGCCAACGTCGCCAAGTTCTTCGGCATGATAGCGAACATTGATGACAACGCAGGTCGGTTGCTGGACAGGTTGAAAGAGTGGGGCATCGAAAAAGACACGCTGGTGATCTTCATGAACGATAATGGCGGCACGGCTGGCGTGCCCGTATTTAATGCCGGAATGCGAGGGCAGAAGGTTACACCCTGGATCGGCGGGACACGAGCTTCTTCGTTCTGGCGTTGGCCAGGCACTATGAAACCAGCGGATTGCGATCGACTAGCCGCCCACATCGACTTCCTTCCGACGCTCGCTGAAATCACCGGAGCAAAACTGACGGAGGAAGTGAAGGAACAGGTCGACGGTCGTAGCCTGGTGCCGTTGCTGCAAAACCCCAAGGCCGACTGGGCTGAGCGAACGCTCTTCACTCACGTCGGCCGGTGGCCAAAGGGGGCGAAAGTGGATGACCACAAGTATAACGGGTGCGGTGTCCGCACCCCGCGCTGGCACCTGGTTTCGGTTGGCAAGAAGAAACAAAAGTGGGAACTGTTCGACGTGGCGGCCGACCCTGGCGAGAAGACCGATGTCGCCGAGAAGCACCCCGACGTGCTAAAGAAACTCGATGGCGAGTACGACGCCTGGTGGGCGTCCCTGCCGCCGTACCTGGTGAATGAGGATGCCGTCCCGCCGAAAGAGAACCCGTTCAAGGAACTTTACTGGAAGCAGTTCGGCAAACCGAAGCCATGAGCGGAACTCACTTTTTCCGGGGCGGGGCATCGGTGAACGGCGGCCTCTCGAACCGGCAGTCTTTCTCGACCAGCCGTGGGTCGCCGGCGTCGGTCAGGATCTTTGACAACTGCTCGGCGAGTTTCTTCCGGGCGGCCTCGTGATCCGTGTTGCCCGCAATGTTCTTGACCTGATCGGGGTCGGTGCGGAGATCATAGAGTTCTTCAGCCGGGCGTTTGCCGAAGGCGTAGTTGTAGTGCCACTCCCATTCCTTGTCGTTGCGATGGGCGACGAGCCAGGCCTTTGTGGGGCTTGCGTCCATGTCCGCGAACGCGGCAAACGTGTCGTTCTCCAGGGCGTTCGCGCCCGGGGCTTTGTCGAGGGTTACGCCCTTCGGGTCGCCTAGCGGGTAGCGCTCCGGAGCGAAGTTGCGGATGTAAAGGAACTCCTTCGTCCGCAGTGCGCGTTGCGGATAAGGTTTGCTGCCTTCGCGCGCGTCGCCGACATGCCGCTCGCGTCCGGTCACGACCCACGAACGATTCGCGTCCACCTGCCCGGCTTTCTTCGACGCGAGCACCGGCCACACGGACTTGCCGTTAAGCCCTTGTGGAAGCTTCACCCCGCCGGCTTCGAGGAACGTCGGGGCAAGATCCATCAGGTTGACGAAGTCGTCCACAACGCGTGGACCGGGAACGCCGGGGCCGGCCGCTACCAGGGCCACCCCCGTGCCGAAGTCGTACAGGTTGCACTTCCCGCCAGGGAATCCCGGTGCGCCGTGATCCCCGCTGACAACGACAATCGTGTTGTCGAGTTCGCCCGCATCCTTGAGTTGCTTCAACAGCGTTCCGATGTAAGTGTCGAACGCCTGAGCCTCCCCGAGATAATCGGCGAAGTCCTCACGCACCTCGGGCACATCCGGCAGGTTCTTCGGGAGTTTCCCTTTGAGCGCATTTGGGTCGATATCCCACAGTGTCTTTCCGGAGCCCTTGATCCACTTTCGGTGGACGGTGGTTGGACCGAACCAAAAGAAGAACGGTTTCTTCGCGTCGCGTGCCTTCAGAAAGGAGGCAAAGTTTCCTTCCACTTGGGCGAGCAAGTCGGTTCGAGCCTGGGCTACGGTCTTGCCGCCTTTCACCGCTTGAGTGGCTTCCTCGGAGAAGTTGTTGAAACCCATTCCGGACTTTTGGTAGGCGTACTGCTGCTTGCCGATCGGGGCATCGGCAGGCGTGCCTGGGCTCCACACTTTCGACATCTTGCCGATGTCGTACCCGGCATCGCGGAGCAATAGCGGGAACGCGGGAATGCTCTCGTCCCATACCGCGCCGTTGAGAATTGCCCCGCGCCCGGTGTTGAAAAAATACCGCCCACTCAAGATCGAACTGCGGCACGGCGTGCACGATGGAGCCGGGACGAACGCATTGCGAAACATTACGCCACGGCCAGCGACCGAGTCGATGTTCGGTGTCTTGACGACGCTGTTGGCCGTTGGCTTGGCATCGAGTGCAGCGTAGGCCGAGGCATACCGCCCCCAGTCGTCCGCGAAGCAGAACAGAATGTTCGGCTGCTCGGCAGCACCGGCCAGCGGCGGGCACAGGCTGCCCGTCACAACAAGAATCGCGATAATCACAATGGTTCGAAATGAGTGCATGATCTGCCTCGTTTTCCTGCGTTCACTCGGTGTGATTCGCCGCTGGGATTGGGTCGCGATGCCATGCCATCACGAGACCGGCGACCGTTCTTGTCGTAGTAGAGATACCAAGTCCTGTCGTGGAGATTAGCCAGAACTTTTCCGACTCGAACCGAAGACCACTTGTAAGACTCTCTCGGCACGACTCGAAGTCGCTTGGTGGATGAAACTGCGTGCACGTCATGCAAATGTGTCACCCGGTTCGCGGTAAGATGGAATCGTGTTAACCCTCGCCTACCCCTTGAATTTCCGTTAAAAATCCCGACTTTAACGGGAACGCCCTCATCCCCTTTCCTCACAGAATCTCACTCAGCCATGGCCAGTTCTCTTCAAGGTAAACGTCTCGGCATTCTTGTTGGCGGCGGGCCGGCACCGGGCATTAACGGTGTCATTTCGTCTGTCACCATCGAGGCCATCATCACGCACGGCATGGAGGTCGTCGGCTTCCAGAACGGCTTTCGACATCTCGTGCAAGGTTCCACGACTGCCAATCGCATTCTGACCGTCGAGGAGGTGGCCGCGAGCTATTTGCGTGGCGGCAGCATCCTCGGCACGGCACGCACCAACCCGGCCAAGAAGGAAGCGGACATGGCCCAAGTACTGGGCGTGTTCAAGGAGATGAAGATCGATTGCTTGGTCACCGTCGGCGGCGACGACACCGCCTTTTCAGGTTCGCAGGTTGCCAAGCGTGTCGGCCCCTGGGCGAATTCGCCAGACGGCCAGTCCATTCGCGTTTGCCATGTGCCCAAAACCATCGACAACGATTTGCCGCTCCCCGAAGGCACGCCGACTTTCGGCTTTGAGACCGCTCGCCACTACGGGACCTTGACGACACGGGCCCTGCATGCCGACGCGAAGACCACGGGTCGGTGGTACATCATCATTTCGATGGGCCGAGCAGCGGGGCATCTGGCACTCGGCATCGGCAAGGCATCGGCCTCCACGATCACGATCATCCCCGAAGAATTTCGGACGAAGACGATCACACTTGAAAGTGTGACCGACCTAATCATCGGCGCGATTCTCAAGCGCAAAATGATGGAACGCGATTACGGCGTGGCCGTGCTGGCGGAAGGTTTGATCGAGTCCATCGGCGAGAAGGGACTCGTATCCGCGCTGGGGGACGAACTCAAGCATTATGGCCGAATTGAGCGCGACGATCACGGGCACTTGCGGCTCGGCGAACTGGAATTTGGCCGCATTATCAAGGACTTCTTGAAGAAGCGGCTCAAGGAGATCGGAGTCAAGGTGGACTTCATCGACAAGGATCTGGGCTATGAATTGCGAAGTGCGGATCCGATTCCGTTCGATGCGGAATACACGCGCGATCTTGGCTACGGGGCCGTCCGGTTCCTGGTAAGTGAGGCATCCAAGAACTACGGTGCAATCATCTCGTTCGTCGATGGCAAAATGATCCCGCTTAAATTCGAGGACATGATCGACAAGGAAACGCAGCGAATGAGGGCGCGCAAGGTCAACGTGGAAAGCGAGTCGTTCATGTGCGCCAAGCGTTACATGGTGCGGCTGGAATCAGGGGACCTGACCGACGCGAAAAAACTCAAGGCACTGGCGAGCTTCACGAACCTGGACACGGCTACCTTCGCGGAACGCTTCGGGCCGACGGCGAATATCTAGGTTGACTTGATGGGACGCATGGGGCAGATGGGACCAATATCGATCCTATCTGCCCCATGTGTGTTATTGTTGTCCGGCAGGCATTTACTTCCCCAACGAGCACATCCCCTTCAGCTTGCGAGCATCCAACGCAAACCAGACGGAAATCTCCGGTCCCTCCTTGGTCCGCTTGTGCATGCAGCCCAGGTAGATGCCGGGGCTGACTTCTCGCACCTCATCGCGATACCGCCCACAGATGAGTGAGGTGTCCTCGTAATCGAAGATCAGCGACGGCTTGCCATCGATCCAACTCGTGCCGTCGCTGATGGCGGCCTTGATTCCCGGCAAGCCGAATTGCCGGTTTGT
The DNA here is from genome assembly GCA_009691845.1 of Gemmataceae bacterium. Lineage (GTDB taxonomy): Bacteria > Planctomycetota > Planctomycetia > Gemmatales > Gemmataceae > SIAJ01. The sequence continues at coordinate 41,124 of SIAJ01000001.1, forward strand.
CATGGTCCCACCGGTGATGTATTTACCTTGCCAGGCAGTGAACTTGAACATCTTTGAACCCGGCACGGCAAGGCGGGAGCCAGGCTTGTAGATCACTGTGCCAGAGGTGTAGCCGCAAGGCACGGGGCTGGCGATCCCGCACTTGTAGATCTTGAGGAGTTCGCACTCTTCCATTCGCAGCAGCTGTTCTGATGTGTACGTATGTTTAAACAGCAGTGCCGGAGCGGCCTGGGCCTGGGCGGGAAGGACCGTGACAGGAATCGGTTCCGGCGAAGCCTTCTTGGGCGAATCGGCCGCAAATCCATTCTTGTCAGGTTGTTGCGCCGATACTGAAGCCACGAAAATAGCGCAACATCCCAGAGTCGCCAAAATGCGCATAGGTCCGTCCCTCCTTGGATGAGGAAAATATCGGTCCAAAAGTTGCAAGTCGGTAGCGATTCGGACGTTCACGGTAGAACGCCTGTAAACCTGGGCAGGGTCGCCCGGTCTAGGCAGTTCCTGTCAGCGAGTGAGGTTACCGTGATCGGAGTGGTCCGGTCATCTCTTCCGGCCGGGCAATTTCTCCGTGGCGAGTCTGACTATTCACAATGCAGAAAGCCGGTAGAATTTATGTCCGCTTCCTTGTTTTGCCGAAGGATACCTGACTTTCGGTTTCCGAAGGGGAGTGCCCTTCGCTAGACGTCCGTGATGTGTCCCCATTGCCGACCGGATGGAATCGCATGACCAAGCCTATCACCGTCCCTTTACTCGACCTGAAGGCCCAGTATGCCACGCTGCGCGACGAGATTCGGCCGGCCGTCGATCGGGTGCTCGAATCGCAAGCGTGCATCAACGGACCGGAAGTTGCCCAGCTCGAAAAAGAGATCGCGGCTTACTCCAGCGCGAAGCACTGTATCGGAGTTTCGTCCGGGACGGATGCTCTCGTGCTTTGCTTGATGGCCCTTGATGTTGGGGCCGGGGATGAAGTCGTCACCACGCCGTACACGTTTTTCGCCACGGCAGGCTCGATCGCTCGATTGGGTGCGAAGCCGGTGTTCGTGGATATCGACCCTGCCACCTTCAACATCGATCCGTCCAAGATCGAGGCGGCCATCACTCCGAAAACCAAGGCGATCATGCCGGTTCATCTGTATGGCCAGTGTGCCGAGATGGACCCAATCCTGGCCATCGCCAGGAAGCACAACCTGCCCGTCATTGAAGACGCCGCGCAGGCGATCGGCTCCGAGTACAAGGGCAAACGGGCCGGGTCGATGGGCACGGTCGGTTGCTTCTCCTTTTTCCCGTCGAAGAACCTCGGTGCCGTCGGCGATGCGGGTGCGGTGACCTGCCAGGACGATGCACTGGCCAAGCGGCTCGTCAAGCTGCGTGGTCACGGTGCCAACGTGAAGTACTACCACGACGAAGTGGGTGGCAACTTCCGTCTCGACACGATTCACGCGGCCGTGCTCTCGGTCAAGCTGAAGTATCTCGACCAGTGGACGGCCGCCCGCCAGGCGAACGCGGCCTTCTACACGAAGGCGATAGAATCGAACAAGGCAACGCGCGCGATGATCACGCCGCCACCGATCGTGCAATCGCGGCACATCTTCAATCAGTTTGTGCTGCGTGTCAAGGACCGCGATGGCTTGAAGGACTTCCTGAAGGTCCACCAGATCGGCACGGAGATTTATTATCCGGTACCGATGCACTTGCAGAAATGCTTCGCCGACTTGGGCCATCAGGAAGGGGACTTCCTGCACAGCGAGGAAGCGGCCCTGACCACGATTGCGATTCCGATTTATCCCGAGTTAAGCGACGCCCATAAACAGCACGTGGTGAATTCGCTGGCGGCGTTCGCGGCTGAGAAGACAGCGACGAAGGCGGCTTGAGTTTTGCTCCCGCTCTCCGTTTCGGAGAGGGGGAGAGGATAAGCGGAAAGTCTGGAGAGCCCATGTCCGAGCCCGCACGACGAATACCCCCGAAAGCGATGCCCTATTGGCTCCAGGAGCCTAGGCCGGCGAAGCTCTCCGTGCGCACTCCGGAACAGGATGCCAAGATCGCGAATCGCGTCGAGACGTTGCTGACCAAAATCAAGGATCGCACGGCGATCGTCGGTGTCATTGGCCTGGGCTACGTCGGGCTTCCGTTCTCGGTCGAGCAGGCCAAGGTTGGCTTCCGCGTCGTCGGCATCGAGCAGAATCCGGAGCGGGCCGGCCGAGTGAACGCAGGCGACAACTACATCGAGGACGTGGTCGATAGTGAGCTGCGAGATCTGGTCGCCAAGGGAAAGATCAAAGCGGTCACGGATTTCACCACCGTTCCGGAGATGGACATCCTGGTCATCGCGGTGCCGACTCCGCTGACGATCAACCTGACGCCCGATTTGCAGTACGTCGAAAACGTCACGCACGAACTCGCCAAGTACATTCGCCCCGGCCAGCTCATCAGCCTGGAATCGACCACCTATCCGGGCACGACCAACGAGGTGATGCTGCCGATCCTGGAAAAATCTGGCCTCAAGGTCGAGCAGGATTTCTTCCTGGCCCACTCGCCCGAACGGGTCGATCCGGGGAACAAGCGGTTCAACACGAAGAACACGAACAAGGTCGTCGGCGGCGTAGGCCCGAATTCGCAGGCCGTGGCCGTCGCTTTCTATTCGCAGGCCATCGACAAGATCGTTCCCGTCTCCAGCGCCAGTGCCGCGGAGATGGTCAAGGTTTATGAAAACACGTTCCGCGCTGTGAATATCGCGCTCGTGAACGAAATGCTCTTGTTGTGCGATCGTATGGGCCTCAGCGTGTGGGAAGTTCTCGACGCAGCATTCACGAAGCCGTTCGGCATCATGCCGTTCTATCCGGGGCCGGGCGTCGGTGGGCACTGTATCCCCCTCGACCCGCACTATCTGGAGTGGAAGGCTCGCGAGTTCAATTTCAACACGCACTTCATCGCCCTGGCCGGTGAGATCAATCGCAAAATGCCCGAGTTCGTGCGGACGAAAGCTGCCCGCGAGTTGAACCGTGTCGGCAAGGCCGTCTCGCGTTCGAAGATCCTGGCCCTCGGCGTCTCCTACAAACGCGATGTTGGCGACTGGCGTGAATCCCCGGCCATGGACGTGATCAAGCTGTTGCTCGCAGACGGCGCCCATGTCTTGTACCACGATCCGCACGTGCCAAAATTCCGAGGCCACGGCCTATCGATGGAATGTTCGCCACTGAGCGACGAAGTGCTGGCCGAGTGCGATCTGGTGATTGTCCTGACCGATCACTCGGCTATTGATTTCGCGAACGTGGCGGCCAAGAGCAAATGCGTCCTCGACACGCGAAACGCCTGTAAAACCATCGAGAACCGCGATAATATTACGTTGCTGTAGGGTTTTGCTCCCCTCTTCTTCCGGCCCCCTCTCCGAAGCGGAGAGGGGGAGAAGAACTATTCTCGACACGGAGCGAGTCCCAATGAAGATCGAAGGCAGCAGATTCTCGTCGGCGGCGGAGCCGGATTCATCGGCTCGCACATCGTCGATCAACATCGAGGCACGCTTCAAGATGGTAGGTTGGCACGACATCGCGTTTGGAACGAGTCCTGCGTTCGAAATCAACGACTTGCTCGCAGGAACCGGGCGAAAATAGTTTTCATATTGTGCCAAGTGCGAAAGTTGGGTTAGGGCAAGCGTCTCGCTTCGTGGCACTCGCCCTACACCGCGACCGGTCGCAACATGCGGCAGCCGTATTTTCCGAGCCGGCTCAGCAGAAGATAGTTCACAGCCCCCGCACTGGCCTTTGCCCCGAGCTTGCTGAACACTTTGCCGAGTACCAGTTCTGATGCTGGCAAATGCGGCTCGACGAGTTGCTGAATTTGATCGGCAGTCCAGCCTTCCATTTCGTTCATCTGTCCCGCGAGATACGAATTGAAAAACACTCGGGTGAGAAGCACCATCGTGCCGAGTCGCCCGGCACGCAGGTTGTAGATCGCACACAGGTCGCCGAGCATCGCGAATCCAAAATAAAGCGTCATTCCGGAATCCGCGAGAGCGTTTGGAGAAACCGCCGTCGCAAACGCGGAGCGCCTGGCCCAATAGCGCACTCGTTGGGCAGCAACCGCGTCGAGCCTGGCCTGAAATGTCACGCGGAAGCCATCGAACCAAGCGGACGAATCCGACCAGCGATCTTTGTCGAGCAGCTTCTGTCGGGCGGCCAGAACCAGATTCAACTCCGACCCTGATAGTCCCACGCGCGTCAACCGCTTGCGATCCTTGTCGGTCTGGGCGGGATACTCGCGGACATAGGCTTCGAGTTGCTGATAGGCTTCATGTCGTTTGGAATTCACAAGCCAACGTAGCCGCGTTCGCTTCTCAAGTTCTTCGAGGCCCTTCAATCGCAGTTGCTTGTTTCGTCGTAGCCGGATGTACAGAATTATTAGCCGCACCATGGAGTAGAACACAGCACACGACAATAAGCCAAAGAATCCCCAGCCGGCCCAGCGCAGTTCTTCCGGCAAGGTATTGATGGCCGTGATTGCCGAGGCCACCTGATTGAACAGGAACAAGCCGAGCAATCCTCCCGCACCGAGCATCAGCAAGCCAACGAGCGGGTGGCCGAAGATCGAGGGCAGGCCGAGGAACGTCGGCTCACTTGCCATCAACTCGTTCGCACGTCGCAGTTCCTCTTCGAGAGGCGTCTCCTCCCGTGCCGCTTCGCCGGCCTTCAACTCAGCCAACGAAATTGGAGCTTGGCGCAGGCGTGCTTCTCCTTCGTCGAGGTCGCCTGGTCGAGGCTCGAAATTCTTGGGTTCCGCGTGCTGCGACGGGATCGCATCCGGGGTCGTGCTTCCACCCGGCTTCACTGGAGCTTGCGGCATGAGCGGCGGAAGTTCGTCGAGTTCAGGCATGGCATCACCAGCATAGAAAATTGAACACGTCATCCAGGCCGCTTTGTTCCGTGGGGCAATTGCTTAACGGCGACACACGCGGATAGACATCGGGGAACACGAAATCGCCGGGCCGCCAGCCTCCTTCGGGCCAGGTGTCGGGAACCGCAGACACGGTGAATTTTCGCTCCGAGCCCGGGGCGAGCGGATGGCCGGTGGCATCGTAAATCGTGCTGCCGAGCATTTCGCGATGCCCGCCGGTCACTTCGCGAGCACCGACGACCGACGCGACCGAAAAATATTGAGCGTTCACACCCCGGCAATTTCGAGCGTCGTGCCGAACCATCTGTTCCATCAGCCCCTTTACACGTGTGCGATCCTCGAATGGAACGCGATCCGCCTTCGGAGCGACGAACGCGATGCGACTGATCCAGGAACGGCGTAGCGAAACCGGCAGGACGGCCTCGTAAAAGTTTCGCAGCACCAGATCAAACGTCGAATCCTTCGGATCGAGGGCAGCCAGGAGATCGGTGACGAGATTGCGATAATCGTTGTACATGCCTGTGCCGTGGCCCAAAATCGCCAGCACATCGACCATCACGACCAGTCCGTGACACGACTTCAACTGCGTCACGACCGGCGCGACTATTTCATTGCGGTAACGGCCAAAGCGTTGTGCGAAGCGCTCGGTTAATTCGGCGTGTTTCGAACGTGCCGTCGAAGTGAGCGGCACAAACTCTTCCTCGGGCCCGAGACCGCAGAAGCGGGCCTTCGCTTGAACTTCCGGATCGGTCCCGTTCAAACGATTGCCTAGCCGATCGAGCAAGAAGGTTGAAGGGCTCATGTACGGGCGATAGGCCAGGCGGGTTCGTCCCAGGGCGACCTTGTAGAGATGCACAAGCTCTGCTTCCGTCGCATACGCGTCTTCCATTCGCGTGAAGTAGGGTGCGAAGAACTCGGAGACAGTCAGATCTTTCGCGAGCCGCTTACAGGTACGATCGGACCACGCTGCGAATCCCAGAGCCGGATCGCCGGGGCTGGCCATCATCGGGATGTCGTTGACCCGTTCGCCGGGCAGATCGAACAAGCGTAGTTGCACGTCGCTGAGCATCCAGTCGGTCCGCTCGAATCGGCAGGCATATTGAGAGGCATCGCGGGTAGTCGCAGGCCACTGACCGTTCTGGACGAACTGGTTGCGATAACCCTCGTAGTCGAACCAGGGTAGATTGCCGATTGCTGTGTGCGTCCCTTCCGCGTATTCGCGAAAGTGCGTGGCCTCGCCCGAACGATCCCGGCGACCGAGCACGAACCGCACCGGGTCGTGGAATTTCAGATGGTTGATAAGCGAGGTGAGAAAAACCGTTTTACCCGACCAGCGTGGGCCGATGACGCCGATTCGGCGCTCCGTGGTTTTCCAGCGGAACGAAGACATGAAGTTGCCCTGCGGGGAGAAGTTTGCGATATTCTACTATTCGCCGAACTCGGATGGGGATTTTGGTTTCGTAGCCGCGTTCGTAAGAACGCGGGCGACCCCGCGAACGGAGAACGCCAATCTGGCGAGTGCGGCTACGAGAGCCGCCTGGCTTCTGGTTAACTCGGCCCTTGTCCAGCGGTTAATCATTCGGAAGATAGCGGGATACTCAGGGAATACACGACATGTCCGACGTTCTTGCCACGATTCGCGATAAGGTTCATGCCGGGAAACGGCTTTCGTTCGACGAAGGCGTGTTTCTCGACACGAGCGTCGATCTGCACACGCTCGGCGAACTGGCCAACGTCGTTCGCGAGCGGAAGAACGGCAACGTCACCTATTTCAACGTGAACGAGCATCTGAATCCGACGAACGTGTGCGTCTATCGCTGTACGTTCTGTGCCTTCCGGGCCGATCTGAAATCGGAGAAGGGCTACGTGATGTCAGACGAGCAGATCGTCGCTCGTGGCCGTGAAGCCTGGGATCGTGGCTGTACGGAACTGCACATCGTCGGCGGATTGCACCATCAGCTTCCGTACGAATGGTATCTCAACGTCATCCGGGTTCTGCACGATAAATTTCCCGACCTGCATCTCAAGGCCTGGACTGCAGTCGAATGGGACTGGTTCGCCCGCATGACTGGCCGATCGACGAAGGAACTGCTTGCTGAGATGCAAGTAGCCGGCCTCGGCAGCCTGCCCGGCGGCGGTGCGGAAATTTTCCACACGGACATTCGCAGCCAAATCTGCGAACACAAGGCCGACGGCGACGAGTGGATCCGCGTTCACCGCGAGGCCCACGAACTTGGCCTGCGTTCGAACGCCACCATGCTCTACGGGCATATCGAAAAGGCCGAGCACCGCATCGACCACATGATTCGCTTACGCGAGTTGCAAGATCGCACTGGCGGCTTTCAGACTTTCATTCCGCTCGCGTTTCATCCGGAGAATACCCGGCTCAGCCATATTCCGAAAGCATCGGGAATGATGGACCTGCGCGTGATGGCCGTGAGTCGGCTGATGCTCGACAACTTCCCGCACATCAAGGCCTACTGGGTCATGCTCGGCATTCAGACGGCCCAGGTCGCACAGAGCTACGGTGCGGACGACATCGATGGCACGGTCGTCCACGAGAAGATCTACCACGAAGCCGGCAGCGATTCGCCGCAAGAGATGACCGTGGACGAAATTCGCCGCTTGATCGTCGAGGCAGGAAGAGAGCCGATCGAACGCGATACGCTCTACCACGAAGTGGTGCGGGAAACAGGGAAGAAATGGAAACAGGGACGAAAAATGTTGGCGCTGGCTTGAGCCAGGGGCCATCCTCACCCGAATTTCCGAACCAAAAATTTACTCGTGCCTTGAGCTAGAGGTTAAAGGGATCCTGATGGGGTATTGATCGTTCGGACGCTTTCTTCGCCTCGGCTCCACTCCCCCTTCAAGGGCGATCGCCATCAATCATCGTTGGCACCCGCGTTCAGCGGTTTTGATCTGATCGGCACGGAAATTATCACCGCTGCAGTCGAGCGTATTGGGGCGCAAAAATGTCGGAGGTCCTTTACGAATTGAGGGTTTGATTTGGAAGAGCCGTCCTGTTTCTTCGCAACCGGGCAGCAGGCGTGCGCTCCGCCTACTGCCCTCGAATCCACTTTCTCTCCCTATCTTGGTAGCCTTGTAATCTCTCTCGTCGAGCGGGGATAATCCAAAGGAGCGGTCTCCCAATTTGGCCCTGGCACGTTGACAGGGAAAGCTGGAGGTTGTTGGCCGTGGGTCATGCAACGTACTCGCGAGAATCAAAGCGCAACCGCCAGGCCTATTCGCAGCTTCGCGACCAAATTCAGCAGGCATACCAGAATCAGTATGTGGCGATGGCTCTTGGCAAAGTGATCGGCGCTGCGGATTCCTTAGACGGGGCCCGTGAGCTTGTCGAACATCTTGATCCTGTACCGGAATACTATTTGGTCTTTCCGGGTGGAACGGAGCCCGATTTCGACCTCGCCTACGATCTCTCATGGAGCCGGTAGCAATGCCCAGCAACCGAAGTGTATCGAGTATCCGTAGGCCCAAACCTCGCGCTCCGCTAGCAAGTCGCCGCCATTTACTTCTTCTCCGGCACCACCACCTTCTCATCAAACCGCAACCGCACCGCATCCGCCGCCAACGTCACTTCCTTCGCCTGCGTCTTCCCCTGCCCGTTGCGAATCTCGATTTGATACGTGCCCGGTGGTAGCACGAATCGCGGGGCCAGGTTTGGTTGGCCGCGGCCGTCACCTGTTGAGAGTGTGTGGGATTTCTTGAGTTGTGGGCCGGTCACGTGAACGGTGGCCGAATTGCCCAGGAGTTCACACGGAACATGCACGACCAGTGGCGTGGCCTTGCTGGGTAGTTCCTTGTTGCCGAACAGGATCGCGGCGTCTTGGCCTTCGTTGGCCATTACGAGATCGAGTTTGCCGTCGCCGTTCAGGTCAGCGAGTGCGACGGCCTGGCTATTAAATACGCGGGCTATCAGGCCGACTTCCGCACTCTTGTCGGTGAAGGTGCCGGTGCCGTTGTTTTCGATGTAACGGTTCGGGCCACGCAGGCAGCCGATGATCACGTCGAGATGGCCATCGTTGTTGAAGTCGCCCCAGGCCGCGGAGGTTGCGCCGGACAATGGCTTCGCGAGATCGCCAGTCTTTTCGATCACGTCCGTGAAGAGTCCCTTGCCGTCGTTGCGGAATAATTTCGCCTTGCCGTTCTGCGGCACGAATAGATCGGGATGGCCATCACCGTCGAAGTCGACGAAGGTTGGGCCGCAGCGGGTCGAATCGAACGCGAGACCGGAGTCGGCCTTCGGTTCGAACTTCTTGCCAGTGTTCACGATCAACATGCCCGTGCCAGCCCCATAGACAAAATCGGCCAGGCCATCGCCGTTGACGTCAGCGATGGAAAGCGTCTCGCCACGTACCTCGCCGGCAATGCCGTTCGGGCCGAGGCCCCATTGCGTCGAGACATCATCAAACCAGCCGATCGCCCCGACCGTCGGTAGCCCGGCCGCGAAATAGTACGACCACTCACCCTGAGCCTGCACGATCTTCAGGACGATCGTATTTTTGCCGGGCTTCAAGCGAAGGGTAAGCCGGTTCTGGTCGGGCGAACAAGCCCGTTGCTGGTTGTCGGCCAGCACGCGTTCGCCGTTCACGAACACGGCCAGGCCGTCGTCGCTGCCGAGCGAAAGTGGAATCTCGGTCGTCCCTGTCGTCACGATCTCGCGGGCCACGTAGGCGACCGCGTCCGTGTTCAATTCGGGCTTGCCGAAGACGGCGAGGTTGTTGATGTTGCCATCCTTGAAGTCCACCTTCTTCCAGGCGACTTTTCCGCCCTTGCCGTCGTATTGCTTGGCGAGGTCGAACTCTTTTTCAGGCGGATACACTGTGTCGAAGCCGGCCCCGCTCGTATTCGGGAACGGGCCGATCAGGTTCCACGGCCCAATCACCGGAGGAGCAAGTTTCGCGGCCGCATCGGCCGGCGGGTTGTTGCGGAACAAGCGCAGACCATTGAACGCGGTCGCGACCAGCACGTCCGGCTTGCTGTCGTTGTCGGCATCGATCCAGGTGGCGGCGGTTGCTCCAGCCGCATCGCGGGGGAACATGATCGAATCATCGCGGAACAGGCCGGCACCGAGATTGGTGAACAGCTTTGGCCCCTCGGCCGTGGCCAGTAGGAGATCGGGTTTGCCGTCGCCGTTGAAGTCGCCCCAGGCGGCGGAGCGTGCTCCCCCCTTCAGGCCAGGGAGTGCAACTTCGCTGTAAGCTTCGCCCTGATTCTGGAACAGGCGAACCGAACTAGTGGACACAATACCAACGTCGAGTTTGCCATCGCCGTCGAAATCAACGACGGAGGTATGTCGAGCCTCGGAGTCGATCTTGGCAAGAGGGCCGATGTGGCTGAAGCCGGTGCCGCCCTGGATCCGGCGAATGTCTTCGCCACCCCAGCCGACAAAGTCGCGCTTGGGATCGTAGGTCAAAAGTTTCAGGCTGGCCCTCAGGCGCATCACTTTGCCGGCCCGCTTGTGAAGGAGTTCCTTGTTATCCTCCATTGCGGGGACGATCATTTCTCGGCCTTCCATGATGCCACGAACGTATGGCGGTAGCCGGTCGGCCTTACCCGCGTAACTGCGGAGCAAGAACGGTTCGCCGTGGCTCATGCCGTACAGGTCCTCGCCGTTTTTGTAGTTTTGATACCAGTAGTTATCGAGGCACATCTCGCAGGCCCCATCCTTGGCGAAGAAGATGGCAGTCTTGCCCACCTCGGCCCATTCGAGAACGGTCTTGATCTCGCCCTCCTTGAGTTGGCCGGTGATGACGTGGCGTGCGATAGCGGTTGGAAACTTGCCTTTGATGTCCTCGACCTTTTCATAGATGATCAGGTTCTTGGATTTCTCCACGGCTTTGACGCGCATGATCGTGATCATGTTCGATTGGTTCACGACATCGCCGAACGTCATCGGGGCTTCGATGTAGGCGAAAGCGGGCGGTGCCCATCCAAGGCAGAACAAACAGGCAAGACAAAGAGTGAATTGAAAACGACGCATGGCAACCTCTCGATCGTTCCTCAGGAAATAGCCATCACACCCAACTTGGTACCTGTTTCAAAACCTTCCAGAGCGGCCAGGTGAATTCGCAAGAGCGTTTCTACCTGACGAGTGGTGCAATTCCCAATTTAGAGCCAAACGACTTTGGGCGGAAAGCCTCTGAGCGTGCTCAAGTCGCTGTAGTCCGCATCTTTCGTCACGATTGCAACATCCTTATCCTTCGCGAACTCCCAAATCTCATCATCCGTTGACTTGTCCAATCCTTCGTCTGCGACATGCCTCCCTCTCGCGGAGCGAGAGGGCTACTTCTTGTCCAACCGTCCTTGCGCTACCTTGGCCCACTCCGTGGTTGGGTAATCTTTCAGGACCTTCCTTAACAAACGCTCGGCCTGCTCGGGTTTCTTGTCCTCGATGAGAGCCCGGGCCGCTTCGCACAGGGCTGTGGCACAGAGTTCGGGATAATCGAATGTGTAAGGCACAATCAGCAAGGCGGCGGCCGCGTCGCCATAGCGTTTTTGTTCGAGCCTGCAGAGGCCGATTTGCAGATGCGACTTCGCGGCCAACTCCGTGGTCGTGGTGGCCGCGACTTGAGTGTACCAGTTGATGGCCGGCTCGAATTGTCCCGCGTTTTGCAACGCCCAGCCCGCACCGTAGCGAGCATCATTCACCCATTGGCTAGCACCGAAGCGAGTGACCATGAGTTCGTAGGCCTGCCGCGAGGCATCCCATTTTTTGTCCAGGCCGAGAGCGTAACCGAGTCGCAACAAGGCACGATCGGAGACGCCGGGCACGTTCTGGAATTCCGGTTTGTCACGAAAGAGCACGAGCTTTTCAAGAGCCTTTGCGGTTTCGTTCTTGGCGAGCAACACCTCGGCCGCACGATATTGGCCCTGGCCGACGAGCGTGGACTTCGGGTTCCCGGCCACGGCTTCGAATTGTGCGAGTGCGGCATCCAGGTCTTTCTTTGCAGCCAGGCAAGCACCCAGGCGAATGCGGATGCGATCGATCAATTCTGGTTGCGGCAGCTTGTCTCCGCGTGGCTCGACGTCGTTGGCTTCCTTCAGCAACTTGATCGCGGGATCAAACTCGTCGCGTTCGGTGAAAAGTTCCGCCAACTCGAAGCGGGCGTCCACGGAGAGCAGCGTATCGCTGAAGCCAGCCAGTAGACTCAGATAGGCACCACGAGCTTTCTGTTCGCTCGGTTGAACTGGCATCGCGCTTTGCGCGATTTCAGGCAATGGGACTTGAGGGGCCTTCGTGCCCGGCGTGGCTTTCTTGTCCGCTTCCGCCTGAAGCACTTTTTGCTTGTCTAGCTGAAGCTTCAGCCGAGTGGCCGCGACTTCCTGATCGGCGAGACTGCGGTAGGCCCAGGCGGCCTCGTAGTACATGCGTTCGCGGGCTTCGTTGCTGCCGAGCGATTGCTTGAACTCGTCGGATCGCCGTTCGAGGGTCTGGGCCGACTCAATCAATGCGGCATTTCCCAGGGCGATCAAGTTGTTCGCGGCCGCGATCTGCTCGGGCTTGAGGCCGGTGTTCACGAGTTGCTGGCGAGCGGTCTCGATGGTTTTGCGTCCCTCGGCAATGCGACACTGGCCGGAACGCAATGCCGCCTCCGCGGTGATCGGCCTGTTGGGCACCAGTTGCGTGATCGTGTCGAGTGCCACGCGAGCTTCGGCAAGCTTGCCCGCCTCCTGCAAGGCGAGCCCGTGGTGATAACGGAGTAGTGCGATTCGTTCCGGATCCTTCAGCAAGTTCGGTTCGTGTTTGAGTCGGGCCGCCGCAAGAGCATCGGCAGCCGGCTGGGCCTGATTCTGTTCGCGAAGCATCGTGGCCATGGCCATCACGGCGAACGGAGCAACCGGGCTATTTTGCCACGGATCCTGGGTGAATTGCCGCAACTCGTTGATCGCCCCGCCCCGATCCCCTGCCAATGCCTGGCACTTGGCGCTCTCCATCTTGGCCTGGGCGGCCTGTGGCGACTGCGGGAATTGCTGCGCGATTTTCAGGAACGTCGCGCGGGCAGCTTGAATGATGACGCCGCGTTCCTGGGCCACCACAATAATAGCGGCTTGCCGCATCTGGCACGTGCCGAGTTTCAGCATCGCATCCGGAACCTCGGGAGCCTTTGGGTTCGCGGTGATGAAGCCGTCGAGATGCCCGGCTGCCAGTTCGAGTAGTTCCAGAACCTTGCGTGATTCACCAGCCCCCTGCACATAAGCGGGGGCGACTCGCAGCAGGCAATCAGCGAGCAAGTATGGTGTGTAGGTCAACTCGCCGACACGTTCCCCATTGGGAATCTTGTCGAGCGCTTCGCGTGCCTTGTCGAACTCGCCCTTCTTGAAATGGCACATGGCCAAGCCGAAGCGAGCAAGGCTGAGCTTTTCGAACTCGCCGCCCTTATCGATGACGACCAGGTAGCGCTTGGCTGCCTCGTCGAACACTTTCGCCAGTTCGACCAGGCGATTCGGCAGGTCCGTTTTTTTCTCGGCCGTCAATGCCACGAAATAGGCGTTCTCGGCAAGGCGGAAGAGCACGGGTACCCGCAACGAGCTTTCGGGATACTGCTGAATGAACTGGGTCGCGACCTGATCGGAACGGGAAAAATCTCCCGCGAGGTGCAAGGACGCGATCAATCGTTGGGTGACTTCCTCAACCCGGGCCGGCAGCGTTTTCTCGGTCAGGATCTGATCGCAGGTTGCGGCCGCCTCCTTGTGTTGCTTGGCAAGCTGCTGCGTGTCGGCCATTTCCAGTAGCATCTCGCCACGGCGAATCTTGGCTTCAGGATCGGTGGCCGCAAGGGCGTTGGCCTTGTCGGCCGCTGCTTTCAGGGTGACGATTGCGGTCTTCAAGCCATTGTCCCGGTCGGCCGCTTTCGCGGGATCGACTATCGCCAAGGCCAAGCCGGCCTGAGCCTTCCCCAGCCAGAATTGAATCTGGTCGGCCAGTCGCGGTTGCTTGTCGAGCATCGGCTGCAAGATCGCGATCGCTTCCGGGTACAGCTTCATTTGCGTCTGGCAGAAGCCGACACGAAGCTGGGCTTCCGGCAACAGCGACGATAGCGGGTAGGCCTTCGCAAAATCCTGGAACTTGCCGAGTGCCTCGCCGAACTTGCCCGACTCGTAGCCAAGGCAGGCAGAGAAGAACACGCTCGCGGCCACATGATCGGGCGGCGGATTCTTGACGATCCCATCGAGACGGGCACGTTCGGACGGATTCTTTGCAAGCAGGTCGGGCCGTTGCAAAGTCGCGGCCGCGTCTTTCTTCTGCTGCTCGTAACCGGCGATGACGGCATCGAAAGCCTGGGCGGCCTCGGCCTTCGAATCGGTGACCTGGTAGATGCGGCCCATCAGGTAGCGGGCGTGCAGGCCATTGTGCGGATTGTCGAACGGAGCGAGTTGGGCGAGCGATCGGCCGGCCACGAGATAGTCTTGCGTTTGGAACGAAGCGTAGCCGTGCAGATATAGGCCGAGCTTTGCATAACGGCTCTTCGCGAGTTGTGGGTCCTTCGCGAACGGTTCGGCCGTCGTCTTGGCTTCCTTGAACTTGGCGAGCCGTAGTTCCATCTCGGCCTGATCGCAACGCGAACGGGCCGCCCAGTCGAGTTCCGCCGGGGGTTCCTTCGCGGCCTCTTTCGGAAACCTCGCGGTGAATGCAGCAGCAGCACCCATGAAACGCTGGGCCGCTTCGGTGAATTTTTGGTCCGCTGTTTGCTTGATCTGCGCCGCCTCGGCCGGCTTGGCGGCCATGCTATCGAGTTCCCTCAAGCCCTGCCCTCGTAATGCGAGCCCGCCATAGTAGAGGGCATACGGTTGCTCCACGAGGCTGGCATTGCCCGCGAGCGGGGCGAGGCTCTCAATCGCCTTGTCGAAGTTCTTCTCAGGCGAATCGAGATAGGCGAGCGCCAGTTGGTAGCGCGTCGCATTGGCCTGTGGATGGCCGCCGAATTTCTGCAAGAACTCGCCGTAGCGTTGAATGGCAAACGGATAGTTGGCCTCGTTGTGCGCCTTGCGCGCACTCGTAAGGATCATGTCCGCTTGCTGATCTTGTGGAACCTGCGAGGCGACGGGTCGATCGGCCACGAAAACGATGCACAGCGAGAGAGGCAACAGAAGAGTATGGCGCAGAATCATGTTGTGCAGACTCCAGGTGGGTGCGCCGCAGGCGGGGGAAGATGCAGCACAAGGGCGACTTGGTCGGAGCCATTATTACCGAGCCAGGAACGCAAAGCAATTATTAAGATGGAGAAAATGGGATGTCGACATCGACATTCTAATGAGGAACGAACGGTCGCACGCCAGCCGAGGGCCGATGTCTGAACGCGTTTTCAATCCATCACTTCAGCCGCTTCAACCGGTCGTTAAGCTTCTGTTGCCGTACCATCGCCAAATCCCGTTCGAGCAGGTCGCGTTGCTCGGTCCGAATCCGTCGCAGTTCTTGCCGTCCGTAAAGGCCCAGGGCCACATAATCCGAGATGGCCACCGCCATCACGAAGAACACCAGCCCCAACACGACCATCCAGTAGATCACGAGCGATTTCAACGCCGCTCGATCGTCCTCCGTCATGTCCTCTTTTGTCACGCCGTCGAGTCTCCCGAGTTCTTCAAGCCCTCCGGAGAAGTACGAGCCCGCGAGCATCCCCGCGAGGCCAAGCAAGAGGGCGGCATTGAGCGTGCGCCGTTGAAATACGCCACGCAGGTAGCGGCGGTCGTCGCTTGCGAGCGATTCGGAATGCAGCCTTCTCCAGTTCCGCAGTTGATAGCGGAACGAGACACAGGCGATCCCCGCCAGGAGTGCCGACATGGTCAGGATAAGAGGCGGCATGAAGAGCCCGAAAGCGATAAGAGGTTCTTCGATTCTCGCACGACACGTAGGATTATAGTCAAGCGGGCGGACGTTGAGGTCCTTTAGCTCCGAGTTCCACGAGATGCCAGCCGACAAACCACGAATCGCGATTCTCGGAGCCGGGCCCATTGGGCTCGAGGCCGCGCTGCAGGCCGCGCAGTTGGGATATCCCGTTACCGTCTACGAACGAGGCGATGTCGCGGAATCTCTCGGCCAGTGGGGACAAGTCAAGCTCTTCACGCCCTTCAGTATGAACGCGAGTAGCCTTGGGCTCGAACTGATTGCCAAGGAGCACCCGCAACATCAACTGCCCGGTCCGAACGATCTGCTGACCGGGCACGATTTCCGGGATGCGTATTTGATCCCGCTTACACTGACGGCCAAACTGGCGGATGCCGTCAAGACGCGAACGCAGGTCGTCGGTATCGGACGCGGCGGGATTTTGCGAACCGAACCGATCAACGACCCCAAACGTGCCACGACGCCTTTTCGTTTGCTGTTGCGAGACGCACAGGCGGCCGAGTCATTTGCCGAGGCCGACGTGATTTTAGATTGCACGGGGACCTACGGCAAACATGCCTGGCTGGGTGATGGCGGCATCCCGGCCATGGGCGAGATCGCGGCCGAGAAACAAATCGCGTACGGCGTGGACGACGTGCTCGGCAAACGCAAGGCCCACTATGCCGGCAAGAGCGTGCTCGTGGTCGGCAGCGGTTACTCGGCAGCCACGACGGTGTGTGCCCTGGCGCAACTGGCCGAGGAGAACTCCGCGACCTGGACGATCTGGATCACGCGCAGTGCGAAGACCCCGCCTTTGCCACGCAAGCCGAACGACCCATTACGCGAACGCGATCGCCTGGCCGCGAAGGCCAACAACCTCGCAGCCCGCGGCGATGGCAATGTCGAGTTTCGTTCGCAGGTGTTGATCGACGAAGTCATCAGCCACGGTCCCGACAAAGGCTTTCGCGTCGTGGGCCGATGCAACGGCAAGCCGATGGTGTGGGAAATCGATCGTGTGATCGGCAACGTCGGCTACCTGCCGGACACGTTGATGACCCGCGAACTGCACGTGACCGAATTCGCCGACGGCAACTGCCGCCAACCGGAACCCGGCTACTTCGTTCTCGGCATGAAGAGCTTTGGCCGCGACTCGAACTTCTTGCTGAAGCGGGGCTACGAGCAGGTGAAGGAAGTGCTGGGGATGATTGCGGGTAAGCACTGAGGGTTAACGCTCCCTGTAGCCGCACTCGTCAGAGTGGGGAAGAAGCTCGCGCCAAGATTTCCCGCGTTCTGGTGAACGCGGCTACGGGGCCAGACCCAGCCGCACCCGGCGGCAGCATTACCAATGCCGGGGAATTCGAAGTAACAGATCTCTACACCCTGTCCGCTGGCACGCTGGTTTCGTCCTTGTCCGGTGGGTTGGGCGTTGCCACCTTTGCTGCCGGCTCCCTCGCGCAATCCGGCGGCACGTTCACGACTCAGGGCATGGGCATGGCCGAGTTCCCGGTTGCCATCGCTGCTCTCACGCAAACCGGCGGCACACTGTCCATCGAAGACTATCCCTCGCGTTCAACGTGGCCGGCATTTACGACTTAAGCGGCGGCAGCGCAAGCATCAATCCGATTTCGCAAGCCACGACCAATTCGAGCAGCTCCTACGGCGAACTCATCGTGCGGGCCGCGACTTCCGCTCGGTGGAATTGTTGCCGCGACAGACGGCATTCACATCACGTCCGGCGTCGCGACACTGGCGGGCACGCTCGAAATCGTGGCTTCCGGAGAGTTCGAGCCGTACACCTACAGCCCGATCGGCACGTTTGGTTCGCGCGTCGGAACCTTCGATACCCTGATCGCACCGTCGGCCATGGACATCTGGTACACCAGTACCGGCTTCGGCTTCGGCGCGGAGTGATATCGGACGGGGTGGCAATTGGGAAATGCAAATCCCGCTCGGGAAACGAGCGGGACTTCAAGAACGACTTCGTTTCACCTTCAGGCTGCGTCGCGGCCTTCTTCTTGATCCGGCTCGAACAGCTTGCCTTCTGCGGGCGGCATGGCCTTCGGGCCGACTGGGCCATCAACGGTGCCATCCCAGTGGTGACGTTGAACGCTGGCCAGGATCCGATCGGCCAATGCCAGGGCATCGCGACCATCTTCGCCGGTGACGCGGGGCATTCTGCCGGAGCGGACGCAGCCGACGAAGTGCCGCAACTCGGCCGTCAGTTGATCGTGATCGCGAACGCAATCCAGTTCGAGCGTTTCCATGTGCTTGCCGAACACGTCTTGCTTCAATTGCTCGCGGCGATTCGGATCGAGTTGCCGCTGGGACAAGCCGTAGCGACGAACCTCGTCCGAGGGCTGAACGAGCGTGAGTCGCTTTTCGACGAAGTCGATGCCGGCATATCCTTCCGGGGCCCAGACGCGGAGCTTGCGTTTCGGCCGCGGGCTGATGCGACTGGCGGTCACGCTGGCCACGCAGCCATTCTCGAAGGTCAGGCGGGCATTCACGATGTCCTCGTGTCCGCCGAATACCTGAGCCCCGAGGGCATAGACATCGCGAACCGGGCTTCGCACCAGCGAAAGAATCAGATCGAGATCGTGAATCATAAGATCGAGAACGGCACCAATGTCGGTTGAGCGACCCGTGAAGGGCCCGTGGCGTTCGCTCTCGATCAGTTTCGGGGTCAACGGCTTGCGAGTGAGTTCCTCGAAGGCCGGGTTAAAGCGTTCGATGTGGCCAACCTGGAACGGCAGGTTTTGCGAGGCGGCAATCTCCACCAATTCGTCGGCCTGGGCCAGCGTGGTGGTGATTGGCTTCTCGACCAACACCGGGATTCCCCGCTCCAGGAAGGAGCGAGCGATCGCGTGGTGATAGAGTGTTGGGGCAGCGATCGAGACGGCGTCTACCTGGTCGAAGAGATCTTCATGGTTATCGAACGCAGTGGTTCGACAACGATCGGCGATCACTTTCGCATGTTGGTAATTGACGTCCACGATGCCGACGAGATCGACATCGGCAAAAGACGAAAGGACGCGAGCATGTTCCTTGCCCAGGTGTCCTACGCCGACAACAGCCATCCGAATACGATTCATAGCGGCAAAGTTCTCCGTCGTTGCGATACCGAGGCGAAGGGCTAAGCCTTCCGTTGGGCGACTCGGGTCAACGCACGAGCGAGTTCCACGTTTAACGGGTGGCCCGACCGATAGGCGACCACATGGCCGACCAGATCGTAGCCGCACAATGCCAGATCGCCCACGAGATCCAAGATCTTGTGGCGGGCTGGCTCGTCCGAAAACCTCAACCGATTGTCAATCAGCCCTTTCGGACCGAAGACGAGGATCTCGGACGGGTTCAAATGTCGGCCCACTCCTTGCCGCTGTAACTCAATCGCTTCCTGCTCCAACACATAGGTTCGACTACGAGCCAGGTCCTGCTGAAATCGATCCGGGTTGATCGTGATGGTCAACGACTGCGGAGCGATCGGCGAAAACGGACCATAGTCCAACAGATAGCTGATCAAAAGATCATCCCCCTCACGAGGGAAGATGCTCAGGGTCGAATTCCCCTGGCTGACAGTTACCGGTTCTGAAACACTCAAACGAGCCTTACGGCTATTCTGAAGGGTCGTGCCAGCTGAGAGCAGCGTGTCCACATACCCTTCGGACGATCCATCCAGTCCTGGAGGCTCCGGACCGTCCAATTCGACGATACAATTGTCCACTCTCATCCCGGCCAGGGCAGCCAGGACATGCTCAACCAGTGTTACCTGGTTCTTGCCAGAGCCTAAAGTCGTCCGTCTCGCAGTGCCTGTGACTGATTCAACCCGAGCCAAAATCGGCTCGGCATTGGGTATATCAGTGCGAATAAAGGCCACGCCGGTATCCGCTGGTGCGGGCCGAAAGCGTAGCCTAATCGGAGTTCCCGTGACCATCCCAACGCCACGGACCTCGGCACTCTCAGCGATCGTTCGCTGTCGGCGAGGGCCGGGTGATCTCGTTGGACTGATCTCAACCCGTTTCGTCGGACTGGTTTGCAACAATATCATGCGATGGTCGTTGTATGAGACGGAAGAAGCGTTGGCTTCACCCGTCTTCTTATCGGCCTTAACCAGTCCCCGAATTCATCCCAAGTTGCCCCGTTTCAAAGTCCGTCTGAAACTACTTTTTCGGCGGCAACATCGGGGTGGTCTCGCCACTGGCCTTTTGAACACCTGGGTAACGTTGGTTCAGTGTGGCCACGACCACATGGGTGATATCCATCTGGCTGTGATAGAACGGGATTAGCGCCGGAGTTTGCAACATTAGTTGCGCAACTTGTGGAGAATTGTCATCTTCTTCCTTGGAGGCGGCCGGGTAGCAGAGGACCATATCGAGGTTATTGGTCTTCGCGATGTCGAAAATCACCCCTTTGATCTCTTTGTACACTCGTACAATTGTATCATTCGACAATTGTGTGAGTTCAACCTGGGCCCGGCGATCGATGTCTTCGATCTGCCGTTGAATGACCAGGGCATCCTCCTGGAGTCGCTTCTTGACGTCGGGATTTGGTGCTTTCTGGAATTCTGCATTAACGGCGACGACCTTATCGCGAAGGACTTGAACCTGCGAGACGTAAGCCTGGCGCTTGCGGGTGATCTCGGCACCCTGGTCGTTGGCTTTCTGGTAATCGCGCAACACCTTGGCGATGTTGACGATAACGATGCGCTGAGCGCGAGGGGCTGCTGCTGCCGGAGGTGGTGTCGTGCCGCCCGTTGGAGCTTGAGCCTCCACGGCCGACCCGAACGCAAGAACTGAGCCGATGGCGGCGATGGCCGCGAAGCGTGTATAGTTCCGTTTCACTGTGCGGGACTCCTTGTCTTATCTGCTGTGCGCGACCGTCCTCAAGGTCGGCGTTCCATCAACCGATCCGGGAGTCGCATGAGTA
The DNA here is from genome assembly GCA_009691845.1 of Gemmataceae bacterium. Classification (GTDB taxonomy): domain Bacteria; phylum Planctomycetota; class Planctomycetia; order Gemmatales; family Gemmataceae; genus SIAJ01. Next base: position 61,774 of record SIAJ01000001.1, read on the forward strand.
CGCGGGTTTACCCGAACCTGGCAAAGCAGTCAATGCGAACCGACCGGGAGGTTCAGGTTGAAAAAACTACCCGGAACCCCGTTTCGATCCTGAACTCTGCTTCCCCAATCGCCGATAACTTCGCTGTCTTCCCAGTTCCGAGACCGAGTTCATGGCCCGACGTACCTACTTCCTCGGCATCTTTTACGCCCTCGCCCTCCTACTCACAGGCTGCGGCGATCGTCAGAAACCGGCAGAATTGGTCGTTCGCGGACAGATTCTCTATCGTGGCGGACCGGTTTCCGGCGGGATGATCGTCTTCTCACCCAACGTGGAACGCGGCTCGAACGGCTCGCTGGCCTTGGCCACACTACAAGCGGATGGTTCGTTCACTCTCGCGGGTGAAGATGGCAAGCCGATTCAACCAGGCTGGTATCGAATCGCCGTCGCCCCAAAGGCCGGGACCGTCGAACCGCCCACAGCCGAGCGACCTTATCCCGGGTTGCCCGCGAAGTACCGCAACCCGTCCAAGTCGGGCCTCGAGCGGGAAGTGAAAGCGGGCACGGAGAACATTGTCTGCTTTGATCTCGATGATGGCTGAGGCGTTCCCGACAGCTTGCCCGTATCCCAACTCTCTTACTTAGCTGTTGAACCGCAGGCATAGTAGTCGGCACACGGAGTGTACGGACTACTATGAGGTACTTCTCAGCAACTTGCAGGGAAGTTCACAGGTAAGAATCGATCAGGTAAGGGGGAACAATCATGCAACTCGCGGGCAAGCGTGTCTTGATCACCGGGGCCGGGCACGGTCTGGGGCGGGCAATTGCACTCGAGTTCGCCCGTGTCGGCTCGGCAGTGATTGTTACCGATCGTGAACTCCCCCGCGTAGAATCAGTCGTGGCCGAGATTTTCGGGATGGGATTTCACGCATCCGGTTACGCCTTCGATGTCACGCAAGCCGAACAAATCATTGCCGTCCGCGAACAACTCCACCGCGACCATGGCCCCATCGATGTGCTCGTGAACAATGCCGGGACCGTGTTTGGCGGCGAGTTCGGGAGCATTCCGCTCGATCGTCATCTCGCCACAATCGCGATCAATCTCTCGGGGCTCATCGCAGTGACCCATGCATTTTTGCCCGACTTGATCGCGCGGCCCGAATCTCGGCTGGTGAACATTGCCAGTGCCGCGGCCGTGCTGGCGTTGCCGTTGGCCTCGACTTACGCAGCCAGCAAGTGGGGCGTGTTGGGCTTCTCGGAATCTTTGCGGGAAGAACTGCGACAACATGGGCAGCGACACCTTCGTGTCTCGACAATCTGCCCGAGTTACATTTCAACCGGGCTGTTTGAAGGGGTTAAGCCTGCTCGCCTGACGTCGCTTTTGACTCCCGAATATGTCGCGAAGGCAGTTTGCCGGGCGGCCGAACGAGGGAGCGAATTTGTCATGCTGCCGCGATCGGCCCGGCTCCTTTACTCGGTGGCGAGCCTGATGCCGCGATCGCTTTGCTCGTTTATCTGCAGGCGACTGGGCGTGACGACTTCGATGACGCAATGGCGTGGGCGAGCAGGGCGGTAGCCGCCAAAGGATGCCCCGCGTCGTGATGTCAGAATTGCATCAATCAAAAATTTTTGCGGTAGGCCTCCAGGCCTGCCGAAAGAGCAGCGACAAATGTTACGAAATTCATCAGGACAGGCCTGGAGGCCTATCCCACATAGATTCCTGTACAACCTCGGAGCGAAATGCGACAATGAGCTACCGAGTTTTTTCACGACGCTCCGCGTCGTGCCACTTTGAAAACGAACGAGGCCGACCGTTTGCACGGTCGGCCTCGCCTGCATTTCATTCTGAACGCTGAATCAAGCCGGCGTCGCGGTCAGCACTTCCGAAGCGGCACTGTCCGACATCTCCTCCCCTTCCGGGGCATTGATGCGAACTTCCGAATTCAGGTGAATGTTGAAGCCCGTGCCTGCTGGGACCAAGTGACCGAGGATCACGTTCTCCTTCAAGCCCACGAGGTAGTCCGCCTTGCCAGCCAGGGCGGCTTCCGTCAGAACCTTCGTCGTTTCCTGGAACGATGCGGCACTGATGAAGCTTTCCGACTGCACGGCTGCCTTGGTGATGCCGAGCAATACCACTTCGCTGGTCGCCGGTGTCGGCGATTCCCAGGTCGGTTTCTTACCGCCATCGACCTCGATGCGGGTACACTCGTCGTCGTAGGCCTCACGGCTGACGATCTTGCCGACCTCGAACGACGATTCTCCCTTGCCCTTGATCCGCACACACTCGTTCATGAGGCGATCGTTCACGGCCATGAACACGAATTTGTCCATCACAGAGCCCGGCAACAAATTCGTGTCGCCCATCTCGTTGATCTTCACCTTGCGGAGCATCTGCGAGACAGTGATCTCGATGTGCTTATCGTCGATGTCCACGCGCTGGCTGCGATAGACCGACTGGACTTCACGCACGAGATACTCTTGCAGAGCCTCAGTACCGATGATTCGAAGAATATCGTGCGGCACCAGCGGTCCCTGGACGAGCGCTTCGCCTTCTTTGACGTAGTCTCCAGTGGACACGCGAAGCTGCTTGCCGTGCGGAACCTGGTGTTCTTTCTCTTCGCCGATCGCCCGGCCCTTCTCGTCTTCCGGCTGAACCCAAATGATGCGCTTGCCACGCTTCTTATCGCCAAGTCTGACCTTGCCGGCGATCTCGGCCATGACGGCCGGGTCACGCGGACGACGTGCCTCGAAGATTTCCGTCACCCGAGGCAATCCACCGACGATGTCTTGGTTTCCGCTCGCTTCCTTTGGCGTCTTGGCCAGAATGTGCCCCGCACTCACGGTTTCGCCGTTCTTCACTTCCAGATAAGCCCGTTCCGGAATGAAGTAGGCCTTGAGAATGTTGCCACGACCGTCCTCGATCACGATGGTTGGGTGAAGGTCCCCCTTGTGCTCCATGATGATGAAACGATCGGTGCCGCTCGAGTCCTTCTCTTTGCGGAAGGTTTCGTTCTCCTTGAGGTCCTCGAAGCGAACCTTGCCACCTACCTCCGCGATGATGGGCGTCATGTGCGGATCCCACTGGCAGAACCGTTCGCCTGGCTTGATCTCCTGTCCTTCCTTCACCAGCAACTCAGCGCCGTTCGGGATCGAGTAACGCTCGACCGGGGGCGTATTCTTGTCCTTGTCCTTGTAGATGAGAATTTCGCCGGTGCGCGTGAGGGCCAAGGTTCGCCGGGTGATGTGCCCCGCGGCATCCTTCACTTCGTGGACGATCGGCGTGACGCGCTCAAAAGACACGATGCCGCCTTTACGGGTCTTGCGATCGCTTTCAGCCGAGGTGTTCTTGGCGATACCACCAATGTGGAACGTACGCATCGTGAGCTGCGTGCCCGGCTCGCCAATCGACTGAGCGGCGATGATGCCGACGGCCATTCCGTCTTCGACGAGAGCACCTGTGGCCAAGTCCATGCCGTAACAGCATCGACAAACGCCCAGCGGTGCCTGGCAGGTCATCGGACTGCGAACGCTGATCTTGTCGAGCCCCTTCGTTTCGAGGTTCTTGGCGATAGCCGGCGTGATCATCTCGTTTTCGGTGACGATTGGTTCGCCCGTGAGCGGGTCGCGAATCTCGTTCCGGCTAACACGGCCACGAATACCCTCGGTCAGGGTGCGATCGACCTCGTCGCCCTTGTACATGACTCCCTTCGTAATGCCTTGCGTTGTCCCGCAATCGTACATCGTGATGACGACGTTCTGCGCGACGTCCGCGAGCTTACGAGTTAGGTAGCCCGAGTCGGCGGTCTTGAGTGCCGTATCGGCCAGACCCTTACGGGCACCGTGCGTACTGGAGAAATACTCGAGCACCGTCAGGCCTTCACGGAAGTTCGACTTGATCGGCGTTTCGATAATTTCGCCCGATGGCTTGGCCATCAAGCCGCGGAGGCCGGCAAGCTGGCGAATTTGCTCGACACCACCTCGGGCACCCGAGTTGGCCATCAAGAAAATCGGGTTCATGTACGGAACTTCCTTGCCCGTCGTCTGGTCCTTGCGGCGATCGTTCTTGAGGGCTTCCATGAGGGTACTCGTGATCTTCTCACGGGCATCGCCCCACTGTTCGAGCACCTTGTTGTAACGTTCTTGCTCGGTGATGAAGCCACGCTCGAACTGCTTGCGCAGCTTGTCGACTTCCTTGTCCTTGTCCCTCAGAATCGCTTCTTTATTGGCCGGCGTGCGCAGATCGCTGGCGGCGAACGACAGGCCGCTCTTGGTGGACTCGCGGAAGCCGGTCTCTTTCATTCGGTCCAGAAGCGTGATCGTCTCCTTGCGGCCCAAGACCTGGTAGCAGTCGGCGATGATGCGCGACAGGTGCTTGCTCGAAAGGGACAGGTCGTAATACGCCATCTTCGGGTGCAAGATGTCGTTGAAGACCAATCGCCCCACGGTCGTGGAGACCAGCCCGTTCGCCTTGCGTGGAAGTTCCTCGACCACGTAGCCCTTCTCGGTGCGGATTTCCGTGATGAACTTCTTGTCGATCGGCAATCGGACGCGAACCTTGGCATGCACGCCCAGGCGATTTTGTTGGTACGCGTTGAACATTTCCTGTGGGCTATGGAAGATCATGCCGTCACCGGCCTCGATTTTCTCGCCCTCCTCGCCGCGAGCAGCGGTGAGGTAATAGCAACCCATCACGATGTCTTGGGATGGCGTGATAATCGGATTGCCATTCGCGGGACTGAAAATGTTGTTGGTGGACATCATCAAGACGTGGGCCTCCACTTGCGCCTCGATCGAAAGGGGCAAATGCACCGCCATCTGGTCGCCGTCGAAGTCCGCGTTGAAGCCCTTGCAGACCAACGGGTGGATGCGGATCGCGTTTCCTTCAATCAGCACGGGCTCGAAGGCCTGGATGCCCATGCGGTGCAACGTGGGCGCACGATTCAAGAGGACCGGGTGCGATCTGGTCACTTCCTCAAGGATGTCCCAAACGTGGTCGTCCTTACGCTCGAGCATCTTCTTGGCCGACTTAATCGTATCCGCGAGGCCCAGTTCCTTGAGCCGGCGAATGATGAACGGCTGGAAGAGTTCGAGCGCGATCTTCTTGGGCAGGCCGCACTGATGCAGCTTGAGTTCCGGACCGACGACGATGACCGAGCGCGCGGAATAGTCCACGCGTTTGCCGAGCAGGTTCTCGCGGAAGCGACCCTGCTTGCCCTTGATCATGTCCGTGAGCGACTTGAGGGGCCGGTTCGACGAACCAAGCACCGGCCGTTTGCAACGGTTGTTATCGAAGAGCGCATCGACCGACTGCTGCAACATGCGCTTCTCGTTGCGGATGATCACTTCCGGCGCATTGAGATCGACGAGCTTCTTCAGTCGATTGTTGCGATTGATAATGCGGCGATACAAGTCATTCAAATCGCTGGTCGCGAAGTTGCCGCTATCGAGCAATACGAGCGGGCGCAAATCTGGCGGGATGACCGGAATGCATTCGAGCACCATCCACTCGCACTTGTTCGGGGAGTCACGCAGGCTCTCGATGATCTTGAGCCGCTTGACGAAATCGCGCTGCTTCTGCTTGGACGACTTGTCCTTCTTGTTTTCCTTGTCGAGCAGATCGCGAAGGCGAGTCGATTCATCGACGAGATTCAGTTTCTCCAGAAGCTTCTTGATGGCCTCGGCCCCCATGTCCGCCTCGAAGGCGTCGTGCCCGTAGGTCTCGACGGCCAGGCGATACTGGTCTTCCGTCAGCAATTCGCGTTCTTTGAGGTTCGTTTGTCCGGGATCAACGACCACATAATCCTGGAAGTAGATGATCTTCTCGAGACTGCTCGTCTTCATGTCCAGCAGCGTGCCCAGGCGGCTCGGCATGGCCTTGAAGAACCAGATATGCACGACCGGAGCGGCAAGCTCGATGTGCCCCATGCGCTTGCGGCGAACGCGCGAGTGCGTGACCTTCACGCCGCAACGGTCGCAAATCATGCCCTTGTACTTCATGCCGCGATATTTGCCGCAGGTACACTCCCAGTCCTTTTCCGGGCCGAAGATCTTCTCGCAGAACAGGCCGTCCTTTTCCGGACGATAGGTTCGATAGTTGATCGTTTCCGGCTTCTTCACTTCGCCGAAGGACCACGAACGGATATCGTGCGGGCTGGCCAGCGAGATACGGACCGCTCCGTAATCGTTGATGCGGTCGTAGCTCGTGGATTCGCCGGCCCCAGCGGGAGGCGGAACCACAGGCGGATTGGCGGTAGCAGTGCTCATATGAAATACCCCCAGTTCAGAGGTCAAAGATCAGAGGACAGAAAACAGATAACAGAGGACAAATGACAGAGGACAAATGACAGCGGGCTTCTGTCCTCTCTCCTCTGGTTTCTGTCCTCTTCTCAGAGGACTCTCTTCTTTTCCATCTGCATGTTCAGACCCAGGCCGCGAATTTCGTGCGTTAACACGTCGAAGCTGGCGGGCGTGCCGGCTTCCAGCGTGTTCTCGCCTTTCACCATCGATTCGTAAATCTTGGTGCGGCCTTCCACGTCGTCCGACTTCACGGTCAACAATTCCTGCAAGATGTAGGCGGCACCGTACGCTTCCAGTGCCCACACTTCCATCTCACCAAAGCGCTGGCCGCCGAAGCGGGCCTTGCCACCGAGCGGCTGCTGCGTGATGAGCGAGTACGGCCCCGTAGCTCGGGCATGCACCTTGTCGTCGACCAAGTGATGCAGCTTGAGCATGTAGATGTAGCCGACGGTCACTTCCTGATCGAATCGTTCGCCCGTGCGGCCGTCGTACAGCACGCTCTTGCCCGACTCGTTGTAACCGGCCTCCTTGAGGGCCTCCCGAATTTCTTCCTCGGTCGCCCCGTCGAAGACCGGCGTGATGGCCTTGAAGCCAAGCTTGGCGGCCGCGTACCCCAAGTGAGTTTCCAAAATCTGACCGACGTTCATACGGCTCGGCACGCCCAGCGGATTCAAAAGAATGTCGACCGGCGTCCCGTCCGCAAGGTGCGGCATGTCCTCCTCGGGAAGAACCTTCGAGATAACGCCCTTGTTACCGTGACGTCCGGCCATCTTGTCGCCGACGGAGATAACACGCTTGGTGGCCACGTAAACCTTGACCATCTGCTGCACACCGCTCGGCAGTTCATCGCCCCGATTCAACGAGTTCATGCGCCGTTCGCGTTCCTCGACAAGAAGCTGGATGCGGTCGTTGTACTTCTTCCACAATTCTCGCGACTTCTTCTCCTTTTCCGGCGAACGAATGTCGAGGTTTTCCAGCTTGAACGCGGCCGCCTGCGTGGCCACCGCAATGTCCTTGTCGTCGCCGAGTTGCTTGCCCGTGGCCGGATCTTTCAGGTCCTTCTCCTTGCGATCGAGCGCGTGAGCCAGGTCCTTGATGAATCCCTTGAACTGGTCGGCAATCAGCTTGCCGTACTTCGCTTCGATCTGATCGCGCTGCTTATCGAGGTTCTTGCGTTCGTCCTCGGTCATGGAGGTTTTGCGACTGAACCGTTGCGTGTCGATGACGACGCCTTCCACACCCGACGGCACTTCGAGCGAATCGTTCTTCACGTCTTCACCCGATCGTCCGAAGATCGCGTGCAGCAGCTTTTCTTCCGGAGTCAGTTCGCTGCGGCTCTTGGGCGAAACCTTGCCGACGAGCGTATCGCCTGGCTTGACGAACGTACCGATCTGCACCACGCCATGCTCGTCCAAGTTCCCGAGGGCCTTGGGCGAAACATTCGGAATATCGCGGGTAAACTCTTCCTTGCCGAGCTTGGTCTCGCGGATTTCGATGTCGAATTCCTCGATGTGAATCGATGTATAAGTGTCGTGCTTCACCAGTCGCTCGCTGATGATAATGGCGTCCTCGAAGTTGTAACCCTCCCAGGACATGAACGCGACCAGCACATTGCGGCCGAGCGCCATCTCGCCTTTATGCGTTGCCGCCCCATCCGCGATGATCTGGTTCGTCTTCACCTTTTCGCCCAGCTTCACGATCGGCTTCTGGTTCTGACAGGTGCGCTCGTTCAAGCCCACGAACTTGCGGAAGACGTATTCATCCTCATCGATCTTCACTCGAGCGGCATCGACATAGGTCACGATGCCCGCTTTCTTGGCACGGACGACCATGCCGGAGTGCTTGGCGACTTCGATTTCGATTCCGGTGGCCACCAATGCAGGTTCGGTCACGAGCAACGGCACCGCTTGCCGTTGCATGTTCGAACCCATCAGTGCCCGGTTCGCGTCGTCGTGCTCCAGGAACGGGATGAGCCCCGCGGAGACACCGACCATCTGCTTGGGAGAAACGTCCACGAACTCGACCTTGGCGGCGTCGAGTTGCTTCAGGTCGCCACCATAGCGGCCGTTGACTCGTTCTTCCGAAATCTTCTCGTTCTCGGTTGGCGTGTCGGCCGGGACGATGTTGAGTTGGGCCTCTTCATCGGCTCGCAACCAGACGACCTCGTCCGTGATTTTCTTGTTCTTCACCTTGCGGTACGGTGTGATCAGGAAGCCGTACTCGTCGATTTGGCTATAGATCGAGAGGCTCGAAATCAGGCCGATGTTCGTTCCTTCGGGGGTCTCGATTGGGCAAATACGCCCGTAGTGCGAGATATGCACGTCGCGCACTTCGAAGCCGGCACGCTTGCGATTCAAGCCGCCTGGCCCGAGGGCGGACAGTCGACGCTCGTGTGTGAGCTGTGACAACGGGTTGGTCTGATCGACGACCTGCGACAACTCACTGCGGCCGAAGAAGTACTCGATCGCGGCGGACACGCTCTTCGGATTGATGAGCGAGCGGGGCGACATTTCTTCTTCCGCGCGGGAGGCCATGCGCTCCTGCACGGTTCGCCGGAGCTTCAGGAAGCCCTTGCGCATTTCGTCGGCGGCCAACTCGTCGATCGTTCGCAAGCGGCGATTGCCCAGGTGATCGATGTCGTCGATGGCGTAACGAGCATCGTCCTCTTTCGACTTGTTGGGCTCGCGCAACTTGAGCAGGTACTTGATCGCGTTGACAAAGTCCACGGCCCGGAGGGTCATTTCCGTTTCCGGAACGTTCTGGTCGAATTTTCGGTTCACGCGGAAGCGACCAACCCGACCCAGGCGATAGCGGTTCGGATCGAGGAATTTTTCCTTGAACAACTCCCGAGCCTTCTCCAGTTGCGGCGGGTTACCCGGACGCAGTTTCTGGTAGATCTTCAACAACGCGGCCTCGTGGGACTGCGTGCCGTCGTCCTTGATGGACTCGAGGATGATTGGATCGCGTTGCGGGGCCAGTGCCGAAACTTCCTTCAAGCTCGACGTGACGATTCGATCCATGGCCTCTTTGGTAAATGGCTGGCCGGCATCCACGTACACTTCACCCGAAACCGGATCGATCACATCGTCGTCTGCCACCATCGGGGGAATCTCTTTTTCAGGGTCCCCGACTATGCGTGCCCGTGCTTCCGGAGTCTTCAACTTGACGATTTCCGGCTGGTGGAACTGCCGAATGAGCGATGCGCTGGAGGAATACTCCGGGTCCATCGCCCGCAGCAGCGTCATCGAGGAGAACTTGCCGGACTGATCGATGCGGACCGCGAAGTTGCCCTTCTTGGTGACGTTAATCTCGATCCAGCTTCCGCGCTCCGGGATGATGCGGCACGAATGCAGCTTCAGGTCGCCATCGATTTCCTGAACGAAGTCCACGCCGGGTGAGCGGTGGAGCTGCGAGACAACCACACGCTCCGCACCATTGATAATGAACTCGCCGCCACCAATCATGATGGGCATATCGCCCAGATATACTTCTTCTTCGACGGCACTGCCGTCAGCCTTGCGAAGGCGCAGCCAAACTTTGAACGGCCGACCATAAGTCAGACGCAGTTGCCGGCACTCATCGGGTTCGTATCGAGGCTTGCCGAGTTCGTACTTCACGTACTCGACCGAGATCTTCTTGTCGTAGCTCTCGATCGGGAAGATTTCCTGGAGGACCCCTTCGAGCCCGGTGGGCGTGCGCTTATTAGGCGGCACATCCAGCTGCAAGAAGCGGGTGTAGGAGTTAAGCTGCACTTCCGTGAGAGGCGGAACCTCGACGGCATCGAGGTCACGCCCGAAGTTTCGGACATTGGTCGGTAATATGGTGCGCTGAGCTGGGATGGCCATATGCAGATACTCCCCGAGGGGTTATAACGCGACGAACAAGCCCACGTGCGGTTAGTGGACCTTGCTTCGGAGCTGCGATTCGGTTATGAGAGCAGGTAGATACGTCCGTCCGCCAGTAAATTAAACAGAGCGGCACTGCTCGCGTTGGGGTCGTCCCATTGCGGGGGCACGTTGCAGAATCTTGGAGAGAGAAACGAACGAAGGGGCTGCGATCGATAAGTACGCATTGTCACCACAGCGGCAATGGTTGCAATCGCCCCTCGATTCCAAAACCGAGGGAACCTCAGTCAATCGCCACAGTCAGACCCTGCCAGAAGCACGGTCATTGCTGAAAACGGCGATTGTGAGGGTTGCGTAAATGTTATCGTACCGGGGCGAATCGACGAAGTCGATACCCCGGGACCATTTTTTCCAATTTGGCATCCGATTCGCCGGATGCGGCCCGAAAGTCCCTACTTGATGGTCGCCTTGGCACCAGCGTCTTCGAGAGACTTCTTGATCTTCTCGGCCGCTGGCCTCTCCACGGCTTCCTTGACTGCCTTCGGGGCACCTTCCACGAAAGCCTTGGCTTCGGCCAAACCGAGGCCGGCGATTTCGCGGACGACCTTGATGATGCCGATCTTCTTGGCGGCATCGAAGCCCGCTTCGAGGATGACGGAGAATTCCGTCTGAGCGGCAACCGGTTCGGCTGCTGCAGCCGGAGCCGCGCCACCACCGCCACCACCGCCTCCAGCGGCTGGCTCAATCTTGTATTCTGACTTGAGATAGTCCTTGAGCGCGACGGCTTGGATGATCGTCAATTTCGCGATTTTGTCCCCGAGATCTTTGATCTCCGGAGCAACAGCAGTATCAGCCATGGTAAAAACCTCAATCCTTATGGAGACATGCCGCTGAAGCGGGCGGCAAAGCGTAATAGCTTCGGGAGTAGGACAGGCCCCCCAGGCCTGTCTCACTTAGGACAGGCCTGGAGGCCTATCCCACTTTTAGTTCAGGCAGCCGGAGCCGCCACCGGCTCTTCTTTTGTCTCCGCAATCGTTGCGGCGACCGGCTCTTCTTTTCTTGCCGCGATCGTGGCAATCTGACCGGCGACCTCGGATGCTGGTCCCGTGAGGGCACCCGCAATGCTCGACGCTGGGCCGAGGATCATGGCGATAATATCGCCAATCGCCTCAAGCCGAGTCGGCATGGCCATTGCCGCAGCCAGGGTCACGGTTTGCCCATCTGCGACGGCCAGCTTGACCTTGAGCTTGTCCTTGGCCTTGGGATCCTTCTTCTCGATCTCCTTGATCAGGCCGTCCACGGCCTTGGACAGATCCTTGATCGAATCGCCGCCCCAGGCGATTAGCGTTGTGCCGGACCAGATCTTGTCCGACAGCTTCACTCCCTGCGCATCGAACACACGCTTGACGAGCGAATTCTTGACCATCTGAACCTTAACCTTCTTTTCCCGCAGTTTCTTGCGGAAATTGAAGTCCATGGTCGAGTCTACTTTGTCCGGCGTGATCAACACCAGATCGCGCACCCCGGAGAACGACTTCTCCAGAGCGGCGAGTTCCATGCTTTTGACGAGCTTGCTCATCTTCTCAGTCCCCAGTCCAGAGTCCGGAGTCCTCAGTCAACCCGATGGGGATGAGGACGGCAGACAAAGGACAACTTAGACGGTCACGCGAATTCCAGGCGACATCGTGGCCGAGACAAAAATCGACTCGATATAGTTGCCGCGTACTCCAACCGGCTTGGAGTTTCGGACCTGCTCGACAAACACCGAAATATTCTCAACCAGCTTCTCTTCATCGAAACTCAACTTGCCGACACCGGCGTGAACACAACCGCCGGCATCCGCACGATACTCGACCTTGCCAGCTTTGAATTCCTTGATCACGGCTGCAATGTCGCCATTCGCGGCGATGACCGTGCCAGCCTTCGGAGTCGGCATCAGGCCGCGTGGCCCGAGCACCTTACCGAGTCGCGATACCTGGCCCATCATGCCCTGGGCGGCGAGAGCCACATCGAAATCGAGCCAGTTTTCGCCCTGAATCTTTTGGATCAAATCGGTTCCGCCCGCGAACTCCGCGCCGGCCGCCTTGGCCTTGGCCACGTCGTCGCCCTGGCAGAACACGACAATCCGAACCGCTTTGCCAAGTCCGTGCGGAAGTGGAACCGAGCCGCGAACGGCTTGGTCGGCCTGCTTGGTATCCACGCCCAGCTTCATGTGGATTTCGACGGTCTCGTCGAACTTGGCACGCTTCATCAACTTCAGAGTCGCGAGCGCCTTCTTGATCGGGACGGTGCCTTCTTTGGAGAGCCGCTGCTGCTGATTCTTCAACTGGTTGCGGAGCTTTTTGCCGCGACGAGGAGGAACGCCGGCCTTCTTCTTTTTCTTTTGCAACGACGACTGGCCACCAGTGCTGGTTGCTGCAGGCGCAGCTGAAGCCTCGGCTGTTGCTGCGGGAGGTGCCGATGCGGTCTCTTCGGCCGCCGGTGCGGCTGGTTCAGTAGCCATTATCTTCCTTTCGGCCGGGGTCTGCGGGCGGTTAGCCCTCCCCCGTGGCCAGGTGATCTTATCCTTCGACCGTTAGCCCCATGCTACGGGCGGTACCTTCGATGATTCGGGCCGCGTGGTCCGCGTCCCGTGCACCGAGGTCGTTCTTCTTCTTCTCGGCAATCTCGCGGACCTGCTTCTTGGTGACTTTGAAGCCCTTGTACTTACCGGACTTCTTTGCAAGTTCTTCGGCAGGGATCTGCTTGCCGCCCTGCTTCTTTTCGATCGGGATGCCGGCTGCCTGCTTGAGGAGCACGGCCGCAGGCGGGGACTTGATGATGAACTCGAACGAACGGTCCGAATACACCGTGATGACCACCGGGGTCATCATTCCCTTCAGTTGCGCCGTCTTCTCGTTGAACTGCTTCACGAACATGCCGATATTCACGCCGTGGGCACCTAATGCGGGCCCAACTGGAGGCGCGGGAGTGGCTTGTCCGCCCGGACATTGCAGTTTAACGAAGGCAGTGACTTGCTTGGCCATAGACGAAATAACCTATAAATAGCGGACTCAGCCGGCTAGGCGAGAACGCACAAATAGTTGAAGATTACCGAAGTCCCATCAGAACCGGAGGCCAAATGGGACCGACTGGGAACTAAACCCGATCAACCTGCCAATAATCCAGGTCGACTTCGACCGGCCGACCCCAGATGGCTAACACCACCTTCACCTTCGGCGATTGGCTATCGCGGTCGGCGATTTCCTTGACCGGCCCTTCCATGGTCGCGAACATGCCCTCGCGGACCTTGACCGTATCGCCCGTGTCGTAATCGAGCTTGATGCGGCCCTTGCCCGTGACTTCTTCCGTTCCCTTCTTCGCCGTCTTGCCGTCCTCGCCGAGTTCTTCCTGATCGGACAGCATTCGTTGAACTTCGCGGTCGCTCATCGGTTGCGGCAGCTTGGTCAAACTGCCGCCCACGAAATCGCCAACGCCTGAAGTTTCCCGGAACAGGTAGAGCACATGCTCGTTGAACTCGACTTCGCAGAACAAATAGCCTGGGAACTTCTTGACCTTCTTGATCCGCCGCTTGCCATCGCGGACCTCGGTCACCTTTTCGACCGGCACGACGATGCGGCCGACGTACGGCTCCAGGTTTTCGAGCTTCACCCGTCGCTCGAGGGCGCCGCGAATCGAATCTTCGCGTCCGCTTTGGACCTTGACGACGTACCACTTCTTCTGGCTTTGAGGCTCGGCAGCGGCCGCTTCCAGCAAAGCAGCTTCCGGTGGTTCGGCAACAGCCGTGGCCGCCTCGGTCTGAGGGGCTTCGGGTTCTTCTACGGTTGTCGATGCTTCGTTCACTTCGTCGTCCATTTCAACTGCCCCACACGGGCCTGGGGGTTACCACTCGGTGACAGGCTTGGAATCTTCCTTCGGCGGGAGCTCGCTTTGGGTCGGCAGAATCATCACCCATTCCTGGCTCAGGAACCAACTCCAAAACATATCGACCACAAACAGGAATAATGTCAGCAACACCAGGGAAACCAGAACAACAATCGTATCCCGATACAGTGCTTTCCGGGACGACCAGGATACCTTGTTGATCTCGGCTTCCGTGGCAATGAGAAAGTCCGCGAAGGTCGGGTAGTTTACAACTCGCCAGGCGAGCCAGCCCGACAATCCGAACAGAATCATTGGGATTGTGAATTTCAAATCGGGCAGCAGGGTGAATCCGCCCTCGACTCGCGGACGTCCGCGGTTTTCAATCTGGATTTTCTCTTTGTCTACAGCTGTGATGTCTTTGCTCGGAATCGCCAGTGGCTCCAGTGTCGCGCCGAAGATCACCCAGTCGCCTCGGCGATCCGATTGTTCCGTGCTGGACAAATCACCTCGCTCCGAAGTCGCCACGCGTACGTCCGCATTCTGTGGGAGATAGTTGTGCTGGAACAAAGTCCAGATGCCGGTGATCGCAATACCGAGGAAGCCCACGATTGTGAGCCGACGAACGAGAAGGCCCTGGGTTCGCTTGTGAGTATGGGTGTCGAACCACCCAGCTTGGTCCAAAGCCAGCGACCACCTTGTGAATCGCCCGGTTCGAAACATCTGCACGATCAGGAACAGGATCACCATGTGGAACAGCATGGCCACGATGCTACCGAAGTTGAGCCCGACCTTACCCACGTGATCCGAAATGTGAAAAAGGGCGTCGGCCGAAAAAATACTGACGAATCCCACGCTCATCATCAGGAAAATTCCGCCGCGAATTCCAGTCGCCTTTCGCCCGGTTCCCAGCCGCGACCCGGCATAGAGAAGCGCGCCGGCCGCCGTCAGTTGCAATCCGGCTTGCACGCCGAACAGAACGATTTGATCCTTGATGTCCATCGAACTGGCCGCGAGTTGCCAAAGCCACGGCACGCCACGCAGAACGAGGGAAACAAAGACGATCACCAACAACGCACCGATCAGGCTGACGCCGAGCAGGCCCATGCCATCGGAGGCGTTCTTTGATCGGGGGTTTGAATTCTCTGCAGCAACGGCCATGAGGCTATCCTGTTCACCCGGTAAGAGCCCGGGCATCTTGCCGGGCCATTATCAAAACGACCGCCCGCCTCGATGAGCGAGGCGGGCGCTAACAATCCGGTCCACGAATTCTTCACATCTAATGTAGCAGGGGCGGAGTGAATCGAACACTCAACCGCTCGTTTTGGAGACGAGTGCTCTGCCAATTGAGCTACGCCCCTGTAATCAGGAGCCAGAAATCAGGGGCCAGGAGACAGTATTCACGAACAATGGACGCCGTCGTTGCGGAACATCGCTCGCGGTAGTTACTGTTTCCGGACTCCTGTTTCCTGTCCCCTCGCGAACTCATACCAGAATCTTGGTCACAACGCCCGAGCCCACGGTTCGGCCACCTTCGCGGATGGCGAAGCGAAGTCCTTCGTCCATGGCAACCGGCATTTCCGGAAGCAACTCGACCGTCACATCCAGGTTATCACCCGGCATGGCCATTTCAGCGGCATTTCCGTCCGAAGAACGGAGTTCGATGATACCGCCGGTCACGTCCGTTGTGCGGAAGTAAAACTGAGGTTTGTACTTCGCGAAGAACGGGGTCTTGCGGCCACCTTCCTCGCCGGTCAGCACATAGATGTTTGCCTTGAACCGCGTGTGTGGGGTAATGCTGCCCGGCTTGGCAAGCACCTGGCCACGCTCGATGCCTTCACGCTCGATACCTCGGAGCAAGCAACCGACGTTGTCGCCGGCCTCGGCCGTTTCGCAGGTCTTTTGGAACTGCTCGATGCCCGTGATGACCGTCTTGGTGTTGTCCTTCTTCAGGCCGATGATTTCGACATCGTCGCCAACCTTGGCTCGACCGCGCTCGACGCGGCCCGTGGCAACCGTACCACGGCCCTTGATCGAGAACACGTCTTCGATGCTCATGAGGAACGGCTTGTCGGCTTCACGTTGCGGCACTGGGAAGTAGGTATCCAGCGCTTCCATGAGCTGATCGATTGACTTGCAGCCAGGATTGTTGTCGTCGGTGCCGCTGCAATCGATGGTGGCTTTCGCCTGCCCGCGAATGATCGGGATCTCATCGCCCGGGTAGTCGTACTTCTTGAGCAGATCGCGGAGTTCGTACTCCACCAGATCGAGCAGTTCCGGATCGTCGACGGTATCGACCTTATTCATGAAAACGATGATTCTTGGCACGCCGACCTGGCGAGCGAGGAGCAAGTGCTCCTTGGTTTGCGGCATTGGGCCGTCGTTGGCGGCTACGGTCAGAATGGCCCCGTCCATCTGGGCGGCACCGGTGATCATGTTCTTGATGTAATCGGCGTGGCCCGGACAATCGATGTGGGCATAGTGACGGTTCGGCGTTTCGTACTCGACGTGCGAAACGGCAATGGTCACGGTCTTGTTCGCATCGCGGACGATACCGCCCTTGGCGATTTCCGCGTAGGTTTTTACTTTTTCCCCGCTCTTGTACTTGTAGGCCTGACGCATCAAGATTGCCGCCGTCAGGCTGGTTTTGCCGTGATCGATATGGCCGATAGTGCCGACGTTCACGTGCGGTTTTTTACGCTCAAATACTGCCTTCGCCATTGTGCTCCCCAGTAAGTCGGATGGTGAGATAAATCGGTTTGAGCGCCGGCCTTCCCGGGCTCCGACCGTAGCGGGAACATGTTTGTCCTATCGATCCCGAAAGCTGCTGATGGGGGTTGAACCCATGACCTCTTCATTACCAATGAAGTGCTCTACCACTGAGCTACAGCAGCAACACCGAAATTATGGACGATGAACGATGAGTGATGAATCAAGACCTGGTTTCCGATTCATCACTCATCATTCATCGTTTTCTTCCGAAGCGGGCGATGGGATTCGAACCCACGACATCCTGCTTGGAAGGCAGGAACTCTACCGCTGAGTTACACCCGCGTCTTGAACGCCCACGGATGGCCATCCGTGGGCGTGCCTCAGTGGGCGGAGAGGGATTTGAACCCCCGAACTCACGAGGAGGCCAGATTTACAGTCTGGTGCAATAGACCACTCTGCCATCCGCCCGATCGACTTGCGGCCGACCCGCAACCCCGAAGCTACCGGTGGGATTCGAACCCACGACCTGCGGTTTACAAAACCGCTGCACTACCCCTGTGCTACAGTAGCGAACCTCCGGGAACCCATAACCATAGCTAGTCCCGCATTTGCCGACAAGCCGGGCCCGCATTCACTCGATAATTTTACAGGGGAATGCCGGTTGGGAAAAGAGAGGGGACCAGTCGAATTCAGGTTCGGATCGCTCATCGCTAACGTACCAGCGACTCCTCGTAGTCGGCACACTCCGTGTGCGGACGACTCAGGGGAACGGAAAGATCCTAACGATGTGGGACCAGCGAGCCCAGTTGCTCCGGAACACCTGGTGCGCTCCATTCATATGCCCATGGCAATGGACGGATCGGTCCCTCGTGGCCAGGCGAACGTGGCGGCAGTGTCAGTTCGTAACCGGTCGCTGACTTGGTCAACATGAGTAGATAGGGGCCAGGGCCTGAAAAAGGCGAGGATTGCCCGAAAATTCGTGCCTCGGGAAGATTCGAAATCCGAATCGTCCCCGCGAGTGGCTCGCCATTTGGCCGGAGGTCTTGTTCGATTTCCACTTCACGGACAGGTAGTCCCGTTGACGCATCAACCTTCACTTTCGCAAGCACGAAATGCGTTGAAGCCATGGCTTGTGAACGCGAAAGCATCACCGGATTCGTCTTGGTCGTCGCCAAATAGCCAAGCCAACCGAGCCAGCCGAATAACAATAGGGCGGCCACGATGAACCGAATGCGCGTTGTCTTCATCGCCCACCTCGACGTGTCCGAAGTGCCTCGCCATCGAGCGAGATCGAGAAGCCATCCACGAGTGCATGATCCAACTCGAAGAGGTCCTGAAAGTCGGAGCGGTGATCCATTTCCGTTTTGCTCAGCAGATTGGCTTCGATCAGGTTGAACACGACTTCACCGACGTCGTCCGTTTTTCGCAGGCCCCATTGCTGGAACACCGTGCGAGCAAGGAAGCCAAACTCATCCCGAGCCAAACTCACAACGCCCTTGAGAATTTCGGACCCCGAGACGTGATGATCCGCGCCCGGCTCCTCGCCTGCTACGGGCGCTCGGCCATGCAGACGCTGGGTATGGCTGAGAGCTTCGAACATGAATTCGTAGGCCTCGTAGGCATAACGCCCATCTCGGCGAACGATCTCGGCGATCTCGGGGTGTCTCATAGAGAAGTCACGAGTCCTCAGTCCGTTGTCCTCCGTCATTACAGTCGACGGAGGACATCAAAGTTTGGTAAGAATCTCCGCCACGGCTACCGGCAATCTTCTACCATCTTCAAATTCCACGAGCACGCGTCGCGCCAGGATTTCCTGGGCCAACACCCGGCCTTGTCCCTTGGCCGTCAAGATACGCGTGCCAACAGTCGGAAGCTCTTTTAGAAACTCGTCGTACACATCTTGCTCGAAGCGAAGGCAACACTTCAAGCGGCCACAGCGGCCGGAAATTTTCGTCGGGTCGAGAGTCGATTTTTGAATCTTCGCCATCCGCATCGAGACCGGGGGCATCACGGTCATGTGGGTATTGCAGCACACGGGCTTGCCGCAATCGCCGTAGTCGGCAAGCAGTTTTGCTTCGTCGCGAACACCGATTTGCCGCAGTTCGATACGGGCCTGGAACTCGCGGGCCATGGCGCGCACCAGTTCGCGGAAGTCCACGCGCTTCTCGGAGAGAAAGTAGAACACGATGCGTTCGCCGCCGAAGATCGGCTCCATGTCGACGAGTTGCATGGCCAGGTGATGCTCGGCCACCAGCCGGCCTGCGGTTTCGAATTGCACCTTGGAGTCGGCGCGGATTTTTTCTTCGCGTTGATGATCCTCGGCCGACATCGAGCGCACGATCTCGCCCTTGGTTGGCTCCGGCAAATAGGCAACCGCCTGCTCCGTCGCGACACACAGAACGTCACCCAGTTCAAGGCCACGCTCCGTTCGGATCACAACCCGGGAGCCGCGCGAATAGGCCGCTTCATTCTCGGCGGCAAACTCGCCGAGCATGCGCATCGTCCCGTGTCTGACGATGTAGGTGTTCGCAATCTGAGCGATGGCGACCGTCATGGCACTCCGAGTGAAGGAACTCCCAGCGATTGTAAGGTTTCGCCCGGAACACGCAAGCAGGTGCGGACTCGCCAGGCCATTTTCGTCTTCGTGTCCCGCTGGACCGAAGCGAACATGGCGATTATCATCATCACCACGATCCACCTCCTAAGTTCGGAGATTTCATGCGCGTCCGTTACGTTCCGCTACTCGCCCTGTTCGCCCTGACTGGCTGCTCGAAGATTCACCAGCAGTTTTCATTCTCGATCGAGCCAGGCGATTCGTACACCTTGAGTGTGACCGCTCCGCTCAGCGAGCAAAAGCTGAAGGTGAACATGACCTCCGATCAACCGGTGAGTATTTATGTCATCTTGGAAAAAAACTTCCCCACTGTAAAAGACGGCTTCGATCCCGAAACGCTGAAGGAAGGAGTGCTGGGCAAGGAGAAAGGCAAGAATAGTGCCGACCTGAGCGTGATCGTGCCCGCCAAGCAAAAATACGTCGTGTTCGTTATGAATGGCGCCAAGAAGAAGGCGAGTGGTTCCGTGAAGCTGGACAGTCAATGAGGAAGGACTAATCAGATAAACGAGAATCCCCTTGGCGACACGCGTTTGCCTTCTATCCTAAATGTTTGCGACTCTTAACCGATCTTCTGGTGGGGATACGACCGTGGCGGTTCGCATTCGAATGAAGCCGATGGGCCGGAAACACCGCGCCTACTATCGCATCGTGGCAATCGACGGCCGACAGCCGAATGATGGCCGCGTAATCGAGGAACTCGGCACGTACGATCCGCAAGTCGCGGACAACGATAAGAACGTCACGCTTTTGCCTGAGCGCGTGAAGTACTGGCAAAGCGTTGGAGCGAAATCGTCCCACAAAGTGACGGTTCTCCTGAACAAGTTCCTGGCCAAATTCGAGGCCTTGGCTGCCGCGAAGGCCGCCGATGCCGCGAACAAGGCCTGATACGAGCCGGGGAACAGGCGATGCGCTTTGACGTGCTGACCCTCTTCCCCGATTTGTTTTCGGGATACCTGTCGCAGAGCATACTCAAGCTGGCCATTCAACGCGAACTGATTCAGATCCATCTCTGGAACATCCGCGATTGGGCGACCAGCAAACATAAAAGCGTGGACGATCGGCCTTTTGGCGGCGGACCAGGCATGGTGATGATGCCCGGCCCAATTGTCGATTGTGTCGAGGCAGTCCAAAAGGAAAAAGAGCCGGGCGAGTTGATCCTGCTCACCCCGGCCGGCGAACGGTTGACGCAGCGAGTAGTCGAGGATTTGGCGACCAAACCAAGGTTGCTCTTGTTGTGTGGCCGATATGAGGGCTTCGACGAGCGAATTCGCTTGGAATTGAAGCCACGCGAGATTTCGGCGGGCGACTTCGTGTGCAACGGCGGTGAAGTCCCCGCGATGCTGGTGATCGACACGGTACTGAGGTTGATCCCAGGCGTGCTGGGCGATGAACAATCCGCCGCAGACGAGTCCCACAGTGAAGATGGCCGGCTGGAGTATCCGCAGTACACCCGGCCCCGAGAATTCCGGGGCATGACAGTTCCCGAGGTTCTGCTGAGTGGCGACCACGGGGCGATTGCCAAATGGCGAAGAGAACAGTCCGAGTGGCGCAGCCGCGAGCAAACCCAAAACATCGAACCTGAAGAATAGCCATGAAAAACCGACTGATTGCACTCATCGAAGCCCAGCAGACTGCCAAGGTCGCCGCGCTGAACAAGAATCAAAGCGAACTCATCAAGCAGCCGAGCGAACGGGCCATCCCGCCGTTTCAGGTTGGCGACACGATTGACGTTCACTTCTGGATCGAACTCGGCGAGAAGGGTCGCACCCAGGTGTTCAACGGCACGGTGATCGCCATCAAAGGCGAGAAGCCGGACGAATTCATCACGGTTCGCCGCATCGTGCAGGGCGAAGGCGTCGAGCGTATTTTCCCGTTGCTCTCGCCTCGCGTTGCCAAGATCGAGGTGAAGAAGACCGGCAGCGTGCGACGGGCGAAACTGTACTACCTCCGCGATCGCGTGGGCAAGGCGACCCGCATCAAGGAACGCAAGAAGGGTACAGCCACGACCCCGAAGAAGGTCCACAAGAAGGTCAAGCCTGTCGCGAAGTAGTTTGCAATGGAGTAGGCATACTTCGTGTGCCGTGGCAATGCCCGGCACACGGAGTGTGCCTACTACAATAATACATGCGACTTTCAGACAGCGGTGGGTCGCGGCCCACCGCTGGTTGTTTTTGCGGAGGCAAGCATGCTTCCCAGCGGATTCGCGAAAATCCCGATTTGGCGACGCTGGTTCGGCAGACGATCCGAACGAGCCGGTGCCAAATATCTGCGCAAGCAAGGCTACCGAATCCTCGGCAAGAACGTCGAAGATCGCCTGGGCGAAATCGACCTGTTGGCCCTGGATGGCGAAACGATTGTCGTCGTCGAGGTCCGTTCAAGTGAAAGTCGGACGTTCGACGAACTGGCCGCGACCGTGAATCACGAGAAGCAAAAACGGCTGACAAACGCCTTGCTCCGGTTCGTGCAGCGAAGAAAACTCTGGAACGTCGGTGTGCGGTTTGACATCCTCGCCCTACGCTGGCCGCCCACTGCCCGTGTACCCGAAGTGCGACATTACCGTCATGCTTTTCAAATGATGGGGAAGTATCAGTTTCATTCGTGACATGGTGTAGGGTGGGTTTCGTAAAGCCTCTACCCACCCTACAAAACACTCGAGCCTGGCCCTCATGCCTTTCGTCGAAGACCAACTCACGCTTCTCGCCCGCGGCCTCGATCAAATCGAGCCGACGGATGGCTTGCGCAAGAAGCTCGAAGCCAGCGCGAAGACCGGCAAGCCGTTGCGAGTGAAGTACGGCATCGATCCGACCGGCATCGACGTACATCTAGGCCACACGGTTCCACTCAGGAAACTTCGGCAATTCCAGGAACTCGGCCACCAAGCGGTTTTGATCATAGGCAACTACACGGCACTCGTGGGCGATCCGAGCGGCCGGGATGAGACACGAGCCCGGCTCACACAGGAGCAAGTCGAGAAGAATGCTCAGGACTACCTGAAGCAGATCAGCAAGATCCTCGACATGTCGAAGACGGAAGTCCGGCCCAACGGCGATTGGTTCGGCAAATTCACATTCCTGGATGTGCTGAGCCTGACCAGCAAGATCACCGTGCAACGGATACTGGAACGCGACGATTTCTCGAAGCGATTCCACAGCCGGCCCGAATCGATCCCGATCTACTTGCACGAATGCCTGTATCCGCTGATGCAAGGGCACGACAGCGTCGAGATTCACGCCGACATCGAACTCGGCGGCAGCGAGCAACTGTTCAACCTGATGATGGGTCGAAGACTGCAAGATGCGGCCGGTCAGGAACCGCAAGTTTGCGTGACGCTGCCGATCCTTCGCGGTCTCGACGGCGTGCGGCGAATGGGCAAAAGCCTGGGCAATTACGTCGGCGTCGGCGAATCGGCCGACCAGCAGTTCGGCAAAACGCTGAGCATTCCGGACGACCTGATGAAGGAGTGGTTCCTGCTGCTCACCGATCGGTCCGTGAGCGAAATCGAGACGCTCGTCGATTCGGCCAAAACGCACCCGATGATCGCGAAGAAGACGCTGGCCCGCGATATCGTGGCGTTTTACTACGGTGCCGATACTGCAACCGCAGCCCAGGCGAACTTCGAGAAGCAGTTCGGCGACAAGAAGGACCCGGACACTATCCCGGAAGTCTCGATTCCCGCCGCCGAAGCAACGCAGCCAATTGGCCTACTCGCCCTTCTCGTGAAGGTCGGTTTCTGCAAGAGTAATAGCGAGGCACGCAACAAGGTAACGGAAGGTGCCGTGAGCATCGGCCCCGAGCGGACGAAGATCACGGACTGGAAGGCGACCGTGACACTTGCGGATGGGTTGGTGGTGCGACTGGGCAGCAAGAAAATTGTGCGTGTGCGCGTCGTGTAATTCTGTTGTGTGAGTTCGGTTCTTTCTAGATCGATTGTTGAGGTATTTCGTGTTCGTAGACCGAGTCGAAATTTTCGTAAAAGCAGGGAGCGGCGGCCGAGGCATGGCCAGCTTCCGACGTGAGAAGTACGTTCCCAAGGGTGGTCCCGATGGCGGCGATGGGGGTGATGGCGGGTCCATCATCATCCGGGCCGTCGAGAATGCGGACAATCTCTCGTCCATCGCGCATCAGAAACACTACCGTGCCGACAGTGGCCAGCCTGGCGGATCGTCACAGTGCAGCGGGCGGATGGCGAAGGACTTGTTCCTCGGCGTGCCGCCGGGAACGATTATCCGCGATCGCGAACGCGGCCACGTACTGAAAGATCTCACCACGATCGGGCAGCAGGTGACGGTCGCCCAGGGCGGACGCGGCGGACGCGGCAACCGAGCGTTTGCCTCGGCAACAAATCGAGCCCCTCGCGAATTCGAACCGGGAGGCGAGGGCGAGGAACGCTGGATTTCGATGGAGTTGAAAGTCATCGCCGACGTCGGCCTGGTCGGCTTGCCGAATGCCGGCAAATCGACGATGCTCTCCCGGCTATCGCGAGCCAGGCCGGAGATTGCCGACTATCCGTTCACGACCAAGTATCCTAATCTCGGCATGGTCAGCGTTGGCGGCGATCGCACCTTCGTCATGGCCGATTTGCCTGGTCTGATCGAGGGGGCTCATTCGGGTGTCGGCCTCGGGCACGAGTTTCTGCGGCACGTCGATCGAACGCGTTTGTTGATCCATCTCGTCGAACCGTTTCCGTCCGACGATAGCGATCCGGTCGAGAACTATCGCACCATTCGCAAAGAACTCGAACTTTATTCGGCCGAACTGGCAAAGAAGCCGGAGTTCATCGCCGTCAGTAAGTCCGAGTTGACGGACAGCGAGACGATTTGCAAGCGACTGCGGGACGAGATCGGCCTCGAGGTGGAAGCGATCTCGGCGGTCACTGGTCAAGGGTTGGCGAAACTGATGCATCGCGTCGTGGCCAGACTGGACGAAATGCCACGCGTTCAACCCACGGTCGAAGTACACCTGCCCACGCCACACGATACCGCGACGCGAGAAGAAGTCTAATGGTCGACGCCGTTGTCGATATCGGCAACAGCCGCATCAAATTCTGCCGATGCTATGCACGCGGACTCGTGTTGCCCGTTCGCGGCTTGTCGACGAATGATCCTACCGCGTGGGACAAACTTGTTGCAGAGTGGGACTTGCTCCCCCTCCCCGAAACGGAGAGGGGGGAGAAATCCTCCCGTAGTCGCATTTGGGCTGTGGCCTCGACTCATCCACCGCGAAGAACCGAATTCATCTCCTGGGCAGAAGCGCGTGGCGATCACGTTCGGGTCCTCGATTCCACGGCCAAGGTGCCGATCGGGGCGAGTGTCGATGAGCCAGGCCGTGTGGGCATCGACCGCCTACTGAACGCCCTGGCCGCCAAGTCGCATCTCAAACAGGGTCAGCCCGCGATCCTGGTCGATGCGGGGTCGGCCGTCACCGTCGACCTGCTCGATGAACACGGCAATTTCGCGGGTGGCACGATCTTCCCCGGTTTGCGATTGATGGCGTTGGCACTTCGTGAACACACGGCCCAGTTGCCGTTGGTCGATCTGAGCGCCGAACTCCCTTCTGGCCCGCCGGGCAAGAACACCGTGGCCGCGATGCACCTCGGTATTCTTCATGCCGTGGCCGGCGGCATCGACGCAATCATTCGCGAACTCGCCAGTCGCTGCACGATCGCCCCGACGCTATTCCTCACCGGAGGGGACATGTCGCCAAAACTTGCAGGGTTGATGCAATCCCGCTATCAGTTTGCCACGGAAGTGCGAAGTACATTGACGCTCGAAGGAATCTTCCTGGCTGCGAGTCGAGTGCCATGAATCGGCTAGCCGTCCTCACTCCGCCCGGCAACTCGGCCATTGCCGTGATCGCACTGAGCGGCCCGGATTGCTGGCCCGTCGTTTCCAGCCTGTTCCGGACCAGTGCTGGTAAAACTCTTCCCGACAACGCGTCGCATTCTGCCTTCTGGTTTGGAAAATTCGGCGATCCTGTCGCCGACGAAGTGATTCTCGTTCGCAAGTCGGCCGATCGTTGCGAGATTCACTGTCACGGCGGCAGACACGTCATCGCCTGGATTCGCCAGCAACTCAAAACGCACGGCTTTCAGGAAACGACCTGGCAAGAGTGGCCGAATTTATTCGCCGATCCGACCGCGGCTGCGTTGCTTCCGTTCGCCCGCACGGTTCGCACGGTTTCGATCCTGCTCGATCAGGCGCATGGTGCATACGCCGCTGCCGTCGAGAAGGACACGGATCGCGAAACGTTGGTCCGAAACGCCCGGGTCGGCCGGCACCTGGTGGACCCCTGGAAACTTGTGATCGCGGGTGCCCCGAATGCCGGCAAAAGTACGCTGTTGAACGCACTGGCCGGCTTTACTCGCAGCGTCGTGTCGCCGATTCCGGGAACGACTCGGGATGCGGTCTCCGTCTCCCTGGCTTTCGATGGCTGGCCGGTCGATGTCGTGGACACCGCCGGGATTCGCGAGTCGCCGGATGAACTGGAGGAGGAAGGCATTCGCCGGGCTCACTCTGCGATTGAGGAAAGCGATTTGTGTTTGTGGGTGGTTGATGCCGCGGCACCGAGTAGTCGGCACACTCCGTGTGCGGAGGTCGGCACACGGAGTGTGCCGACTCCTATGGAGAAAGTGCTCGTCGTTCTGAACAAGTGCGATCTGATCGAATTGCCCGGCGAAGAGTTTTCTGGAGCCGCCCGCATCTCGGCGTCAACAGGTCAAGGCATTCCGGAACTCATCGAACGCATCTCGAAACGGCTGGTTCCGCATCCACCCGCACCGGGAGAGCCAGTGCCGTTCATGCCAAAAAGTAACCCTCTCGCTCCGCGAGAGGGTTGCGTATTCGTCCGATCGACGAGTTAAGCGTTGTGGGAATTGCTTGCCTCCCTCTCTCGGAGCGAGAGGGCTACTTTGGTCGAAACTTTATGTCTATCCTCCACAACCCGTTGTCGGTTCGACCGCCTCTGCCATCACGTTCAACTGAATCAAGCTCCGTTCCTGTTCCTTCTCCAAATACGCCCGGCCCTTCTTCACGTTCACGTGATCCCACGGCAGCAGTTCCGTGATTGGCCGTTGGCGATGTACATAGAATGGCAGATCGACGCCGGTGTCGGCGACCGCTTTCCACCAGATGTCCGGCTTGAAGCACTCTTTCCAGGCGTCGAGCCGGGCACCCTTTCGCCAGGCTTCGTACAGCACCGGGGCGACTCGGCGATCTCCGCGTGTGAGTAGGCCCTCCAGCAAGCTCGTTTCGATATCGTGCTGCTTCACGGACACGGACTTGATGCGGCACTTGCTGCGGAGATGCTGTCCGGCCCAGCGGAAGTACTCGCGGGTTTGCATGCCGTTCCACTGGTACGGCGTGTGTGGCTTGGGTACGAAGTTCGAAACCGACGCCGTGACTTCCGTCGCCTTGCCGCGAACATCGCGGCCGATCTTCGCGATGATCTCGGACATTTCGATGATGCCATCCAGGTCCGTGACCCGTTCGCCCGGCAGGCCGCACAGAAAGTACAGCTTCACGCGCTGCCAGCCGTTCTTGAACGCTTCCTTGCAGCCTTCGTACAGGTCGTCGTTCTTGATCTTCTTGCGAATCTGCTCGCGCATGTCATCGCGGGCCACTTCCGGCGCCAGCGTCAGGCCGGCCTTGCGAGCGCCGGCCATGAGTTGAGGCAAGGATCGCAGTTGATGATTAATGCGCAAACTCGGCAGCGAAACGTCCACGCCCAGCGGGCGAAACACCTCGTGCATCCGCTTGACCAGTTCCTCGAAGTGTGGGTAGTCGCTTGTTGAAAGGCTCAGGAGCGAAATCTCGTTGGTGCCCGTATTGCGATAGCTTTCGAGTGCGGCTTGCACGATCGTCTCGACACTGCGCAATCGCAGCGGACGCTTGATCACCGTCGACTGGCAGAATCGGCACTGATGCGGGCAGCCACGCATGATCTCGATGGCAATGCGATCGTGCGGCGTTTGCACGAACGGTACGACGGGCCGGGTCGGCAACGGAATCGCGTCGAAATCCTGTGTGATCGTGCAGGCCATCACTTCTTTCGGCACGTCGGCCCGCGTGCGATGCACGGCCGCGAGCGTGCCATCAGCGTGGTATTCCGGCTCGTAGAACATCGGGGCATAAGCCCAGGTCGATGAGCCGACGAGTTCGGCCAGCATGTCCTGCCTTCGACGGAACGACAAATCGCCTTCACGCAGGGCCCGTTCCTTGAGCGAAACCCACTTCTCCATCACCCATGGCAACGATTCTTCACCATCTCCGATCACGAAGAGATCGACGAAGGGGGCCAGCAGTTCCGGGTTCTGTGCACCAGGACCACCCGCGATGACGAGGGGGTCGTTGACGCGGCGTTCCGTGGAAAACAGAGGAATCCCACCCAGGTCGAGCATGGTCAGCACGTTCGTGTAGCTGACCTCGTACTGCAAGCTGAAGCCGACCAGATCGAACTCGCGGAGCGGCGTGAAGGTTTCCAGCGAATAGAGCGGCAGCCGATGGCCACGCAGTTCGCCTTCCCAATCGATCCACGGCGTGAAGGCCCGTTCGCACGACCACTGCGGGTCGGCATTCAGCAAACTGTAGAGAACCTGCAGGCCGTGATGGCTCATGCCAAGCTGATAAGTGTCCGGGAAAGCCAGACACAACTTGCCGCGCACCTGCGAATGATCCTTGACGATGCTATTGAGTTCCCCGCCGATATATTGGGCCGGCGTCGCTACCCGGGTCACAATCCGGGTGACTGCATCTTTGAGCACGGTGTTAATCATCAAGCGTTCTCCATCCAACAGTGGTCATGTATCACCATACGGCGGGTGCGTAGCAATCAGTAGGGCAATGAAGTGATTGCAGGTACATACGCGGCCGCGAGTGCGAGGCACATGCGGATTATCGAGGAAGCCCAAAGCGGCTGACCTGACCGAGGTGAGACGACCAGCAGAACCCAGTGGTGCCGTGGTTCACAAGCCAGGGACGATGAATGTCCTTATTTTTCGCAGAGGATTCTGCCCTTCCAAAAGACTCCTGGCCGATTGCCGGTCCCTGATCAACTCCGTTATTGTACCTGCAAAAGCCACCTCTGCAGGTATCGGATGGCCGTGAAATAGGGTGGGCGATGCGGTGAGCCCATAAGCGC
Organism: Gemmataceae bacterium; assembly: GCA_009691845.1. Lineage (GTDB taxonomy): Bacteria > Planctomycetota > Planctomycetia > Gemmatales > Gemmataceae > SIAJ01. The sequence goes on from SIAJ01000001.1 coordinate 90,216, forward strand.
CGGCATTGGGGAAGGCCAAAACGTCGCCTGGGGAAAGCGGCGGCAGCAGGCTGGATTCTGCCAGCACGTCGGACGGCAGGCTGAGGCACCCCAACACGTCTGTCAGGGTAAATGTGTCGGAAGTCGTGAGGCTTCTGCCACTGAGCACGACGGGCGGGAAGCCCTTGCGGCGCAGGCCGAGTCCGCACATGTCGCCACGCTGGTGGGTGCCCACATCGACCACGACTGCTGGCCGGCCCTGATGGGTCTGCTGGGCAATGACTGTCGTCAAATACCAGCCGGCTTGGGCCACCAAATATCGGCCGAGTTCGAGCATAAGTTTGGAAGGTGCGGCCTGCTCAACGAGAGATCGGAGTTCTCCGGCAACTGCCACCAGATCCATTTCCGCATCGTCGGGGCCGTAGGGAATGCCGAAGCCTCCTCCCAGGTTGATGATTTCAGGCGTGAAGCCTAATACCTTCGCGGCACGGGCGGACTGATCCAGGGCGCCACGTATTTGTTGAAGAATACCCTCGGCATCCAGTACCTGAGAGCCGGAAAAAATGTGAAAGCCGACGACCTGGATTCTACGTGAAGAAAGGTACGGGCGGCAGGCGGGGAGGTCTTCACTAACCAGGCCGAAGCGCGAGTCCGGCCCCGCGGAACAGGCGGCAAGCGAGCAAAAGTCGGGACGCAGACGAAGCAGTGCCCGGTGCGGTCGGTCCAAGCTGGCCAGTGTCCGCAACTCGCTAAGGGAGTCCACCGAAATGTACGGTGGACCCCAAAAACTGGACCAGGAAATAAGGTAGTTTTCCTGAGTTCTATTTTGGGAGGATCGAGATGGCTGGCAAGCGTAAGTCACACAGTGTGAGTTTCAAGGCGAAGGTTGCGATCGCGGCGTTGCGAGAGCAGGAGACGGTGTCTCAGTTGTCGAGCCGTTATGCTGTTCATTCGTCTCAGATCCATCAGTGGAAGCGGCTGGTGCTGGACGGAGCCGAGGGGTTGTTCGGCGCGGTGGGTCGCCCGAAGAAGGGGGAGTCGGACGAGGTATCGGTGGCCGAGTTGTACGAGCAGATCGGTCGGTTGAAGATGGAACTGGAGCGGCTCAAAAAAAAGTGGGAGCGTCTGAATGAGTGCGGTGAGTCGTTGGACGTGCTGCGTCAGTTGATCGACGAGGACTCGCCGGACTTGAGCGTCTGTCGTCAGTGCGAGCTGTTGGGGCTGAGTCGATCGACGTGGTACTACGAGGCGGCGGCGGAAACGGAGGCGAACCTGTGTTTGATGCGATTGATCGACGAGCAGTATCTGGAGACCCCGTTCTACGGCAGCCGTCGGATGACGGTGTGGCTGCTTCACGAAGGTCACGCGGCGAATCGGAAGCGGGTCCAACGGTTGATGCAGTTGATGGACCTGGAGGCGATCTACCCGAAGCCGCGTTTGTCTCTGGCCAACCAGGAACACCGCAAATTCCCGTACTTATTGCGCGGATCGTCGGTGAATCGCGTGAACCAGGTGTGGGCGACGGACATCACCTACGTGCCGATGCCTCGGGGCTTCATGTACCTGGTGGCGGTGATCGACTGGCACAGCCGCTACGTGTTGTCGTGGCGGTTGTCGAACAGCCTGGAGGGGAGTTTTTGTGTGGACGCGTTGGAGGCGGCATTGGAACTGGGCCGACCGGAGATCTTCAACACGGACCAGGGCGTGCAGTTCACGAGCCGGGCGTTCACGGAGCGTCTGGAGCGTTCGGGTGTGAGGATCAGCATGGATGGCCGTGGCCGCGCGTTGGACAACGTGTTCGTGGAACGGTTGTGGTGGAGCGTGAAGCACGAACACGTTTACCGTCACGATCACCGGACGGTGGCGTCACTGCATCAGGGATTGGATTCGTACCTGGCGTTCTTCAATCGCCGCCGCCGACATCAAAGTCTGGAGTACGAGACGCCGTGCGACGTGTATCGGGGCAAGGTCCGGGTGGCGGGGCCGCTGCCAGTGCGGATGAACGGGGTGGAAAAGTTTTCGCCGCGGGTGGGGGCAGCGGCTCCGCTCCGGTTCGCTGCGCCGCTGCCCCCACCCGCGAGAGCCAGAGCCTGGCTGCCGCCAGTCTCTGTAATAAAAGTCGTTCTCTGGTCTAGACAACGGGGTCCACCGTAGCCGCCCTTGCCGGGTGCACAAACAAGAATCACTCGGTTTTTGTCCACGTCATACTCACGTGAGATGGCGTCTGCCGCCATCCCCCCTCATCAGGACATTTCTGCGCCTTTGATGAGCATGACTCCCTTGATGATCTCGGCTTGCGCCGGCAGGACTGCCAGAAGCAACAACCCAAATCCAAGAGCGATTTTCGTGGGATGCATCGGTCTATTCCTCCTTCGTGATTGTTGTGGCCAGTGGTTCGTGAATGCTGCGAGTATTCTACTCGAAGACGAGCCGGGTGGTACTTTTCAAAATTTGCTCTGTTCCGGGCTCACGGGCACGGTCGGTTGCAGGCGGCTCTCGACCTTCCACGAACCATCCGCCTCCTGGGTCTCGAGCAAGTATGGCAGCCCCCGTTCGCGGTCGCAACTCCTGCGGCTTGATGCCAAGGCGTACAAGACCTGGCCGCTCGACGTTCTAGATTGGCGTGATCGAGTACTCTCTCTCAGCAAGAGTGGCTGCCTGGACTCACTTCTTCGCGGCAATGCAAAAGATGCCGGTGGCAGTCTGGATGTAGAGTGCTCCGTTTGCGATGGCCGGCGTGCCGAGGATTTCCGCCTTCAGATCGTTGACCGATGCGATCACGCCTTCGGGCTTGCCCGTCTCGATGACCGTGCAAATTCCGGCATCGTCGAAGGTGTAAACAAAGCCGTCATTCGCGATTGGCGAGGCCCAGAATTGGCCTTTGCCCTTGCCGACCCGGGCCGCTTCGCCCCAGGCCTCCTTGCCGGTTTTCAGGTTCACGCAAGTGACCGTGCCGGCTCGGCTGATGCCATAAACATGATCCTTGTAAGCAACCGGGGACGTGTAGCCGCTGGCCAACTTCGGGGCTTTCCAAACTTCCTTCATTTCGTTGCCTTCTGGTTTCAGGCATACGACCCCGCCGCCGAAGGGGAGGATGACCTGGTCGCCAACCACCGAGGCCGTTGGAGTGCCCGAACCCATGTTCGCCATCGTCCAGGCTTTCTTGCCATCGAGTGCGTTATAAGCGAGCGCATCTTTGGTCGAGGAGAACACGACTTCCGCCTTGTCGCCCGTCGTTCTCAGCGTTGGCGTGACCCAGTTAATGCTCTTCGGCCGATCGACCTTCCAAATGTTCTGCCCGTACTTGGTGTCGATCGCGGCGAGGAATGAATCGCCGATCGTGTCCATCGGAACAATCAACGAATCCTTCCACAGGATCGGCGACGACGCCATGCCGACCTGGTTCGAGATGGCCGGGTAATCGCCTGCAAGCGAGCGATACCACTTCAAGTTGCCATCGAGGTCGTAGGCCACCAGGTCCGCAGTGGCGAAGAGACAGTACACGCCATCCGCATTCACGCATGGTGTCGGGGCGGCCATGCTGGACTTGGGATGACAGCCGGTGTTGCCCGTGGCCGTCAGTTGCCGCTGCCAGAGAATCTTGCCCGTGTCCGCATCAAGACACAGCACATGCAAGCGGTCCAGTTTCGCACCGGTTGCCGACGTGACGAACACCTTCTTGCCGAACACGACCGGCGAAGCGGCACTTCGTCCCGGAAGGTCGGTTTTCCATTTGACGTTCTCGGTCGCACCCCAGGACTTGGGCAGCCCCTTTTCTTCGCCGATACCGGAAGCGCCGGGGCCGCGAAACTGCGGCCAATCGCCTGCTGTAACGAAGGACCCAAGCACGAGAAGCGAACTGAGGGAAAGTAAGAGCTTCATGGATGATATCCTGGGTATGTTCGACGAAAGACGGGATTCCCGCCGTGTATCACATGATTCCGATCTGGTGAACCTGTCACGACAAGATCGGAATCTCGTCGCCACGTCCGGAACACATCGATCACTTGGCGGGCAATACAGACTTCACCGGCAAAGCCCCGCCGGTCGCGTCGCACAGACGCAGTTGAAACTGCCAGTTCTGGGCCCACTGTTCAGTCTGGTTATTTTGGCAGACCTTCACGAGCAGTTCGTTCTTGCCGGCCTTCAGCGTTCCCACGGCGAGATACTGATCGAAGCGTTCGCCATGGTGATACTCTTCGTTCTGGAACAGCTCTTTGCCGTTCAAGAACACCTTGACAGCGCTGATACAGCCGAAGCGAATTTCGACTGCCATGTCTTTCGGCGAGTCGACAAGCGTGAATGCGTAGGCCACCGAATCCTTGTGTTTCTCAATCGCTTTGTTCAGGTTGACCAAGCCGTTTGGGTCGGTTGATGTGTGGGGAATCCACTTGAGTTCGGCATTGGCTTTGCCGACGTACTTCGCGGCCAGATCGACCTTTTTTTCCGGCTCGTATGCCTTGTTGTACCCTGTGCCCATCGTGCTATCGAACGGTCCGACTAGCATCCAGTTCGTCAGCACGCCAAAGTGCGATGTCAGACTGGGACTCTCGCCTGCTTTCTTGAGGAGTTCTGCAAGGGCGTCGGCCTGACCCTTATCGCGGACCGCGTCAAACAAACGCGTGTATTCCTTCTTGGCTTCCGCACCTTCGAGTTTCTCGGCCTTTTTCAGGGCTGCGGCAACTGCATCGCGGCGATTCTCGAAACTGGCGTCATTCAGCATTCCGGGCAGCAATCGGTCCGGCGTTTTGGGATCGAGTTCGACCAGGAATTCGTAGGCAATTCGCCTACCACCGGGCGCATGCTTCGTGTCTTTGAGGAAAGCTTCGAGCTTGTCGGCTGGCAATTTGCGGCCCGCCGCTTTCTCCTTTTCGCCGATCGCATTGATGGCCGATCGCAGCCAGTTGGCGGCGAGGGGCGTTGCATCATCGAAGGCCTTCAGAGTTGGAAACAGCACGTCGCCGCCAAGCGAGACGAGTTCCTTCCACGCCGCACCGGCTTCCTGGTTTCCGGTTCCTTCTTTCGAAACGGCCCTGATCGAAGCCAATAGCTTGTCCGCGTTCGCCAGGTCAGCGGCATTGGCGGAGGAGAGAAAGAGGAGCAGTGATAGTCCGAGAGCTAGCCAACGCATTCGAGCCTCCCAAGTTCGTTCAATGAGGAAAACCCTTGTCGAATGAAATCACTTCACAGCGAAGTCGCCGAGCGATGGCGGCTATGATACAGTCACCGCGTTGCCGAGGCTTCCCGTCTTTTGGAATCCGTTCGGCGAATCGCTTCGCCTGTTCCCAGTCCTCGGCGGGGATTGCTCCACGCTCCAGTATTTCGAATGGCGACAGAAAGGCCCGATAGAGGAGTAAATCGTCGGAGGAGTGCGAGCCGGCCAAGAATTCAATCGCTACCGGAGTAAGCAAGAAGGCAGGTTCCAGGATCTCGCTCACGCACATCACATCCACGAACCATTCCAGGCTTGCGTCTTCTGCGCCTCCCCGCCTGGAACAAAGGACTGAAACGCCCGTTCATCATCAATGTCAAGCCCCGTCCGAATGCCACCGTCGTATCTTGCGTTCTTGTAATACGCGATCGTTGACATCTCGTTTCTGCTCACCCAATTGGGATGCGGACATTGGAAGCTTCCATCTGCTTCCTTAACCCAGCGAAATACGACGTGAGTTCTTCGGGGGACTTCACCGATCCCTTGGAGCACGAACCCGTCGAACAGCCGCCGCCGGTGCCGCACGAATCGCAACCGGACTTTTCCGATCCGCAAGTGGAGCAGCCCGACTCTTTTTTTGGTGTCGTCGTCAGATCGGCAAGTTGAACGTGCAAGCCGTGCTGGACGGAGAGCGTCTCAAACAGGCTCGTGGCATCGCAATCGTCCCAGTGGACAGCCTGAAGAACGGCCGTCTGGCGATCGAAGAGGATTTCGCCATCCAGGAACATCAGCGGCAAGTTCAGCGCTTCAGCAAGTTGCTGAGCGGACATCACGAGCGTCGATGATTCGTTGCGAAGAGTGCGTTCGGTTGCGTCGTCCGCGCAGGTTGCGGCTCGGAGAATCTCGCCTTCCATGGGTGGCCCGGCGGACGAAGCCGAGCCAGTGCCGAGGATGCTGCTGATCTCCAGGCCGCGTGTGGTCCGCACAACCACGCGCTCGCCTCGTTCGTGAGAAGCCGAAGAACGAAAGCGGCCGAGAAAACCCCCCTGGCCGTAATTCACGAGATAGATCTGTTCGGACATTTCGGCTCCGGGCCACTTTGGGAACTGCTGCTTTGGCAACCTTGTGTTGCTGGGTACTCTCAAGTAGCCCTCTCGCTCTGCGAGAGGAAGCGGAGCCAAACAATCGGTGCGACGATTACACGTTCAGGAGTGCCTCTGCCTCCCTCTCGCAGAGCGAGAGGGCTACATGTGTGTGCATCCACCAAGCCAGGTTGGACCAAGCACTACGCTTTCGCAGGCACTTCGAAGCCGAGGAATTCGAACATATACTTGTCGTATTCTTCCTGCCCGAAATCCGAACTCAGGTCGAGCCGCAGTTCGTTGATAACCTTCACGCTTTGATTTTTGAACCAGTCGTTCCAGCAATCGGCACAAATCTCGCGGCAAATCCGCTGGTGTACCTCGTCCTGGATCGGCGGGGCGGCCAGTTGCTTGGCTCGCTTGCCGGCCAGGCAACCTGGGCGAGTACAACGAAAGCCGGTCTCTGGGCCATCTTCAACCTGAGCCTTCGCCGGCTCGGGCGGCGTTGCTCCGTTCTCGCGCATCAGCTTGGCCATCTCGTCGCGTGGCATCTTGTCGCCACGCTCGTCGGCGACTTTCCAACCCTTGAGCCAGGTGGCGACCGCCTCGTCCTTGCGGCCGAGTTTTAGCTGCGATACGCCCAGAAGCTGAAACACCTTGGAGAACCCGGGGCTGATTTCCAGCGTTCGTTCGAACGAAGTGACGGCCGCGGCATGATCGCCGGCCTCGGTCAGCAGTTGGCCGAGCCGGAAGTGACCCAACTCATTGTCGGCGTCGTCCGAGGCCATCTTGCGAAATTGTACGATACGGTCTTGAAGCGAACTCATCGGTGCGGGGTCCCTGTAGCGGGTTCCTGGGTGACTACGTTACTTCTATCTTACGCGAGAAATGCATTCTGAACGATCTCGTGCCGTCCAAACGAACAAGAGCCAGCAACCGAAAACGTTCGGCTGCTGGCTCTTGCAATTTTTCACTTCCGACTTTTGACTTCGAACTTTGCCGAACTCAGCTTCCCGCAGGGAATACGCGCAACGGTAGATAAACCTTGGAAGTCTTCTTCGAGACGTTGTCCGTCGCCTTGAGTTCGATCAAGAAGCCCCCTTCGCGGTTCAAGGGCACCAAGAAGCGCATCGGGACGCCGACCGCCTTCTCATCGACCTTGCCATCCGCTTCGTCCGGGATGCTCTTGAGCGTCGGTTTGAGCAAAGTGGGCTTGCTGTCCTTGTCGTACACGACCATCTCGATGGTGATGTTCGGCTGCTTGGCGGCATCGCGCTGGAAGTCGATCACGGCGAAATGAACGAACATCGCCTGCCCGGCCACGCCGACCAACGGTGCGGGAATCTTGCCTTCCAGATCCGAAGCGGTGTAAACCTGGACGACGCCGAAGCCACGGGGCAACACGTCGAATTTTTGCTCCAAGGTCTTCGTGACGATGGCTTCCTTCACCGACATATCCGTGACCGTCACCTTGCAGATGTAAGTTCCGGGTGGCTGATCCACGCCGACGCTCACAAAGGCGCGGGCCGGAAGTCGCGTCCCACCAAGCGGCAAAAAGTCATCTCGATCCACGGGCATTTGCTTGAAGATCGACTTGCCGGTCGCGTCGGCTACTTCCATGGCCATGCCGTACTTCACGCGGCCCGACTCGCTCACCTTGATGCCGTCGATGTCGAACGACAGGAAGAAGATATCGCCAGGGAGCAACTTCGTGTCGGGACGCGGAGAGCCGAGTTCGCCGTAGGTGATCCGAGGATTGGTGAGAGAAAGCCCTGTCGCCTGACCGGGAACGCTCATCGCGGCGATTAAAGTCAACGTGGTCAGCATGAGAAGATCCTTTCAAATAGTTCGATCCATCGAAGTTGGAGATATTTTGCGCAGAATCGTCCTTAAACGCCATACCAGTTACCGGTTCCTGACGCCGCCGACCGAAGTCGGATTCAAGGAAGCACTTAAATCCCGCTTGCTCAGGTTCGCGGATGATACTAAACTTCACTGAGTTGATCCCCACCCGGCGATTTTTCCGGCTGCCCGCTTGACCTCCAGCATCTGCCCCGCGAGGCTTTCATGGTTCGGCACGTATTGATCGCATGGGCGATGACAATTTCGGTCTGCGCAGCGGAGAGGCCCCGCCTGGTCGTACAACCCTCCAGCCTCGAACTTGTTGGCGTGGATCACCCGCATCGGCTCATTGTCACCTCAATCGACGAATCTGGAAAAGTGATCGATGTCTCGGGAGAGGCGACCTTCCGTTCGACGAACCCAAAGATCGCGGCTGTCTCATCCCAAACTGTTATTGCCCGAGGTGACGGCGAAACCGTGGTTACAGTTGCCCACAAGGGACTCGCCACATCGGTGACGGTAACGGTTCGCTATGCCAGCAACAAACAGGCCCCCTCTTACCTCAACGACGTGACGCCGATCTTCACCCGGCAGGGCTGTAATCAGGGTGCGTGTCACGGCAAAGGTGCCGGGCAAAATGGATTTCGCTTGTCTCTGCGCGGCTACGATCCGCTCAGCGATCATCGCTGGATCACGCGTGAGTTCAACGGCCGACGCATCGAAGGGGCAAGCCCCGAAATGAGTTTGTTGCTTCGCAAACCCCTCGGCCATGCACCGCACGAAGGCGGCCGGGTGTTCCGAACGGATAGCCGGGAGTATCGCGTCCTGCTCGACTGGCTGAAAACGGGTTCACCTGGCCCCAATCAGGACGACGCAAAACTGGTCAAGCTCGAAGTATTGCCCGGAACGCGGGTGATGAAGAAGGGCGATCCCCAGCAACTGCTTGCCATCGGCGAATTCAACGATGGCACTCGACGCGATGTCACCTGGCTGACCAAGTTTGACTCGAACGATGCTGGGGTTGTCCACGTTTCGCAGGAGGGACTTGTAACCGCCAAGCGAGCAGGCGAGACGGCAATTCGGGCTTCGTTTCAGACGGAAGTGGCCGTCTCCATCTTCACGGTGCCGTTCGATGCGAAGATCGATGCCGGGAAGTTCGCGAAGAACAACTTCATCGACGAACACGTGAACGCCAAGCTGGCCGCTTTGAACATCGAGCCTTCGGAGCTCGCGTCGGACGAGGAGTTCATTCGACGTGCATTCTTGGATGCGGCCGGCACCTTGCCCAGTGCGGACGAAGTACGAACGTTTCTGGCCGACAAATCAGCCGACCGACGAGCGAAACTGATCGACACGATTCTGGCACGCTCCGAGTTCGTCGATTACTGGACGTTGATTCTTGGCGACCTCTTGCAGAATCGCAAAGAGCGCGATCACGACGTGCGCGGCACCAAGGGTGTGCGTGATTTTCACATCTGGCTCCGCAAGCAGGTTGCCGCGAATCGGCATTGGGACGAACTGGCCCGCGACGTGTTGACCGCCACGGGTTCCTCGAGTGATTCACCTGCGATCGGTTACTACATCGTCACCGTCGGCGAACAACGCGAGGCCGAGAAATCCGAAGTCACGGCCTCGGTCGCCCAGGCTTTTCTCGGCACCCGCATCGGCTGTGCCCAGTGCCACAATCATCCGCTGGAAAAATACACGCAAGACGATTACTACCACTTCGCAGGTTTCTTCTCACGCGTGCGGCTGGAACGCAAGGAAGCCAAGACCGGGCCGACGGTGCTGAAAGTATCGCACCCGGACCCGAACCAGAACAAGACGCCGATTGGCGTGCGTCAGCCGCGAACGAACGAGTTCTTGAAAGCCCAACCGCTCGATCGCTCGCCGATGGACCTGAAGCCGGGCGACGACCCACGCCAAAAACTCGCCGCCTGGATGACCGATCCCAAGAACGAGTACTTCGCCGGGGCTATGGCCAATCGAATCTGGAAGCATTACCTTGGCACCGGCCTCGTCGAACCGGTTGATGACCTACGGCTCACCAATCCGCCGACGAACCCGGCACTTTGGAAAGCGCTGGTCGTCGAGTTCGTTTCACACAAGTTCGACCTGAAGCATCTGATGCGGTCGATCCTGAACAGTCGCACGTATCAACTGGCCAGCACAACCAAGGCCGGCAACGAGACCGACGTGCGCTTCTACTCGCACTATTACGCCCGTCGATTGCCGGCCGAGGTCATGCTCGACGCCATCAGTCAGGCGACCGGCGTGCCCGATCGCTTCGCAGGGTATCCACTCGGTTTGCGGGCGATCCAGCTACCCGATCCTGGGATGAACTCTTACTTCCTGTCGCTCTTCGGCCGCTCGGAACGCGTGACAGCCTGCGCCTGCGAACGCAATGGCGAGGTGACAATGCCGCAATTGCTGCACCTTCAAAACGGCGACTCCGTGGTCCAAAAGATCCGTTCCGGCGAAGGCCGCCTCGCGAAGTGGGTGAAGGACATTCCGGATTCGGACAAGTTGATGGACGAGGTGTTTCTAAACACCGTGAGCCGCCTGCCATCCGGGGAGGAAAGAAAGACGGTTCAGCAATTGCTGACGGAAGGCGATCCAAAAGAAGAAGTGTTCCGCGACCTGTTTTGGGCTCTCTTGAACTCGAAGAACTTTGCGTTCAACCATTGAGACTCCACGACCGAAAACTCTTGAAATCGATTCCTACGCCAAATAGCAGCCGAATACGAATCTTCGCTGATCTGCACGGAAGATTCGTGTGAGTGTGTCCTGGAAATCACCTCTCCACCCGCAGAACCTCGTTCCAGTCCGATATTTGAACATGGATATCCCCCATCTTGCAGGGATCGTCCGTCAGCAAGGCCATTCCGAGCAGGATTGGCCGTCCGCCTGCTTTCGCGGGGCCGGCGACCTTGATCCAGCGCGAGGATTTCTTGCCGGCATCTGGCGACACAACCAGCCGATGGAACGTCGGTGCAAAGCCGGCCACGCTTAGCTGCGTCGGCCAGATTTTTACGCGTGGTTTGTCGGTCTTGATGAAAATCCCCAGATTGCGGAGTACCTCGTCGAGAAGTTCCGGCACCTCGTCCATCGAGATTGGATCCTGGGCCTTACCCGTTGGACAAATAACGATCAACCGCACACGAACGGGTTCGCCCTTGGCCGTTAATCGCTTCGAGCCTGGAGGCGGGGGAGGCGGATATTCCGCGAGGTCTTCGCGTTGCCCGCGCTCGAGATCAGGGTGCTTCTTCTTGCGGCCCGTGGCAATCTTGAATAGCACGAACAGAGCGACCAGCACGCCGACGCCGGCAGCCACGTAAATCCAGAGATTGGGGTCGCCCTTGGCTTTTTCGAGTTGCTCGTTCACTTGTGCGAAGAACATGTTGCTCACCCGCTTATGATGAGAGGGATGAGATTCTCACGCTGGCCGAGGCCAAAGCGCGAGCGAGGCGTCAATCGTGCTCCTCGCTTGTGCTTCGGTCTTGCTCGGACGAGATCGTGTTGGGTGAGTTTCCCGGATCGACACCTGCGTTTCAAGAGGCTGTTCATGATTTCGCTACTTCTTTTGTCGCTGTCGCCCATGGCCGAACCTGCCCCCTGGGAGAAGGACGAGACTGCCTATCTCTCGAACATCAAGCAGTTGACGAGCGATTTCGTCCGGGCCGGCGAGGGTTACTTCTCGCCCGATGGCACCAAGATCATCTACCAGGCCGAGGAATCAGCCACCGGAAATCCGTTCTACCAGATCTTTCTCCAGGACTTGAAGACTGGCAAATACCATCGCGTGAGCCCGGGTGCCGGACGAACGACCTGCTCCTATTTCCGGCCGGATGGCAAGCGTGTGATTTACGCGAGCAGCCACGAAGACCCGGATGCCAAGAAGCATCAGGAAGCCGAGTACAAGCAGCGTGAAGAGGATCGCAAGAAAGGAATTCGTCGCCGCTATACGTGGGACTTCGATCCGCACGTCAAGATTTACGAAGCGGACCTCGATGGCGGAAATCGCAAGTGCCTGACGCCCAATGCAAAAGTCTACACGGCCGAGGGAAGCTACTCCGCTGATGGCAAGCAGATCGTTTACAGTGCCGGCAATGCAGGCAACGTGCAGCTTTACATCATGAATGCCGACGGGAGTGGTTCACGACCAATCACGAAAGCACTGAACTGTTACAACGGCGGCCCATTCTTTTCGCCGGATGGAAAGCGTGTGATCTTTCGCAGCGACCGCAAGGAAAAGGATCGCCTGCAACTCTACGTCGTCAACGTGGACGGTACGGGCGAAAAAGCCCTGACCGATAACGACAAGTGGGTCTATTGGGCTCCGTACTGGCACAAGGACGGCAAGCACATCATCTACACGGCCGCCGATCACACCGACGAAAAGGCCCGCCCGAATTACGACCTGTACTGGATGAACATCGATACGGGCAAGACGACCCGCATCACGCATGCCCCTGGTGCGGATGTGTTGCCAGTGTTTAGTCCGGACTACACCAAAGTGATGTGGACCACCAGCCGCGATGGCCGCTCGCCGACGCAGTTGTACATCGCGAATTTTGCAGCACCCAAGGATTGAACAATGCGATTCAAAGATTGAGGCGAGCCGAGCGGCGTAAGCCGCCGGGTGATGTTGCCGGCCCTTCACCCGGCGGCTTACGCCGCTCGGCTCGCCACAGTCTGTCGCAAACTCGTCTTCGCGAATCCCACGATTTCGAACTAATTACTTGCACATTCACCTGAGCCTGGCCACAATATTCTCCTCCCCGCTCCATTTTTCAGGAGTCTCTCATGAGTCACACGCGTCGCGACTTTTTGGCCGACGTTGGCAAGGGCATGTTGGCTGCCGGGCTTGGCACCGGCTTGGCCACGGAACTCGGTCTCTGCCCAGCCCTGGCCGGAGAGGTCGCAAAGGATCTCACGTTCGGCGAACTCGAACCACTCGTTGCCCTTCTTCAAGAAACGCCCAAGACGAAGCTCATGCCGATTCTGGTCGAGAAGCTGAATGCGGGATTGGAACTCAAACGACTCACAGCCGCAGCCGCGTTGTCGAACGCTCGTACTTTCGGCGGTGAAAACTATTTTGGTTTCCACACGTTCATGGCCCTCGTGCCTTCCTACCAGATGGCGAGCGAACTGCCGAAGGAGAAGGCCGCGCTGCCCTTGCTGAAGGTGCTGTATCGCAATGCCCATTACGCTCAGGAAGTCGGCGGGCACAAGAACGAAGTGCTGAAGCCGATGACGCCTGCCGGATCGGGAACTCCGGAAGACCTTCGCAAGGCCATCCATTCCGGTGACCGGGCCAGGGCCGAACAACTTCTTGCCGCGGTGGCGAAAACCCCGGAAGACGCGCTCAATGCCGCACTTCTCGGCGTGGAAGATACGCACGACGTCCACACGGCCGTCATGCCGTGGCGAGCCTACGCGATGCTCGACATCGTTGGCAAGGAACATGCGGTGACGCTCCTTCGGCAGTCGGTTCGCCAATGTGCCAAGCAATGTGAGTCGCAGAAGGGTCGAATCGCCGAGATGGAAGCGTTCCGAAAGATTCTGCCGAGCCTGCTTGAGAAGCACAAGCTGCCAAAGGCGGCGGCCGGCACACGCAAGGCCGACGACGCCTGGATGGAGCAGATGTGCGGGACGATCCTCACCTCCACGCAATCGCAGGCTGGCGAAGCAGTCGCCATGGCCTTGGCTGAGGGCTTTGATCCGGAGCATGTTGGCGAAGCAATCTCGATGGCCGCGAATCAGTTGTTACTGCGACAGGTCCCGGATCGAGAAGGCAAGAAAGTGATCAGCTTCCGCACCCATGGCGATGCAGCGGGCGTACACGCATCGGATGCGACGAATGCTTGGCGAAACATGGCCCGCGTGAGCAACCCGCGCAATCGGGCCGCTGGCCTGATCCTGGCCGCGATGGACTCTGCACGCAGCGCCGGGTTCAAGGCGGGTGGAGCAACCAACTACATGAAGGAGCCACTTCCTCACGTTGCCGACTTGGAGAAAGTGATTGCGAAGGACGCGGCCACGTTGCTGAAGGAACTCGATGGCGCGATCCGCGAGAACGACCAGATGCGAGCGGCCGCCGTTGCCCAGGCGTACGGCCTGCAGAAGCACGCGGCTCGGCCGATGTTCGACCTGCTACTCCAATTCGCAATCAGCGAGGATGGCCGGTTGCACTCGGAGAAGTACTATCGCACCGTGAGCGAAGAATACGCCACGACCCGCGACGCGTTCAAATGGCGCCAAGTCGTCGCCTTGGCCCGTTCGACGGCGAGCATGTACGGCTATTCCCAGTTTGATAAGAGGGAAGGCCGAGCACCTGGGTATGAGGAAGCTTGTAAGTTGCTGAAAGTTACTTGAGCCCGAAGATTCTCCCTCGCTAACGCTTCGGGCTCCACCGATAGGGCCCGAAGTGCAGCGAGGGAGAGTCGCTTTTCTCACGCCGCCAGGTTCGCAATCAACTCGCGCGTTATCGTCTCCGTGTTCCCATCGCCACCCAAGTCGCGCGTGAGTCCCTTCTTTCCTACAAGTGTTCGGCGAACGGACTGCTCGATGCGCTCAGCGGCATCGCGATAACCGACGTGATTGAGCATCATCGCCGCCGAACGAAGACAGGCGATCGGGTTCGCCAATCCCTTGCCGGCAATGTCCGGGGCGCTGCCGTGGACGGCTTCGAACACGGCACATCGGCTGCCAAAGTTCGCGCCGGGGACAACTCCCAGGCCGCCAACCAGGCCCGCACAGAGATCGCTGATTACGTCGCCAAACAGATTCTCCATGACGAGCACATCGAACTTGGTCGGATCGAGCACGAGTTCGAGACATAGGTTGTCGATCAGTTTTTCATCGAAAGTAATGAACGGATAATCGTCGGCCACTTCGCGGGCACACTTCAGAAACAGGCCGTCGCTCAAACGCATCACGTCGGCCTTGTGGCAGAACGTGACCTTGCGTCGTCCCTGATTCTTGGCCAGTTCAAATGCGTAGCGAACAATGCGCTCGGCCGCAGAGCGAGTGATGACGCGCAGACTTTCGATCACGCCTGGGACAACCACGTGCTCCAGGCCTGCATACAGGCCCTCCGTGTTTTCACGCACGACCACGAGGTCGACATTTTCAAAGGGAGTCGTCACTCCCGGCAGCGAGCAAACGGGGCGAATGCTCGCGAACAGATCGAGCCCTTGCCGCAATTTCACGTTGATGGAACGAAAGCCTTTTCCGATGGGAGTCGTGCAAGGGCCCTTGAGGGCCACACGATGCTTGCGGATAAGATCGAGCGTCGATTCGGGCAACGGATCGCCGTGTGTCTTGGCCGCGTCGAGTCCGGCCGCGGCAACGATCCAATCGATTTTCGCACCGGCCGCGGCCACGATTAATTTGGTCGCGTCGGTTACTTCTGGGCCAATGCCGTCGCCGGGAATCAGAACGAGTTGCACGGTAAAGCCTTCCGGAAAAATGCAACAGGAGAGGTTTTCCACGGAACCTTTTCCTGTCGCCAAGCGTCTATGTTAATGGATGAAGCAGCGGCTGAGGCGTGCCAGGCTTTGGCCTGCACAACTTCCGTTGCGGTCATTGAAGGGAGAGATTCATTCGGATTCTACAAGTCGAAGCTCACTTCCCCTAGTCCCCCCCCCCCACGAAACGTGGACCAAGAACAAGTCAGGGTTGCGGAAGGAGTCCAACTCTCGCACAATAACTCCTCTCACCCGGAGCGAAGCATGTCCCGCCTTGCCATCACTTTTCTGATCGTCAGCTTCCTACCCTTTTCCTCGGCCGAAGAGCCCAAGGCGAAGACCGTCGAGGAACTCGCCGAACAGGTGAAGCCTTCCCTCTGCGTTGTGACGACCAAGGGGCGCGAAGCCAATCGCGAAGGCCTTGGCACCGGGTTCGTCATCTCGGCCGATGGGCTCATTGCCACAAATGCCCACGTCATTGGCGAGGGCCGACCGATTGCCGTTGAGTTTGCAGATGGCAGGAAGTTCGATGTGGTTTCCGTTCATGCCCACGACCAGAAGCGCGATCTCGCCATCATCAAGATCGACGCCAAGGGGTTAAAGCCGCTCGTACTGGGCGATTCGGAAAAGTTGAAAGATGGCCAGGCCATTGTTGTGTTCGGCAATCCGAAGGGGCTGAAGTACAGCGTGGTGAGTGGCGTCGTCTCCGCGACGCGGGAAGTGGAGGGCCGCAAGATGATCCAGCTCGCCATTGCGGTGGAACCGGGCAATAGTGGCGGCCCGCTCGTGGACATGCAGGGCCGCGTGCAGGGCGTCATCACGCTGAAATCGCTGGTGACGGAGAACCTCGCTTTTGCGGGCACGGTGAACGATTTGAAGCCGTTGCTTGCGAAGCCAACTCCGGTGCCGATGGATGCCTGGGTCACGATTGGTGCGATTGATCCCGACGAGTGGAAGTCCGAGATGGGCGCTCGCTGGACGCAACGGGCCGGCCGCGTTCGTGTCGAGAGTGCGGGCACGGGCTTCGGTGGTCGTAGTATTTGCATCAACCAGCGTAAGCCGCCTGCCGTACCGTATGAAGTGACCGTGGCCGTGAAACTCAACGACGAAGCAGGAGCGGCCGGCCTGATCTTCCGACATGCCGAGGGCAAGCATTACGGCTTCTATCCCACGGGTGGCAAGCTTCGTCTCACCCGTTTCGATGGGGCAGACGTCTATTCGTGGAAGATCCTGCACGATGCCGCCACGCCGTTTTACAAGCAAGGAGACTGGAACACCTTGCGTGTTCGAGTCGAAAAAACCGGAAACAAGTGTTACTTGAACGACCAGCTTGTGATCGAGTCCGATGATGTGGGATGGGTGGATGGCCAGGTCGGCCTGGCGAAGTTTCGGGACACGAAGGCGGAGTTCAAGAATTTTCGCGTTGGCGTCAACCTTGCTGCGACGCCCGGAGATGCGAAAGCCGTCCTGAAGTTACTGGAAGGATCGTCTCCGGACCTGAGTAAACTCGCGAAAGAAACAAACAGCACCGACGTGATCCGTTCGCGTGCCGCCGAACTCGAAAAACAGGTCGCGAAGCTCAAGGAACTGGCGTCGAGGGTGCATCAGCAACGAGTGTTCGACGAGTTGATCAAGACGCTGGCCGGTGCGGAAGAGAAGATCGATCTCATTCATGCCGCCCTGCTCCTGGCCAAGCTCGATAACGAAGAACTTGACGTCCAGGCCTACCGCGATGATGTCGAACGGATGGCCAAGAAAGCGGCAGCCGATCTTCCCAAGGATGCGAAAGACGAGGCCAAGCTGAAGGCGCTCAACGCGTTCTTCTTCGAAAAACGCGGCTATCATGGTAGCCGAGGCGACTACTACAACCGCTCGAACAGCTACCTCAATGAAGTGATCGACGATCGCGAAGGGCTGCCGATTACCTTGTGCGTTCTTTACATGGACCTGGCAAGGCGTATGGGCGTGAGCGTCGTCGGCATCGGTTTGCCGGGGCACTTTGTCTCCCGGCACATGCCCAAGGAGGGCGAGGGAAAATTCATTGACGTGTACGACCGTGGCGAGCAATTGACGGCCGAGCAGGCGAAGAAGAAGGCGAGCGAGTATGCGGGCCGAGCGATTGGCGACGAGTTTCTCAAGCCCGTTGTGAAGCGAGCGATCATTACGCGGATGCTGCACAACTTGCTGCGTGTCGCCCAGGGTGAAAAGGACGTGGATGCCGGGCTTCGCTATTTGAATGCCCTGTTGACGCTCCAGCCCGATGATGCCGAGAACCGCGTGATGCGAGCGGGTATTTATCTTTCCAAGGGCATGAAAGCGGATGCGCTCAAGGATGTCGATTTTTTGATCGAGCATCCGACCGATTCCGTGGACATCCGCGAGCTGAGGCGGCTGAAGAAGCAACTGGAAGATCAGTAAAAATGTAGCCCTTGATGGGAGTATCAGAACTGCGACCGTAAGGGAGCGGTCAACGATCGCTCCCTTACGGTCGCGGCTCTGAAAAGCTGCTCTCGCCTCCCTCTCGCGGAGCGAGAGGGCTACAGTTCTGGAGACTCATATGAATCGTCGGCTCGTCACCATTGCGATTCTCCTGCTTTCATTGAGCTGTAAACGTCGCGAGGCTGAGATTGCAGTCGGGCCGATTGGCGCAGAGTTGGCTCCCACTCCTGCCGACAAGTTCAAGCAGTCCTTTGCACTCGCCGTGACAGACGAAGTTGGCCCGGATCAGCGGCCGCCGGTCGATCGCACCATCGCGGGTAAATCGACGGCAGCACTCCGGGAGGAAGTTGAGCGATTGTGGCCAACGATTCAGCTGGTCGACGAGGGGGTAAAACCGTTGCCCTGGGTGGTCACTCTCGAAACCGATACCGGGGTGATTGAAATCGCGTTGCGACCGGAACTGGCTCCCAATCATGTGCGTAACCTGATCGCACTCGTGCGGGCCGGCTACTTCGAGGGCATGCGTTTCGATCGCCTGGTCCACCAACAAGCGGAATCGAAGGATGGCCAGAAATCCGAGGTTCGTCTGGTACGATTCGGTTGCCCGGCCGGCACGGGCGATCCAGGCGTCGGGCACATTGGCTATCGATTGCGCTCGGAGTTTTCCGACGAAAAGCACGTTGCCGGCACGGTAGGCTTCACACGCGATTCCGACCAGAGTTCAGCAGGCGTGCGGCTTTACATCGGCCTTGGGCCGGCCGCCGTTCTCGATGGCAGTTACACGATTGTCGGCAAGGTCTCGAAAGGACTCGATACCGTGGAGAAAATCGCGACCGGGAAATTGCTGCCGCTGGAAGCGGACCCGACACGGGAACTGCCGGAACGACCGGCGGTCATTCATAAGGCTAAAGCGAGCCTCGTACCGTAGGACAGGGCTCCCGGCCTGACTCTTCTAGGACAGGCCGGGAGGCCTGTCCTACAATTGCCCTCCTCATGGCCAAGAAGACGAAAGCACCGGCAGCCGAGACGCCTCCCGAGGTCGGGGGCGAGTACACCGTCGTTGCGAGGCGATACCGCCCGCAGCAGTTCGCCGAACTCATCGGTCAAGAGTCGGTCGCTCAGGCGCTCAGGAACGCCATTCAGACCAACCGGGTCGCCCATGCTTATCTGTTCACGGGCGTGCGTGGGGTGGGAAAGACGTCCGTCGCACGAATTTTCGCGAAGGCCCTTAACTGCGTGAAGGGCCCGTCGCCGACGCCGTGCGATCAATGCGACATCTGCAAGGCCATCGCCGAAGGGCAGGATGTGGATGTTCAGGAGATCGACGGTGCCAGCAACAACGGTGTCGAGAACGTGCGGATGCTACGCAATAATGTTGCGACGCTTCCGCAGCGTGCGAAGTACAAGATCTACATCATCGACGAAGTTCACATGCTCTCGGCTGGTGCGTTCAATGCCTTGCTAAAAACGCTCGAAGAGCCGCCCAAGCACGTCAAATTCTTCTTCGCCACGACGAATGTGGAGAAGATCCCTCTGACGATCCTGTCCCGCTGTCAACGATTCGACTTCGGCGGGATCAACACGGGCCGAATCGTCGAGCATTTGAAGACGATCGTCAAGACCGAGGGAATGCAGGCGGACGAGGAAGCACTCCGAATCGTGGCCAGGCGGGCGGGCGGTTCGATGCGTGACGCCCAGTCGCTGTTGGAACAACTGCTCTCCTTCGGCAGCGTGAAACTGACGGCCGATGCCGTGCATCAGATTCTGGGCACGGCGGCCGACGAGCGGGTCGTCGAGATCGCGGCCGCGGTACTGGCCAAGGACGCCACCAAGGCCCTGGGTCTGGTCGCGAAGTGTGCCGACGAAGGCTTGCAGATCGGCGAGCTGCTCGATCAACTTGTCGACTACTGGCGTGGCCTGATGTTGCTGAACTGCTCGGGGGGCGAGGTCGGCGAATTGAACGTGGCCGACCACCATCGCGAGACCGTGAAGGAACAGGCCCGAGCACTGACGCTCGACACGATCCTGGCCGGGATCGACATTTTGACTTCGACCAAGAACCGACTCCGGAATACCAGCCACGGACAAGTGTTGCTCGAGATGGCCGTCGTCCGTTTGAGCCGGCTGGATGATCTCGTGCCGATTTCGCAGCTAAGCCAGTGGCTCAGCCAGCCCGGTTCGGCCCCGGCTCAATCCCCCCGACCCGGGGTGACGAGTTCAGTCGTTTCCCTTGCCGACCAATCAAAAAAAAACGGCTTAGCGACGCCCAGTGAGGGCTTCCGGCCTGGGGTGAATGGCTCAAATTCTGGTCCGGAAACGCGATCAATCATCCTCGATCTGTCGGACGCAAATCTCTACGAGGTATGGAATAAAGTCAAATCATCTGCCGGTATAATGTTGTCTGGACAGGTCAGTCGTGCATCCGTCCCTGCAATTATTGGGCCAAAAACTCTGGTTCTAAGGTTTCCAGCAGAGTACAATCACGCTTTCGAGTACTGCAAGGATCCGAAGCAGAGCGTGATTCTTGAGCGTTCCTTGCGGGAGATCACGGGGCAGGAATGGTCGGTCCGCTTCGAAAAGGCGGAACTATCGGTTGCCGTGGCGACAGTAGCCCCGCCGAAAAGTGGACGCGATCGGCAACAGCAGGCACTCTCGACACCCTTGCTCGCTCGCATTGTGAGTCATCTGGAAGGCCGGTTGCTGAAACTCGACGAGGGTTTTGGCGAGGACTCGCCGGACGACGAGCCAGAGGTCGAGCCTGAAGCGTAAGCGAAGGCGGCGATAAACTGTCCCAGTTTTTTCCGCGATTGAAGTGTGATTGTTTGTCAAAGAGAATCGCCTTCGCTTACGCTTCAGGCTCCACGGCATCTGGCGAGCGGACATAAGGAAGACCATGTTCAAAGAACTCAGCCAGGTCATGGGGCTCATGAAAAACCTGCCCAAGCTCCAGGCAGCCATGGCAGAGATGCAGCAGAAACTCGGCCAGATGTCCGTGGATGGGAATGCCGGCGCGGGCATGGTGATCGTCTCCGTCAACGGTCGTATGGAAATGACGAAATGTCTGATCTCCGATGAGGCGATGAAACTCGGGGATCGCGAACTGCTGTCGGACCTCGTGATTGCTGCAACCAACATGGCACTGGGCAAAGCCCGCGTGGAAGTCGCCAGCGCGAGCCAGTCGATGGCTCAGGAAATGGGAGTGCCCATGCCCCCTGGCGGAATGTTGCCCGGAATGTAGTCCGCAAGAGACAATCGCGTGAATGAGGATAAGGGGGCAATCGGTCGGCTCATTGAGGAGTTCACGAAACTCCCCGGGATTGGGCCGAAGTCGGCGGAGCGAATCGCTCACTTTCTACTGGCCGGCGATCGACGCAACTCATTGCTCCTGGCCGACGCCTTGCGGGCCGTCGCGGAGCAGGTTCGACCATGTCGCATTTGCTTTAACTTGACGGATCTGGATCTTTGCGATGTCTGCAGTAATCCACGACGGGATTCGGCAACGATTTGCGTGGTGGAATCATCCCGCGATCTGAGCATCTTCGAACGAGCGGGGAATTTTCGCGGGCGCTACCATGTCCTCGGGGGTCGGCTGGCACCCCTCGACAACATGGGACCCGATCAACTCAAGTTTCATGCGCTGCTGAAACGCGTGCAGGCGGGTGGGGTAAAGGAAGTCATCCTGGCAACCAGCCCGACGATGGAAGGGGACGGGACCGCGCTGTTTGCATCGACCATGTTGACCGGAACGAACGTGCTCGTCACGCGGCTGGCACGAGGCTTGCCCTCCGGTTCGTCCCTCGAAATCGCGAATTCGCAAATGTTGGCAGACGCACTGGATGGGCGGCAAGCGTTTTGAAGGCATCGTAGTCGGCACACATCGTGTGCCGACCTCTTTGTGCCAAGTGTGCAGGCAACGGTAGGGACGGCAGAATGGGCATGGGCATGGATCTATCGATGCGGCAGACGCTGGGGCTCAAGCAGCTCCTGGCACCGCGCATGATCCAGTCGATGGAGATTCTCCAGCTCCCCATCGCCGCGTTGCAAGAACGTATCGAGAAGGAATTACAAGAGAACCCCGTTCTCGAATTGAGCGATTCGGCCCCGCTGGAGCCGGAAACTGCGGAAGTCGTCGAGGGGCCGGCGCAAGAGGAGTTTGATGCGGACGCACCGCTCAAGCACGACGCAGCCGATCCGGGCGCGGAGTTGGAATTCAAACGACTCGAGGAGCTGGATCGCGATTGGGAAGGGGCCTTCAATCAGGAAGAGCATCGTCCGAGCCGAGCGGCCACGGACGAGTTGGGCGATAAGAAACTCGACGCGATGCAGAACATCCTCGATCGACCCCAGTCGTTGCAGGATTTCTTGGCCGAGCAGTTAGTCGAGCTTGAGCTTTCGCCGGATGACAAACTGCTGGCGATGCACATCATCTCGTTCATCGATCGGACCGGCTACGTCGGCCGTCGTAACGAGAAAGATCAGTTCCTGCCCGTTTCGTTGCTCGAAATCGCGAGCACTTTTGAGCCGCCCACGACTCTGCAACGTGTCGAGCAAGTATTGCATACAGTCCAGCATCTCGATCCGCCGGGCGTTGCCGCCCGCGATCTGCGTGAATGCTTGCTCTTGCAAGTTAACGATGAAACCGAGCACCGCGCTTTAACTCGGAAGATTATCCTCGATCATTTGGAAGACATTCAGCACAACCGACTCCCGAATATTCAGAAGCAGACGGGTGCCAGCCTGGAGGACATCCACGAAGCGATCGTGGTAATCAAGCACCTCAATCCGAAGCCGGGTAATCAGTTCTCATCCGAGAGAACCCGTTACGTCACGCCGGATGTGATCATCGAGAAAAACGACGCAGGCGAGTACGATATTCGCCTGACGGACGATTGGGCTCCGCGACTGAACATCTCCAAGAAGTGGTATCAGATGTACAAGGATCGTGGCGAGGACCCGAAGACACGCGAGTATCTCAAGAAGCGATTGCAGTCGGCGGAATGGCTAAAAGATGCGATTGAACAGCGGCGAAACACGCTCGAACGAGTGACTCGGGCCATCGTGGGGCGTCAGAAGGCTTTCCTCGATTTCGGGCCCGATCACATTGAGCCGTTGAAGATGCAGCAGATTGCCGACCAGGTGAAAGTTCACGTGACGACCGTGAGCCGGGCCGTGGACGACAAGTGGATCATGACTCCGCGAGGCGTGTTTCCGCTGAAGCGATTCTTTGTGGGGGCCGCGACGAACAAGGAGACCGGGGAACAAATCCCCTGGGAGAAGGTCAAGAAGGCGTTGTTGGACATGGTCTCCGAGGAAGACAAAAATAAGCCGCTCTCGGACGAGGAACTCGAATCGCGCATGCAGCAGGCCGGCTTTCCGGTCAAACGGCGGACGGTGACGAAGTATCGGAAGCTGTTGAACATTCCTTCGAGCCGAGAACGCAAGGACTGGGGAACGTGAGGCGAGCCTGAAGCGCCAAGCGAAGGTGGCTATTGCCTTGGCTCTCCTTAGCTAGAAGGTGGAATTGGCAGACAGAACTCTCCGGATCATTCCCGTTCCTTCAAGACGAACGGATCAACCCAGATGGCCCGAGCACGACCATAATTCCCTGGGATATTCACGCGCAATTCCAGCACTTCCACTCCACCGACATCGAGGTCGCACGCGTCGGTTACCTGGGGTTGCTTGATGGGCTTGGACTTCCACAGGGATTTGCCATCGCCTAAAACCTCGAAAGTGCAAGGCGAGAACGATTCTTCCAAAGAGTCAAAGAGGCCTACTCCGGACCGAAAACTGAAAGCGTTCTTATCCAGCCGGTACTTTACGGTCGAGTAACTACTGTCAACTGGGGCCATGCTGAGGCCCTTCGTCGCTTTGACACCTTTCACGATGCTCTCTCTGTCCTCGTAGCCAAGCGACCCGTGCTTGCCGAACTTGCCAAAGCCAACTCGGACTTCAAATTCGGTTAAATCGCACAGATATGCTTTTTGCACGAGGTCCTCGTTGAGCAGGAGTCCCTGTAGGCGACCAACTTCTTTTCCATCCCTGGTCGCGACCATTGCGTAGGGAACGGCCAAGATTCGCGATGGCGATTTCACGAGAACCCTGGTCGCCGCCATCAGATCGAACGTGTAGGCCTTGCCTCCCACGTTAATCGGCACTTGATCGAGACCGGTCACTTTTCCCGCGATCACCTTGCCGCTTACAAGCTTCACGCTCTGGTCCTTGGCAGTGACAATCGAGCCGACTTCACTCAGCCATAGTTCCTGATCTCCAACCCGGAATGCCCGGTCGTCTGCGGAGCCGGCGACCGAATCGTTGCCATACGAAACTGAGAGCCTTAATGCAGTCGGGCCATCGATGACCGGAAACGCCCGTACCGATGTTTGATGCGCTCCAGCTTTTTGCACCAGGTTGTGACGACGCTGCTTCTCGTCCGCGCTGCCCAGCACCAGTTCGACGTTGAGGGACTTCTCTGACTCAAGGATCGACATGGCCTGCACTTCAAAGTCGCTTGGCTGGCGAACGTTTTTTGCATTGATGGTTGGCGGAATGAATCGCATGTCGACGCGGTCCATGAACCGCGAGACATGGCTGACAGGAATGGCAAAATTCACGCCAGAGCCTTTCACTCCCGACACTACCACCCCAACCACCTTGCCGGTCCGGTCAAGAACTGGGCCGCCAGAGTTACCGGGATTGAGAGCAACATCCAGTTGAATCCGGTGAAGCTGGCCGTCCTTTTTTCGCAGAGCTGTCACGCTGCCGGGATTGATGCTGATCGCGGGATAGTTCGCCTTCCCTATCGCCAAGGCTTCGCCGAAAGGAAACCCGCATGCAATTACCTCGCTCAACTCACCGAGGGTATCATCTGCTCCGAGTCGAAGGACTGGCAGTTCCTTGGCATCCTTAACTCGAAGCAGGACCAGGTCGGCCTCGCGATCGGCGTAACGGATTTCGGCTGCAAGTACCTTTTCGTCCTTTGTTCCCGAGTTCAAGACCAAAATAATTTCTCTTGCCCCGTCGATGACATGGTGGTTGGTTACAATAGTCCCGAATTGTGGACGCAGAAGGCCAAGCCAGAGCCTGTCCCAGTTGTAATTCGCGTATGCACGAAGTCAGTAGCTGCCTTGCCGAGCTTCGCGATTTCTTGCCGCGACAATCCCTCCTCAGCCGATGCAGTCGAGCCCCAAAGTGCCGGGAAAATCGCTAGAGTGTATGCCAAGTGCGGAAGGCGTCGAATCATGAGAGCCTCGGTATACTTTGCAATTCAGCGGTCGCTAGCAGTCTACACACGTCTATGGGAGCATGACAATTTTCCTTATGCGTCTGCTCTAATAAGGGTATTGACTGCAAAGAATTCTACGTCTGAAGTGCGTCCCGCGAGGCGACGTACCGCGCCAACAGTTCGGAGTCCGAAGCGTCGTCCGCACCGGAACCGACCAGTCGGCGAATGGCATCGATCACGGGCGGGTTGTTCATTCATCTCTCCGACGCTCATCGACCGCCAACACCTCAATCGAGGAGCCGAGCCGGGAAGCTCTCCCGGAATTTTTGGCGAAGGGCAAGAATATTGACTTGTTCAGCCGACTCGCCGCTGAACCTTCGGGCGATTATGATAAAGTGTTCGTTCCCTCCTGGATTGCGAAATGACCGAAACTCGTTCGACGTCGGATCGGCGGCCGCTGGCCATTGGCATCGCCTTGGCTACCGCGTTGTATGCGGTTGTCTATCGCTTTGTTCCATACGAAGCACAGGCGTACTTGCTGTGGCCCTTCGGTGCGCTCGCACTCTACTCAGGAGCGCGGCTTCGCCTGTGGCAGGCCGTATTGCTCATATTTTTGGTGCAGGCCGGGACCGACCTGGCGTTCTACGCCATGAATTCCTGGAAAATTCCGATAGCCACATACATGTGTTTCGGTCTGTTCGTGCTGTTGGGGGTTTGCGTTCGTCCACTGTTACGCATACATTGGCTGGCCGCTTCTCTCGGCCTTTTTGCGACTTCAATCGTGGGTTACGCGATCTTCTTCTTCATTACGAATACGGCCGCGTGGATCGAGAATTCTCGACAATACTACCAGCCGCACACATTCGAGACTCTGATGCAAGCCTATGGAGAAGGGCTGGAGTTCTTGCGTGCCCGGCCTTGGCAGTTCTTCAGCAATCCGATTTGCGTTGGGCTCGTCTTCGGGGCTCATGTTCTCTTTGCGAGGACCTTTTTCACCTCGGAACAATTCGGCCTGGAGCAATCGCGATGAAATACGCCACCAGCATCCAGTATCTGCAAGACAAGACGATCGTCGAAGCAACTCGACCCGCTCACCGGGCGTACCTGACGAGCCTGCTTGAGAAGGAGCAGCTTTTCGCCTCCGGCCCATATGCCGACGGCAGCGGTGCCCTCATCGTCTACGAAGCGGATTCTCCGGATGCCGCCGAGGCCTTGCTGAAAGCGGACCCATTCCATGCGGCCGGAGTCTTCTTGAACTGGACCATGCGGCCGTGGAATGTGGTTTTTCAGGTAAAGTAGTCTTTGGCGAGCCGGAAGCGTCAGCGACCGGAGTGGATTGCATTCTTCGTTTTCTCTCCGGTCGCTGACGCTCCCGGCTCGCCTAACGTTGCGGATTCCTCTTCGTCAGCAACGACACAACAACAAGCACAGCGAAGCTCAACGGAATCGTTACCAGTCCAGGCTGGCTGAACGGTACTGGTGACCGATCGGCTGAAATGCCGTAAACGTCCTTGAAGGTATCTCCACTCAAGAGAATCCAGCCGAGCGATGTCATCATGCCCGCGAATACCGAGACGATGATGCCCTCCTTGGTTGTTCGTTTCCAGAAGAGCAGCATGACGAGGGCGGGTAGATTCGCCGAGGCCGCCACGCTAAACGCCCAGCCGACCAGATAGTTCACGTTCATACGCTCGAAGACGATCCCCAGGCATACCGCGACCAGTCCCACGCACACAGCGGCCAGTTTGCCGACGCGTACTTTCGCGGAGTCACTCATTTCCAGCTTCAGGAAGCCGGTCATCACATCGTGAACGACGGCACCGCTGGCCGCGACAATCAAACCGCTCACGGTGCCCAACACCGTTGTAAACGCAACCGCGGAGATCAGCGCAAAGGGGAGTTCGCCAAAACTCTTCGCCAGAAGCGGGGCAGTCATGTTGGAATTGGAAACGTCGATTGTGCCGCCGGTCATCGCTCCGAGACCCATGAAGAGCGTGAGCACGTAAAAGCAACCGATGGCCGCGATACCCACGACCGTGCTCTTGCGAGCGGCAGCGGCATCCTTCACCGT
Source organism: Gemmataceae bacterium (assembly GCA_009691845.1). Taxonomy (GTDB): domain Bacteria; phylum Planctomycetota; class Planctomycetia; order Gemmatales; family Gemmataceae; genus SIAJ01. The sequence goes on from SIAJ01000001.1 coordinate 117,478, forward strand.
GTAATAACGAATCAGGATGTGTGGCAACGACGCTGTGCCGCAGAACAGGGCCAGCATCAGCGACAGAAAATTCAGCTTCGCAGTCAGGTCCGCGCTTTTCAGACCGGCGAACGTCGGGCTGTTACCGGGACGCAGCACATCGGCCCCGGAGGTCGGCTTCGGTGAATAGGTCGTCGTCTTGTTTCCCTCGGCATCCGTCGCGGTTTTGGACGACCAGAGCACAATCTCGCTCTCGCGGACGGTGTTCAGGAACTCGACTGGCCCGACCGGACCAGTCTCCGTTACTCCACCAGGCAACTGACGCACGTGCCCGACCTGTCTCAAATCGCCCTGGCCTTCGCCGTGACCTTGCGGCTTACCGTTGACCAGTTTTTTCCCGTCGGCTGTTACCGTGATCGTCTGCGGCGCACTCGCTTCCGGGCTTGGGTCCGCCTTCAGGCCTCGATTCAAAATCATCACGGTGAGGCCGGCACTGAAGATCAACAACAGTGACCCTTTGAAGAACTGCACATAAGTCGTGGAGGCCATGCCGGCCGTGGCCACGATCAGGATCACGACCGCACCAACCATGAGCACGCCGGCCCAGTGTGGAAAACCGAGCAACGGCTTGATGAGCACGCCGGCCCCGACCATCTGCGGGATGAGATAAAAGACGCTGACCACAAGCGTGCTGATCGCGGCCATCAGCTTGATGCCGCGCGATTGAAACTTGTTGTCGAGCGCATCCGCGAAGGTGTATTTGCCGAGTCGCTTGAGAGGTTCCGCGATTACGAACAGTGCGACTACCCAGCCGGCAAGGTAGCCGATCGAGTACAGAAAGCCGTCGTAGCCGTAGAAGGCAATCATGCCGCAGATGCCGAGAAACGATGCGGCCGAAAGATAATCTCCGGCAAAGGCGACGCCATTCACGAACCAGGGCACATGCCCACCGGCAGCGAAGTAGCCAGAGGCCGTGCGTGTTCGCCGACCGAGGTAGAAGCTGATGCCAAGAGTGAAGAGCACGAAGAGAGCAAAGACGACGACGGCGATACGAGAGGGATCATGAATCACGCCCGGTTCCCTCCGGGCTTGCGACAGAGCCAGGCGTACAGGAGGGCCAAAACCAGGGCTCCAACGATGAGTACGAACCCGGACGAGACCGCCAGGTTGATGCCCAAGAAAGGCACTTCATCCATGAGTGCCGGCCGAAAGGCGTTGATAAAGACATACGCTCCGTAGCCCGCGAGATAGACGGCAAAGAGAATGAGCCCAAGCCGAGCGTTGTACTGCTCAACCGGCAGATCGCGGACTTCGTCTGGCGGAGGTGGAGAGTTCGTAAAGCCGGCCACTAGTCAATCTCCGTCGAGGAGGGGAGAAGTAACCGTACCATTCGCAGCGAGGGATGACAACGGTTAGACCCTTCGCAGCCAAGGATCCGCATGGACGCCAGTAATCAGAGAACGCTCTTGTCTTCAGTCCGTTGGGCTGAAGGCAACAAGCAAAAGCAAACAACCCCAGTGGAAGTGGGGACACATGGCATTGCGGATTGCGATTCGAATGCCCCGATAGGGGACTCGGGGAATTATTTTCACCGAAATACTAACCGGGTACGGTCCAGGTCCAGTGCCGGTCCGTCGTTTGTCGCACTCCGAGCGGATCAAAGCCGACGCCGGCGACCAAATCCTTCACTTCATCCACGGTGAGCGCCGCATGAAGCGATTCGGCGAACATCTTCTTCTGGTGATCGTTCGCTCCCGCTGCGTAGGTTTCGACCAGGTGCCGCAGGGTCGCCTCGTCGTTCGGTCGCAGCAGATCGCGGACGAGCACTGTCCCACCTGGCTCAACGATGCGGGCGATCTCCGTGAAGACCGAGCGTGGTTCCGGAATGTGATGCACGATGCTATTCGACATGACGGCTGGAAACGTGCCATCGGTGAAACCCATCCGCTTGGCATCAGCGAGCCGGCAACTGATCCGAGACTTGAACCCGGCCCGTAGTACATTCGCTTCCGCGAGTTTCAGCATGTGGGCCGCGGCATCCACGGCCACGATGACCCCCTTCGAGGATTGCCGGCAAAACTCAATCGGGATGAGGGCCGTGCCTGTTCCCAAATCGAGGATCGGAGACTGCCTGTTCCAGATGGCCAGGAAGTCCGCGATGAAAACTCGATTGACCTGCGAATGGTCCATCGAGTCGTAATCGCGGGCCTCCTCGGGCGTGTCCATCACTTCGGGTTCGAGGATGCGAGAGAGCATGATGCGATCCTACGCCGCCGCTTTGCTAGGCAGGAGTACCGACTGGGCAAACGCCACGTCGCCGATCAGGCAGGGGTGTTTGTACTGCTCCGGAGAACCGCCCGTCTTGGCCACTCGTTCGCGGTCCCAGTTGGCCCAGAAGCCGCTTGGCAGCACGTGAGCCCGAACCGGTCCCAGTCGACTACTTGAACGCTTGGCTTCGTATTCAATGTTGTTGTCGCCAAGAGCGAGATCGAGGGCGGTCAGGAAGCGGCGAAGTAACGCGGGCTCCTTGGCGTCCTGGCTTTCCAGGAACAGGCCGTAGTAAGGCTGCGTTTCGTCCCAACAAGGTGCGAGAGCGTAGGCCGTCAGCGGCTGTGGGATGGTTTGCACCAGACGATCGACAGACTGCGTTACGTGGTACTCGGAAAGCTTTTCACCGGTCAGATTGGCGAAGCGGCTTCCCTTGCCGAGGAACTCGATCGTCGGGGTGTTGTGGAAGAATCCTGTCACGCGAACGAGGTCCGAGATGTGGTAGCGGTACAGCCCGGCCTTGGTGGTCATCACGATGTAGTAATGCTTGCCAACTTCTATTTCGTGGGCACCAAGGGCCGTCGGACTCGGACGATCAATCTCACCTTCCGGAATGAAATCGAAGAAGTGAGTGGTGACATCGAGCACGCCCGAGGGCGTGCCATCCTCGACCGGAATGCTCATGCGGCCTTCGCTTGCCAGGAGGCCAAGGTCGCGGATCGGAGCGTCGCCGTAGAAGCTGGAAAGCTGACGCAAATAGGGCCGCACGCTGCCGCCGGTCCAGCAGCCGATCAGCAATTTGTCGGCCGGCCAGGCATCTTTCGGATACAGATTGCCCGATTCATTTGCGAACGCTTCCAACGCCTTCGCACGTGCTTGTTTCGGCTTCAGCTTCCTGGAGAGGATGGCACGGATTTCAGCCGGCATGTCCAACTTCGGATTGAGCGTACCATCGTGAATATCGCGGATCAGCGACTCCTTTTCACGATCCATGAATCGAGCCAGGTTCACCAGCGTGCTCGGGTTCGCGGACATCAACATGCCGAGTGGTTTACGCAAGCCCATGCGAAGGGCGACATACGTTCGCGTCTGGGAATCCTTGAGCTTGCCGCTTGCGGGGGGCACGACGTACATCCAGCGCATGATCCGCTTTTGTACCTGAGCGGTGAAGCCAGATAGATTGCCGCATGGAATCCCGGCCTCGGTGCGGTATTCGTCCGCGTCGCCGGCGAGTTGCATGATCGGCTTCAAGAACACGTGCTTGTGCTGCTTGAGGGCTTTCAGACCCCACAGATTCCAGCTTCGGCGATAATCGTCGACGTACTGCTGGGTGATGGGAATATGCTTGCGGGCGGCCGTTGTGCCGCTGGTGAGTGCGAACATCAAGACTTGTGGATCGGCCAGCAACGCCTTCGTGTCGCCGGCCATCACGCGGCGAATGTAAGGATCAAGGCGTTCGTATGGAGCAACTGGAACCTGTCGGCGATAATCGGCCACGGTCTGGATGTGCGAAAAGCCATGATCGTTACCGAAACCCGTGTCGGCATGATAAGCCAGGATCCCCCGTAGAAGTGACTCCTGTGTGGCCTGCGGCGTCATGCAGGCCGCTTCGAATCGTGCGAATTTCTTGTACAGAGGCCGGGCCAGGGCCTTGCGTGCCATCTTGCGTAGGAATCCACCGATCATGAGATTTCCTGGTTTACGTCAAGTTCGCATCGAAGAAAGCAACGACGCGTGGCCCGTACTCCGCTCCGGCCAGGACAATCGATTGATTGTGTCGCGCACCGCGGACGGCCCAGAATTCTTTCGGCCCGCGAGCCCGACGGAATAAAGACCGAGCCATCTCCATTTTGATGTAACTGTCCAGTTCGCCGTGGATCATTAGTAACGGTTGTCGCAACCGGCCCATGCGCGGGTCCAGATGGAAGAACTGGACTTTTCGGCTCAATTCGACCCTTCGGACTCCAACCATGGCCATGTGTGCATAAAACCAGGCCGGAAATAGTCCGTGGACCATGAAGTCCGGGTTATACACGCTAATCCACTTGCGCATGTAGGGCAACATGACCGAGGAGAGCCCAAACGCCCCGTCGGTGGCGACGCAGCGGATGGTCGGATCCTTCGTCGCCACGGCCAAGCCCGCGTTGGCCCCTTTGCTGACACCGAACCAGCCGATCTTGCAGTCGCCGAGGTCGGGCCGACTTTTCATATAAGCGAGGGCTGCTCGGGCGTCGGCGACCTCGTAGCGCGTGATCCATTGCAAAGGCTCGTAGCCGGGAATCGAATCGCTAGCCCCCTGGCTCCTCGGCTCGTAGGTGAAAATATCGTATCCGGCCTGAAGGAGTGACGCGCAGTAGGACCGGCACGACCAGCGATCGGAGCCGTACTCAATGCCAAAGATGATCACGCCTTTGCGAGCCGCAGCCGGAGTGCGAAAATAGGCCCCCTGGATGTGCATCCCATCGGCAGTCGGAATTCGCAGATCCTCGGCGGCCGGGTCGCTCTCGCCACGCGGAATCACGAACAGGGGTTTCTCGGGGAAGATCCGTTCCACTTGCTCGAGCAAATACTGTCGCCCGTACCAATAGACGCAGGTTAATAGTCCAGCAATGAGCAAGAGCGGAAGCCAAAGCAATACAATTCCGAGTGCGGTCCACATAGTCTGTCAGTGTAGGAAGAACTTGGGTGATTTCGGTACGGGTCGTTTACCAAAGTCACACCCATCCGGAGAGTACACAATGTTTTCGCTCCGCTCATCCGCTGTGCTGTTACTCCTGTTCTTCGTGACCCTCTTATCTGGAATTTTGCACGGAGAAACTGGCAAGGATCGGGAACGCGAGCGCATCGACGACTTGGTTCGGCAACTGGCGCACGACAAATACGCCAAGCGGGAAGCCGCCCGCAAGCAACTAGAAGTTCTCGGCGAGAAGGCCTTGCCCGCCATTCGCGAAGCCCAGGTCAAACGAGATCTAGACTTCGAGACGCTCGCCAAGCAAGTGACCCGCTCGATCATGATTCGATCGAGCAAGAGCAAATCGATCGGATTGGAATTATCCGTAGTCGACGAGGGAAAATTCGAGATGGGCTCTCCCCGGGGCGAGAGGAATCGGCACCCGGACGAGACGCCTCATCTGGTACGAATCACGAAGCCCTTCCTCATGGGGAAGTACGAAGTCTCTCAGGAAGAATACACGCAGGTAATGAAACACAATCCGAGCTGGACATCCAGCGCGGGTGATGGAAAGAGCAAGGTGCAAGGCGTCAACACCAGTCAGTTCCCGGTCGAGAATGTCACCTGGTACGATGCGATCGAGTTCTGCAATCGCCTGAGCAAGCTAGACGGATACGACCCCTACTATCTGGTCGCGGAAGCCAAGATCGAAAAGGACTCGATCAAGAGTGCAACGGTATCGGCCATGGGTGGAAACGGGTATCGCCTGCCGACGGAGGCCGAGTGGGAATTCTGTTGTCGGGCGTGGACGGCAATGCCTTTTCACTTCGGTTCCGAAAATACTGGAGCTGATGCGAACACCCGGCCCGGACCGGCCTACGGCTACGGCGGCGGGCCGAACTGGACTGCCCTCGGACGCACCGCCAAGATTGGCAGCTACAAGCCAAGCCATCTCGGGTTGTTCGACATGCACGGCAACGTCGCGGAGTGGTGTTGGGATTACTTCGACAAGGATTATTATTCGACTGGCCCAGAGGTCGATCCACCCGGTCCAGAGAAGGGGTATCTGCGTCTTCTTCGGGGCGGGTCGTGGATGGTGTCGGAGGGAAGTTGCCGATCCGCCACGCGGTTTCACATGGCTCCGGAAGCAAGCAAAGAGTACATTGGCTTCCGAGTTGCGAGAACTCCGTGATGCCGGGATTCCATATGGGTTATGCGAAACTCGCTTCGGTCGCTAGCCCGCTCCTCCTCGTAGCTCTTCTGCTGAGTGGTTGCCAATGCAATCGGTCCAAACCCATTGCGAATGACGTAATCATCGAAAAAACCAGTCCGAACCTTGTCTTCGTAAGCTTCGACGCCTTGCAAGCTTCACACGTAAGTTGCCTTGGCTATCCGCGAAACACGACGCCGACCATCGATGCCATGGCGAACTCGGGTTTCAAGTTCACGAACGCCATTTCGGTTGCATCCTGGACCGTTCCTGCTTCGATGACCTGGTTCACAGGCGTGTATCCATCCGAGCACCGGATGACGAACAAGTTCTCCGTTTACAACGAGAAGGTTCAGAAACTCGCCAACCTGAAGGAACTCGCGCCGGACATTGTCACCTTGGCGGACATCTTGAGAGAGAACGGTTACGCCACCGGAGGCTTCACCGGCAACGCCGGCGTCAGTGCCGGGTTCGGCTACGAACAAGGCTTCGATGTCTACTTTCACGAAAAGGGAAAGTTCGGCAGCATGGATCGCAGCATTCCGGAAGCCCTTAAATGGGTGAAGCAAAACCGGGATAAGAAGTTCTTCCTCTTTCTGCACGGCTACGACATCCACGGCCAAAACACGCCCGACGGCGGCTACGATTATCGTTTCGTGGACAAGGACTACGACGGAAAATTCATCGGCTCGACATTGGAGCAAGAGTCCCTGCGGGAGGAGGGCCTGGAGCGGGGCCAGCTAACGCTTCGCGAAGCGGACGTACGCTTTTGGCGGGCGGTTTACGACGAAAAGATTCAACGCACCGACGCGAAGTTCAAGCATTTCCTGGAAGAGTTCACAAAGCTCGGGCTTGCGGAGAACACTGTGTTCGTCCTGACATCCGACCACGGCACGGAGTTGTACGAACACCGCCGCTTCGATCACGGCTACTCGCTATTTCAGGAGCAGATTCATGTGCCCTTGATCGTTAAGCTCCCCGGGCAGACCGAGGGGAAAACAATCGCCGACCGAGTCGGCAGTATCGACTTGATGCCCACGATCCTCAATCTCCTCGATGTTCAAGTGCCGGAAACGGCTCGGCTCCAGCAACGCGGCACAAGCCTCGTGCCCGCAATGCACGGAGATCGTGTTCGACGCGACGTGTTCTCGGAAACCGATTACCGCGAATACACCTTCAAGCGATCCATCATCACCCCGGATGGTTGGAAGTTCATTTACACCCTCGAAACCAAGGGCCGCGAACTCTTCGATTTGAATGTCGATCCCGGGGAGACGAGAAACCTGGCCACAATTGAACCAAAACGGGCGGCAGAATTGGAAGCCAAGCTGTTTGCTCACTTCAAATCCATTGGGCACGATCTAACGGCCCGCCGATGGGGTGTTGGCATGAATCCCGTTTACAATTCGCAGGGGAAGGGTCTGCTCAAGAAATGAAGAATGCTGCCCAGCTACGTCTCAGTGAGGAATTCCCTCAGGCAATCGACAAGTCGTCGCACGCTTGTTCGTAACTCACCTCGAGATCGAGCAGAATGGCGAGATCGGGCCCCAACCAGATTGGCAACGCGGGCAGCGGCTGGCCGAGCGCCAATCGATGCGACCAGCATTCCAGCAATAGGCGTTTCTTGCGCGGCCCCCAACGGCACGACGATGCGTAAATCGATGGCGGGTCGTCGCACAGCCTCGGATCTTTTTGACCCAGGAACGCCATCAGTTCGCAATAGAGGTTGGGTTGCCGCACCGTCACGAGATCCACAATGCTGACGGCAACGCCCTTCTGCAACATGGCCGCACATTTTCCGATAAAGGCGTTCCGGCTTTCCGGTCGATCCTTGTTTGCGGGACTGACAATTTCGATTGCTGCCACCAGTTGGCGGCCACGTTTGGCGTCGTAGATTCGCACTTCATATTCGTCGTAATCCGGAAGCAATATCTCCAGGGCAACTGATGGCTCGCCGGCCGAAAGGTAGAGCGGCACGTCGCTCTCGTAGCTTTCAAAATCGACTTCGCATTGTGTTCCGCGATGAACGCCGGGCGCGGCAACGAAGCCATCGGGAAGCTGTTTCTTGAGTTGTTGGACGATTACTGCGGGCCAACCAGCGTGAAGTGCTTCCCACGAGGACTTAAGGTCCACCGGCGGACGAAAATGATCGCGTAGAGGCATGGCCGATTCTCCCACCGATGATTCTATCTGATGGGTGCGGCCATCCCGAGTCAAGAAATGAAGAACGCCGCGTGATCGAGGTGCTCGATAACGCGGCGTTCATGTTCAAGGGCCGAAATTACAACTCAATTCGATTCACCGAAACTCGATCGCGAAGTTGCTTCATGCCGCGGACATTGATCTGTCGCACGCGCTCCTTCGTGATGCCGAAGTGCTGGCCGATCTGCTCGAGGGTCATTTCCGAACTGCCATCGAGACCGTTTCGCATGCGAATGATGTCCCGCGTTCGCGGATCGAGACCTTCGAGCAGCTTATTCACGCGGTCCCGAGCCATGTCGGCTTGAGCCACGATTTCCTGCTCGTCGCTCCGCACGTCGGCGCGGCTCTCGAACATGTCTTCGTTTCCGGTCACGTACCGATCGCGGTGGTTCTTCTCGTCTGGGATCGAGCGGGCAAAATTCTTCATGATCGCCCACGTTGCATACGTGGAGAACTTGAAGCCGCGAAAGTAATCGAACTTCTCGACGGCCCGCATCAGGCTGATCGATCCGTCCGACATCAACTCGGACAGGTTGTCGAACGTACCCGAGTGCTTCTTCGCGATGGAGGCCACAAGCCGGGTGTTGCAGCTAATCAGCCGATCGCGCACCCGGCGAACCTGGGAGTGCAACTCTTCGATCTGACGCAGGTCACCGCTGCGGGCACTGTTCGGGCTGGCACCCTGCCGGATCTTGTTCAGCTTGTATTTCAGGTAGTTCATTTTCCGGAACAGGTGCTGCTCCTGATCCTTCGACAGGAGCGGCCAGCGATACAGGTGAACCAGTTCAGCCGGCACGTCCTTGGGTGGCGACATCGACTGCGACTGGGCGAAAAACTGAGCCTCTCCCGGCATGGGCCCGAGATAGGTAGCATCGTTGCTGGCATCTTCGAAGGATGCGTTGTGAATATATTCGACCGGTTGTTCCAGCAGTCGGCGGGCCTGGACCTCGTTGATGGCCTGGTATACCGCCGTGCGGGACCGTTCAAATTTCTTGGATAGAGTTCCCACGGGTGTCCCTCCTTCGTATTGAGCAAAGATCATTTCCTTCGTTGCGCCGTCCAGGGGACTTTTCCGATCGGGGAAAATTGCCTGATCGGGATGAGCACAATCGAAGTTCTTGATCGTGTAACGGATTGCCTCGACCGATCGGCCGAGCCGTCGGGAAATCCGGCGGCTAACGTCCGTAATATCTCCACCGGCCCTGGCGAGGCGACGAGCACGGTAGAGAATGGTATCCCGCTCCCTGTCGGCCATGCGGCTGAATTGACAGCCCCGTTCGACCAGGTTGCGGTTATCGGAAAGGAACCGGTCGAGCTGCGATTTGGGATAACCCAGTTGCCGCCGCCCCTGCACGATGACGCGCTGGCCAACCAGGCCGCGCACCCGCCAACGCACGACGGTCTTCGTCGACACGTTCAGTTTCTTGCTAACTTCATCCAAAGTCAGAATCGGCTCGACCGCCTGTTCAATCGGCAGGGGCGGAATCGACCGCTCGAGCCGCTTGATGAACTCGGCCAAATCGTGCTTGAGGTCCGACCCACGAATCAGCAGTTCCGCGTGGGCTTCCGAGCGATACTCGGTGATACGAAAACAAATGAACTGGTAGGGATACGCACGTTGGACATCGACCTCGCCGACCAACTTCGCGGCACGATCAACCTGCTCGCGACGACGGGCGACCGGCGCGAAGCGGACCTGTTGGTCCGTCAGTTCTTTCAGTGCTTGCGCTTTGAAGTCCACGGGAGTAAACCTCTCGATGACCCTCTAACACGACCCTTCAGAAGCTACTTCGCTCGTTCAACCCTTCCATTCGGAATTCCAGATGGAAGGTAGGTCCTTACAAGCTTCTGAAGAACAGAGAGCGGTTTGGCCAGTAAAGGTTCTCAATTCGAACCGATCGTGACCACCCGATCTCGACACCGCACACTTTCAGTGTCGAACTAGATAAACGCAATGGCTGTGCCATAAACCCAAAGAATGCTTGGATTACTTGGGTTCGTAGCCAGATTCTCTCAGAACCACTGTCCAAAACACGATTTACATAAAGTGTGTTGGTTGTAACGACACCGAGCCAGGAAAAATGTTCACGATTCAGTGTACATTTGTTAGACACGAATGTACGATTTTGCAACGGGGGTTGACTGGGAATTGTACTCTGCATCACAAGTCGCAAAGCCCTCACAGACTTGGTTTTCGGCATAACCAGCGCGACTCGGATTCGATCCTCCCCAAGTGTCCATTTTGCCGCCGACATGCCTCTTGCTTTCGACCTAAAATGACTTGTTGAAGGCACTCAGCCAAACCAGGCAAACACTATGCGATTGCAATACGCCCTATGGGTTCTCTGGGTCTTATGTGTGCCATCTGGCGGCAGGGCCCAAGAATCTGTCCTGCTGGCCGAGAAGGCTCCGATTGGTGTCGAATGTCGGGTTGTAGCCGAAACCACCATCTCCGGGGCCCTGTTCGCTCCCGTCGCCAAAGATAAACCGGCCGAACGAATCGCGATCTCAGGTAAGAGCACGATCGCGTACGCCGAACGCTCGTTGGCTGTTGACCCCCAGGAAGCTGACCACAAGGTCCTTCGCGTTTACGATCGCATCGACTTCAAGAAGACCACGGGCGATCGCACCGACGAGTCCACGCTTCGAACGGCCGTGCGCCGCCTGGTGCTCATGAAAAAGGGGCACAGCAAGGTGCCATTTTCCCCGGATGGCCCCCTCATGTGGAGCGAGATCGACCTGATCCGTACGGACTTCGTAGTCCCCGCACTCGCGGGATTGCTGCCCAACAAGGCGGTCAAGGTCGGCGACAAGTGGTCCGCTAGCAAGGCGGCCGTCACGGAATTGACCGACATCGAGAAACTCGATAGTGGCGAGTTGACTTGCACCCTTGAGAAAATCGACGTTCTCGGTCCGCGCAAGATCGCACAGGTTACATTTTCCGGAAGCCTGAAGGGCGTGAATGAAGATGGCCCAACGCGGCAGAATATCTCCGGCCGGCTTTCGGTCGATGTGAATGTGCAATCGATCACGTTCCTGCGCGTTGAAGGCGAGCACATCTTGTTGGATGCCGAAGGGAAGGAGGCCGGAAAGATCAAAGGGACTTTCGAGATGTCCCGGGCCCGCATCGATGGCCACAAGGCCATCTCCGATTCGGCCATCAAAGGGCTGGACCTCGTTCCTTCCGAAGAAAACACGCGATTGCTGTACGACAGCGACGAAACTGGAGTCCGATTCGTTCACTCACGGAACTGGCGTGTGGTCCGAACTACTGGGCGGCAGATCACACTCGATGAAACTGGCGGGGCTGGCCTACTCATCACCCTGGACACGGCCGAGGTCATCCCGGCAACGGGGAAGTACGTCCGCGAGGCGATGAAGGAACTACAAGATCGCGGAGCACGATTGACGAACCGCACGGGGCCAGAACGATTGGCCGACGGGATAGAACGCTTCACACTCGAAGCCGAGCAAGGGAAGGAACAGCTCACCATGGATTACATGGTGATCAAGCAGGACAAAGGCGGAGCAACGCTGGCCACCCGCATCCCGATTGTGAATCGCGAGGCACGAATGAAGGAATTGGAGCGATTAGCCCGGTCGTTCGTGGTTACGCGCAGGCTGGATGGCAAGTAAGCCGCTCCGATCCCGTTGAGCGTTGCCGCGTTCTGGCGAACGCGGCAACGAATCGCGTACTCCGGATATTTCCATGATGAGCGAACCCACGGATGGGTTTCAGCGGACCATCCTTCCGTATAATTTGTTTCCTCGCGCGTCGCGAACGGCTCGCAGGGGTTGGAACCATATGTCCGATCTGCCCTCCATCCTGCTCGCAGCGTCCGAAGTCGTTGGCTTCGCCAAAACAGGCGGGCTTGCGGATGTTGCCGGGTACTTGCCTCTTGCACTGGCCCGGCTTGGCCATCCCGTTGCAGTCATCATGCCGCTGTATCGCTCCGTCAGGAACGGCAAGGAGCCAATCCATACCACCGAACACATTCTGGGCGTGCCACTCGGCCGAACGATTCTCCCGTGCCGACTGTGGCGAAGTGAACTCCCCGAGAGCAACATCCCAGTCTTCCTGATCGAGAACGCGGATTTCTTCGAGCGTGACAACCCCGAACGCGGCCTGGGTATTTATCAACGCTCCACGCCGGATGGCCGAAAAACCGATTACCCAGACAACTGTGCTCGCTTTGTGTTCTTCAGCCGGGCTGTGATGGAGGCTGCCCCCTACGTCGGCTTTGCGCCCGATATTCTCCACGCAAACGATTGGCAGACGGCACTGATCCCCGCTTATCTGCGTGAACTCTATCGCCATCGGCCCGACTATCGCCGAATGCGGACGCTATTCACGATCCACAACATCGCCTTCCAGGGGGCTTACCCCCACGATCTTTTTCACCTGACGGGACTCGATTTTCGCATTTATAATCCGCATCAGTTGGAGTTCTACGGGCAGTTCAACTCGCTCAAGGGGGGCTTGGTCTTCTCGGATTGGGTGAACACGGTTAGCCCGACTTATGCGAACGAAATTCGCACGCCGGCATTTGGCTGCGGCATGGAAGGGGTGCTGACGGAACGGCGTGATCGGCTGAGCGGCATCGTCAACGGGGTCGATTACGATACCTGGAACACGGCCACGGACGAGCACCTGGCGATGAACTTCACATCCGAAAACGTCGTCGAGGGCAAGGCGGTCTGCAAGGCGGATTTACAGGCACGTTTTGGTCTGCCTCACGAGGCACGCGTGCCCATGCTCGGCATGATCGCTCGGCTCACCGATCAAAAGGGGGTCGATCTGGTCGTGAAGGCCGCGGACGAGATGCTGAAGTTGCCTGTGCAAATAGTCATCCTCGGCGAAGGCGATCCGGGCTGGCACGCGAAACTCCATGCCATTCGCGAACGATACCCGAAGCAAGTCGGTCTGCTGATCGGCTTCGACGAAGTGCTTGCCCACAAGATTGAGGCTGGTTCGGACTTGTACCTGATGCCGAGCCAGTTCGAGCCAAGTGGCCTCAACCAGCTTTACAGCCTGCGCTATGGCACCCCGCCGATTGTGCGAACCACGGGTGGACTTGCCGACACCATCCTGGACACGACCGAAGAATCGTTGCTCAACAGCGAACCGACCGGGTTCCGTTTCCAGGCATACACTCCGCAAGCGTTGGCGGGAACCGTTCGCTGGGCTACCCACTTGTACCACGAACGGCCCGAGACGTTCCTGCGGATCATCCGCAATGGCATGAAGGCCGACTGGTCGTGGGATCGTGCGGCTCTCGGCTACCACAAGATCTATGGTCGGCTCGTTTCCGAACGTGATGGCCGGCGGTTCGCGGAGAGTGCCTGAGATGCCAGGCGACCCTGAATGGCGTCACGATCCGCTCACCGGTCGGCGTGTTCTCATCTCGCCTGCCCGGGGCGAACGGCCTCGCCACTCGGGCCCGGCCTGTCCATTCTGCGAAGGGCACGAGGTCGAAACTCCCTCAGAAGTCCTGGCATTTCGAGATCCCGCAACTAAGCCGAACGGCACAGGCTGGCGAGTTCGCGTCGTACCGAATCGGTACGCCGCCGTGCGGATGGATTTGGATGTACTTCCCCCTCTCCGTTTCGGGGAGGGGGAGAAGGCACCAGGCATCGGCATTGCCGAAGTGTTCCTCGAGTGCCCACATCACGAGACTCGATTTCGAAATCTATCGCCCGATCAAGCGTCAGAAGTCATCCGTTCTTGGCGTGATCGGCTTCGTTACTGGCGGGACGATGGCCGGCTTCCATTCGCACAGTTCTTTAAGAACGAAGGGGCAATGGCCGGTGCTTCCGTCGAACATTGCCATTCACAGTTGATCGGGCTCGACTTTGTTCCATCTCAAGTTCTCGACGAACTACGTTTGTCCTCCCAGGCTGGGGAATGTCTCCATTGTCGCTGGCTTGAACGGAAAGCCTGCTTCGTGATGGAATCGAGTGGGTTCGTAGTTCTCTGTCCTCCGGCACCGAGATTTCCTGGCGAGGCCTGGATCCTGCCGCGACGGCACGAAAGCGCGTTTGAGTCGATCTCCGACGATTCCATCCGAGAACTCGCAAGTGTTTTGCGGGATTTGCTCGGTCGCATCGGTCGAGCCTTCAACGAGCCGGACTTCAACTTGATCGTGAAATCGGCTCCATTCCGTTACGACGGTATTTCGCACTGGCGAATCGAGGTGCTGCCACGGTCGATTGCGATCGCAGGATTTGAATGGGGCACCGGGTTGATCATCAACACGATTTTGCCAGAAAGTGCAGCAGAACTACTCCGGTAGGACAGGCCTCTCGGCCTGTCCTGCATAAACTCTCTTCATGCGCATCGGCATCTTTGGCGGCACATTCGATCCCGTTCATTACGGCCACCTCCTCGTGGCCGAGCAGGCACGCGAACAGGCCGCTCTGGATCAAGTCTGGTTTCTGCTCAGCGCGCGTCCGCCACACAAGCTCGATCGTTCAATTTCGACTTTCGAACGCCGAGCTGAGATGTTGTCGCTGGCGCTCGCGGGCCAGGAAGACAAGTTTCGCGTCGAAACAATCGAAAACGACCGGCCGGGTCTGAGTTTCACGGCCGACACGCTCGACGCTCTTGCAGAATTGCATCCTGATGCCAAGTGGTTCTTGATCCTGGGTGCCGACTCGGTGCAGGACCTTCCCGGTTGGTACGAGCCCAAGCGGATCGTCGCTCGTGCCACGATTCTCACCGCGGCCCGGCCCGGATTCGAACCGTGGACCAATGCGGACGTGGCCAGGGAGTTGGGAATGCCCGCGAAAGACATCCGCATGATCTCGATCGACGTGCCCCAAATCGATCTGGCGAGCCGCGACCTGCGGCGACGGGCCTCCGAAGGTCGCAGCCTGCTCTTTCAACTTCCGCGAGCGGTTGAAGTGTACATTCGTGAAAAGAAGCTTTACCGCTGAACCGGCTTCATGCATTTTTCGAGTACCAACTTCGCGATTTTCTTGCCGCCGCCCAGGCCGTCGGTGTTGTCGAACTGCCAGTGAATCCCGCCATAAATGCGGCTCATTCCCGCCTCCTCGGCAGCGGCCCAGAAACCATTGAACTTGCGCAAGGAATTCGGAAGCCCCTCGGAAGACGTTTCGAATCGATACGCATCCTTGCCCGTGAAAGCAGCCAAGATCGTCGCGGCGGCACCGCTGAAACTGCTGTGTCCCGAGGTGTAAGCCGGAAACGGCGGAGTTACGAGCAACGGTTCCCAATCGTAATCGGCACGGGTGACCGGGTTGCCATCGCGGTCCGCTTCGCGAATGCCCTGAATCGGCCGCCAAAAATTGAAGTGGTACTTGCAGTCCCAGCAGGCAATGCTCACATCGGCCATTGCCACGTTCAGCAGTGCGAAGAGTCGAGCGTTCTCGACGAGCGAGAAACCGCGTTCGCGTGCGATCGATTGGGCAATCCGATTCCAGTGGCCGGGCGGAGTAACCGTTCCCTCGCCATCGGCCCAGAACAATGCAATTTCGGTTTGATCGGCCGTGCGAGCCGTGCTGTTCTTGGAGCCGAGTTTTTTCACTTCGTCGAACGCAATTGTGTAAGCCTTGTCTGTCAGTGAGGGTGGACCTTCCGAGCGAAACTGAAAGCCACGCCGAAGAGCAAAGCAAGTAAGCTGCGGCCAGTGCGGAGCAAGTGGCTTCATGAACTTCGGCGGCGTCGGATTCCAGTCGCCAGCTTTGCTACTCGTTCGATGGGCAACATCGCGAGTCGAGCCATCATCCGCCCTCCAAGCGAGAATCTCTTTCCCAACAGAGCGGCCGAGTTCGAGGCCAGCCGGAACTCCCTCTTGATCCCCTAGAGATCCCACGGTGCGAGCCAGCAATCCATCGAAGTGCTTCGTGCGACCTGGATAATAATTCGACAACACGCGATGAGCGGCCGCGGCTGCGGTGGCATCTCCTGAGGTCCTCGCAGGGACTGTCGTTTCAATCTCGAACGGCTGAAACTTCCGTTCGATCGAATTCACGGCATCGAAGACCGCGATGTGCAAGATGGCAAGCTGGCGGGCGGCCAGTGGTGGCGGAGTTTTCTCGGCCTTGATCGACAGCAATGCCGCTTCATTCCAGTGAAGGATGATCTCGGCAGAGAAGTCGCTAGCCGAATGAACGCGAACTCGATCAACCAACCGCAAATGCGGCGATTGCGAAGGACCGGCATCTCGACCCGGCCAGACGGGGGACTGAACGGGTACCAGTGCGCAAACCGACAGCCCGAGCAACAGGGACACATTCATCGACGGAAATCCAAACGCCCGCCGAACGAGGGGTTACGACGGTCGGGCAGACGAATATAGAACATTTCCCAGACGATGCGTTGGTGCCGAAATATCCCTTGTTATCCGACGTTCCCGTTCCAGAATCTTCGTGTGCTGGTGGACAAACGAGCGGATGGCGAGTCCCTGAACCCAATTCATGAGCACGAACGGGATCAGTCGGGGCCTTCGCAAAGTCGGGCGGAATGAACGAGCCACATGGTACCATCGGCGTGGCCCACCCAGAACGAGTCCGTGCAGCAGGAATCTGGCCAGATAGGCCATCGTCAGCCGTCCGGTATCGCGTGCGATCTTCTGGAACGCCCAGGAGAAGCTCCAGAAGCTCTCGGGGAGTTTCGGTTAAATCAACAGGTGTTTCATGTACGGCAGCAACGATCCGATCGACTGGGAGCCTGAAGCGTAAGCGAAGGCGTAAAACATCCTTGCTCTCGAAGAGTCCGCGCGGTCTAATCGAGAGGAACGCCTTCTCCGAGAAGAGAACATCCTTCCGTGGCCAAGAAAAACCTATTTCAGAAGGCCGAGTCCGCACTCCGCGAATTCGCGATTCGCTTTCCGGAGACGATTGAGGATCATCCGTGGGGTCACTCGGCCTTCAAGGTCAAGAAAAAGGTATTCATGATCGTTGGCGGCACCACGGACTTCCTGACCATCTCGGTGAAACTGCCTTCGTCTGGCAGAATGGCGCTGTTGCAACCGTATGCCTCCCCCACCGGTTATGGGCTGGGCAAAAGCGGATGGGTCACGGCGAAATTCGAGCCGGGCGAGGACATTCCGATCGAACGCATGTGCGAATGGACGGAGGAAAGTTATCGAGCCATCGCCCCGAAGAAGCTCGTTGCCGAGTTGGACAACCCGGTTGAGAAGCCAAAGCCGAATAAGCGGAAAGGCTGAGATTCATGCCGCGACGCGTAGCCACGGACGATGACTGGGAGGACAACGATCCCGACGAGGAATGGGTTTCTGACGAAGAGAAAGAGTACGTTCCCGAAGCCGAGGAGGACGAAGAGACGACGCCGTGCCCGCATTGCCAGGAGCCGATTCATCCGCAATCGGAGCAGTGCCCGCATTGTGGCAACTACATTTCGGAGGAAGAAACCCCGCCGAGACGCACGCCATGGTGGATCGTTATCGGGGCTCTCTTGTGCTTGTTCGCCGTTTATCTCTGGATTCGAAGCTAGTAGTTTAAGCGGCCCGTCTGAGTTTTTGGCCCTCAGACGATCCGCCCGAACCACGTGATTCGAATGAAAGTTTCACATGACCGAGGATGAAGCCCGAATCGCCGTTCGAACCACATTCGCCGTTTTGGCTCGAATGGCCGCGAAAACGCGTACGCAGGCCGACGACCTGCTGCTGCAAATGCTGCAAGCGAATGAATCCAAGCTCGTGAGCGCAGTCCATTCGCTTGCGAACGATCCCGTTCAGCCGCCAGCGGCCCATCGTGTCGCGGACGCTCTTGCCGAAGTCGGAATTCGAGCTTGATGGTTTTCCGGAGCCTTCGTGGTGTTGACGGTCCAGGGTTCTACACGTCGCGACTTTCTGCGTCTTTCCGCACTCGGCGGTTTGAAGGGGGCGACTTCGTCTCCAGTCCGCGCTGCCAACTTCGGCCGAGCACGTCGCTGCCTGCAGTTGTTCCTGACCGGTGGACCTTCGCAACTCGACACGTTCGATCTGAAACCTACAGCCCCCGAGAAAATCCGCGGCGAATTTCGACCGATCTCGACGAGTGTTCCCGGGACACAGATCAGCGAGTTGTTCCCATGACTCGCCAGCCGGACGCAACACTATTGCATCGTGCGATCTGTCACGCATGGCGATCGACCGCATACGGCAGCCGGGTACACGATGTTGACGGGTGTGCCGCACCCGGGCCAGGCGATCATCCACATCTTGGATCGTTGCTCGCGAAAGTGAGGCCGCTGAATAGTCCATGCGGATGTAGTAGGTCCGACCGGACGTGAGTGCGATCGAGCGGATGTTTTCCTCGACAGCGTGCGTGTCCCAATTGTGAACCAGTTCGAGCCACGAATCCGTTACAGCGGGCTTGATCCACAGGCGAACGCCATCGTTGCTGGTCGTGCGAAAGGTGTAGGTTTCGGAAAATCGCGGAATGAGTTGCCCAGTCCAGCGAACGAAAAAAAATTGTCTGGCCCGACGCGGATGTAGTCGGGGGAATTCGAACCGCCGGGACCGCGCGTTTGCCAGTCGAAATCGATGCGAACGTCTTTCCGCGTAAATGCCGGCGTCCCGGCCCGATGCTCGTTGTCGTAATATTGACCGAGAAGTCCGCCTGCGGTGTATCCACTGCCGATGGCTGGCACCTCGCGACCATCGAGAGTTTCCAGCGCAAGTCTGAGCGGGTGACCCGCTCGCCGTGAAGGGACGAGCCAGGAAGAGAGCACATCTCGAAAAATGTTGAGAAGAGCCATTCCGCGACTCCTTGCGTGCAGGTCCAGCCGGAACCCCGAACCCAGGTCGACCGGATAGGAGCGTCGGATGCGGGCTTGTAAAATGTCCACCGTAAGTTGTCGAGAGATTTGTTGGCAAGATGAACCTCCTTCCGATCGATTCCGTTCTGCCGACCGTTCTCGCCAAGCTGCGTGATTCTCCTGCCGTTGTCCTTCAAGCTCCTCCGGGTGCAGGAAAAACCACCCGCGTTCCGCCGGCCATTCTTGATGCAGGGCTGTCTGGGCCTCGCGGTATCATCGTGCTTGAACCGCGACGCATTGCCGCACGCGCTGCTGCCCGCCGCATATCGTTTGAGCGTGGAACACAACCGGGAGACCTGATCGGCTGGCATGTTCGCTTCGAGCGGCAGGCGAGCCGGAACACGCGCATCCTGGCCGTCACCCCGGGAATCTTGCTACGGATGATGCAGGACGATCCCTTCCTGGAATCGACCGGCGTCGTGATCTTTGACGAGTTCCATGAGCGTGGATTGGAAACAGATCTTGCCTTCGGTTTGGCCCGTCTGGTGCAGACGAATGTCCGGCCCGATTTGAAGCTCGTTGTTATGTCCGCCACTCTCGATGCCGAGTACATCGCGGCCTACTTGGGCGGCTGTCCCATCGTCACGAGCGAGGGGCGAACCTTTCCGGTCGATATTCGGCACGAGCCAAAGCGCGAGGACGACCGCTGGCCCTTCGCGACCGCGAAAGCCGTGGCTTCCATTCTGGATCGAACATCGGGCGATGTGCTCGCTTTTCTGCCCGGGGTGGGCGAGATCCGTGCCGCGGCCGACGATCTTCGCGATATGATCGGCGACGATGCCTTGATCCTGCCGCTGCACGGCGAATTGCCGGCCGAGGAACAGGATCGGGCTCTTCAGCCGCAGAATCGTCGCCGGATTGTCCTCGCCACCAACGTGGCGGAGACGAGCGTGACGGTCGAAGGCGTGACGGCCGTCGTCGATTCGGGATTGGCTCGCCAGATGATTTACGATCCTTCCGTCGGGCTCGATCGACTGGAACTCGTGCCCATCTCGAGAGCCTCGGCCGATCAGCGTGCGGGACGGGCTGGCCGAACGCAGCCGGGAATCTGCATTCGGCTGTGGAGCGAAGTCTCGCACCGATCCCGCCCGGCCAACACGGAGCCCGAGATTCGCCGGGTCGATCTCGCGGGAGCCGTGCTGCAATTGCTTTCTCAGGGCGAACGCGTGGAGTCGTTCCCCTGGCTCGATCCACCGAACGAGCACGTCGCTCGACAATCGCTCGAACTACTCGAACGACTGGGGGCGATCAGCAATGGGACACTTTCCGACCTGGGACGTTCATTCGCTCGGCTCCCCGTTCATCCGCGTCTCGCACGT
Source organism: Gemmataceae bacterium (assembly GCA_009691845.1). Lineage (GTDB taxonomy): Bacteria > Planctomycetota > Planctomycetia > Gemmatales > Gemmataceae > SIAJ01. The sequence continues at coordinate 137,913 of SIAJ01000001.1, forward strand.
TTATTGCTGGATGGAGCCCGATACGGTGAACCCCGTCTGGCGGCCCTGGCGGCGGCGGTGTTGTCGGAACGTGACCCGTTCGCTCGTGGCCCCGCTCGACAAACGACACATTCGGATTTGCTCGATCGGATGGAGGCTCTCGAAGGCGGTGATTCACCACTTGGCCCGGCAAATCGTGCTACGGCGAAGTTCATCCTGCGTACTCGCGACCAACTCGAACGCCTTCTCCAGGGCGAGCCGGGAGCGTCAGCGACCGGAGGAAAACTCTCGCCCGAGGAAGCTCTGGGCCGCGCCCTCCTCGCCGCATTCCCAGATCGTTTGTGCAAACGCCGCGAGCCAGGCAGTCCACGCGGCATCATGGTCGGCGAGCGCGGCGTAAAGCTCGCTCCGAGCAGCGGCGTCACGCGGGCGGAACTGTTTCTCGCGCTCGATGTCGATGCCGGCCAAGCCGAGACGCTCGTTCGCCTGGCATCGGGCGTGGAACGTGCCTGGCTTCCCACCGAGCGATTGATCGAATCGATTGATGTCGAGTTCGATGAATCGACAGGCAAAGTGGTGGCGTGGAAGCGAACTCGATGCGACGATCTCGTCATCGAGGAGAAATCCGCCAACCTTCCGAACGAACAGCGGGTAGCGCAGGTGTTGCTGGAAGCCGCCCTGAGGAATCTGGAAGGCGTACTTCCCGCGGCCGATTCGGATGCCAGGCGATTTCTCACACGAGTGGGTTGCCTGCGTGTATGGATGCCCGAGTTGGGTTTACCGTCGTTCGAAAGCGAAGTGTTACGAGAAATCCTGGAGTGGCTCGTGCCTGGCTGTCGTTCGTTCGACGATCTGCGACGACGAGATTGGGAGCAGGCGATTCGTGGGAAGCTTACTCACGCACAGAGGCAGGCCATCGAACGTGAGGCTCCCGAGCGAATCGAAGTTCCGAGCGGGAGCCAAATCGCGGTGAAGTACGAGGAGGTCCGACCGCCCGTGCTAGCCGTGCGAGTTCAAGAATTGTTTGGCTTGAGCGATACGCCACGAGTGGCGGCAGGGCGGGTGAAAGTTCTGCTCCACTTACTCGCCCCGAATTATCGGCCACAACAGGTCACGGACGACCTGGCGAGTTTCTGGGCGAACACGTATCCGATCGTGCGAAAGGAACTGCGGGCCCGGTATCCTAAACACTCCTGGCCCGAAGATCCGCTGACGGCGGAGGCTCGTAGCCGACCGGTGCGCAGGGGAAAGCCAGCGTAAGTTAGTGCTTCGTCAGCTTTAGTCTGATGGATGGCTACATTGGGGTACCCAAAGCACAAGTGAAAAGAATGGGGCCAATGGGACCGATCAGTCCCATTGGCCCCATATGTTCCATTCGATTTTGAAAAATTCTTACCTCGAACGTGCCAGCTTCTCCCGGTAAAGTGCTGCCTTGTCCTTGTCGTCGACATCGAAGATCTTGATCAGGCGTGTCATGGCCTTGAGATGCTCACCGCGATCTTGGTTATACACCACGTCGACCCACAAGTAGGACCACATGGCATCGCGCTTGTTGTTCTTGGCGAAATAAACGTCGCCGAGAACGTTGTAGCCGAGGGCCTTCAAATTCGGGTCGGTCGCCTTGGCGATGGCTTCTTCGATCTTCTTGACCGAGGCCGGAAGATCGGGTCCCTTCGCACCGTCCAGACCGAGTTGATAGATCTCCACACGCGCCTTCAGACCAGCAGGAGAATTCGGATTCTTGTTCACGGCATCGATACGCGTTTTGCCGTCGTCATATTTTTCGGATTGAAACGCGATGTCGATCAGGGCGGCGGTTGCCTCCTGCTTGAACTCAGTTGGTACCGTGGGGGCCTTCTCGATCGCCTCGAAGGTTTTGGTTGCACCCGCGTAGTCGGCCGTGTCCGCTTGCAATCGAGCGAGATTGCGGGCGGCATGCGGGAACTCCCAGCTATCGGGATGGGCACCGATGAAATCGCTCAGGGCCTTGATGGCGGCCTTGAGTTGATCGTCCCCCTCGGCCACGGCGGCCTGCAAGGTCACGACGCGATAGTCGATGTAACGTCGCGCCCCCACGCCGGCCGTCTTCACTTCGGGAAGTGCCTGGATCGCCTGATAACCTTTGAGCAGTGCCGGGTAATCGCGAGCAGTTTCGGCCACAGCCAGCTTGCCGATGTCCAGCGAAGCCTTGGCCGGCAGATCGGAATAGGTCATGCGAATGATCTCGTTCGAAGGAATCACTTCCTCCTTGCCAAGACCTTGTGGCTTGATCTTCACGCCGGCAGCGTTCTCCTCGAGAATCTTGCCCGCAACGAAAATCGAGCCTCCCTTCTTGTCGCGCCGTTCGACCTTGTCCTGGCCAAGCACGAAAGCCTGGGAGGCAACAATGCATATCAACGCGGAGAGGGCACAGAATCCAATAATTCGCTTCATCATGATGACGGAATACTCCGGTAGGTATTTTGTACTCGGGTTCTCCCTTCCCTAAGAGGGAATGGAGAGAATGATCACGGCGTCGCGGCTTTCGGCAATGTCGCTCTCAAATCCTCGTATTTCTTCTTGACGACCTTGTAGCGATCCTCATTCAGGAAGTCCTGAATCTTTTCTATTACATCAGTGGGCACATCGTCGTTCTTGGTGATGAGGTCAAATAATCTTTGGCCGATGTCCTGAAGCTTCAAGGCGACGGCATCGGCCCCTCCCTTAACTTTCACGGCCACCGCAGGGGTCGTGTATGCGCGGGCACTACAGCGTTGAGCCTCGAAGAACAGATCGAAGTAAAGCTGGCGTTGCTGGTTCCTGCGCTCGGCAACTACCGGGAAGACGTTCTTGAAGGCGATGTCGACGAAGCCGGAGACGCTTGTCGGAATCTGGAACGAAGTTGTAAGCCCCAGGTCCACCACCTGGCTGAGAGTCCCGAAGGTTTGACGTTGACCCAGGAACTTGACCGGCTGCGGAATGCCACCGGGAACAAATTCATTGGTCAGTTTGACCCAGTTGCTGACAGCCGGCCCAAAGAAGTTCTGGTCTTCGAGCAAGGCACAGTATTCCTTGCGGATGTCGAGGTTGCGATAGCCCCAGCCCTGTGCGACGCCTTTGCCGACCGGATCGCCCACGACCTTCTTCATCAAGGCGGCTGCCTTGTCGAAGTCCGGCTTGCCGCCCCCCTGGGCACCAGCTTGGCGGTAGGCTCGAGCCTGCATGTATTCCATCTGCTTGATGAAGGTGGCCTGCTTCGTTGCCGAATCGGGGTCCTTTGGATTTGGCTCAAACGGTTTCTTGATGAGCTGATCGAACAACTCCGCTGCCTTTGCGTTCTGGCTCACCGCCCCATAGCCCTGGCCGAGGAACAAGATCACGCCGTTGGACAGCTTGCTCACATCTTCGCCTTTGATCTTGTCGAGGAACTCCGAGAAGCTCCTGCCGAGTTCGGCCGCGTCTGCCTTTTTCCCTTCCTTGGTCAGAGTTTCGATCTGCCCTTGAATGGTCGAGTTGAGCGAACGCATCGTCGCAACATTTTGCTCCAGGCTGCCGCCCGAGGCTTGTAGGGCATCGAGCATTTCGCTCGCCTGATCGACTTGCTTGTTCTGCACGAACGCGGACATGGCGGAAATCAGGAAGCTGCGTTGTGCGGCCCGCATCCGAGTAAATCCGGGCGTTTCCTCGGGTGGAAGAGCCTTGAGTTCTTTCTTCAGGGCATCCAGATCGGCCGCTAGCACCTCACCGACCTTGGCAAAGTCCTTGGCTCGGATGAACTCTGCCGCTCGCCCCTGGAGCGAATTGTACTTCAAGCCTCGGATCGTGTAGGCGAGGTCATTCTTCTTGGCTTCAAGTGAATCTAGCTTCATCAGGCCTTCGACCGTGGACTTCACGACGGCATCGACCTTGTCGTAATCGGCATTCATGTAGTAGAGCTGGGCCTGCATCGTCTTGGCACCGGCCCATGCTTCGGCCAGGTAGGCAGGGGATGTTGCGGGCGGCTCTGGTAGGGCTTCGAGTGCGGCAAGCGTGGCACGGAAGTCCGCCGCCCGCTTGGTGATGTTGGCGGTAAGCGATTCTCGATACTTGGGATCTTTTGCTTCCGGACGGATCAAGAAGAACATGGCGGCTGCCATCTCGCGTCGGGCCTGGTAAACGTCCGAGTATCCGCTGCCAATGCGGCTGTGGGTCTTCCAGGCGGCATCGTAATCCTTGTCGCGATTGGCCTGGTAGAAGGCCAACACGTGGCGGATCGCGTCGGTCGGGCCGTCGTTCGGCCAGTTTTTTTCGGCAAAGCTGGCGAGTGCCACGATCCGCTTGACGTCCGATTCCTGAGCCTCGACCTCCCCGTTGGCTTCTTTCAGCTTGGCCAGTGACGAATTGTAAGCGAACACGGCGAGAGCCGCGGCCACGGCGGCCTTGGGCATTTTCGGATTATTGCGAGCCAGACCTTCCCCCAGCACGGCCGCTTCGATGGCCCGGTCTTTCTTCGAAAGGAAGCTGACGAGCAACATCTGCGCATCGAACACCTCGCGAGGTGGGTCCCTGGGCGTCACGCGTTGCAGGCCACGTTCGAGATAGGTGACCGCATTGTCAATTCGCTTCTTCTCTTCTTTTTCTTGCTCATCCGCAGGCTTCCCGGATGTCGGCAGGTTAAAGATCTTGCCTTGCTGTACCTGTGCGGCGAGATAGCCTTGCTCGAGCGTGTTGATCGATTTGAGGAGTGGATCGCCACCCTTTCCTTCGGCTTCGAGCACGACGAGTTGATTGATCAGCCGGCGACGCTGGGCTCGATCGCTGTACTCGTTGTCGGTGTCGGCAATTTCCTTGTAGATCTTGTTCGCATCTTCGAGCAATTGCTTGGCCCCAGGGCTAATGCCAATAATCTTGCGCACGGGTGGTGGCGGTTCCTTGGCCGGTTCCTTCACCACCTCTTTGCCTTTCTCCTTGTCCTTCTCGCTTGTCTTCGGCTTGGGCATCGGCGGCATGGGCTTTGGCTTCGGCAATTCGTTGAAGATCACTCCACCGGGAAGAAAGGCTTGATATTCCTTCATCAGCCCTCGACGGTAACGGGCCCCGATGCCCTCGGGCGTATTCTTTGCTTCGGGATAGGCCTGCAGCCAGCGTTGGGCGGCCTGCTCGGTGCGAATGAACTTGCCTCCAGGCGTTGTGTCCTTGGCACCGTCTGCCTCGAAAACGTGTTCGATACCGAAGAAGCCAGCGAGACGCACCGCGTCGGCCGCATCGCGGTTGTTTCGGTTGGCTGCAATAAACTTCTCGATCGCCGGGACGGCCTTGGAAGCTTCACCATTCACGAACGCACATTGCCAGGTCCACACGCTCGCCAAAAAACCGATCCGGATATTGGGATAGCGGTCGGCGATTTTGTCAAACGCCTTCTGGGCCTTATCGACACCTTCGCCCTTCTGGCGAGTTTCGTCTTCGCCGATGAACGTGAGCGCCATTTCATACTGCAACACGGCCGCGTCCAACTCGGCCTGGGCCTTGGATCGTTTGAGTTCCGCGTTCAGAGGATCTTTCTCGTCGAGTGTTTTCAACCGGTTTTCCAGGTTTGTGATGGCCCCCTGGTAGCGGTTGAAGGCGGTCGTGAAATTGGGCCGGGCTCGGGAAAACTCCAGGGCTTTTGCCTCGCGATTTTCGATGCGATTGGCTTTGCTAAGTTGCCCCTTGGCTTGCAGGGCGAACAGGCGTGCGATTTCCACGTTGGCCTGTGCTGCCATGGGATGCATTGGGTTGGCTTTGATGAACTCCTCGAAGGAGCCACGAGCCTGGAAGATCAGGCTGGCTCGCCGGGCATCTTCGCTCTCGCTGCTGGCTTCCTCAAGCCGGATGCGAGCGAGTTCGAGGGGAATCAGCCTAACCTCATCTGCAGTGAGAAGGTTCGGCTTGGTTCGGAGTTCCTCAAGCCGTTGTATGGCCAGATCGACCATGCCGGCGGCGCGCAGGGCACGCACGAGTTCCAACTGAGATGGCTGCTGTGCGTTCGCGGAAATTCCAAGACTGAGACTCAGGCCGAGCGAAAGTAGGGCTCGTCGCATGGGAAAGCTCCGACAGGGCATATGCAGCAAAATGAATCGTGTATCGTGCCGAAAGGCATTGTACGTAAGACGCAGGGGGAGGGGAAATGGTTCCCGAAGGAACTAATTGTCACTAGCCCCAGTCGTCCGAGTGCGGGAACCTGGAATTGGCCGACCCTACGAACAGGACAATACTGCTCGCGGTGTGAATCGATACGAACCCGACGCGCAAACTCATCGCCCCGCTTGCGCATCGGGTTAGTCTGGGATGTCTCACTCCTGACAGCAAAGAGTATCGTTTCGCGCGGCTACCTGTCTACTCGTTCGGTTCATTCCGATAAGTCAACGGCGAGAGTGCCTTTCGCAAGATCTCACGCATGGCCTCCAGGTCCGGCTTTTGGCCAGTAAACAACTCAAACTGCATGGCCGCCTGGCGAACGAACATCTCGACGCCGCTCACCGTCTGACAGCCACGCGATTTCGCTTCCTTGATCAGCAGCGTTTGCTCGGGGTTGTACACCGTGTCGAATACGACGAGGCCTGGCTTCAGAAACCCGGCGTGCAACGGGCTTTCATCCATGTTCGGGTGCATGCCAATCGGCGTGCAGTTGACGATGATCTCCGTGTCCTGATTGTGTCGGGCGTCCCATTCGATGGCTCTGCCGTGAACCTCGCTCGCCAGCTTCTCGGCCTTGTCCAGAGTTCGTCCAGCAATGAACAACGGCGTTGCGCCGGCCCGGTGCAAGGCGTGTGCGACCGCCCGGGCGGCACCCCCGCTTCCCAGAATCAACGCGCTGCACCCTTTGATTTGCTTGCGTCGACCTTCATCAACGGGCATGTTGCGCGACAATCCCTCCAGTGCTGCCTCGTAGTCCGTGTTAAACGCATGATAGCCGTCTGCCCGCTTGACCAGCGTGTTGGCGGCACTGGTTTCCTTCACACGCTCGTCGATGTGGACCGACAGGTTCGCGGCAGCCTCCTTGTGTGGGATCGTTACGCTGTAGCCTTCGACGGGGATGGCGTTGAAAGCCTGCAGGGAATCATCGAGTTCGCCACGCGGGACACGAAAGGGCAGGTAGATCGCGTTGATGCCGGTTCGACGGAACATCAGGTTGTGCAAGGCCGGGCTGTAAGAATGAGAGACCGGGTCACCCAGCACACCGTAGACCTTCGTTTCCGCGTTGATGCGATCGACCTGAAAATATCGCTGCACTTCTTCAAAAGAAGGCAGACCAGGAGCGATGCTCCGTTCCTTGTTGAATGCAGAGTAAAGAAACGGTGCCCCGTAGCGGAGCGACAGAATTCGGCTCGGCGCGCCCATCTCGCCCATGCAGTGGCCGACCGTCGGTTTCTTGGCATTCTTGATAATGTTCAGAATGCGGATGCAATCGCTCGGATGTCGGGCCATGGTCACGATTTTGAAGACATCCGCGTCCTGCTTGGCCATGCTCTCGTAGATGCCTTCGATGTCCTCCGGCGTTTCCGAGAAGTTGTGGTAACTGACGATGCGTTTGACGTCCCGAAAGCGTCGGATCTCGTCGGCCACATCGGTTTCAAGGTCGATCCAATCGAATCCGGAAACGATGGCCTGCCGAATGATCATGCGGCGTTCTTCTTCGGTCCCCTTCCAGCGACCGCCATCGTTGTGACGGCGCAACGTGGCGATCCACGGGCACTTCCGATGGGCGAGCAGCCGCTTGAAATCGACCGCCTTGGCCATGTAATCCAGACGCAACTCGATGAAACGTGCCCCGCGTTGGACGGCCTCGTCCAGCTCGGCCTGCGCCATTTTGTGGCGAGTACGTGCGATGATGACGCAGACCCGATCGACTCCCAGAGACATTTCGACCGGCTCCGTCGGCGTGAGGACATGAGTTATTTAATGTAGCCGTAGGAGGCATATCTCGCAAGCAACGGAATCGTTGCTCAAAAGTTCACGTAAAATTTACAAAATGGTGCTTGACAGCTGACGCCCAATTTGCGACCCTAACTCTCCGACTAACATCCTGTTCTTTTGACCAAGGAGGGTCTTTCATGTTTTACCAGACCGAAAGCAAGGCGCAAGGTTGGCGAGCAATGGGCAAGTTCGAAGATGGCCGCGAAGCTCTGCTGCTTCTGGGCCGTTCCTCGACGCAGGTCCGTCAAGGTTACATCGAATCGTTCAACGACCTGTTGGACGACGAAGAGCGTGAACAAGTCACCTCGATCTCCCTGCAACGCTGGCATGGTGCCCCGGACGCAGGCAACTGGGAACATCAGACCACGCTGAAGGTTCCGGTAATGGTAGCCCGCATGGAACGCGTTGCGGCCTAAGCGACCGACCACAACCGAGACCGTTGTGCTACGAAATGACATGAGCGAGGCACGTTGCGTGCCTCGCTCGATAAACCCACTACCAGCCGCTATTTAGACTCTTGCCTGTGAACTTCTCTGCAGGTTGTGGAGAAGTACCTCAGAGTAGTCCGCACACTCCGTGTGCCAACCTATGCTTGCGATCCAACCGCGTTAAGCAATAACTTCCTTCACCACGCGGCCGTGAATGTCGGTTAGCGTGTAATCCCGGCCTCCGTAACGATACATGAGCTTCTGATGGTCCAACCCCATCAGGTGCAAAATCGTGGCGTGCAGGTCATGGTGGTGAACGGGATTCTCAACGGCCTTGCCGCCGTGATCGTCCGTGGCTCCGAATCGCATGCCCCCCTTCACGCCTCCGCCCGCCAGCCACATGCTGAATCCGGCCGCATTATGATCGCGGCCATCCTGACCCTGACCTGCGGGGGTTCGGCCGAACTCGCCTCCCCACATGACGAGCGTGTCCTTCAATAGCCCCGTTCGCTTCAGATCGGTCAGTAGTGCTCCGATGGGCTGATCGATCTGGCCGCACAATTGACCGAGCCGTTGCTTCAGCCCGCCGTGCGTATCCCAGTTGCCGTGGCCAACTTCCACGAAGCGGACACCGGCCTGGGCTAGTCGTCGGGCCATCAGGCACTGGCGGCCAAAGTCGTCCGTCGCCTTCCCCTTGCCGATGCCATACATTTCCAGAGTTTTTGAATCTTCCTTGTTCAGATCGAGCACATCCGGAAGGGATTTTTGCATCCGGAAGCCCAGCTCGTACGAGTTGATCACACCCTCGACGGCCGGATCGACGGCATTGCGATTCAGCAAGTCTTGATTCATGGCTTGAACCAGATCGAGTTGTCGGCGCTGGGCGTCCTTGCTGAGGTGCTTCGGATCGAGATTTCCGACTTTCGCGTTGATGACCGGTGTGCCTTGGTCGCCGATGCGCGTGGCCTGATAGGCGGCCGGTAGAAAGGCATTGCCGTAGTTCTGGGCACCGCCCAGATCCGCTGGCGGGCTGATGGTCACGAAACCGGGCAGGTTCTGGTTCTCACTTCCGAGGCCGTAGAGCAACCAGGCACCCATCGACGGTCGCGTGAAGCGAAATTCGCCCGTGTGCAGCATCTGGAACGACTGCGGATGGTTCGGCACGTTCGTGTTCAAGCTGTTCAGCAAACACAGATCGTCCGCGTGCTTGGCCACATTCGAGAACAGTTCCGAGATGTGGATGCCGCTTTGCCCGCGTGGCTCGAACTTGAACGGCGAAGCGAGCAGCGCCTGGCCTTTGCGACGATCGCCCGATTGCGACGCCTTGCCGGCGTCGGCAATCAATTTCGGCTTGTAATCGAAGGTATCGAGGTGTGAAGGCCCGCCCCTCATGCACAGAAAGATAATCCGCTTGGCTTTTGCAGCGAATTGCGGTGCCTTGGGACCCAGCGGAGAAGCGGCTGAGCCGGGGGCCGGCGAGTTCGCACCAGCCAGACCCGCAAAGGCCAGATAGCCGAAGCCGGCCGGACACGCTTTCAGCACGTCGCGGCGAGAAATAAGCGGGAGCATAAGGATCCTCTTTGTACTCGCGTGCTAATTATCGTACGTAACGAAACTCCGCGGAGGCGATCATCGCCTGGGCGAACGACGCCCACGCGGTTGCTTTGCCGCCTTCCGGTGACTTATCTCGAGCAGGCAAGGCCGACACTTCGTCAACAATGTACTTGAGTCCGCGGCTCTTCTCGTCATCCGTAGGTAATCGACCGTAGTAGAGCCGATAAGCCAGGTCGAGCCTGGCCGAATCGTCCTTGGCCTCCGCCATCAATCGCTGGGCCGTGGCCACACTCATCTCGACAACGAACGGGCTGTTCAACAGGAACAACGCTTGCGAAGGAACGGTCGTCTCCTCACGCTGGGCTACGACGATGTTCGGATTGGCTGCGTCAAAGATCGCCAGGGATTCCGGCAACGGCCGTCCGCGTGGCACGCCCAGGTATACGCTGCGAACAAAGACTTCCGGAGCAGCGGTCACGTTCTTTTTCGGATTGACCTTTGCCCCGCCAGCCAACGAGGCATTCACGGGCTTCATGTCCAACTTGCGGGCGATGGAAAGAATCGCATCTCGTTGTGCTTCGGCATCGAGCCGACGTTGGGCTGCACGCCAGTGGTAGATGTTGTCCGGGTCGGTCTTGTAACTCGCCTCATCGTGGCCATGCGCCATCTGGTATGTGCGAGACAAGACGAGTGAGCGGATCATTTTTTTGGTGGACCAGCCGTCCTTCACGAACTGGACGGCCAGGTGATCGAGCAATTCAGGATGGCTCGGTCGTTCGCCCAGGAAGCCGAAGTTATCCGGCGAATTCACGATGGCCTTGCCGAACAGATGCAGCCAGATGCGGTTGACGGCCACGCGGGCCACGAACGGGTTGCCCTGAATCAGCCATTCTGCAAGTTCCTTTCGGCCCGACTGCGAACGATTGACGGGTGACGTTGGCTTGGTCGTCGCCGCCGCGATGAAACCGCGAGAAACCGTCTCGCCGCGCTTGGTGGAGTCGCCTCGAATGCAGACCGCAATGTCCCCGGCCTTGCCCTCGCGAAGGCCCATGGTTTCGCTGCCATCACTGAGTTCGAGCAGGCCTCCGCCTTTGCCGCCCTTCGCCGCACCTTTGCCCCCGGCGCCAAAGAGCATCGTACTGCTGTTGAAGATGCCTGCGAGGCCGTAATACTCTTTCGTGCCAATCGGGTCGAACTTGTGATCGTGACATCGTGCACACAGGACGCTCAGGCCGAGGACGGCTCGTGTGGTCACGTCAACCTGATCGGCCACCAGGTCCATCGCGTAGTCGGGATTGTTCTGAGCGCGTGGTTTCGATGTCAGGGCCAGGAACGCGGTCGCAATCAAGAACTCGTCTTTCTGCTTGGCATCTTTCGGAATGAGCAGATCGCCCGCAACTTGCTCGCGAATGAACTGGTCGTAAGGCTTATCGGCGTTCACGCTGGCGATGACATAGTTGCGGTAACGCCAAGCTTCGGGGAATGGGAGGTTGTCTGAATTTCCATTCGACTCGCCGTAGCGGGCGATGTCCAGCCAATGGCGGCCCCAGCGTTCGCCGAACTGTTGCGAAGCCAACAGGTCATCGACCAGCTTTTCCGCCGCCTTGGCAGACTTATCGCTCACGAAGGCATCGAGTTGTTCCGGCGTCGGCGGTAGGCCGATCAGGTCGAAATAGATGCGGCGAGCCAGCGTGGCCCGATCCGCATCACCCATGACCTTCAGGCCTTTTTCTTCGAGCTTGGCCCGAATGAAGCGATCGGCATCGGTCCGAGCCCAGGTCGTGTCTTTCAGGGAAGGGATGGCCGGCTGTTTCGGGGGCACGAACGACCAGAACGACTTGGCTTCTTCGGCCGACAATCGCTTGTAGCTGCTCCCCCCGGTTCGCGGATCAATTGCACCGTCCGCAACCCATTGCACGAAGTCGGCCACGATATGGGCCGGAAGCGGATTCTTCGGCGGCATCTTCAGCTTTTCTTGCCGCAAAGACTTGATCAGCAGGCTCTCGTTCGGCTTGCCAGGTATGACGGAAGGCCCGGTATCGCCCCCCTTGAGCAGACCTTCGCGGGAATCGAGTAACAGCCCACCCTTGAGCTTGGCAGCCTTGTCCGAATGGCATTCGTAGCAATGGGTTACGAGAACCGGACGGATCTTGTTCTCGAAGAAGGCGACCTTCTTGGGATCGAGATCCGCGGCAGATACCGATACCACGGTTGCGAGAAACCAGGTGAGCGAGAGCCGGCAGGACATGCCAACGGCCTCCGAGTGCATGTGTGGGAATCCCGATCTAACACCGGCAAGTCGAGCGGGTAGCGTTCAATCGTGTCATTCCTTCAAGGCGAGTTCCCGCGTAACAGCCACCTCGGCCCCGACGGGCTTGTAGTTCAGAACCAGCTTCGTTGGATACACATCCACGCGCACCCAGGCCGGCCGGAATTCCTTTTCCGCGAAGCCGGGTGCCGCATCCAGTTTGCGATTGTTGTTGTAAGAGACGCACGGCAAAATCACTTCGTGGATACCGTGGGCTGTGTCGTTCCAGCCCCTCATGCCGCAATGGTGGTGCCCGGAAAAAAACGCGACGATGTGCTTGTTGTCGGCCAGGAGTTTGCCGAACGGCTCGCGGCTGGCCTTGTCCTTGATGTACCAGCCCACATCGGGGTGCTTGTTCTCGTGATAGACCACGTGGGCCACGAGTACGACTCGCTGATCCTTCTTCTTGGCCTCCTCGAGCCGAGTTTGCAGCCACTTCAGCTGGTCGACCGTCACGACACCGAGATGGCCCGGATTTGGCTCGGCATCGGCAAAGCAAAGCACACGGTAGTTCTTGAACTCCAGGAGCGATTCGGTTTCCTTGCGGACGTGCTTGGTGAACTGCTCCGCCGGATCGTGGTTGCCAGGCACGGCGGACCACTCGTTCTTCAGCCCCTTCGCGATCTCGACCCACTGCGGATAGAGTTTCTGATTCGCGGCCACTTCACCACGATCGACCAGGTCTCCGCAAAAGACTGTAAACGAGGCCGCTGAATCATTGATCTCGGCCACGGCCGTCGTCATGCGTTTGACATAGTCGGCCCCCGTTTTGCCGAGATGCGTGTCCGTGATCAGGGCGAAGCTAAACTCGGGCTTGGCATCGGCCGCGAGGAGGGGTGACGCGAGCACCACCGGCGTGGCGGCCAGAAATTGACGGCGGGTGAACATGGTTGAGTTTCCGGAATGTAGCCGGGGGATCGGCCTGAAAGTGAGTATAGCCAAACGACAAACGGCCGATGAGGATTGCTCCCCACCGGCCGCTTGTTGAAGTGGCGATGACTCAAGCAGCCTGAACGACGTGAGTCGTGAATGACTGCTCGAAGACACCACCCGTTGGCTTGAGCCTCGCGTGAGGCATGATCAAAAGTACCCGGCTGTTGCGCGAGTGCCAGCCAGTTCATCGCGGGAATGCGAAGAATCAGGCGATGTCAAGTGGTGTTGTGGCGGTCGTTCCGGTTATGGGCAACTGGTAACGCTGACGGGATGGAATCCGATCGTTTGACGCAACGACAATCTCACGGGCGGCACGGATCGCGACCTGCTCATCGGCGGCTCGAATGAGACGGTTTGAACAATTCGGCAAATTCTTCCCAAAGTCGAGTTCACTTTTGCCCTCTTCGCAATACAGGTCTATCGGGCAAAGATGCCCGAGGAGCGTTTTGCGATGTTCGTTTCAGCTGCCCGGAGTGTTTGGCACCGAGATTCGTTCGTGCAGTACCGCGATCCGGCACAACTCGCGTGCCGAAAGGAGAGCGCGCAACAATTTGCAACAATTTGCAACAGAAAACGTGGGAAGTTAACGGCTGACGGGTATTTGCCCGTTAGGGGGTTGCAGAGAATACACGGGAATATTTGGGCGTTGGATGCATCTCTATGGGTGTGGCCCTTGTCACTCTAACCCAACAAACACACATGTACGGCTTCCTGGCCGACCTCATGGTCGGCATACACGTCGGCTACGTTGGTTACGTTGTGCTCGGCCAGCTTCTGATCTGGCTCGGCTGGGCGCTGGGCAAGAAGTGGGTTCGCAACTTCTGGTTCCGGGCCACGCACCTCCTGGCCATCGCCATTGTGGCTTACGAAGAAGTCATGGACATCCGCTGCCCGCTTTCGGTGTGGGAAGAACACTTTCGCGAGTTGGCGGGGCAACCCGTATCGGGCGAAACGTTTCTGGGCCGGATGCTGCACTCGTTGATCTTTTACGACTTCCAGCCGTGGGCCTTCACGGCCATCTACATGGGCATGCTCGCAGTCGTTGCTCTCACCTTGATCCTGTGCCCGCCGCGACGGCCGTTCCGAAAATCCGCCAATGCCGAAACGCCCGAATTGGCTGCTTGACCACGGCCGCTTCGCGTAAGACACTCTCTACCTGCGGTTTTTCGCGAAGAGGGTGGATCATGCGAACGCTCCTGCTGGCTGGGTTCCTGTTGCTTTCGGGATTCGCTGAGTCGGCGGAAGTGCTTTCCCATCCGCCACTGCGCCCGACCGACATGCCGGCGGGGCGTGCAACAGTCGCGGGACAAGCCCTCTTCGTCGACTCGGTTAAAGGAAACGATCTCAACGCGGGCAGCAAGATCGCTCCGTTCAGGACCATCGCCCAGGCCGTGCGCGATGCACGCCCCGGCACGACGATCTATCTGCAGAGCGGCGTCTTTCGCGAGAACGTGTATCTTGCCCACGCAGGTCGGGCCGACACGCCGATCACGATTCGGTCCGCACCGGGCGAGAAGGCAATTCTCGACGGCAGCCTGACCGAGTTCTTCGACAATCCGGAGGCCGCCTGGGAACCTGTTACCAAGGGCGCACTTGATGAATATCGTTCCAGGCGTTCGTACCCGAATCTTCGCGATGTGCTCGGCTCCTTCAGCGACTCGATGATCGGCCTGCAAACCTATCACCACTTGAAGGATCTGCGTGCCGTCGGCGAAGCCTTCGACTGGGAAGACTGGACCAGGATGGATACGAGCGACTTGAAGCCGGTCTACCTTGGGCCAGGAGTTTGGTACGACAAGGAAACTGGCCGGATTCACATCCGACTCTCGCCGACGCGATTGCCGGAGACGGCCACGAACTACAGGGGTGAAACGGATCCTCGCAAACTGCGGCTGCTCCTGGCCGGATTTTCGTCGGTGCCTCTGCATCTGGATGGGGTGAGCCATGTACACATCCAGGATCTCACGATTCGCGGAGCGGGATACACGTCGATCGTGCTCGATCATGCCCAGAATGTCAGCTTCGACAACGTGCTCGTTTGGTGCGGAACTTACGGTATTCGTGCATCAAGTACGGGGCCGCTCTCGATAACGCGTTGCCGCTTTCACGGCAACGTCGCCCCTTGGACCTTCCGCAGCGACGGCAGCAAGCGTGATTATCCGGGCCGGCCGCATCGAAACCTTTCGCGGATGAACACGCACGCGATTCTCGAAATCGAATCGGGCCGCGAGTCGTCCGTGTATGCCACGCCACAGAATGACAACTGGGAAATCGCCTACAGCGAGTTCACGGACGCTCACGACGGCGTCTACCTGGGCGGCATCAACACGAAGTTTCATCACAATCTCGTCGATGGCCTGCACGACGACGGCATCTATCTCAGCCCGATGTACACCCGGCATCGGCTCGACAAGAAGGCCCCGGAGATTCACGTGTACCAGAATCACTTCGGCACCATGCTCACGGCCCTGGCGTTTGGCGGAACGGAAACAATGACGCCCGATCGCGTGTTCGTCTATCGCAATGTCTTCGACCAGCGTGGGCAGGTCCCGACTGCCCGACCGACCACGCGGAAGCCCGAAGCAAGTTTTTCGGGAGGCAAGTTGATTGGCGATCATGGCTCGCCGCCGTGGCCGGAATTGAACATCTATCACAACACATTCGTCATGGGCGGTTCACGCGATGCAGCAATGGCCTCGTACGCGGCCTCACGCGTGGTGAACCCACGACGTGTCTTCAATAACGTGTTCCTGCATACCGATCGGCTTCCCGGCTACAGTCCACCGGATGCCGCCAGTAACGCGGCGAGCGATGGCAATGTCTTCTGGACACTTGGAGCCGCCGAGAAACTTCCGACGAACTTCTTCGATCGCTATCGCAAATCGGAAGCATTTACGGCGAGCAAGAAACTGTGGCCGGACGGCTCGGATGCCAATTCGCGCGTCGTCGATCCGCTGTTCACGAAGGCGGAAAGCGGTGCCAAGATCGCGAACGACTATCGTCCGCAGGAGAAGAGCCCGCTCAAGAATGCAGGTGTGGCAATCCCGGCCCAATGGCCCGATCCGTTGCGGCTGCCTGCAGGAAAGCCCGATATTGGAGCAATTCCCGTCGGTGGCTTGGACGCCAAAGTCGGTCCCTCGGCATTCTTCGTCAAATAATGGTGCAACATGAAACGACGCGATTTCTTTCAACAGGCGAGCACAATAGCCTTGCTCGGCTCGGCCGTTCCGATTCGTGCGGATGCGGCAAAGCCCCGCATCAAGATCGGTCAGATTGGCGTGACCCACGCTCATGCCAGCAAGCTCGAGGTGTATCGACGGTCGCCGGACTACGAAGTCGTCGGCGTCGTCGAGCCGAGTGAAGCCGTCAGGAAACGGGCCGAGAGTTCGGCAGCCTTCAAGGGTGTGAACTGGCTGACCCGCGAGCAATTGCTCAACACTCCGGGTTTGCAGGCCGTGCTGGTCGAAACCCATGTGCGCGATCTGCTCGACAACGCCGAGGCCTGCGTTGCGGCCGGCAAGCACATTCACATCGACAAGCCGGCCGGGACTTCCCTGCCGCAACTTCAGCGAATACTCGCGTCGGCCACGAAGCAGAAGCTGATGGTGCAGATGGGCTACATGTATCGCTACAACCCGGGCGTGGTTTTGCTGCGCGAATTCCTGGCCAAGGGTTGGCTTGGCGAAGTGTTCGAGGTTCACACCGTAATGAGCAAGGTGGTCGATCCGGCCTCGCGGAAGCAACTCGCGGAATTTCGCGGCGGCATCATGTTCGAACTCGGCTGCCACGTGCTCGATCTGGTGATCGCGATTCTCGGCAAGCCAAAGGAAGTCTTGGCCCAAGCCCAGCACGTTTCGAAGATCGACGACAAGCTTCAGGACAACATGCTCGCTCTTCTGAATTATCCGAAAGCCCTGGCCACGGTGAAGGCGAGCGCGATGGAAGTTGAAGGAGGAAGTCGCCGACACCTCACGGTCTGCGGCACGGAAGGGACATTTCACATTCAGCCGCTCGACAGCCCGGCCGCGAAGATTGCTCTTTCCACGGCGAGAGGCGAATTCAAGAAAGGCTACCAGGATGTGATCTTTCCGAAGTATGTGCGCTACGTCGATGATGCTGCGGACATGGCCCGAGTCATTCGCGGCGAGAAGGCGCACGACTTCAAGCCGGAACACGACTTGGCGGTCCAGGAAACGCTCCTGCGGGCGTGTGATATGCCGCTGATTTGAAATAGTAGTCGACACACTCCGTGTGCCGACCCCCGCACACGGAGTGTGCGGGCTACTATGGTTCACACCTCGAAGTAGGCGAACGAAAGTGGTGATTCGCCGGAGGAGGCCAAGATGTCTTGCAATCGTTTTGCCATCGCACTTCTAACCCTCGCTATTTTCGGCGTGCCTGCGGTTTTTCCAGAAGGCCTCGAACGCCTGAAGTACAACCATCCCGGCTTGGTCGTCGATCTGGGCGTCGGCCTGTGGGCCTGGCCGTTTCCGATGGATTTCGACGGCGACGGCGACCTCGATCTGGTCGTGAACTGTCCGGACAAGCCTTATAACGGCGTGTATTTCTTCGAGAATCCGGGAGGCAAGTTCCCGGTGTTCAAGCCCGGCAAACGCATCAGCAAGGGCCTACAGAACGTGCAAGTCAGCTACGTCGATGGCAAGACACGCGTGCTATCGCCGGACTTCGAGTATCCGGACTTTCTCAAGAGCGGGCTGGAAAAGGGCGTCAAACTGATTGGCTCTGCAAACGTGCATCGCAACAAAGTTCGCGCGAACATGTGGCGTTATGCGGACTACGATGGCGATGGCCTGCTCGACCTTATAATCGGTGTCGGCGACTGGACGGATTACGGCTGGGACAACGCCTACGACGCAAAAGGCAACTGGAAGAATGGCCCGATCCGTGGCTACGTCTACTTGCTGAAGAACACCGGCACTAACGCGAAACCATACTACGACAACGCGCGGAAGATCATGGCTGGCTACAAGGAAGTGGAAACCTTTGGCTGGCCTTCGCCCAACCTCGCGGACTTCGATGGCGACGGCGATCTCGATTTGCTCTGTGGCGAGTTTCTCGATGGCTTCACCTACTTCGAAAACATCGGCACACGCAAGCTACCGAATTATGCCGCCGGTCGCCGGCTCAAGACGGCCGACGGCAAGCCGCTCGTGATGGACCTACAGATGATCACGCCGACGGCCATCGACTGGGATGGCGACGGCGATTTCGATCTAATCGTCGGCGACGAAGACGGCCGGGTGGCACTCATCGAAAACACCGGCAAGCGCAACGAGCGACTGCCCGTCTTCCTCGCTCCGCGTTACTTTCAGCAGGAAGCGGACGACGTGAAGTTCGGCGCACTGGCCACGCCGACGGCGTTCGATTGGGATGGCGACGGCGACACGGACATCATCTGCGGCAACACGGCCGGATACATCGCGTTCATCGAGAATCTCAGTGGCCCGAAGGTTGAACGGCCACGCTGGGCGGCACCGAAGTATCTCGAAGCCGATGGCAAAGGGATTCGCATCCAGGCTGGGCCGAACGGCTCGATTCAAGGGCCGTGCGAAGCGAAGTGGGGCTACACCACGCAGACCGTGGCCGACTGGGACGGCGACGGCTTGCCGGACATCGTCTGCAATTCGATCTGGGGCAAGGTGCACTGGTATCGCAACATCGGTACGCGGACCTCGCCCAAACTCGCGGCCGCCAAGCCGATCGAAGTGGAATGGAAAACGCCGCAACCAACGCTCGCCTGGGGTTGGCTGCGGCCGGAAGGACGCGAACTGCTCACGCAATGGCGAACGACGCCCGTGGCCGTGGACTGGAATCGAGATGGCATGGTCGATCTCGTGATGCTCGATCACGAAGGCTATCTCGCGTTCTTCGAGCGAACCAAATCGGGTCTACAACCGCCGCGACGAGCGATGTTGAATGAGAAGGGCGAACCGATCCGGCTCAACGCGGGCATCGCCGGCAAGAGCGGCCGGCGCAAGTTGTGCGTGGTCGATTGGGACGGCGATGGCAAACTGGACGTGCTCGTGAACGGTGCCAACGCCCGCTGGTTAAGACAGATCGACGCGAAGGATGGCTGCTGGCGATTCAAGGACCTGGGCGACCTCGATCCCCGCAGCATCGAGGGGCACGACACGCACCCGACCACCGTCGATTGGAACGGCGATGGTGTGCCGGATTTGTTGATCGGGGCGGAGGATGGGCGGCTGTATTATTTGCGGAATGGTCGGTCATCAAAGTAGTAGCCACACTCCGTGTGCCTACTACTATTTTCAATCCTTCTTCAACGCCGCCGGCTTGGCTCGAACTTGGGCGAAGCGGTCCGCGAGGATGAAGACGTCGCCGGGCAGGGCACTGGTCGTCGCGAAGACTTTGCCTTCCTTGTTCGGCGGTGAGATGGCCAATTTCACGGGGTCGCCCGTTTCCTGGATCATCTCGATCAGCAAGGCGTTCTTGGCCACGTCCAGGTTGTGTTCCGGCTTGGCCCCTTCCTTGTAGACGACAAAGCTCTCTGCCTTCGGCGTGGTTAATTCGTTTAGGAAATCGTCCACTTTCCGCGGATCGAGTTCGAATATGCCGCCCGATTTGAGAGTCCATTTGCCCTCTTTGCGCTCGATTTCGAGCGTGGTCGGCGTGCCGAGCACTTCCTGCCAACCGGTGATCTTGATGGCTTTCAGCTTGGTCTTGTCGATGCGGTGGACCGTGGTGTCGAGAACGTCGGCCTTCTGGTAGTGCTCGAAGGGATCGCGATCCACCTCGACTACCAGGTCTTGATCGCCCGGCTTCAGGTAGACGAACTTCTTCTCGGTGCCAACATCGCCGCCGAACAGGAAGACGCGTTCGCCGCCGTCCTTGATCGTGGCCGTGATTTTGAGCCGCGTGTTCGTGGTACCGATTTCGAGCCGGTTCAGAACGTCCTCGGTGACTTTATCGGAGACGACGCGTTTGGGTGCCCAGAGCGAGATGTAGCTCAGCAGATGGAAGACCTTGAGCGGATCGGCCGCCCGGCCCTTCAGGCGGGGAGGACTGTTGATCTTCCACGTGGCTTCGCCTGTCTGCTTGGTGTCGTCCGCTCGTTCGAGTTCGAAGATGTCCTTGCCTTGTGTGAAGGAGAGTTTGAGTACCTTGTCCCTGTCGATGGGCTTGATCGTGGCATCGAGGTATTCCATGCGGCCACGCGAGGCCAGCTTGAAGACGTCGGCAGGCAGAAAGAAGTCGGCCTTGGTTTCGCCCAGGATTCGCCGGGCAAAGACGACATCGCCTACATCTTGAAGGCCAAAGATCATGCGGGCCGTCGGCGTTGGGTTGACTTTGGGCTTCGCCTTGGGGTCGGCTTTCGCATCGGGAACGATGCCCCCTTCCCATAGTTTCACATCGGCGAGGGGTTTCTCGAATCCGCGCTTGGCTTCCGGCACATCGGGAGGAGGGAAACTATCGGCGAGTTGCCGGGCCGCGAGGCGATCGAGCAATTCGTTCACAGCGCGTGGGTTGGCGGGTCGGCCCTTGCCTTCGGCATCGAAGACCTGCCAACCGAAGCCGATCTTGCGCAACTCGATCTTGTCGCCGGCGGTCTCGATGTCGATCGCGTCTACGCGGCCCGGCATGATTCGCAGCACGGCCCGATCGCGAAGGGCGTTCTTGTTGGCCATCGCGGCGAGGATTTTTTTTACCGGCTCCGCGGGCACTTCGTAGACGACGGAATCGACTTCGTGGCGGGCATAGTACTTGTCGGGCACGTCCTTGCCTCCCGCCTTGATTGGCCCGCCGACGAACACGGATTCCTTGATGCCGTCGTCCCGGCTCAGGTCGATCTGCATCGGATTGCTCTTGGCCCCATCCAAGCCGTACTTGCTGAGATCGCCTGGCGTCTCGATGATGCTCGACCGATTGGCCGGTTGAATGTTCGTGATCGTGTTCAGTAACTCGCGGACGCTGTTGATGTTGCCTGAATCTTTCCCGGTGCCACCATCAGTCGCGGCCTCGCCGTAATCGGCTGGCAGGCGGAATTTCCAGGCTCCCCCTGGTTCGCGGAAAAGAGCGAGTTCGTCTTTGCCGGCTCGCACGGCCATTGAGCGAACCTGGTTGGTCGGGTCCATGATGCCGTCGCCGATCAACTTGAGCGGCCGAAAATCGGTGATGTTCTTCGCCAGTTGCCCGGCGTTGCTGGCCCCTTTCGGCGCATCCGTTTTGAAGAGTGCGTTGAAGTCGCTGCGGCGTGCGGCGTGCGGCTTGTCGCTCGTGGTCACATAGACCACGGCCCGTTCCCCGCCGATAGTCACGTTGCCGAGCGAGACGCTCTCGGAAAGCTTGTCCGTCTTGATCGTCACCTTGAGAGGAGGGTTGTCCAGACCGTGAGCGCCCAGCTTGTTCGAGAGGGTGGCGGTCTTGTCGGTCTTGGCGTTCAAGACGCCTGTGATGATGCTGTCCACGGCCGCACTATCCACGCGAGCCCGAGAGGGGGCAGCTAGCACCCAGTTCCTGCCGTCGCGGGTGAATACCAGCTTGTCCGGCGTCTGCCCCGGCAGTTCGATTTCGAGGGAGGTCACATCATCCGGTTTGACGTTCGCCGAACGCAGGGCTTTGAGAACATAGCCCTCGGCAGCCAGCGAGGTTTTCTTGTCGCCCGTCGAGAGCACGTAGATGCCGAGGCCCCCAAACCCGAGGACAACGATGGCGAGAAGAATGTAGGTGGTGCGGAAGTTCATGATTGGTAGTTCTCAGGGCGAGCCGAGCGGCGTAAGCCGCCGGGTGAAGACCTTATTCGAAATACACCACCCGGCGGCTAACGCCGCTCGGTTCGCCGACTTGTGAATTATCTTCGCCTGGATAACCAAACGCTAACACCGCAGGAGACGATCCCCAACGTCACCAATGCCAACAGGATGATCTGGCTCGACGACTCGATCGGCATTTCCAGGGCGAAGGTGCCGATCTTGCGTGGTGGAATGCCGATGCTCGAATCGCGTTCGCGGAGCCAGTCGATGCTGTCGCTGAAGAACTGCTGGCGGAATTCCTCCGCGCCGCTGACCACTGGTCCTTGATCCTGAAGAAACGTCTCGCTGCCGAAGACGATCATCTTCGGCTTCTGAACGGGCTTGGCTCCGCCCATCGAACTCTCCATGACGCCGACGGCCACTGGAACCGGAGTGCCCGATACTCGCTTTGCCAGTCGAACCGGAGCGTTATTGCGGTCTGCAAGTTCTTGAAGCAGCAGGCTGGGGGCCGTCAGGAGGTCCTCTTCTTGCCAGGTCCGCATGTCTGTACCCATGAGCGGGCTGACGCGATACATACCCGCCTGTGCATTCGGGCTCGGGCGGATCGGCCGGGTATCTTTCAAGACCAAGGGAACTTGTCCGACCACGCGGGACAGATCCCCTTCGATGCGAAACGGGGCGACCAGAACGAATTCGGGTGGTGCACTGAGCACACCAGGCCAGGCCATGATTCGATGCGAGGCATCCACCTCGACTCCGTAGTCCGTCATCAATGCTTCAAGTCCCGAGAGACCCACGCGGCCTTGTTGATTGCGAAAGGCAGGCAGACAGACGAGCAACTTGCCCGGCCGGTTGGGGCGGCGCAGATATTCGCGCAGTGCGACCACCATCGGATCGTCTTGTGGGAGCGTGCGCCGGATGCCGGCCACCACGACTACCGAGGCGTCGTCCGGAACTTTCGCTCCAGGTTCCTCGAAAGTCAACGGCTCGACATTCATCTTGCGATCGCGGAGATATTGAACGACGATACTGGCGGACTTGTCGCGTTCCTGCCCGGCCTCGATCGACAACTCGCCGTGCCCTTGCGTAAAGTAAATCTTCTCCTTCGCGCGGGCATCCGTGAGGTACATCAATTCGGTCATCAGCCGGTTTTCCCCCTGGAATAGGGGCGGTCCACGACGATCGGATTCAAACAAGTCTGTATCACGAATGAACGCGGTCGCTTCTTCGTTGTCGCCCACAGACACGAGCATGCCGAGCTGATCTCGATCAGCCGGATTGATCTTGAGCAGATCCATCAACGCGGCAATGCGAATATTATCCAGGCCGGGAGAAAGAAAGGTCGCCTTGAAGTGTTTCGAGTAATCTTCGCATTGAGTCAACAGTCCACGGGAATCCGAGTAGAGGTTGTCGTAATTCTCCGGCATGATCAGATACACATGAACCGGACGATCGAGAGAACTGAGGAATCGCTTCGACTCATCCGCGAGTTCCGTGAACGCCGAATCATTCGTTACCAAGGTATTCGGAACTCGAATGAAGGCAGCCACATTGATCGCGATGAGCACGAGAAGAAGAAGCAAACCGACAAAGACTGCATTGAACCCGTACAGGACACGGCGCAACCCGGCATTCGTTCGTTCTTCGCTTCGCGCCAGTTGAATGCTTACAAACATGAGCATCAAGCCTGCCAGGAATACGGCAGAGGCGTAGAGCACCCATTTCGCTTCACTCGGATCGTCGCTGCCCACCCACTTAACCAGGCTCTCAGACCATTCGTAGCCAAGGTACGCACCTGCAAGAGTTGTGAGTAAGCCGAGCATGCCCCCAAAAAAGAGCAACTCCTTCCGGGCCGCTGTTTCGGGTGCAGTCGGTTCGGCCGGATGGCTGAACAGCCACACAGCGGATAACAGGGCGACGAGGGCGATGGAGCCTGCCCAGAGTGATGCGATTCGGTAGTCGGAACTCTTTTTTGGTCTGTCGTCGGCTTTCTGCTCTTCTTCTTGCTTGTTCAACTCGTTGGGCAGGAGTTTGCCGCCGGCTTTTTCCGCACTGCGCGCTTCACTACGAGCGAAGCCCCAGACGCCCCACCAAACGGAAAGGGAACCGAGAATCACTCCAGCCACGATGAGGCCAATCGCCACTTGCTGGCGACTGGCCACAAGTGTGGCAAGGAGTGGAGACGATTTCTTAGGTTCCGTAGTCATTGCTCAGAATCCGTTTAGCCGCGACGCGAAATAGGATCGCGTCTGAATCAACTCCAACGCCGGGCTTCAACCACCTTCACCGTCATGAATGTCCAGAACACCGCAATCGAAGAATGGATGAACAAGTCGCGCAAGTGCAATCGACCTTGCAGCGATTCCGCCCACAACAACACGAACGAGAGATGATTGAAAATCACATATTTGGACGAGATCTCTGGTGCTAGTTTTGCGAACAAAAACAGGCCGATCCAAAAAGACATGCCCAGGAACGTGAGGGCGGCCGAAATAATCTGGTTCTGAGTAAGGGCCGAGAAGAACAAGCCCATTGACACGAACGAGGCCCCGGTTGCAAGCAAAGCCAGATAGAAGCTGATCAGGGGTCGATACTCGAACACTTTGCCCGTTTCGACACGAAGGTGAAGCAGAAAAAGCAGCCAAATTCCCCAGAGCAGCATGTAGAACAGAAGGGAGGCGAGCAACTTGCTCATGACAACCTGGACCTCGGATACCGGGGCGCACATCAACACCTCATACGTCCCTGAGCGTTTCTCCTCGCTGATCAACCGCATCGTCAGAACGGGCACAATGAAAATTAACATGAACACACCGAGGAGGTGTCCCAGGTAGTAGTTCACCACGATTGGTTCGAGTTGCCCACGAGCCGAGAGTGACGAAAGGAATAACACGTACTCGCCGCTGGCCATCATGGCACTAATGAACATCAGGATGTATGCGATCGGCGAGCAAAAGTAAGCGAGCAACTCGCGCCGCGTGAGCACGATGATGGTTCGATCGGAGACAATGAACACGGCCGTCACAACATAGGTCAGCCCGAGCGACATGATTAGCAAACCGGCCGGAATGAAGAATGGACGATCACCAGGAATAAGCGATCGTATCAAGGCCGCGATGAACGCCAGCAGGCCGATGGCCCCGATGCAGAGTGCGGGATTGTGACCGTCCAGATCTGCCCCGCCGAGTTGGTGGACCAACGCGCACAGAAAGGCCAGCCCGAGCATGGCCAGCACCGATCCGTAGGTCAGTGCGAAGGAGGACACAACCAGCCCGCCGCCTAGCCCGAAGATCGAAAGCAAGATTCCGAGAATGCCGAGAGCTATCAGGCCGTGCTTGCGATTCTTCTCGTCGGTCTCATTCCGGCAGAACGGCATGAGGAAGAACAAACCCGCCAGGAAGCAGGCCCAGCCGAACGGGAAAAACAGCGAGATGATGACCTTCGGGCCATCCTCCGGAGCAGGTCGAGCCCAGGAGATGATCACCGGCAAGATAGACAGAATCGTGCCCGACATCGGCAAGCCCATGCCGCCGACGTAGCCGTACAGCCGACGAATCAATTGATCGGTATCGCGTGTGGCATGGAAGAACATCAGGGCCATGCCGACCAGAATGCCCGTGAAGCCAACGTTATTGCCGATCTCAACGCCCAGCCGAGCTTTGGCCGCGTTCAGAATCAAGATCAGCACGCCCAGGACAACCGCCATCAGCCCGGTGAGGCCAACGGTGCGTGCGAACGACACTTGGTCCTCGGTCAGGGCCGAGGGGGCCATTTCGGGTGTGCCGGTGATCATCTCGCTCGACATTGATGGTGTTCCCTTGCTTCCGAATCTTCCGGTAGGGTGGGTGGAGGCTTTGCGGAACCCACCACTGCGGCCTGCTACCCGCCGAACTGGTGGGTTGCGCAAAGCCTGCAAATCCCTACGTTTCCCGATTCAAAACCACGTCCGTGTACAGCCCCTCCAGGTTCCTTCGACGCAGGTCGAGTCGACGGATCGACCAGCCCTTTTCGATCACCTTCTTGCCCAGCGATTCCCGCAGGTCCTGGCCGCGTTCCTGTTCGATCTCGACAGAAAGCAGGCCGTCTTCCATCGGCTTGGTCACAACCTTTTTCACGCCCGGCTGGCCTTCGAGCCAAAGCGGAATCTGTTCGGCCGGGCCTCGTACTTCCATCACCAGCAACGGCACTTGTTCCCCGAGTTTGCTAAGTTTGCCGTCCCAGCGAATCGTGCCTCGATTGATAATGATGACGCGGTCGCAAATCGCTTCGACTTCGGAGAGAATGTGCGTTGAAAGCAGCACCGTGTGCGTGCCGGCCAGTTCCTTGATTGTTTCCAGCGTCTGCCGAATCTGAATCGGGTCGAGGCCAGATGTCGGCTCGTCCAGGATCAAAACTTTCGGGTCGGCAATCAGCGCGTCGGCCAAACCCACGCGCTGGCGATAGCCTTTCGAGAGAGTACCCAGCAGTCGCCGACGTACTTCTTTCACCCGGCACTTTTCGAGACAGTTCTCGACGCGAGCTTTACGGATCGACCGATCGACCTGTTTGAGCTTGGCCCGATAAACGAGATATTCCTCAACCCGCATCTCGGGATACAGAGGCACGCTCTCCGGGAGGTAGCCAATGCACTCGCGGACTTTCATGGAGTCGTTCATCACGTCGAAGCCGCAAACGGAAGCGACGCCGCTGGTTGCCGGTAGGAACGTGGTCAAGACGCGCATGGAGGTGGACTTGCCGGCCCCGTTCGGGCCGAGGAAACCGACGAGTTCGCCGGGTGCCACCTGAAAATTGATGCGATCGACGGCGACCACCGGGCCGTACCGTTTGCACAGATTATCGACGCGGATCGCCTGGTCGTTCATGGAGCCTGCTCACAGAGGTTCCCTTATCGTATTAAGTCTTGGCCGTGGGAACGCCATTGGGAGATTGGCGTTCCCAGGTCTTTGAATCGCGCACGACGCTCGCCTCATGGGTAAAGAAGAGGCCACCTTCCTGGAGCGTATCTGCACGCAGCCAGATCCTTGCCGATTGGCTCGACGATCGGGCTGATCCGGGTGGGCAGTTTATTCGCGTGCAGATTTCGGGGCTGTTGATGAACCGGGGACGCCAGCATCAACCATGCGGCCACTTCTTGGTAGAAGATGACGGCAAAATGAATTTGTGGGCCGCTGGAAACACGAAGGGAGTTCTCACGCAATCAGTAGTGAACGGCCAAACGGACCCTTGTCAAGAGTTCTGTCCGCAAATCACTTGCGGCAAATAAACCTGCGCGTTCCGAAGAGGGTGGTGGCAGAAAATGTCAGGTTTTGTCAGGTTGGGGAAAAGATGTTGGACAGGCTTTGCCCCGAGATGAAAACGATTGACAAGCGAATACCTCTGAGGGCTGGCAGCCGCCTTTCGGCGATGATTGCGACCCCCTATAATGTGAATGACTCTTTCATCGAGTCTGCATTCGCGGTCGGTCATGCCGATTCCGCCCAGATGCCGGTGCCTGTCGGGGGATTTTTTAATGCGAATCGTGCCTCACACCTGGATTGGCCCCATTCTCGCTATTGTGCTTGGGTACTTGGTCGTTTCTCCCGCGTCGGCCCAGGACGCTCAGGGCAACGACGGCATCTTCGTTACGGTTCACAATCCCATCACGATGGCGCAAATCGACAAGATCATTTCGGAAGTCGAGGGGTCGCGCAATACCCGCAAGAATGTCAAGAAAGTTATCTTCGACTTCAACCCGGAAGGAAGGGATGCCGCGACGGACAAGTACGGTCCCTGTTATGATCTGGCGAAGTACATTCGCAAACTGGCGGCAAATGGGGTCACTCCCATCGCTTTCGTTCACGGCAAGACGACGCTGCACACGGTGTTGCCCGTGATCGCTTGCGAGGATGTAATCATGTCCTCCGGTGCACTGCTCGGTGAAGTGTGGTCGAAGGATTTGCAAGTTCCAAAGGCCGAACGGGATTACTATGAGCAAACGGCCGGCCTCGCACGTGCCGGGGCAGTCGCCAAGATGATCGACAAGGATGTGAAACTCGTTTCCGCCCTCAACGGCACCGCGCCGATCTACGTGGACATTCGCAAGGTCGAAGGCCCCGGCAAGGACAAGGCCTACGATGAGGTTCGGGTGATCGACAAAACCCCGCTGTCCATGTCGGCGGGAGTTGAACTGTATTCCACTGAGCAGGCCCGGCGCTTTTCTCTGTGCAAGCTTCAAGCGGAGTCTCGTGCCGAAGTTCGCACCCATTATCAGCTTTCCGCGGAGTCCGAGCGAGGCGACATACTGCGCGGCAAGGCCATGAAGCCGGTGAAGATCGTGCTCGAAGGGCCGATCAACATTTCGCTGCGTGAGAAGATGCGGCGGCAGATCGAGGTGGCCAAGTCGCGTAAGGAGAACACGTTTTTTTTCGTGATCGAAACGACGGCCATCGGGGACCAGGGTCAACGAGCGGCACTGGATATGGCCGAGGAGATCGTGAAACTCGGTCGAGATGAACAAAACCCCGCGATCACGGTGGCTTACGTGCCAGGCAAGGCCGCGGATCTGGCCATCTTCATTGCTTTTGCTTGCCAGAAGATTGTGATGTATCAGGGGCCGGACCCTCAAAGCGAGGCCGTGCTGGGCGAATTCGACACCTTGCTCGCCGGGCAGAATGGCCGCAGGGTGAATGCCGAGTTCATGCGCCGAGACCTGGAGGGGATCGCGGAAAAGACAGGCCGGGATAACAAGGTCATCATTGAAGGGCTCTTCGACAAGAGTCTGGTCATCGTGCGAGCCCGGAACGACAAGACCAGCGAGCGGCTTCTGATGAGCGAGAACGATCTCAAGGCTCGAGCAAAACTCGATGACGGCTGGGTGCGTGAAGGCATCGTTAAGCCAGATGGCAGTTTCCTGAAGCTCAACGCCTCGAAGGCGAAGGACCTGAAGCTCGCCGAAACGGTAAAGAACAACAACATCGAAGAGGTGTACGCACTGGTTGGCGTCGAAGCGAAAGACGTTCGCTCGTCCGCGCCCTCCTGGCTCGACGATTTTGCCTCGTTTCTGCGGCAGCCGCACATTTCGATCCTGCTGGTGATTGTTGGCATCTCCGGGCTGGTTCTGGAACTCAAGGCTCCCGGCCTGATTCTGCCGGGCGTCGTCGCGGCCATTTGCTTCGTGCTGTTTTTCTGGGCGCAAACTCAACTCGGAGGCCAACTGATCTATTTGGCGATCATGTTGTTCTTGTTAGGCCTCGCTTTACTGGGAATCGAAATCTTCTTGTTGCCAGGTTTTGGCGTGGCGGGCGTGAGCGGGATCCTGCTCATTCTCGCGGGACTGGTATTAGCCGGCCTGGATAAAGCACCCGAAAGCTCGTCGGATTGGGCCGATCTTGTCAAGCAGATGCTGCGTTATGGACTGACGATGGCCGGGGCCGGGGTGTTGGCGTTCATCCTGTCGCGGTTCTTGCCTCACATTCCATACGCGAATCGATTGATGCTGGTTCCGCCGGAAGATCAAGTGGACGCTGAATCGGCCTCCGCCCTACCGGGCGTGGACTTGGCGACCTCACTACTGGGGCAGGTC
This sequence comes from Gemmataceae bacterium, assembly GCA_009691845.1. Taxonomy (GTDB): domain Bacteria; phylum Planctomycetota; class Planctomycetia; order Gemmatales; family Gemmataceae; genus SIAJ01. The sequence goes on from SIAJ01000001.1 coordinate 167,322, forward strand.
GGTCGAACCGAATCGATGCTTCGGCCATCTGGCTTGGCCAAGATTGGCGACCTGTACGTGGACGTGGTGACGGAAGGGGACTTCATTCCTGCCGGCACATCGATCCAGGTTGTCGAGGTCGAGAGAACGCGGATCGTGGTGAAGCGGGTGTAAAGGAAAAACTGGCCCCGCAAGAGTATGATCGCGAATAGACCTTGAGAATCACCGAGAGCAACCCGAGTAACATGGACCCCTTAACCCTTGCCTACGTACTGATTGCCGCCGGGGCCGTCCTAGTCCTGGCGGAGCTTTTCATCCCCACGGGGTTCGTTCTCGTCGGCATCGGTGTCTGTCTGGCGCTGGTCGGGGTTGGTCTCGTGTTTGTCCACAGCTCCATGGAAAACGGGGTCATGGCACTTCTGAGTTTGTGCGTCGGCGGGCCTCTGCTGGGTGGGTTTCTCTTCTACCTATGGCCCTATTCCCCGATGGGCCGAAAGCTCATCAAGGCTTCCCAGGAAGAGAACACCGTGGCCAACATGGCCGGAAATGTCGAGTTGGAGGCCCTGCGAGGAAAGACGGGGAAGACGGTTTCGCCCCTGCGGCCTTCGGGTGTGGCCGAGTTCAATGGCCGACGAATTGATGTGATTACCGAAGGAATGATGATCGAACTTGGCGAATGGGTCAAGTGTGTCGAGGTTCGAGCGAATAAGGTAGTAGTGCGGCCCGCCGATCGCCCGAAACTTGGCGAGTTCGAGGGCACCGATTTTTCGTAAGATAGCATATAGTAAGCTGCTTGCGTCTGTCACCGAGATTCACTCCCAAGGACACCCCCATCATGTTGGCCCCTTTTTTTGCTCAGAATAACGTTGATAAGACGCAAATTTGGATCTTCATCGTCGCAGGCATTGCCCTGCTCATTTTCCTGTTCATGCTGATTCTTTTCTTCAGCTTTGTCCGGCTCTACATTCAGTGTTTGCTAACCGGGGCCAAGATCGGCATGTTCGATCTGGTGGGAATGAAGCTGCGAAATGTCGATTACGCCATGATTGTTCGGCAAAAGATTGCCATGGTGCAGTCGGGTGTGAAAGTCACGACCGAAGACTTGGAAAGCCACTTCTTGTCGCGTGGAAACGTTCCCAAGACGGCGACGGCCGTGATTGCCGCCTTCAAGGCCGGCATGGACCTCCCATGGCGAACGGCCGCGGCAATCGACCTGGCCGGCCGCGATATTCTCGATGCCGTCCGAACGTCCGTGAATCCAAAAGTCATCGACTGCCCCGACGCGGCCAAGGGCCGGGCGTTCCTGGACGCCGTCTGCCGCAATGGTATTCAATTGCGCTGCAAGGCCCGCGTGACGGTGCGAACAAAACTCGAGCGGTTGGTCGGTGGTGCGACCGAGGAAACGATTATCGCTCGCGTGGGTGAAGGTATCGTCAAGGCCATCGGCTCGGCAGAGGACCACAAGCAGGTGCTAGCGAATCCGAACTTGATTTCGCAGACCGTGTTGCACAATGCGCTGGACTCGCAGACGGCCTTCGAGATCGTCTCGATTGATATCGCGGACATTGAAGTGGGTGAAAACATCGGTGCGAAACTCGCAGCCGATCAGGCGGCCGCCGACCTTCGCGTGGCCCAGGCCGAGGCCGAGAAACGCCGTGCAGCGGCCGTGGCTCGTGAGCAGGAAATGACCGCCGATGTGCAAGAGAATCGTGCCAAGGTCGTGCTGGCCGAGGCCGAGATACCACAGGCCATCGCCCAGGCTTTCCGAGAGGGAAAAATGGGTGTAATGGATTATTACAACATGAAGAACCTTCAGGCCGACACGAACATGCGTGCGAGCATTGCCGGCCCCGGCGGCGATGGACAGGGCGGAAACCGATAACCACTAACCAATCGGTGCGTGATGCAGGGACAGGGAATAGTACTGGTCATCATCGGCCTGTTCGTGCTGGTGTGGATCATCAGCGCGGTGGTCAAGGCTACGCAATCGACTCCGCCCAATCAACGGGCAGCACCGGCGAATCGCCAGCGACAGGCGGCCGCTAACCGGCCTGTGGAACGCACGTCCAACACGGACATCAATCGCTTCATGGCCGAGATCGATCGCCTGCGAAATCGCGGCGAGGGTGCTCCTGCCGGGCGGCCGGCCGAACAGCCACGCGTCTCGTCTGCGCCACTCGACGCTCGCCCCAAAACCGGACCGCGTCGAGAAAAAGAACGCCGCCCGCGAGCGGTCCTTCGCACGGTCTCGCCCCCACCGCTCCCTTCGGAACCCGTCCCGTTCCTGAAGCCGATCACTGCGGAAACCCAGGCCGGCAACAGTACTCCCTCGGTCCCCAACCGGCCGAATCGGCCCGCAAGGACGGCATCCACGGCCATTGCCATTCAGGCCAAGGCTTCTCCACTCCTCGAGACGCTGCAAGCGGTTCTGAAAGGAAAGCAAGGCCCAGCAACCGCCTTGATTCTGGGAGAGATCTTCAGTGAATCTCCCGGCAAGAAGGCCTTGAAACGGGCACTTTCGCCATCATGAATCCCCTCGCCGACTTCAAAGTCGTCATCGAACAAGTCGTCGATTGGGCGGACATGGATTCATTCCAGCACGTCAACAACGTCGTGTATTTCCGCTACTTCGAGAACGCACGCGTCGAGTATTTCCGCCGCATCGGTTGGTGGGACTACATGGTCGAGACCGGCATCGGACCGATCGTCGGCTCAACTCAGGCACGCTTCCGCCGGCCGGTTAAATACCCCGATACGCTTCTGGCCGGTGCGAAGGCGATTTCTTTCTCGGCCGATCGCTTCACACTTCGGCATGTACTGGTCAGTCAGAAAACGGGAGAGATGGTCACCGAAGGCGACGCGCTGGTCGTGTGCATGGACTATCGCAACAATGTGAAAACCGCGATTCCGGAACTGTTGCGGAAACGCATTGACGAGTTGGAAAGCGGTTCGCCATCTGCAATGCAAGTAAATGCACTTGAACGCTAATCCTCACTGATCAGCACTAATCTTGTGAAACGGCACAGGATACTCCTTCGTGATTAGCGAAGATGAGTGGAGATTAGCGTTCAGAGGTATTCGAGATTGACGAAGGAAGAGCGACATGGCCAAGGCCCAAACGAAAGTCGAGGACGCCAATCTGCCGGACCTCCAAGCCGAGGCAGAGAATCTGCGTCGCAAGATCAATCGTTTTCGCACGTCCCTTGGCCGATTCTTCGTGCAGAAACAAGACATTATCGACCTGATGGTCGTTGCAGCGGTCGCGCAGGAGCCGTTGTTGCTCGTCGGTGATCCCGGCACGGCCAAGTCCGATCTGGTGCTGAAGTTCAAGGATGCCCTGGGCGTTTCGGATCAGGATTACTTTGAGTACATGCTCACGCGGTTTACGGAGCCTTCGGAAATCATCGGGGCGATCGACATCGCCAAGCTGCGTGACGGAGCGTACATCCGTCGCAAACAAGGGAAATTGCCGACCGCCCGCATTGCGTTCCTGGACGAAATCTTCAAGTCGAACAGTGCGATCCTGAACATCCTGCTCACGATCATCAACGAGAAAAAATTCTACCAGGACGGTGCTCCCGAGGCCGTGCCGTTACGTATCCTCTTCGCGGCCACCAACGAGCTTCCCGAACAGGGCGAACTGGCTGCTCTGAAAGATCGCTTCGTCTTGAAGGTCATGAGCCAATCGGTTTCGGACGCCCATTTTCAGGAACTGATTGATTCCGGCCTGCAAAACGAAGCTCACCGCAACTTGAATCAGAAGCCCTGGATCGAGGGGCATTGCACGCTCGACGACTTCCTCAAAGCCAACCGCTATTTGACGTTGCTGTTTTCAAGACGCCAGGGAGACGGCCGTGGCGAGGAGCAAAACGATCGGCATCTCTTCTTTCCAGATGTCGTGTTTCGCGAGTTCCAGCGGCTAGTCAAAACACTGGTCCGCGACGACGGGATTTTTATTAGCGACCGCAAACTCGTGAAGCTTTACAAGCTATTGCGAGTCCGGGCCTGGCTGCTCTCTGGTGGCACGGTCAGCATGGATGATTTGCGCTTGCTGGCCTACCTTGGGGAGACAATGCAGCAGATCGAGCACCTTCAGCATAAAGTCCCAGACTTACTCGGAGACGCATAAAATTTTCGGCAGAGCCCGGCGAGATCGCAAGGTCGGCTGTCCTATGGCGAGGTAGACTTTCGGAAAATCGTTGCGCGCAGTTGCCTGGTGCGTCGTTTGGAGTAGGAATATAGGTTCTCTTTTCCTTGGTGGGGCGTAGTCCTACCCCAAATGCGGGACTTGTGGAGAGAACCGGCGTATGTCCATCCGAATGCGAGTACACGATCGCGAGCCCATTGGTGCCGCCCTTCGTCGCTTCAAGAAATTGCTCGAGCGTAGCGGCCTGAAAAAAGAACTTCGTAAGCACGAGTACTACGAAAAGCCCTGCGAACTCCGCCGCCGAGCGGAATTGCGCAAGCTGCGCGCCATTCGAAAAGGCGTGCTTGGCACAACGACGCCCGTTTGACCAGCGTTTTTACCCGCCCGCCAAACACTCATTCCCTTCAACGAAGGGTGAGGAACCTTGAGACTATTGTCACTCCCCCGATTGGCGTTCAAGCCGGTTCGCCGTGCTTTGAGTGCGTCCTCTCGGCATTACGGCAAAGCCGTTTTTCTTGTCATTCACTTATTGGTGGTGACGGCGTTCTTCGTGCCAGTTAGTTGGCCAGCCATCGCTCTGTGTGTGGGCTGCTACTACATGCGCATCTTCGCGATTACCGTCGGGTATCACCGATACTTCGCGCATCGTGCCTTCAAGACGAGCAGGCCATTTCAGTTTGTTCTCGCCATCTTCGGGTGTTCCGCAGTCCAAAAGGGACCGCTGTGGTGGGCGGCCAACCATCGCAAGCACCATAAGCACTCGGACCAGGAAGAAGATCCGCATTCGCCGGTCAAGCACGGCCTCTGGTGGTCCCACGTCGGCTGGGTTATTTCCACTCGCAACGATGAAATCGGCGAGGACGGAATCCCGGACTTCTCGAAGTACTGGGAACTCCGAATGCTCGATGACTTTCACTGGGTTCCTGCCTTACTGCTCGCAGGGGTTTGTTGGCTGTTCGGCTACTTGACGGGCGGAATCCTAACCGATGTTTCCCCCATCGAGCATGGCTGGACCTGTCTAGTCTGGGGCTTCATCGTCAGCACGGTTTGCCTCTATCACGGAACATTCTTGGTCAATTCGGTGTGCCACGTGCTCGGCCGAAAGCGATTTGTCACCGGCGACGAGAGCCGCAACAACTGGTGGGTCGCCCTCCTGACCATGGGCGAGGGTTGGCACAACAATCATCACAACTACATGAGTTCAGCCAGTATCGGCTATCGCTGGTGGGAAATCGACGGGGGTTACTACCTGATCCGTGCGCTTGCGATCCCTCGACTGGTATGGGGATTGCGCAAGGTTCCGACCACGAAGATGACGGTTTCTTGACCGAGCGAGAACGAGAGTAGTCGGCACATTTTGTGTGCCGACTACCCTCGTTGCATTACACTTCCTCTGAACTCTTCTCGATAATTCCTTCATCGCTCGAAGCCACTGGCTGCGTCTGAAATCTCTTCAGAAACTCCATCGATTTGCGGGCCACCTCCGGGGCATCGTGGCTGTGCCGACTCAGCTCGACGTAGACCCCATGCTTGTAGTCAATTGCCGTCAACGCTTGAAATACGTCCGCAAAATCGATCTCCCCTTCGCCGAACATCAAGTGATCGTGTACCCCGCGTTTCATGTCCTCAATGTGAACATTCCACAGCCATTGCTGCCAGCGGCGAATGTGATCGCTGATCGGTAGTTCGCTGTTGCAGTGCAAATGCCCCACATCGAGCGTGAGCCCAAAGTTTACGCGATTTACCTTGCCGTGCAACTCTGAGAACTTGTCCATGGTGTCGAGAAACATGCCTGGTTCCGGCTCGAACGCGAGACGCACCTCACGCCCCTCGGCAAAATCGCAAAGACGATGGCAGGCCTCCACGAGACGGGCCATGTGCATCGATGGCGGGACATCGTCCACGGGAGACCCCGACCAAAAGCTCACGCAGTCCGCGTCCATCTCAGCCGCCAGTCGAACGCACGATTCCAGATATTGCAATCGCTCGAGCGACTTGTGCCGATCCGGATCGAGCAACGTCGGTTGATGTTTCTTGCGAACGTTCAGGATGAACCGGGCACCGGTCTCAACCACCACCCGCATCTTTCCATCGCGAAGTTTCCGATCCAGCCAGCGTGCCCGTTCGCGCGCGCGCTCGGCCAACGGATCGATCGTGTGGAAGTCGGCAGTGAGTGCCAGGCCGCGATAGCCCAGGGAGGCGAGTACCTCAACCGTGTCCTCGAGGCGGTGGTGGGCAAAGCCGTTGGTGTTGTAGCCGAGGAACATCAGGGAGCCGCCTCCAGGTATTCGATTTCAGGAACGTGCTTGCGAAGTTCTGCTTCGATGGCGTGAATGAGAAGCATGACCGTAGCCGAGCAGCCGGCACACGCTCCATGCAAACGAACGCGAACACAACCACGATCGACATCGAGCACTTCGATGGCCTCGCCCGCCAATTCCAGGGCAGGTGCCACATGCTCGCGGATGGCGAATTCGACTTTAGAAAGCAGGTCGGACATTGCTGTCTCGTTTGTCAAGTTGGACCGCAGCGATGTCGTTCCGCTTTCATGGGTTTCTCCCGCTTTCTTCAATGTATTAGTGGCCTTTTCAAACAACGCCAGTTGGAAACAGAGAAACAATCGGGAGTGGTGGTACACCACCACTCCCCAAATCGACCTCTTGAGCAGGGCTGTCACTACACTACTAGGGATGCCGGAATCGGCAGGAGAGGCGGTACTCGTGACGGGCTCCACTCCGAGGGCGAAAATCTTGATTGCCGAGGACAACCCGCAGGGCGCGGAGTTGCTGGAGGCATTTCTGTCCGAAGGCCCATACGAAACCCGCATTGCCACGAATGGCGAGGAAGCCGTTCAGGTCGTCAAGGATTGGCAGCCCGATCTGGTTCTTCTCGACATCATGATGCCCCGCTTGAGCGGCTTCGAGGTCTGCCGAACGATTCGCTCGAATCCGAAGACACGCGACATCGGTATTATCATGGTGACTGCACTCGACCAACACTCCGACATCGATCGGGCCGTGGACGTCGAGACCGACGATTTTCTGACCAAGCCCATCCACAAGGCCGAACTGCTCCTGCGTGTCAAAGCGATGTTGAGCGCACGCAGCCAGCCCAGCGATCTGGAGCGGACGCTCGAGTATATTCGTGCCGTAGAAGAAACGTTTGCCGGATGAGCACGCCACAAGTCTTTCTCAAACCGAAGAAAGCCCAGCCCTTCATCGCCCGCCATCCCTGGGTGTTTGCGGGGAACATTGACCGCGTCCAGGGTGAACCAGCCGATGGTGCCGAGGTCGATCTGCAGAGTTCGTCCGAAGCCTTCATCGCACGCGGTCTGTTCAACAGTCAGAGCAAGATCCGCGTTCGCCTGTATACCTGGCAAGCCGGCCAATCGCTTGACCGCGACTTCTTCCACGAACGGCTGCAACGAGCGATTCAACTGCGTGACACCCTCGGTGTTCGCGGCCCCGACCGGGGATGTCGACTCGTGTTCAGCGAGGGGGACGGGCTCTCGGGATGCACGATTGACGAGTACGCCGGTTGGCTGACCCTGCAGATTACTTCCCTCGGCTTGGCCCAACGTCGCGAGCTTTTGGCCGACCTGCTGGATGAACTCGTCAAACCGCGAGGCATCTACTTGCGAACCGAGAAAGGCATCGGCAAACTGGAAGGCCTGGAGTTGAAAGATGGTTTGCTTCGCGGACAGGCCCCACCTCCCGATCTCGCGATTCAGGAGAACGGCGTTTCATTTCTCGTGAACCTGGCCGAAGGACAAAAGACCGGCTTCTATCACGACCAGCGCGACAATCGCGTGGCCGTTGCCCGATTGGCTTCTGGGCGCACCGTGCTCGATGCCTTCTGCTACACCGGCGGCTTCGGGCTTCATGCCGCGAAGGCCGGTGCCAGGAGTGTCGAGTGCGTTGATGTCTCCGAGCCGGCCCTGGAACTCGGGCGTCGCAATGCGGAGCGAAACGGCCTGAAGAAGGTGATCTTCTCCCGAGCCGACGTGTTCAAGTATCTCGACGCCTTGGTCGGTGCCGGAAAACGGCTGGGCATGATTATTCTCGACCCGCCCAAGTTCGCCCGCAACCGCACGTCGATCCCGGAGGCGATGGGAGGCTATCGACATTTGCTGAAGCAGTCGATCAAGCTGATGGAACCCGGCGGATTCGTTGCCTTCTGTTGTTGCTCCGGATTGATTTCGCAAGAGATGCTAACGGAGTTGATTTCGCAGGTCGCCGGCGAGGAACATCGCGATGTGCAAATCTTGGAACGCCGAGGGGCAGCAGCCGATCATCCAGTATCCGCCAGTTGCCCGGAGACGGCGTATTTGAAGTGTTTTGTG
>SIAJ01000085.1 GCA_009691845.1 Gemmataceae bacterium
CGTTTTGGGACACCAGAAAAAAGGTGTCATCCGCTGCCCGTGGGCAGCGCCAGAGAGCATGTCACAAAATGTCACGCTACAAAAAGGTGTCTATCGGGAGGTGTCCGAAAATGTCCGAAAATGTCCGCACCGGGAAAAGATCGTTTTTGGTTGGCACAGGTCTCTGGGCGAGAACGGCATCCCGCTCAAATCCCGTGCCGAAAGGAGGGCGCGCAACAATTTGCAACAATTTTCAACACAAAACAAAAGATGGTAGCCAAACGACCTCCCCCTGCCAATCCGACAGCCCCCGCTTTCAGCTGCCGCGCCGTCTTGGCAGAACCCCCGATTGAGGGAAGCGGTATTTGAAGCACAAACTACTATCAATCAGACACTTATGGCTGCTGTCGGCACGAAGGGCACGCCACTTGCATATATCACCTGCCACATTGACTCGAAACCTATTGGCGGAGCCGTTACGCGATGAACCTGCAACCAATTGACGACCGCATTCTGGTCGAACGCATGCAATCCGAAGAGAAGACGGCCGGCGGCATCCTGCTGCCTGATGCCGCTCGCGAAAAGCCCCAGAAGGGCAAAATCGTTGCCGTTGGGCCAGGCAAGGTCAACAAAGAAGGCAAGCGGGTCGCGATGCAGGTCAAGGTCGGCGATACCGTCCTGTTCACCTCGTGGGCCGGCGACGAAGTGAAGAAGCAATACTCCACCAGCGAGGATCTCCTCATCATGCGTGAGGAAGATGTTCTTGCGGTTATCGACTAGCCGCTTGCGGCGTAACGTCGCGACACCATCACCCAACTACTTAACCACCGAACAATTGAGGTTCCAATATGTCCGCCAAACAGATTGCTTTCGATCAAGAAGCCCGCGAGGCCATGAAGCGTGGCGTGGGTAAGCTCGCCCGTGCCGTCAAGGTGACCCTGGGGCCCAAGGGTCGCAATGTCATCATCCAGAAATCGTTCGGCAGCCCGACCGTCACCAAGGACGGCGTGACGGTTGCCCGCGAGATCGAACTGGAAGACAAGTACGAAAACATGGGCGCTCGCATGGTTCGCGAAGTCGCCTCCAAGACCAGCGACGTGGCCGGTGACGGCACCACGACCGCGACCGTGCTGGCCGAAGCAATTTACAACGAAGGCCTGAAGGCCGTTGTTGCCGGGACCAACCCGATGCTCATGAAGCGTGGCATCGAGAAGGCCGTCGAAGACATCGTCGCCAAGCTCAAGGGCATGGCCATCCCCGTCAAGGATCAGAAGGACCTCGAGAACGTCGCGACGATCGCGGCCAACAACGACAACGTGATCGGCAAGATCATTGCCGAGGCCATGGCCCGCGTCGGCAAGGACGGCGTGCTCACCGTCGAAGAAGGCAAGACGACCGAAACGAACCACGAATTCGTCGAAGGTATGCAGTTCGATCGCGGCTACGTTTCGCCGTACTTCATCACGAATGCCGAGACGATGGAAGTTGAACTCGAAGACGCTTACGTTCTCGTCTACGAGAAGAAGGTCTCCTCGATCCGCGATCTGGCTCCCGTGCTCGAAGAAGTTCTTCGCCAGAGCAAGCCTTTGCTGATCATTTGCGAAGACGTCGAAGGCGATGCACTCGCGACGTTGGTGGTCAACAAGCTGCGTCAGCCGGGCGTGTTCAAGATCGCGGCCGTGAAGGCTCCTGGCTATGGCGATCGTCGCAAGGCCATGCTGCAAGACATCGCGATTCTGACCGGTGGCCAGGCTGTGTTCGAAGACCTGGGCATGAAGCTTGAGAACGTGAAGATCACGGACCTCGGCCGAGCCAAGAAGATCAAGATCGACAAGGACAACACGACGCTCATCGAAGGCCAGGGCTCGAAGGACGCCATCAAGGCCCGCGTTGCCAGCATCCAGAAGGAACTCGAGAAGTCCACCAGCGACTACGACAAGGAAAAGCTGAGCGAGCGAATCGCCAAGCTCTCCGGCGGCGTGGCCAAGATCAACGTGGGCGGTGCAACCGAGAGCGAAGTCAAAGAGAAGAAGATGCGGGTCGAGGACGCGATGCACGCAACCCGCGCTGCGAACCAGGAAGGCATTCTTCCCGGCGGCGGCGTGGCTTTGTTGTTGGCCGCCAATGGCCTGAAGCCCAAGGGCCTCAGCCACGACGAAGAGATCGGCTACAACATCGTCGTTCGCGCTTGCCGCTCCCCACTCAAGCAAATCGTCGAGAACGCCGGTGCCGATGGTAATGTGGTAGCCGAGAAAGTTCTGGCCAACCCCTCGGCCACCTTCGGCTACGACGCCCGTGGCGACCAGTATGTGGATATGGTCGCGGCCGGCATCATCGACCCAGCCAAGGTTGTGCGAAGCGCCTTGCAGAACGCAGCCAGCGTGAGCACCCTCCTCCTGACGAGCGATGCCCTCGTGGCCGACGCTCCGAAGGAAGGCGAGAAGAAGTCGGGCGGTGGCGGTTACGACGACATGTACTAATCGATTGAGATAACCAAGTTCGTCTAGCGGGCGGCCCATCGGGCCGCCCGTTTTCAATTCCCAAGGTTACGACGGCTTGTTTCCCGTCACGCTCACCACGATCTCCTTACCGTCTTTCTTCTCCGTCTTAACCCAACTTCCGCTGGCAAGATCGCCGATGGTTCGACTATGCAGTTCGAACGTGTGCGCTTTTTCAACCCGCGTTGGCCGGATCGAAGGCAACTCAAATACTCGCAATCGCGGCGTCCAGATTAGTGGAAACCTGGAAGATCGATGACCATCTTCTTCACGCCCTGAGCGACCAGCCCCTAGAGTCCAACGGATTCCGGCAACGGCTTGCCCATGTCGCCGGTCACACTGGCAATCGTAACGTCGCTTTGGGTCCAAACGCGGAATTGGGGAATATCCAGGGGCAGGGCTCCTGAATCTCGACTTGTACTCTTCAATCGAAGAGGCACACGGGAAATTCAAACTGTAGGAAGTAGGCTACCCAAAAGAGCTTCCGAATGGCAAAGAAGAAATCGCTCAAATCGGCGCTTGACATTTCGTTCCACTCGCGTCACACTCAATCCTGCGTGGCACATCTTTTAGGACGAATCCACGCCGGAGGGGCCGCTCTCAACCCGGCCTATCAGCCATGACTGTCGTCAAATGTTTCGATTGCGGATCTGAACAAGACTTCGAAGTCGCGGTCGGCTACTGCGAACAATGTGGTCGCAAGTTGCCGGTCCCACATCTGCGGGGGAAAACCACGGCTCGCCGTGCGTTCCTGGCGGATAAGAAGACTTCGGAAGTTGGCACGAGCAACGTTGCCGTGACGGCCGGGGTGTTTGTAGCCGGCGTAGCCGCACTCATCACCGTTGCCGTCTTGGTGGTGCGAAGCCAGTTTTGATTCGGCATAATCGCCATCGCACAAGTGTGAAACGACTCCCAAGGTCGCACGGCTTGCTTCGTGCGCGGCGGAACCGATAAGAATACCTCGACCAAATCGAGGTTAATATGACCCTATGGAACGACGAGGATTTTCACGCCCCAGCCGATCGTTCCTACGCGGAATTGGTTGGTTCCATTCAGGAGCGGCTAACTGGCAGCGGCCAGCTGGATGGTGCGCTTATCGAGGACTTGCGTCTCTACATTGTGGCGCGCAAGCTTCAGAAGCTGGATCCAGGCGAAATCGACGATGAGTTAATCGCTTGGGGCTCCCGCCTGAATATGTCGTCGAACTCACGCGTTCCACGCTCTCAGCAGGAAACTATGGCGAGATTGAGGTCAGCACGGAAGGCTTCGTCGATGGTCGTTCGACCGGAATCAACCGCAATCCAACCTACGGCCAAAAGGTGCGAGGAATGGAGCGTGCGGAAGGACGCATCCGCCAGGCCGCCCGCATGGTTGGTCCGCTTCCCTGGCTTCCCCCGAATCCTCTCTTGCAGTTTGGTACAATCGGGATTTCGACGCCCGAAACGATCCCTCAAGCAGAGGAAGGTTGGAAGAAGTTCTTTCACTACTTCATCTATTCCGTATATGCTGTCGGAGGATTGGTGATTCTCGTTATCGTGCTCTCTTGCGCAGGCCTTCTCCGCTAGCTATCATGACACGATGAACTCCGCTGCTTTCCCACACGTTCGTCCGCGCCGCCTGCGTTTCAATCCGCTCGTCCGCGATATGGTCCGCGAGACGGCGCTCGACGTGCGCGATTTCATTCTGCCGCTGTTCGTGCGACCGGGGTCGGGCATTCGGAATGAAATCTCTTCCATGCCTGGGAACTTTCAACTCAGCGTCGATCGACTGATCGACGAAGTCGGTGCCGCGAAGGACCTGGGCATTCGCGGCTTCATTCTCTTCGGAATCCCCACGTTCAAGGACGCGACCGGCTCCAGTGCCCTGCAAGACGATGGCATCGTTCAGCAGGCGTTGCGGGCACTCAAGCAAACCTTCAAGAACGAAGTCGTACTGCTCACGGACGAATGTTTTTGCGAGTACACCGATCATGGCCATTGCGGGCCGTTATGCGAAGTGCAGGGCCGGATGGATGTCGATAACGATGCGACGCTCGAAATCCTGGCGAAGCAATGCGTGAGCCACGCGATGGCGGGTGCCGACATCGTTGCCCCCAGCGGCATGATGGACGGCATGGTGCAAGCGATTCGGGCCGGCCTCGATGAGGCGGGCTTCGAACAAATCCCGATCATGAGTTATGCCGCGAAGTACGCGAGCGGCTTCTATGGCCCCTTCCGCGAGGCCGCCGAGTCTCCGCCGCAGTTCGGCGATCGCGGCAGCTATCAGATGGATCCCGCGAACGGCGACGAGGCCGAGCGCGAAGTCGAACTCGACCTGGCCGAAGGTGCCGACTTCATCATGGTGAAGCCGGCCCTGAGTTACCTCGACATTATTAGGCGAGTGAAACAACGCTTCCACGTGCCAGTGGCTGCGTACAACGTGAGCGGCGAATACGCCATGGTGAAAGCCGCCGGTGCCAAAGGCTGGATCGACGAACGCCGCGTGACGCTGGAGATCCTGACCAGCATCAAGCGTGCCGGAGCGGATTTGATTCTGACGTACCACTGCCGGGATGCGGCGAAGTGGCTGAAGCAGGGGTGAGTCTCGCGCCTTCGCTGACGCTTCAGGCTCCACGGTACGCCGATCCAGCGGAGCCTGAATCGTGAGCGAAGGGACGCCGAATGAAACAAGGATCAAGGCATCGATGGAACGAAACGCGCTTCACCTTGGCGACTGCATCAAAGGCCTCGCCTCCCTGGAAGCTGGCACGGTTGACCTCGTCTTCGCCGATCCCCCGTTTAATATCGGCTACAAGTACGACCTGTACGAAGATCGCAAGAGTGCCGACGACTATCTCGATTGGTCCCGGCAATGGATCGAGCAGGTCAAGCGAGTTCTGAACCCGAACGGCACGTTTTGGCTCGCGATCGGCGATGACTTTGCCGCTGAATTGAAGATGCTCGCCCAGCGCGATCTCGGCTTTTGTTGCCGAAGTTGGGTCATCTGGTATTACACCTTCGGTGTGAACTGCACCAAGAAATTCAGCCGCAGCCACACGCATCTGTTTCACTTCGTGAAGAACCCGAAGAAGTTCACTTTCAATGCGGACGCAATCCGCGTTCCGTCGGCCCGGCAGACCGTCTATGCGGACGACCGGGCAGTCGAAGGCGGGCGATTGCCGGACGACACGTGGGTGCTGCGTCCCCAGGATGCAGACAAGAGTTTCACTCCGGATGAAAGTGTGTGGTACTTTCCGCGAGTGGCCGGCACGTTCAAGGAACGCCTCGGCTTCCACGGCTGCCAGATGCCCGAGCAATTGCTGGCTCGCATCGTTCGCGTCTCATCGAATCCCGGTGACTTGGTGATCGATCCCTTTGGCGGCAGCGGCTCAACCCTGTCCGTGGCGAAAAAACTCCACCGCGACTGGATGGGCTTTGAACTCTCGAAGAACTACGTGCAAAAGGTCCGGACCCGGCTCGAAGCGATCAAGCCGGGCGATGCGCTGCAAGGGCCGGAGAATCCGCTGCTGAGTGCCCCGAAAACGAGAGACGGAAAGACGCTGAACGGGAAGGTTCGGAAAAAGACGAAGGCTGACAATGGCAATCTGTTTGACGAGGCTTAGGGCTGCGAAATCGCAACTGTCTTTTGATTTAGAACACTAATCCAAATCGTCACTCGCCAATCTATCGTCGCTGATTAGCGAGGATTAGTGAAGATCCGTGTTCAAGTGCATCCCAGCGTGGATACGAGATTCAACTCTCGGGCGTGGCCTTCGGTGTTTCGGCGTTCGCCGCCTCTTCCTTCACCCAAATCGCCAGCACATTCCTGCCGTACTTGCGAACGTCCCAGTTCTCGCCTGGTAGTTTCTCGGTCGGGAAGCCGTCTTCTGCTTGAATGCACAGGCACGACTCGAATGGGGCTTTCTCCGCGAGCGTCGATACCAGTGCGAGAAAGGCGTCGTAGCGCTCGGTCAGGTCGATAAAGGGTGGGCTGAGAAACAGGTTCACCGGCAGGGTCGGCGGAATCCAGCGTTCGGCCCAGCGATAGACGTCGGCCCGGAAAACCGTGGCCACGCGTTGCAGGTCAAAGCGTTTGATTTGCGTGTCGATGGCGGTCACGAGTTTGGCATCCGCCTCCACGAACACGGCCTCCGCTCCGCCACGGCTGATGGATTCGAGTCCATGAACGCCAGTGCCTGCAAACAGATCGAAGAAGGTCCGACCTGGGATGGCGTTGCCGAGGATGCTAAACAGCGACTCGCGGACCCGTTGGGGTGTCGGCCTGAGTTCGTCGTGAACGACGGTCGCGATTTTTCGGCCACGCAGCGTGCCGGCCACAATTCGAATTTCTACACGTGAGGGTTGCATAATGATTACTATATGGCGAGCGTCGAGGTGTTAGGCTTGCTCTTGCTCGGCACCCCGTTTGCCTGCCTATAATTTTGGTATCGAACCGTTCCCTCGAATGAGTCATCTCATGCGTCGCTTTTGCCTGTCGCTCATTGCCGCAATCTCCCTCGCTGGTTCTTCTCGAGCCGCCGAAGGCTGGGATGCCGTCGCCGATCAAGCCATCAGCTTTCTGAAATCCACTCAAAACCCCGATGGTTCCTGGGGTGCCCCGCCCCGAAATTCCGGCATCACGGGCATTGTTGTCACCGGGCTTCTGCAAACGGGGAAAGTCACACCCGAAGATCCGTTTGTCGCCAAAGCACTCACGTACATCGAATCGCTGGTGAACCCGAAGGCCGGGCATATCGCGGGCAAAGACCCCGCCATTGGCCTGCAAAACTACGTGACCAGCGTGAACTTGATGGCTCTCCAGGCCGCGAACAAGGCCGACAAATACAAGGCCGTCATTGGCGATGCGGTCAAATTCTTGCGCCAACTGCAATGGGACGACGGCGAAGGCAAGAAGGACTCGGACGACTTCTTCGGCGGGGCCGGGTATGACAGCAAATCCCGCCCGGACCTGTCAAACTCGCAGTTCTTTATCGACGCCTTGAAGGCCGCCGGGGTCTCCAGCGACGACCCGGCACTCAAGAAGGCCCTCATCTTTGTGAGCCGTTGCCAGAACCTGAAGAGCGAGTTCAACGACCGACCCTGGGCCGGGAAAATCAACGACGGCAGTTTCATCTACTCCGCGGCCGCGGGTGGTCAAACCAAGACCAGCGATGATCCAAACGCGCCCTTGAACGGTTACGGCAGCATGACCTACGCGGGCATCAAGAGCATGATTTACTGCGGTGTGGGCAAGGAAGATCCTCGTTACAAGAAGGCCCTGGAGTGGATTACCGCAAACTACACCGTTGACGCCAATCCCGGCATGCCCAAGGAACTCGCGAGCCGTGGGCTGTATTACTACTACCACACGATGGCCAAGACGCTGGACGTCATGGGCGTCGAGGAATTCACGGCCGGCGACGGCAAGAAACACAACTGGAAAGCCGACTTGCTGGATGCACTCGGCAAGCGTCAAAAGAAGGATGGTAGCTGGATCAACGAGACCGACCGCTGGATGGAAGGCGAGCCGAACCTGGTTTCCGGGTATGCGTTGATGGCCCTTTCGCACTGCCGGCCGGCCGCAAAGAAATGATGAGTGCTGAATGATGAATGATGAATCAAACAACCTCAACCGCCGCATCAGACTGGCTGTGCTGTGGAGTGTCGTTTTTCTTCTGCTTCATCATTCATCATTCATTGTTCATCCTTGTTTTGCCCATCCCGTCCCCCGCTCCGAGTACGACCGCAACATCTCCGTCACCTGGCGCACCGACGGCGTTCACGTTCTCTATCACCTCGAAATCGATGAGTACACGCTGCTAACCACGGTGGGCAACCCGGATAACGGCTTCAACCTCGGCCCCAAGAAAGGGCTGGGCCGCAAGGACGTGGCCGACGCGTATATCGCACGGATGAAGGCGATCATCGCCGACAGCTTGCTCTGCACGATCGACGGCAAGCCGGTCCCCTTCACCTGCACCGCTGAACCGGTCGATTTCAAAGACTCGGCCCAGTTCAACTTCAAACTGAGAGCCAAGGTCCCACTGTCATCCGGCCGGCACACACTCGAGGTCGAAGATCTGAACTTCATCGACAAGAAGGGAAAACTGATCCTGAAGTTCGAAGCCGAGGCGGAACTGACCGTTGAAAAGCTCTCCGTGCCGCCGGAGCGGATCGACATCAAGCTCACCGAGGCGGAACGTCGCACGATCACGGCAACCGTGCTGGCTCCCGGCACGGTTGCCTCACCTCCCAGTGAACCAGTCCCCGATGATCCGCCCGCATCACCGCCGGAGCCAGCCGGCATATTCGTGCTGCTCAAGAAGGTGCAACAGGACGAGAGCCTGGCGGTACTGCTCGACAGCAATGTAGGCCTTTGGATGGTGCTACTAATTGCCGCGTTACACGGCGTGCTGCATTCGGTCTCGCCAGGCCACGGCAAGACGATGGTGGCCGCCTATCTGGTCGGCGAACAGGGGACGCCCCGCCACGCAATCATTCTCGGGCTTATCGTCACGCTGACGCACACGAGTGCCGCGTTCGCCGTTGCGCTCTTGTTGAAGTTCGTTCTGCCGCCCACCGCTGCGCCAACCGTGCAGCAAGTTCTGGGCATCGGCGGCGGCGTGCTGGTCGCGTTCATCGGCCTGTGGTTATTGATGCAACGCCTCGCGGGCCGTTCCGATCATTCTCATCCCGGCTCGCATCGTCATAGCCATTCGCATGCCGATCACAATCACTCGCATGGACTGACGCCGGAGCAATTCGGCCGCGTGAGTTGGGTCCGACTCATCCTGCTGGGCATCTCGGGCGGCGTGGTCCCGTGCTGGGGCGCGATTTTGTGGGTGATCTATTGCGTGACGGCCGGTCGTTACGGGCTCGCACTCTCTGCTGTGCTAGCGTTCAGCCTTGGGCTGGCGAGCGTGTTGATCCTGATCGGGCTCGGAGTCGTCTGGAGTAGCCGGGCGGGCTCGAAGTACTTCGCTGGAAAAAACTGGTTCCGCGTCGTGGCCAAGTGGTTGCCCATCGTCGGGGCCGCGTTCGTCGTGGCGATCGGCTTGTGGCTCGTTAAAATCAATTTGCCAAAATAAGCAAGGCGAGCGGAGCGGCGCAAGCCGCTCGCAAATCTTGAATGGACCGACTCGAAGAGTACTCGATGTCCACACGATACAGTCCGTTGGTGCAACTCACCCTGGCCCGGGTACGCGAGTTTTATCGCGAGCCCGCGGCCGTCTTTTGGGTTTACGTGTTTCCCTTGCTGATCGCTGTCGCTCTGGGCATCGCCTTTCGCGAGAAGCCCATCGACAAGATCTCCGTTGCCTTGCGCACCGACGCCGGTTCGCCCGCTTCGATTGAGGCTCTCAGAGGCAGGCTGGCCACCTCCGAGCAAATTGAGTTGCGCGAAGTTTCGGGCGATGAGTGGATGAAAAGCTTGCGCTCCGGCAAGACGGACTTGGTCGTCGTCGCACTTGCGACCGGCGAGTACGAAATCTGGGACGAACCAAATCGCCCGGAGAGCGTGCTGGCCCGTCATGCGGTTGAGAGCATTCTCAATCGACCTGCGACCGGTGCACCGCACTTCAGCGAACGGCACGTGGAAGAGACCGGTAATCGGTACATCGACTTTCTGATTCCGGGCTTATTGGGCATGAACCTGATGGGGGGCGGCCTCTTCGGTGTCGGCTTCGTTCTCGCGGACATGCGTATTCGCAAGCTGCTCAAGCGTTTCCTGGCCACACCGATGAAGCGCAGCGACTTCCTCCTTTCCGTGATGTTCAGCCGAATTCTGTTCACGGTTCCGGAAGTGCTTGTGTTGCTGCTCTTCGGCTGGCTGGTGTTCGACGTCAAGAATCAGGGGAGCCTTTGGGCACTCGTGTTCCTGATTGTCCTCGGGGCCGCAACCTTCGGCGGCGTGGGTCTATTGGTCGCGAGCCGGGCGAAGACCATCGAGACCGTGTCCGGATTAATCAACCTCGTGATGCTGCCGATGTGGGTGCTATCGGGCGTCTTCTTTTCGGCGGAACGATTTCCGGAAGTGGTGCAGCCCGCCATCAAGCTCTTGCCGTTGACCGCCATGAACGACGCCCTGCGTGCCGTCATGCTCGAAGGGAAAACCCTGGTTGGAGTGGGCCGGGAGATCGGCATTCTCGTAGGCTGGGGCTTATCGTCGTTCGTGATTGCTCTGAAGATTTTTCGCTGGCAGTAACCGTTTTTACTCGAATCGAGGCCGACCGCGTGGCAACTCGCACACCCCGAATGGCCCATATCGAGGCCCTCTTGGCCGACGACCCGCAGGACTCTTTCTTGCGCTACGGGCTGGCCATGGAGTATGCCTCCGCAGGCGATGAAACCACGGCAGCGGAGTTGCTTGTGAAGGTGGCAACCGAATCCGCATACGTGCCGGCATTTCTCCAAGCCGGCCAGGTTTTGTCTCGCCTGAACCGATTTGAGGAGGCGTGTGTCGTGCTTCGGAACGGAATTCTTGCCGCCAAGGAGCAAGGGAACGGCCACGCGGAAGGCGAGATGGCCGGTTTGCTGTCGAGCCTCGAGTGAAACCGCCTGCCGGAAAATCTTGCCGAGATTCCCCGAATTGTGTGGTAACAAGTCGCGAAGTCGTCGAATATGTGAGACAAGGCAAAGCGTCTGGTCTTTAACGAAATCAGCGTGGGCCAAACGAAGGTACAAGAATTTTCGTTGCATGACCGCTATCTTTGGTGTCCGATAGAAAAATGGTTGAAAACCGTCTATACTCTGCCAACGGCATTCTGAGACTCTGTCCCGTTCATGTGGGATGACATTGCTGGACCATTAAAGGTTGGTTGTCGAAGTTCGGTCAAACGGTTCATACGCGGGTTCCCATGGAGGGAAACAACCTGTGACTAGTCGACCGAAGCAGGATTGGATCCCGAGGTACCGCGATGAGCCAACGCGAAGGGCAGACAATGGTCGAGGCGGTCGTACCGCCTTGGCCTCCGGTCAGCCCGTTGTTGGCGACTAACTTAAGTCATTCACCACAGCAGAGTTCATCCGCCGACGTGTTCGCCACATCTTCTGAATCGCCATCGTCCTCCTTCGATCTGTCCAGTCGAAAGAGTCTTTCGTTGCCCGCTGGCACCTCCCAAGCCGACGCCCCATCGCGGCTGCTATTACAGCAAGTATTTGCGGATGGCTTGGCAGCCAGCCCGTTGTGCGATCCTGTTGCGGTGAATGATTTGTCGCTCGACGAATACCAGCGCGATGCGGTCGCCCGGGCCGTTGCGTGTTCCGATCTCTTCGTTATTCACGGTCCCACAGGCACCGGGAAGTCGAGAACAGCTGTCGAGATTATCCGGCAATTTGTCGCCCGTGGAGAACGGGTGCTGTTCCTTTCGCCAGAAGTCTCGCAACTCGACACTCTTTTGCCGACACTATCCCAAACCGTATCGCTCGTTCGCCGGCTCGCACCAACGGAGTCGCCCGATCAACTTCCGAGCGACCTTCGCGCGTTAAACCTGAGCGGTCGTCAGGACGCGATTCGCACGAGCCTGAACAAGCAAGCATCCGATTCATTATCCGCCGCCGAAGCGCGCTTGCGTCAGGCAGAGTCGAGGTTGCAGTCCGGGGATGACCTCGACGTGGTTCGCGGGAAAATTGAGAAGCGTACCGCCGAACGGGCCGCGTTGGAGCAACGTCTGCATTCACTGCCCGAAGAGATCCAGCGCGAGGCCGAATCGAGCCTTGAGCCCGCGGCTTATTACGTCCAGCGGCTGAGGGGGAGCATCGCGTCCCATGCGCGCCGGATTGGCCAGCTCGATGCTGCTCATGCGGAGTTGACGGCAACGAAGACGGAAGCCCTTCATCGCCAAAAAACAGCGGAGACCGACTGCAACCATCTGCGTCCTCAGGCGGAAGCCGTTGAGCAAGGCCGCTGGTATTCGCTCACCTACTGGAAAGCCCGAGGCGACACGACACTTTCGAGCCGATTGGTCCAAGCTCAGGACCGTCTCACGGCCGCAACCGACTCCCTGGAAAAACTCGCCTTACGCGAGCAAAAGCTCGCGGTCGATTGCCGAAAGGCCGAGGAAGACTTCGCGGCCGAGCGTTCCCGCATGACGGAGTCCGAGGTCGCCCAGCGTGCCGCCGAACTGTCCGAACGCCTCCGGGCGATCGCGGCAGAAGGGCCTGCAGACGAAAATCGCGAACGGGAACTCAGTTCACGGTTTTCGGTCCCCAAAGGCGGTCGTTCCGCACTTCTTGCCGAGGTGGGGGCCGCTCGTGAACACGCGGAAGCTGCTCGAGCGAAATTGGTCGATGTGACCACCCGCCTTGAGGAACTGGTCCGAGAAGAGACGCAAAAAATCCTGGTCGTCGCCGGCTCGAGTACGGACATCGCGGCCGATCTAGAACTCTCGAACTCTCCTGCATTCGACGCCGTCGTCATCGACGATGCCCACCGTCTTTCCGAAAACGATTTCCACGCCGCCGCCCATTTGGCCAAGAAGTGGATTCTCCTCGGCCAGCCTTGTGAAAAGCTCTCGGGTCGTCAACGAACCGCACGTCCGGAACCATTCGCCAGGCTCGCCGATTCTCTGCCGCACGGCGTGTGGGTCCGCGAAGGATCACGCCTCATCTGCCGGCTATCCGCGGTTCGCGGGCCGGATCGGCGTCGACTCGAATGCGAGCCAGTCGCGGATGCTCCCGACATCGAGCTTCGATTGTTCAATCCGCCGGATGGCACGCCCACATTGGCCGAAGTCGTTTTCCCGGATCGCATCGAAGCCGCGGCCGCCCGAGAGTATGTCTTCCGAGAACTGGGCGAAGTCACCTGCCAGCCACGCACGCGCAGTGCGACCTGGGAATCGACGCCGACCGGCATCGTCGCCCGCTTTGGCCCAGCGAATCCCGAATCCAAACTCGCACCAGTCGGCCCCGGCGTTCATGAAGAACTTTCGGACCTCGAAACCCGTGCGATTCACTTCGGTCCGGAATGGTCGCTCGAACAAGCACGCGAGTGGACCGCCGAGAACGTGGCCCGCCGCGATCCCGGTCGGCTCAGCACGTTGTGCAAGTCCTATCGGACATGCCCAGGCCTCTCTCACTGGCTCAACCGTGCCTTTGACACAGGCTTCACCCTCGTGCCGATCACCGATCAGACCCCGCATGTTGAGTTCCTGGCCGTGCCGGACCTCGACCCACGCCGGCGACGCGAACCACAAGGTCGCCCGACTCGCACAGGTGGGGCCGGATACGAAATCGACCTGGGCGATCCACGCCAACGGGCCGCCCTGCCTGCCGACTTGCAGGACCTGCCGAACTCCGGATTCGTAAATGTTCCGGAAGCCCAGGCCCTGATCCGCTACCTGGAAGCTCACCCGACAGCAGGCCTGGCGATCACTTCACCATTCCCAACGCAGGTCGCTGTCCTTCGTAATTTGGTCGGCCGCTCCGCGCGTTTGTCGAGAATTCCGGTTCTTGATTCAGCCGAGGCAGCCCGGCACGAGTGCGATCTACTGGCCGTGAGCTTGACGCGAAGCCATGTCGCCCGAGCCGTCACCTACGGCGAAACGCCTGCCATCCTGGCCGGGCTGCTCTGTCGAGCACGCAAGAAATTGCTTCTGGCAGGTGATCCGGGAACTCTCGCCCGGCGCTTGCAGTGGGAAGGGCCCGTCGATCATCTCGATGCCACCGAGGCCGCCCGCGAACGCGACTGGGTGGCGGCCCTCGCCGATTGCCCACGAGTGACACATCCACGCCAGCGCCAGTTCGCGGAGAATTCGCGAACCTAGGCGAATCGTAGCAGGCACACGGAGCCTCACCCCGCACGCCGCAAAATGTAGCCCGCCGGATCGACTTCTTTCCTCAACAACCGCAATTCTTCCTCGGTTGGTTTGGCCGTCTCCTGCATGCTCTCCGCCTCTGCCAGTTGAAAGCCCGTTGCGGAGCGCACTTGAGCGAGCGTTATCCCCGGATGCACGCTCAATACCCGCATCCGGCAGGTATCCGGATGGAAGTCGAAAATCGCCAGCTCCGTGATGACGCGATAAGGCCCCGTCCCTTTTGGCAACCCGGCTGCCTCTCGGGCACCTGGTCCGGTGAGGTAGCCGGGCGAAGTTAGAAAGTCGAGCTTCTCGACGAACTTCTTCGCGTCGTGCCGCATCACGATCAGCGTTCGCCAGCAAAAGGAAGCGAGGTCGCACGCCCCGCCGCTGCCAGGAAGTCGGACCTTCGGCTTCTGATGGGTGCCGCCAATCCGCGTCGAGTTGAGATTTCCATACGGATCAATCTGGGCACCGCTCAGAAAGGTGTAGTCCATCATGCCGCGTTGGCAGAATTGCATGACATCTGCCATGCTGGTGGCCATCACCGCACGGTGAAACGTTCGCGAATCGCCCACGCTTATGGGCATGGTCGGCAGTTGCGGGGCCACGCCGCCGGCCTCGAAACAGATGACGAGATTCGGCGCGTGGGTCTTCTGGGCCAGCATCGCCGCCGCACACGGAAGACCCGTGCCGACGGCAACCGTTCGCCCATCTTCCAACACGCGGGAAGCACAGGCGATCATCAATTCGATCGGCGTGTATGACACGTCAAACCCCCTTCGGCGTGCCCCAGTGCTCGCGGTATTTTCGCTTCACCAGCGCGTTGGCCTCCGGGTCGTTCGTGATGGTCTCCGTCTTTGGATCGAACTCCAGCACCTTGTTTGTTCGGGCCGCGATATTGGCAAGGTGAACGAGCGAAGCCGAGAGATGCCCGGCCAACACGTCCGCCGCGAGCTTGCCGTTGCCACGCACGTTTTCCAGGAAGTTCGTGTGATGGGCAACCAGGTCGGCTTTGCCTTCCATCTCAGCGAGCAACTTGTTCTTCGGCCCATAGAGCTTCCAACCATCGCCGTGGCCGAGGATGAGCACGCCTTTCGTTCCATAAAACGCGGCCCCGTTTTCGTAGCCGTCTTGAACATACGGGGACCAGATGCGCTGCTCGAAAATCAGTTGCTTGCGCACGTTCGGCTTGCCCTCGACCGGATACTCGAACACGGCATATTGCGTGTCCGGGAATTGCTGATCGTCGTCGAAGAAGTATTTGCCCCCCAGGCAGGAAATTCGGCTTGGATGAGTCGTGACACCCAGGCCCCACACGGCCACGTCGATGTCGTGGACGCCGTCGTTGCCCATGTCGCCACAGCCGAAGTCGTACCACCAACGCCAAATGCCTGGAAGCATGTTCGTTCGATAAGGCACGAGCGGGGCCGGCCCACACCAGCTGTCGTAATCGAGGTAGGCAGGTGGATCGGTCGGCTTGGTCTTGCCGATAGTTCGTCGAAGCTGGCTGTTCCACGCCTTGGACACGAGGATCTCGCCGATCTCGCCCGACCTGAGTTTCTCGATCCCTGCCATGACGGCGGCCGTGCTGCGACTTTGCGTACCGACCTGCAACAGCTTGCCTGAACGCTTGACGGCGTCGGCCATCAGTCGCCCCTCGCGAATGTTGTGCGAGCACGGCTTTTCAACGTACACGTGCTTGCCCGCATCCAGTGCGAGGATCGAGGCCGGTGCGTGCCAGTGGTCCGGCGTGGCAATGAACACGGCATCGACGCCTTTGTCGTCGAGCAGCACCCGCATGTCCGCCACGGCCTTCGGCGCTTTGCCAGATCCTTCTTCAACCGCCTTGGCCGCAGCCGCCAGGCGATTCTTGTCCACATCGCATACATAGGCGATCTCGACGTCTTTTCGCTTCACCAGATTACGGACATGGTTCATGCCCATGCCACCAGGGCCGATGATACCGATCACGATCTTTCGGCTCTCGGCGGCGGAGGAGGGAGGAGCGAAGGCCAAGGCCGCGGCACCAACGGCCGCCGACTGCAACACATCACGACGATCTGGGAGAGGCATGATGGAAACTCCGGAGAGAAGGAAGCAGCGAACCGCGTTATGCTACGCGACAGGCCGAAACGTGTGTACGAGATTCCGATCTTGTGCCCGGCGAAGCTTGCCGGCCGGGACTTCGTCTTCGCTTGCAGTTCATGTCAGCATGACGGGTGGATACTCGGGACTTGGGTGGCGGGGCGACAGGTGGCGCTTGCAGTTCATGTCAGCATGACGGGTGGATACTCGATTCATTTGAGCAATCACGCACCTCCAGGGCCGGATGCCCGACCTCTTGATCCGTATGGCCGCTTTCCGTTTTTTCCGGATTTTGCTTGCAAGTCGCCTCAGCCACGGGCTATAAGGGAGGTATTCGCAAGTTCTCTCTCTTATCCTCCACCTCACTTCGCTCCGGGAGGCTGCATGTATTGCACTCGTTTTGGTATCGGCGTTCTGTTGGCCGCTGTCCTCGTCGCAGGCTGCTCGAGTTCTCACGACGGCAGGTTGGAAATCTCCGGAACGGTCAAGCTCCGGGGCGAAGCGATCAAAGATGGGGCGATCGTCATGTTAGAGCCACTGGAAGAGCAGGGCACGGCGGCGAATGCCACGGTGACGGGCGGGGCGTTCAGCATTCCCAAGTCGTCGGGGCTGAAGCCGGGCAAGTACCTCGTGCGGATCACCGCCGGGGACGGGAAGACGGCGGTCAACCCGGTGGACGAGAATTCACCGCCGGGCCCGGGAGGCAGCAACATTATCTCCAAGGAACTCGTACCCGCGGATTGGAACGTAAACTCGAAACAGGAAGTGACCGTCGCCAAGGACGGTTCGAATAAGTTCGACTTCAGTATTCCGTGAGCCGTTTTATCCCCACCGTATGTGGGGTTTTCGTCCTGTCCTTTTTTCCCCGCCGCGATGCCGCGGCAAGGAGGGTGCCATGCGCTCCCGCTTGCGAGAAGGGTTTACCCTGATTGAGTTATTGGTTGTCATCGCCATCATCGCCATCCTGATCGGCCTGCTGCTTCCCGCCGTCCAGAAGGTTCGCGAGGCCGCGAATCGGATGAAATGCTCGAACAACATGAAGCAAATCGCCCTGGCCAACATGAATTACGAGGGTATCCATGGGACGTTTGTCCCTGGCGTCAGTCGGACCGGGTGCTGCTGGGGCACCTGGATGATTCCGATTCTGCCTTACATGGAGCAGGACAACATGTTCAGGATCTACACGAACTTCGGCGGGAATGACACCACGGGTTCTCGCTATGCCGGCGGAGGGAACGCACAGGTCACCAACAAGAGGCTGCCGACATTTCTCTGTCCCAGCGATTCAGCCAAGAACTGGCTCAACAGCGCGTCCTATACCACGCACAACTACGTCCTGAATGCTGGAAACTCAAATCTGTACCAGGTCAGCACGCCGGTCGGTTGTGCCAACGGTTCCACGGTCGGAGCCAACGGATGCGTGACGTTTGGAGGAGCACCGTTCGGATGGTACGAAGACCCGGCGACGTTGGCGGCTGGCGGCGATGCGTCCCCGCCGAATTACAGTGGCTCGAGCCCGAACTTGGCGCTTGGCCGCTCCAGGCCGATGGCCGAGATTCTCGACGGGACGAGCAATACCCTGTGCGTATCGGAGGTGATCACGAGCCCACGAGGCGGGGACGACATTCGCGGGTTCACCTGGTGGGGCGGGGCTGCCGGCTTCGTCACCTACCAGACTCCGAATAATTCGGCGGCCACGGACGTGATGACCGGCGGAGGGTGCGGCCCGACAACAGTGCCCAACTTCCCGTGTACCACGACTTCGACGGGCACACTCCCGCGAATGCAACTGGCCAGGAGCCGGCACAGCGGTGGGGTCAACGTCGCCTTGTGCGACGGAAGCGTCCGGCACGTCACCAACACGATTAGCATCATCACCTGGCGTGCCATGGGCTCGGCCCAAGGCGGGGAGACGCTGGGCAACGACTTCTAAGCCAGGTCGAGATACAGGGCGAGCCGAGCACCGTAAGCCACCGGGTGATGACTTCACCCGGCCCCTTACGGTGCTCGGCTCGCCAAGAAAGTCTCCATTCAGCCAACCGGTATCGCGACGACCGCTTCGGTGGTAGCCGTCACTTCTTCCTTCGCTTGCACTTCAGGCTCGTCCAAAATTTGTTCCAGCACGATGATCTTTTGCGAGATCTTCTGCGAAAGGCCCGAGCAGAGTGTTTCGATCTGATCCACGGCCGCGACCGAGTTGGCGTCGGGGAAACCTTGAATGTAGATGGCCGCGACCTTGCTGATAATGGCCAAGAGTTCCGTGCAATAGTTGAGATAGCGGTTGAGTTCAAAGAGTGTTTTCGTCGTTCGCAGAGGCGATGGGGACACAGCGGGCCCGCCGCGATGGATCAAGCCATCGGGGTGCTTGGCGACCTGATGCATGTCGACAACGTGGGCAATCGCGCGCAGCTCATGAATGGCCGCGAGTGCCCGGCTTCTTTTCAGTCGCAGCTCAAGCGTGATCAAGAATAAGACCGCGACACTGAGGAATACAATCGCACCCAGACCGGCCTCGATGAACTGAACAAGATTCATGACTTCCCACAGATCCGCTCGAACCTGGAGTGATCGGGCCATCATGAAGACGGAAGCCAGGGCACTCAGGAGCAAGAGGGCAACAGAAATTCGCAGCGAGATATTCGGCTTGCGAATCTTTTCGGCACGGACGGCCGCCTCTTCCGCAACGGTTTGCAATTCGGCCGCAACACCGCTCAGCCCGGAACCGGGAAACCGCCTCGCGATGCGCTCACGCAGGAGCCGCTGCGTTTCGATGATCTTTTCCGGCTTGAGCGTGCGATAGATCGGTGCTGGCATATTGCTCCGTGTCAAACTGAAATGGCGGTATCCGTCGGAGCCTGGTTTTCACGAGGCCCGAACAACCGCGACCGTCACGTTATCCTGGGCCCCATCGAACAGGGCCATGTTGATGAGTCGCCGGGCGGCACGCTCGGCATTCTTCGTCTCGCGGAGCACGCCTTGCATGACATCGAGGCCGAGCTGATTCGATAGTCCGTCCGAGCAAGCGAGAATCCAGTCGCCTGGCTCCAGGATAATCGCATAGACATCGGGATAAACTTCGGGCCGACCGCCGATGGCCTGTTGCAATTCGGATCGTCGCGGGTGCAACTCGGCTTCCTCCTCGGTGAGTTGACCGAGTTCGATCAGGCGAGCGATGACCGTGTGATCCTTCGTTACCTGGGTGAGCTTGCCCTTCTTCATGCGATAGACCCGACTATCCCCAACATGGCCCACGAGAGCAAGATTCCCATCCACCAAGATTACTTCTGCCGTGCAACCCATGCCACGCGAGCCGGGATTGGCATAAGCCGTTTCGAACACGCGTCGATTCGCTTCCCGCAAGGCGTTGGCCACACGTTCCGCATGACCATCGACGGATCGCTCCGGCGATTCCTTCTCCCGGAATCGGCCAGGCAGGGGAAGCGATGTGCCAGAAGCGTTCTCGACCACGGGTGTCCAGTCCGGCACAAGGGCTTCTGCCGTGGGAGTTGTGGAGAGTGGCTTGCTGGGCAGGCCAGTCGCGAACGGCGGGCCAGTCAGCAGGCACTCTTTCAACGTTTGCAGAGCCAGCGCGGCCGCGACCTCGCCGCTTTCCATCCCGCCCATGCCATCGGCGAGCAGAATCAGCGCGGCGCCGTCCGAATCGTCGAGCCGACTTTCCGCCCAGTAAAAGACCGCGACGCCATCCTCGTTCGCCGGGCGAACCATGCCGGTCGTGGACCATGCGGCGACGTCGATCTTCACGCGATCGAGATTCGACTTGCAAGCTTCGAGGCAGGCGATCAACTCGCGAAACCCGGTACGATCGGAGTCGGGACCATCATCGGCCGGAAAACGCTGGGCCATATCGCGGACAAAAGTCTTGGCGAGCAAACGCGAGAGAAACGGATTCGCATCGGGCACGCGTTCGAGATACGGTCTCGGCATGCCCGTCAGCGTGAAGTCCAGATCGGACAGTTCGCGGCCCAACATCAGGGCATAGATCAATGCTCCGAACGCGTACAAGTCGGCCCGTTCATCCGCGTGTTCCTGGTTGAGCAGGAGTTCCGGCGCTGTCGAGAAGCCGCCGCGAAGGGGCACATCGCCCGGTAAGGGTGTGGGGAGCAATTCGCTCAGATCGGCGAGGATGGCAATGCCGTTGCGTGAAACAACAATCATCTCCGGCCGCAAGCCTTCGAGCATGGCACCGGCAAAGTGCAGGCGATCGATTGCCTGAGCAAGCTGGATCATCCAGGTGAACCGCTCGCGATTGGTGATGCCCACGCGATCCCATTCGTCCCACAGCGATGCTCCGGACGGGACTTCTTCCACGAGATAGGCCACGTCCTCTTCGTTGAAGGAATCGATCAAACGGGGCAGCGAAAGGTGGGCGGCCCGCAGCAGCACACCTTGTTCCCAGGCGATGCCGGGCCATTGCTCAGAACCAACCGGATCGGGCAGGGACGACGTCGCCTGCTCGGAGCGTTCGAGCAGATCGAATTCGAAAACGGAACCGGCTTCTGCCAGCGCGGCCTGAGAGTCGCCGCCGGCGAGTTGTCGGACGATAATCACCGGAATCGGCGCTTCGGGATTGCCAATGTCCTCGGCTCGGTAGCGTTCGACTCCGCCGCGTTCCACGATTCGATCGAGCAACCGGTAACGTCCGGCAATGAGGCCCGGCAGGTCGGCCTGCGTGACCGCTGAGGAAGCATCGGGAAAGATGTAGCCGCAATCGCCACAGTAGTTGATGTCCGCGACACGAGCGGCCTGGCAGAAAGGACAAGGCGGCGCAGCGAGCGCAGCGACCGGCTCGATGTCGGGGATCACGTCCGTTCGCGGGTCTTCGCTGGGACTCAACTCTGGTTCGTTCACGGAAGATCCAGTTGGTAGGAAAGCCGCAAGCGGCGGCCGTTAGCTCGATGCGGCAGATTGTGGACGTTCGCGGAGCGAACGTCCACAATGATAACTACACTTTACAATCGAGCACCACACTTAACACAGAAACGGCTGCCCAACCAACTCGGCCATTCGCATTGATGGCACGACGGACCCGGCGGCGCAATCGGTCCCGAGCAACCGCGGCAATACGGCTCGCGGGCTGGCGTGGCCGTGCCACATTTTGGGCAGTACACCTCGCGGGTGACCAACCCACGTTCCAGATCCCCCTTCATATCGCGTGCCGTCAAATAGCGGTCGCACACTTCCTGCGACAGGTTTATCGAAAGGATTTCCCAGAACCAGCGGTCGGCCTCCGGAT
>SIAJ01000086.1 GCA_009691845.1 Gemmataceae bacterium
GCCTCGACCTGCGAAGCCGTGAGAAAACCGCTCCGGAATGCGGCTAGAAATACGGGATCAAGCGTCGTGGTCGATGATTCCATTCGCCGAAGAGACTACCAAATTCCGATAGAATCCGCCAAGACCAGTTCAGGAGGCTGAAGGGTTACACCTGACGATCGAGAGTAAGTCTTCGCCGACAGCAACGGCAGAAGTATCCAAGAACGCGTTTTCCGAGCCGTCTTGCTGGCTACGCATGTGACGTCTCCAAGTCCGGCGACTGAGTCGCCTCGTTAGGGGTGTTAATAATAGTGGGTGATCTTTCCGTGACGCTGCCCGGATCGGCTTCGTTCTCTTCATCTGCGAAGGGGGCCCTTATGATTTCGATCGCTCGTTCGACTCCGGCTGTCGTCAGGGACCGTCCGCCGCTACCGATTCGGATAAGCCCGCGGTAACGGAGCGGTTGCTCAATTTCCCCTGACACGTACGCGGCATCCACCCCAAGGACGTACGCGAGGGACTCGATAGAGGCTTTGCCCTCGCCATGCAAAAAACGAAGGTAGTCGATTTCAGTTTCGGTAAGGCCGTCTGATTCGATTGTGCGTGCTCTCAGGAATTCCTCGACTTGTGGAAGGGTGATCTGTGATTGCTCCGAGTGCGAAAAATAAAGCCTTAAAGAATTGATGTAGTGCTTGGCTCGGCGCGGCAGGCCGCTGCAGATTTGAGCCACCTGCCGAGCTGCCTGTGGGGAAAGGAGCACGTTGAGGTCATCTGCAATTCTGGAGACGATCTCTTTCATTTCCCGCAAAGTGTAGTCGCTCATCCGGATACAGAGCTCAAGCCGCTTACGTAGTGCATTTCGTAATCGCCCTGGCTGGTCAGTTGCAAAGGCGAGAGTGCACGGGGCGATTGGGATTGGTTTGTCACGTTCCGCCGGCGGTAGGCACTTGACCGGAATCTCAGACCGGTCGATAACTTCGAAAAGAAGTTCCTGATGTTCGTTCGAAAGGTTGTGGGCTTCGTCGAGCAACAGGAAATCACCAGGTAATAGTGAGCGGAGGCTATTTACTATCTCCTCGACGGTGGTCTTGCCGATGATCTTTCGGAGGTTCCCTTTGGCTCTTTTCGAGAGCGCTTCGAGCAATGCTGATTTGCCTATGCCTGACGGACCCACAACCAAGCAGTGCGGGAGCGGCTCGCCCCGAGAGATCGCTCCGTCCTGGATTCGCAAGATGGGGGTGAGGGCCTTGCGATTTCCGATAAAGCCATGAATTTCAAAGGGAGGACGGGCCAAGGTATCTCTACTCGCTGCCTGAAGGTTGAGGGTTGCGTGACGATGATCGTCGTCCGAACCTGCGATAGGCAAAAGAAGTGCCAGTGCAGTAGGATTAACACTAAACGGATATGTATGGAGACATTACGTCAGTTCGCCAGTACAGCTTCATCAGGTCGAGAATGAAGAAAAGCTAACCCCAGCAAGCATTCTCACACCGGCCGCAATTGCAGCAACGGAAAGCAGTGGCGCATGCAATCCGATTGACCGCGTCGGCAACTCTTCGTGCAGAATGTCTCATTCCATGGAAGCGAACGAGCCAGGTTTGCAATTCTGGCAACATTGCAATGAACTCTAGAGCGGATCGGCTTCACCACTTGGTGGTCCGGATTCAGATTGATCTGCCTGACGAAGTCCGGGTGAGTGATCGCGCGGGCGAATCCCTTCATCTCTATAAGCAAGGTCACGGCCAGAGATGTGGCGGCAAGCTCAAGTTTCCATGCGTTAGCCAAAAGTCAGGTCGTTCCAACATCCGGTAAGAAGAATTGGCGTCGCTGAACGATGCGATTTTCCTTCTGCGTTCGGAACCAACAACGAGGCGAATCTAAATCCGGAGCGGGGTGGTCTTGGCTCTCAACGATCGCGGGCCTGAGGCAGTTCGTCCCCATGTCGGTGGGCGCTTCTTAATACTGATCCAACCAGATGGTATTGATCTCCCGCAGGCGTTGGTGTTCATCATGCTGCTACTCGTTACTCGTTCAATTCCCGGGCCGGCGAAGCGAGCTACCTTAAACGAGTCGGCTCGACCGAGCCCTCGTTCGCCTGTTATCGACAGCGTTGAAGGGCAGCAATTACGATGGCCACTGGGATACATGAATTCGTTTGCGAGTCGGGTTTTGGATCCGTGCCGGCGAGACTGGAGGGTCGACTCGGGCGTCGACGAGTCGTACCGGATTTGTACCGTCAAAGTCTTGATGTACCGTCATCATTCGCCATTCCTCGCCATTCCTCGCCCTTCGTTGCCTCTCGAAACGCTAAATACTAAACCTTTATGTGGAACGATCCTGATTGCCAAAAACGGTGTTTTCGCGAGGGAATGCTTCGGGACCAAGAGGTCGCAGGTTCAAATCCTGTCAGCCCGACTTGCTCGGCCTTCATCCATCCGGCCATGCCTTCCTTCCAGATCATGTTGGTGGAAGCTAATTGCCCAGAAGAGGCCATCTCTCTTAAGTCAGCCAACGAGATCGGTCACATTTTCTGACCGGCCTTGGCCCCGAGTACCATAGCAGGCAGCTTTTGCTGGTCCGGTTTTAGGGGGGCACTACAGCCCCGATCCTTCCAGCTCAGCCCTTCGCAAGACGTAAGACGCGACGTCATCTCGCGAGGCTAGCGCCTTCTCCCCCAAATTGCCCACCTTGGTCTCCAACACCTTCCAAAGCAGTTGGCAATTGAATCCATCAAAGTTTGTTATTTAGGCAGTCGATAGAACGAAGGAGGAGTTCTCCCTATCGTTCGGAACGTGCTATCTCTCATGGCAATCTTGCCGATGCTGTTGCCCTCGGGCATGTGCATGTGCGACTGCATTGCCCGCTGTTCGGCCGAGGAATGCCAAACTTCATCGGCGATCATCAAGGATGAACCACTTTCCTCGATGCCCTCCAACCAAGATGGTTGCAAGCATTGTCACGCAAGAATAGCCACGCCGGAACCTGCCAAACAAGACCACCCGCCTAACCGAGCCTGCTCGTCATCAGCGACCACCGACAGTTCCCAGCACCAACATCCGCACAAAGAGCACCAGCCACATTGTCCGACCGTCACGGGCGGATGGATTCGGGCCGCAGCAATCTTCCAGCTTTCAGCAGTCGACATTGTTCTGTCTGAAGCAACTGTGCTCTTCGCGTGGAACCCAATAACCCGGACGAGTTCGAGTGTCCGGCCTTCGATCTGGATTGCTCCACACCCGCTTTACATCTCGCATTGCGCGCTCGTCATTTGAACGGGCCGGCGCGTCCAATTCTGTGCCCATGTTTTGCATCGCGCGGCTCGATTGGGTTGCTAACAATCTCTTTTCTTTTTTGGGAGTGATCCATGAAGATCTCGATCGGTCTTCTCGCCTGTGTACCCGCATTTATGTTGCTGGTGCTTGACGGTTCCGCTTTGTCGGCGGAGAAATTGCCGACCACGTTTACGATCACCATGTCCGACATGGACTGTGCGGGCTGTGCCAAAAAAGTCACCGCCAAGTTAACTGAAATCGAAGGCGTGGCAAAAGTCGAAACGGATGTCGAGAAGCAGACCGCCAAGGTGACATTGAAACCCAGAGCGGTGGTGTCGCCCAAGCTGCTTTGGGAAGCCGTCGAGAAAGCCAAAAAGACGCCGACCAAGATCGAGGGGCCAAACGGCATTCTGACCGCGAAGCCCAAAGCGTAGTGGGGAAGCGGCGAGATTTTTCGGCATGCGTTTAAGGAAGAACCATGTGTCATTCCATGAAACGAAACGCGCTGGCCTTGTTCCTGGCAGTTTCGAGCCAGGTGAACGCGAGCGCTCAGCCCCCTGCCGAACCGACTCGGTTCGGATCCGAACGTGTCACGCCCGCTCGACCGGCCTTCGTCGAGGTACTGCCGAGCACGGTCCTGTCCCATGCCGTGGAAACCAAGACCTCGTACTCGCTCGACGATCTGATCCGGATCGCGCTCGAACGCCATCCGCGTCTGGCCCAGGCCGCGTTTTCGATCGATGCGGCACGCGGACGGGCTTTGCAAGCCGGCTTGTATCCGAATCCCACCATCGCCGCGGTCTTCGACGAACTCGGCGACAAAACGGGGTCGGGGGGCGTGAACACTTTGCCGCAAGTCAACCAAGAAATTGTGACCGGCGGTAAGCTCACACTCAGTCGAGCGGTTGCGGAGCGCGAAGTGGATCAAGCAACCCTGTTGCTAGCTGCTCGACGGGCGGAGTTGCTCGCTCAGATTCGAACTGCCTACTACGACGCGCTCACGCTCGATCGCCGTGTGACCATTCTCAGGGAATTGCGAACCGTCACTCAGAAGTCCGTCGATAACGTAAAGGAACTGGTGAAGGCAAAGCAAGCCGCTCAACTGGATGTGGTGCAACTGGAGGTCGAGGCAGAACGAATTGCCCTGGAGGCCGAGGCTGCCGAACTAGAATTGCCCGCCGCGTTTCGGCGACTTGCAGCCGCCATCGGCGAGAAGGACTTACCGCAGGCCTCGCTCACCGAGTCGCTGACGGCCCCTCTTCCCGATTACGAACTGGATCGAATTCGTGCGTTCGTGCTCGAAGTCCATCCCGACGTGCGGCTGGCAAAAGTCGGCATCGATCGCGCTCGACTGGTGATGGAACGGGCCCGCGTGGAGGTGATTCCGAACGTGACGTTGAGCGGCGGCTATGTTCGACAGAACCAAAACAAATCGAACGACTGGATGGTTGGCATCAGCTTGCCCATACCGACCTGGAATCGTAACCAGGGAAACATCCTGGCATCGCAGGCTTCGATCGGCGAGGCAACTCGCGAAGTCCAGCGTGTCGAACTCGATCTGACGGAACGTATCGCGAGCGCTTATCGGGACTACGCGGCCGCTCGCCAACGCGCAAAGCGGCTCGAAGACGTTCGGAATAAAGCCGATGAGGCATTTAGGCTGATTTCAGGAGATAAGAACTTCAACTTCACTACGGTCCAACGCTTGGTGGCCCAACAGGCTGTGACGCAAGCCAGTCTTGATCAGCTTCGCGCCCAAGGGGAAGCGTGGAGAGCAGCTAGTGTGCTATCTGGCCTGACTTTGGAAGAGCAATGGCCTGCCAAACTGGCTGTACCGGCACCAAAAATCGGACCTGACCTGGCACCCCGGCAAAGATGAAGGCCCCCATTCCACCTGAAAGAAAGCCTTGAAGACGCGTAACAAAACGACGTTGCTGGAAAATGGGAGAACTATACAGTTCAAGCAAGTAAACCGTGCCTTGTCGTCACAGGCGGTCTTCTGGTAGAATTCCATACATCGCACAGCTCAAGTTGCCCGAAGCAGAAAAGGCCCATGAGTAACCTCGTTCATCTCACTTTGTGTTCGACTTTGCTTGCTGTCTCCGTTTTGGCGGGCCTAGCGGGTTGTGCCCGGGAGCAGGGGAAGCCGGAAGTCGATTTGGCTACCGTCACGACCAAGAGCGTCGCCATCGAGTCACACGGCCATTCGTCGATTGGTCCACACTTAGGTCCGCTCGCGGAGTGGGGTAAGAACGAGTATCACGCCGAGTTCACAGTGGACCAAGCATCGAAACAAGTCGTCGTCTACATTCTTGACGAGAAGGCAAAGGCGGCACCGTCGATCAATCGTGCCAAAATAACCAACGTCACGCTCTCGATCAAGAATGTGACGCCGGTCGTCTTTGTCGAGTTGAAGCACGACTCACAAAAAAGCGGCAACCTTGGTATCGCATTTGTCGGCATGAGCGAGCGATTTGCGATGTCTGGTGCTTATGTTGGCACGATCAGCGGCAAGATCGACGGCAAGCCCTATTCCGGGGAGTTCAGCCACAAAGCACACGACGAGATGCCGTCTGCCGTGGGTTCGGACCGAGAACAGGCACTCTATCGGACGCCGGGCGGGATCTATACTTCGAAGGACATCCAGGCTAATGGCGACACAGTTCCCTCGACCAAGTTCAAGGGCAAGAGTTGGTTGCACGACGACGATTTGAAAGTGGGCGATAAGATTTGCCCGGTCACTAAGAATAAGTCCGAGACGGAATGTGCGTGGATCGTAGACGGCAAACGTTACGAGTTTTGCTGCCCGCCGTGCCTGGACAAGTTCGTCGGCTGGGCCAAAACGCAGCCCGAGAAGGTGAAAAATCCCAAGGATTATGTGTATCAGGGGAAATAGTATTCGGGTTGTCATTAACACGATTCGAGGCGACAAACGGATGATTCGTCGATTGCTTCTGCCGATTCTTGCACTGACCATGCTGGTTCCGCCTGGGCTGTGTGAATGCTCGCACGAGCATGCGGCAAGGATCGATTCCAAAGCGCAGACGATCACGGAAACGATCGCGGTACCCGAACCCACGCCAGTTCGCCACCACTGTCACCATCATAAGCAGCGCGAGAAACCTGCTGAATTACCAAAGTCCGAACCAGTATCGGTACCGGAGCTACAAGTACCGATCCCGGACCACTCGCACGACCCATTCTGTCCGGCCGTGACGCCTCTGGATATCCAGCCCCCGTCTCAGCAATTCGTGGTGTCGAGTGATTTGCTTCTTCCAGCAGCCATTGATACGGCTCCCTGGGTTAACAGCTCAGCCGTTCGTAGCCATGCCCACGACCCTTGCCGACCGTTCGGTTCCCCGCCGATATTCATCTCGCATTGCGCACTTCTCATTTGACCAACGCTCGTTGGTAGTCGCTCGGTCATTTCCGATCGAGTGTTGAATCTCACTCAAGCCAATCATTGTTTTCACCGGAGGGCCACATGCCCGCACGAGATTATTTCAACTCCGCCAGTTCGCTTGCGCTCGGGGTGCTCCTGGGTGCTGTAGGGGTCGCCGCGTCTGCTTACGTGACGCGAGCTAGCTGGCTTCCGATGCTCGTGGCACCGGCGGCCGAGGCGAAGAAGGAAGATCCCCATGCTGGTCACGATCACGGTCCGCCGGGCGAGCGCGTCAAACTCAGCGTCCAAGCCCAGGCCAACCTCGGCCTCGTCGTGGATGCGTTGATTCCCGAGTCCTACGAGCGCATGCTCACGATTCCGGGGACCGTTGAGGATCGACCCGGCATCAGCGACCGCAATGTGATTGCACCGTTGGCGGGCGTGGTCACGAGTGTACACGTGCAGCCGGGGGACACACTGCAATCGGGCGAGACGCTTTTCACCATGCGCATCCTGAGCGAAGCGATCCAGACGGCTCAGACCGAGCTGTTCAAGTCGACCAAAGACCTGCAACTCACGGTTAACAATCTCAAGCTGTTGCGGGAAATCCCCAAGGGCGGTATTGCCGAGTCGAAAATCATCGAGGTCGAGAATCAGGAACAAAAACTCAAGACTGCGGTCACTGCGGCTCGCCAGGACTTACTCTCCCGCGGGTTTCGGCTCGAGCAAATCGACGCGGTTGCGGGCGGAAAGTTTCTTGTCGAAGTCACCGTCGTGGCTCCCGATCTTGTCGGTCCCGTCAAGCCGGTTGCGATTGCCGTACCCAAAATCGTTCAGACCAGTAACGGAGAACGCTTGCCGACGTTCGAACTCAAGGAATTGAAGGTGCAAGTCGGTGAGCAAGTTCAGGCCGGGCAAGTACTGAGTGTCTTGGCAAACCATCGGCAGTTGTACATCGAAGGACGGGGATTCAAGTCGGAATCCGCTTTGCTTGCGAAGGCAGCGCAAAGCGGCTGGCTCGTTCGCGCCGAGTTCAATGAAGAAGGAAATGAATGGGCCGCCTACAGTGGCGAACTGAAGATTCGGCACCTCGCCAACACCGTCGATCCCGTTAGCCGAACCTTCGCGTTTTACATCCCCCTCGAAAACCAGTCCAAAACCTACGTGCGTGATGGGCAGACGTTTCTCAACTGGCGATTCCGGCCTGGACAACGAGTTCGTCTCCGCGTGCCCGTCGAAAAATTCGCCGACGATGTGTTCGTGCTCCCCGCCGGTGCCGTGGTTCGTGAAGGGGGCGAGGCTTATGTCTTTCGTCAAAACGGCGACTTGTTCGATCGCAAGCCGGTGAAGGTGCTGTACGAAGATCGGATCGATGTGGTGCTGGCCAACGATGGCAGTGTCGGGCCGGGCGAGTTTATCGTGCGCAATCAAGCTGCTGCCCTGAACCGAGCCCTGAAGGCGGCGGCTAGCGGTGGCGGCGGCGGTCACGAAGGTCACGATCATTGAACGGAGTCACACATGCTAAACGCGATCATCAAATTCTCGCTCCGTCACCGATCGTTGATCGTCGTCGCGAGCCTCGTCACGCTCGTGTACGGGGCCTATCTCGGCACGACGATGCCAATCGACGTCTTCCCGGATCTCGATCGTCCACGCGTCACGGTGATGACCGAATGTCCCGGCCTCGCACCTGAAGAGGTCGAAACACTGGTCACCTATCCTCTCGAATCCGGCTTGCTCGGTGCGACAGGAGTTCAAGACGTCCGCAGCCAGTCTGGGTTTGGGCTTTCAGTTGTTTATGTCGAGTTCGATTGGGGGACGGATATTCGCACGGCCCGGCAGACCGTGCAAGAACGGCTTACCACTGTTACAGCAGACTTGCCCACGGGTGTGCGACCACAGATGGCTCCGATCAGTTCGATCATGGGCCAGATCATGATGGCCGGCTTACGGCGGCAACCCGGCCCGAACGGTGGTGAATTGATTCCCGTACCTGGCACGCCGTACTATGCAGAGCGCGTCGTGAACGAAGGCTCGCCGCCGCAGTGTTTTGCCTGGAAGCCGACCGACCGGCACAATCCCAAAGCTTGGGAAGCCGTGGCCGTGAGCGGTGCGGAATGGTCGCTCCTCGGCATCGATGGCGATCAACGCGTTCGCGTCACGGTCGCCGGGAAGTCGCAAAGCCTGACGTTTCCATCGGCGATACAACGCGAAATGGCCTTGCGAACGCTGGCCGATTGGGTGGTCCGTCCGCGTTTGTTGAAGACGCCCGGAATGGCCCAGGTGATCACAATGGGCGGTGGCCGCAAGCAGTATCAGGTTCTGGTCGATCCGGCAGCCATGCACGAGCACAAGGTCCGACTTCAAGACGTGGAGGCGGCGCTCAAGTCCAACAACCTGAACGCGTCGGGCGGCTACTCGATCGCTGGCGGAACCGAACGACCCATTCGCATCATCGGTCGGCTTGGGCCACGTTCCGAACAAGTCATCACCGATCTCAGGGCTATTCCCGTCAAGGTGACGCCCGAGAGGACGATCACACTGGAGCAAGTCGCCCGAGTCACGGAAGGACCGCAAATCAAGCGTGGCGACGCCAGCGTGAACGGCCACCCAGGCATTGCTCTGACGATCACCAAGCAGCCAGGAATCGACACCCGAGCGCTAACCGAGCAAGTCCAAA
Organism: Gemmataceae bacterium; assembly: GCA_009691845.1. Lineage (GTDB taxonomy): Bacteria > Planctomycetota > Planctomycetia > Gemmatales > Gemmataceae > SIAJ01. Next base: position 9,314 of record SIAJ01000086.1, read on the forward strand.
TCGCTCTCCGCGAAGTCGAGCCATCGCTCCCGGCCGATGTCGTTGTCGATACCGGCTTGTACGAAATGCGCCAATTCATCGATCGCGGCGTGTTCAACGTGGCCGAGGCACTGGTGATCGGAGCGGTGCTGGTGCTGATCATTCTGTTCCTGTTCTTGCTCAACGTGCGGACCACATTCATCTCGCTCACGGCCATTCCGCTTTCCTTGGTCCTCACGATCATCGTGTTCAAACTGGTCGGACTGATAACCGGAACGCAGCTTTCCATCAACATCATGACGCTCGGTGGCATCGCCGTGGCCATGGGTGAACTCGTCGACGACGCGATTGTGGACGTGGAAAACATCTTTCGCCGCTTGCGTGAGAACAATCTTTCACCCGATCCTCGTCCACCGATGCGCGTGATCTACGACGCCAGCGTCGAGATTCGCTCAGCAATCGTGTTTGGCACGGCACTGGTCGTGATGGTGTTCCTGCCGCTGTTCGCTCTCAGCGGGATCGAAGGCCGGCTGTTCACGCCGCTAGGAATTGCTTACATCGTGTCGATTCTGGCGTCCTTGCTTGTGTCGCTCACGGTGACGCCGGTACTTTCGTACTACATGCTGGCACGATCGAAAGCGGTCCATCGCGAGCAAGACGGAATGCTGGTACGCGGCCTGAAGTGGCTTGCTGCCCGCCTCATTCGCTTCAGCCTGCGCTGGGTCGGCGTTGTCACCATCATCTCCTGGTTTGTAGTCGGGTACTGTGGCTATCGGCTGTATCTGCTCAAGAGCGACTTTCTTCCCAGCTTCGACGAAGGCACCGTGCAAGTGAACGTAACCCTGCCAGCAGGGTCGTCGCTCGAAGCATCCAACCAGGCATCCGCACTCGTCGATGCCAAGTTTCGCCGCGAACGCAAAGGGCCGGACAATCCGGAGGGCGATATCCTGTCGTTCCTACGCCGAAGCGGCCGGGCCGAGATGGACGAACATGCCGAGCCGCCGAATGCCAATGAATATTTCGTGAACATCGATCCGAAGAGCGGCAAGAGCCGTGAGGAAATCCTCGGCCGCCTGGAGAAAGAGATCAAGGAGGAAGTGCCCGGCGTGGACGTGGAAGTGGAGCAACCGCTAGCCCACCTCATCAGCCACATGATTTCGGGCACCACGGCACAAATAGCCATCAAGCTGTATGGCGACGATCTCGATACGCTCGAACGCCTGGCAAACGAAATCAAGACGGCCATCGCCGGAGTGGAAGGGGTCAGTTCGCTCGTGATCGAGCCAATGCGGAAGGTGGACGAGATCCACATCAAGCTCAGGCCCGCCGATCTTGCCTTTCACGGAGTGGACCGCGATTACGTGAGTGAGTTCTTGCAGACCGCGCTTCAAGGAGAAGTTGTTTCGCAGGTGGTTGAAGGCCAACGGAGATTCGATCTGTTGATTCGCCTCGAAGATGCCTATCGCACGGACCTGGCGAACATCGGCCGCTTGCGCCTCGAACTACCCGAAGGCCGAGGCCAGGTCATGCTGAAAGACCTCGCGGACATCACGCCGTTGACGGGAGGCGACTTCGGCGCGAATCAAGTCAAACGCGATAATGTGCGACGGCGAATCGTCATTCGTTGCAATGCCCGCGATCGCGGATTGTCCGGGGTGGTGGAAGACATCCGCACGAACATCACAGAAAAAGTAGTGCTGCCGGAGGGTTACTTCGTCGAATACGGCGGACAGTTCGAAAGCGCCAAGCGTGCCTCCCGGCTGATTCTGATTCTGGGACTGGTGGCCGTGGTCGGAATGTTCTTCGTGCTGTTCATGCTCTTCCCCTCGTGGCGGATCGTGTTGCAAATTTTGCACTCCATCCCGTTGGCCTTCGTTGGCGGAGTGTTCGCTTTGCTGATAACGGGACAGCGGCCGAGCGTCGCGGCCTGGGTGGGTTTCATCTCGCTGGGCGGCATCGCTGCTCGAAACGGGATCTTGTTGGTGACGCACTACATCCATCTGATGCAGCACGAAGGGGAAGGCTTCACCGAGAAGATGATCTTGCGCGGCAGCCTGGAACGACTGTCGCCGGTGTTGATGACGGCACTCACGGCGGGGATTGGGCTCGTGCCTCTGGTTGTCGCAGGACACACGCCGGGCCGTGAAATTCTCTATCCAGTTGCCACCGTCATTCTTGGCGGCCTGATCACTTCGACATTCTGCGAGTTTCTGATCCGCCCAGGAATGTTCTGGCGATTTAGCGGCAAGGATGGAATTCGCCTCGCCAGCTCGGCTCACGAATCGGACGGGCTGGACGATCCGCCCACTAAGGAATCATCGCCGCACGTTTCGGCGCACTGACGGGAGCACGCCCCCGGATCGGCGTGCGAAAGTTTACGACAAGGAGTGCGAAGATGCGATTTCACACGTTTGCAGGCGCGATGGCCATCGTTTCCGGCTTGCTGTTTTCAGCACCGATTCAGGCGGAAGATCATGTGGGCCCACACAAGGGCGCCGTCGTCGAGTGGGGCGACGAAGAGTATCACCTCGAAATCGTGCCCGACATGAAAGCCGGCACCGTTGTCGTGTACGTTTACGGCAATCACAGCGAGTTTCACAAAGCCAAGGTCAAGCCCATCGATTCCAAAGCGTTGGTATTGACCGTGAAGGGAGAAAAGTCGATCGCCATCAAGCTGGACCCAAAACCGGCGAAGGGTGATGCATCCGGCATGTCGTCGATGTTCGTCGGCAAGCACGAATTGTTCAGCAAGGAAGGCAAACTGACCGGAAGTATCAGCGGCAAGGTTGGAACGAAGCCATATACGGGCGATTTCAAGCAGAAGTAATTGTGACCCGACCCCGGGACTTCGTCCCGGGGAGATTAGTTGGATCGCCTCTTTCGCTCTCATTTCACGCAACAAGTTCAAAGTGATGACCGCCAAAGTTTCTCCCTCAGAGTTCCGCATTCACGGCATGGACTGCGCCGAGGAAGTCACCGTTCTCAAGCGTGAGATCGGACCGCTTGTTGGAGGCGAGTCGAATCTGGCCTTCGATATTCTGAACGGAAAGATGATCGTTACCTCCGAAGCTCAGTTGACTTCATCGTAAGCGTCCGGTCAGCCCCTCGCTTCCAGCAACTGCGGGTGCATGGGCGTGCGGCGGCGGTTGTTGGCCGGTCGATAAATCGGAACGGTAATGAGATCAGCCCGGTGACGGAGTGGAAGGCCCGGCGCGAGCCCAGTTGTCGGGCAGTAGGTCGCCGACGTCGGCGTTGGGCGGCCGAGCGGGTAACTCGGTCAAGACGTGTTTGAAATATTCCCATGGGTTCACGGCATGCCGCTTTGCCGAGGCCGCCAGGCTCAACAGCACCGCGGTCGGATTCAGCCCGCCATCACCTCCCACGTGCAACCAATTCCTTCGTTCGATTGCCAGCGGTCGAATCGCCTGCTCGGCCGGATGGTTGTCGATCTTCAAGCGGCCGCCGGTCACGTCCACCGTCCACGTCGGCCATTGATTCAACGCAGAGGTGAACGCTTCGCCGAGCATCGTCGAGCATGCGGCCAGCAACCGACGTGCGTCGCACCCGGAATAGCCATCGGCTTGCAAAAAGCCCTTGAAGCCACGCAGGAACGCCTGCGGGCAATCGTTGCTGCGACCCACGGAGAGATCGAACACCGTGTTCGGCCCGCCAGAAGTGGAAACTGGATTCGGTCAGCGCGTGTTGACGACAGAATTGGCGAATGGTCAGGCCCGAGCGTCGCTGGCGGGTGGTGAGATCACGCCAACGACGTTCGCGTTGCGGATTGCGGGAATGACGCTGCGACATCGGGAGTCCTCCTGGGAACAGGAAAACCCCCAGCGTAACCCGACGTGGAAGATGGGGCGGACCGGACACTTACAGAAAAGTGCCTCTTACCGATGGTTTTGTGGGGACGGACCTCCGGTCTGTCCATCCACGGCCCGAGTAATCGCCAGAACCAAACTGAATTGGGCACTTTGAGTTAGGACAGACCAGAGGTCCGTCCCCACGAATTCAACGCTCGGAACAGGTGTTCAATTCAGCACGCCGTATCGATGTACTCGTAAAACACGTTGCGTTGTCGCGGGATGTAGCCCGCTTCACGGATTGAGTTCTTGATCTGTTCCAGTGTCAGGTAATGCACGGTGCCGGCCGAGGCGACCACGTTTTCTTCGATCATCAGCGAGCCCATATCGTTTGCACCATACAGCAGCGCAAGCTGGCCGATCTTCGCACCCTGCGTGACCCACGACGACTGAATGTTTGGGATGTTGTCGAGGTACAGCCTCGCAATCGCCTGCGTACGCAGGTACTCGAACGAGCTGACTTGCGGAAAATGGCCCATCTTGTGGCCTGGCTGCATGGTCCAGCAGATGAAGGCCGTGAAGCCTCCTGTTTCGTCCTGAAGTTGCCTTAAGCGATCGAGATGCTCGATCCGTTCCGGGATCGTCTCGATGTGGCCGAACATCATGGTGCAAGTCGAACGCCCACCGAGTTGGTGCCAAACGCGGTTCACCTCGAGCCAGTCGTCCGTGAGTGCCTTCCCCTTCGTTAGTTCCTTGCGAACGCGATCGACAAGGATTTCGCCGCCGCCCCCCGGCAGGCTGCCCATGCCCGCGTCCTTCAAGCGTTGCAGGACTTCCTTCAGAGGCAGTTTGTTGATCTTGTGGAAGTGCCAGATTTCCGGCGGGCTGAACGCGTGCAGGTTCAGTTTGGGGTAACGGGTCTTCAAGTCCCGCAGCAGTTCCTCGTACCATTCAAGTTTAAGTGACGGGTGCATGCCGCCTTGCATGAGGATCTGGTCGCCGCCGAGTGCGAGCGTTTCGTCGATCTTCTGATACAGTTCTTCTCGCGGGAGAACATATGCTTCGGCATCGCCCGGCTTGCGGTAAAAGGCGCAGAAATCGCACACGGCGGCGCAGACGTTCGTGTAGTTGATGTTGCGGTCGATGTTGTATGTGCGATAAGGCTCGGGATGAAGCCGTTGCGTGACCGCATGGGCGGTCTGGCCGAGTGCGTGCAGGTTCTTGCACTCGAAGAGCGCGACGCCTTCATCGAACGTGAGCCGCTGACCATCAACGGCTTTCGACAAGATCTGCTGCACCGTAGAAGTCAAGTTGCACCCCCTCTGGAGCCAGCCCAAGATCGCGGGCCAACTCGTAGTATTTTCGCAGGCCAGCGAGTTCACGCGGGCCGAGGTCGAAGCTGAGAATGTTGCTCAAGTAGCGGCGACAGAAGCCGGGATCGAGCCCAAGGGGACCTGCCTCGCGTTGCGAGATCGGCCCGACTTTCGCGAGTCCGTTATCTCGACACTGATGCAGGGCACGATCGACGCCGCAAAGATCAACGCCTTCGCGAACCGCCCACACCGCGTACACAAACGGCAAGCCGGTCCAGTCAAACCATTCCTGGCCGAGATCGTAAGCGTAGGAGAAACCAGGCAGGCAAGCCTTCATGGCTCGATCGCCGATGAGCAGAACCGCGTCCGTCGTCATGTCGTCGGCCGCCACGCTCATTGGCAGTTGCACCGTGCGTGGCGAGATTCCATGACGTTTTTCAAGCAGGATGCGTGTGAGTGCGGCACTGGTTCGCGAGCCTTCGTCGAGAGCCACGGAGCGGATTTCCGGCCACGGAACCCGGCTGAAGAGCGTGACGCTCAGCACCGGCCCACGGCTCGCAATCGAGACGCCGGGCACGATCGTGTAGCTGCCGGCCCGGAAGTATTCGATAACGGGGATGAGGGCGACATCGAGTTCGCCTGCCTCCAGTTGCTCGGCAAGCCGGCTGGGCAGGTCGAGCGACAACTCGGCATTCGGGGCGTATGAACCAAGCCCCTCGATGAGGGGCTTCGTGTTCAGGTAGTTCACCGCGCCGATGCGGATCGGTCGGGGCATGGTCTGTGCTCCGGCGGGGCGTTTCATTCCTGGATTTTACGAACCAGAAACGCAGCGGCCCACGGGATTAACCGTGGGCCGCTGCGTTTGATAACCTGGTTCCTACTTACACGTCAAGCGACTGCCTAGCTTGTGAAAGAAGCCCGACTTCCATTCCGTGGCCGGGTGGCACGAAGTGGTGGTGCATGGTTCCTCGCACACCGGCTCGCAGACGGGCACATAACGGCACGTCTGGTAGGTGTGGCAATAAGGCTCCATCTTGCACGTCGTGCGTGGCACGCAACGGACCTTTTGCTCTTGCTCCATTCGGCAGGTTGTGTACGGGATGCAGCAAACTTTCTCTTCCGCTACCCAGTGCGTGCGGCACTTGCGGACAGTCTTGTAGCAGATTTGGTTCTCGATTCGACAGGTTGTGTAAGGGACGTGGCAGACCTTCTCTTCGGGAACCGTGTAGCACTGCCGACGGCACTCGTAGCGAACGTGGCATTCTTTTACCATTTTGCAAGTCGTGTAAGGAACCCGCTTCACATGGGTTTCCTGGATCGTGTAGCAGCGTTTCTTCGTCTCATAGCGAACGTGGCATTCTTTCTCGATCCGGCACGTCGTGTAAGGCACGCTCTTGACGTGCTGCTCGTACACCGTGTGACACTGCTTGCGAGTTTCGCAGCGGACGTGGCACTCTTTCTCGACTCGACAGGTCTTGTACGGGATGTAGCAGACCTTTTCTTCGCACACATAATTACAACGATGACGGGTCTCGCACTTCACGTGCTGCTCTTGGATCATCCGGCAAGTCGTGTGCGTCTTGTAACACACCTTCTGTTCCTGGATCGTGTAGCACTGCTTGCGGCATTCGTAACGAACGTGACATTCCTTCTCGATCCGGCAGGTGGTGTACGGAATGCACTTCGTATGTACTTCCGGCACGCAATAGGATCGATGCCGAGTCTCCATGCGTGTGTGTTGTTCTTGAACCATCCGGCAGGTGGTGTAACATTCATCGCGATAGGTGGTGTAGCACTCGGTTCGGCAATGCGGCACACAGACGGTGTAGGTGAAAGGCTTGCACACTTGCGTGCAGACCTTCACGATCTTGCTTTCTTCCCTGGGAACCCAAACCTTCTTGCAGGTCCAGATTCCGGGGCACTGAACGTGTTGCTGAGCCACCCGGCCATCGGGCATTGTGCTGCATTGAATCGTGGTCGGGCCCGGAATGTATTCGCGAGTTTCCTGCCATTCGCCACCACAAATTTTCACGCAGTGCTGGGTTTCAACGTTTTCTAGCTGTGTGCCTGTACGGCACTCCATGCGATAGTCCGTGACCTGCCGCGTGCAAAGCTGAGGCACTTTGCGAACGTGCGTTTCATAAGACGGCTTGCAGGTCGTGTAGGGAATACAGACCTGATAGGACTCCGTCACCGGCTTGTACGTGATACATTTCTCTTCGCGAACATGCTGCTCGTAGACGGGCTTGCAGACCGTGTAAGGGACCGCAACCTGGTAAGTCTGTACCACGGTTCGCGGCACACAGTACCGATGCTCCGTCACATGTTTTTCATAGACGGGGCGACAGGTCGTGTACGGGACCATCACCTGATAGGTTTCTTGAACTGGCTTCTTGACCGTGTATCGATGTTCCCGGACGTGGTTCTCGTAGACCGTCTTGCACACGGTGTATGGTATTTGCACCTGATAATAGTTCACGACCGTTTTGGGCACCGTGTAACAGATCTGCTTCACACGATGTTCGTAGACCGGCTTGCAAACGGTGTAAGGAACCGCGACTTGATAACACTGAACCATCGGCTTGCAGACGGTGTAACAGACGTCCTTGTAGCACGTCTCATACACGGGCCGGCAAATCGTGTAAGGAACCGCGACCGTGTAATCCTGGTAGCAGGTCCGATAGGTGCAGTAGCGTTTTTCCTTGACGTAATGCTCAATAATCGGCTTGCAGACCGTATAGGCACATTGCTCTTCATACCATTCGGTCTGAGGCTTGCAGACGGTGTAGCGGTGCTCGCGAAAGTGTTGTTCGTAGACCGGCTTGCAAGTGGTGTAGCATTCCTGCTCCATCACGGTGTGATACACCGGTCGATAGCAAACTTGCGAATGCGTTTCGACGACCGGCTGATAGCGGATGCGATGCTGGACGGCCGGCATGCACGCCTGGTCGGAATTAACCACCACAGGTGAGGAGTACGAACATACGCCGCAAAACGAAGCTTCAGCATCGTTCGCGGCCAACAAGCCAGCCAGCAGGCCAACAGGCCACATTAGATACCGATTCATGACGAGCGCGCCCCTACACGGTGCCTTGTGTCTCGATGCCTTCCTGGCGCGATTCTTTCGGACTGTGAAGTATGGCAGCGCCTGGGCAACCTGGGCAAAGCCGTAAGCAACAAAAACAGGAGAAGCGTGGTAAAGTGTTCTGTCACGAACGGTCCAAGGATCACGGCTGGCACAACCGGAAGCAAAGGCACAACCGGACCAGTTTGCCTGGATTAAGGGCGGAAGACGTTATCCCAGTGATTTCAGGTGGTTCGATACCTCGCCGGGCGAGTTCCGCAATGGCCGGGTCCCGCGTGACTTTGCACGAGGCGCGAGATCTTCACGATGGACAGGATGTCCGACGTTGCCATGCGTTTGTGCTTTGGGGACTGCCTTCTCGGCAGGCCGGGAGGCCTGCCGCCACATCAGGCAAATTCCTTCACGAACTGAGTTCCTTGTACATCTCTGGATTGAAGCCAACGTAGAGTGTTTGTCCCACGATCGCGGTGGGTGCCCGGAGATTGCCAGATGGACCAATGAGGTGGCTCAGCAAAGTCGTCTCGTCCGGCGGGTTCCGGACCAGATCGAATCGGGTGATGCTCTTGCCGCGTGCGGCCACGACCTTTTTCACCCGTGCGAGGATCGCCGGTACTTCGCCCGGAGAGAATTTCACCTTCTTGCCGTCCACTCGTTCGTTCACCGTGAATTCATCTGGCCCAAGAAACTCCTGGGCCTTCTTGCACGACACTCAGCCGCCTCGTTCGTACAGCCAGTCGATCTGTTTTTGCATCGCCTTCTCCGTGGGAGCATACCTATCCAAACGTATACATAACTTGTGTCGAGTTCTAGCTACCCTTTCCCTAGAAGCGGTAACTTGATTAGAGTCCTTCCATTCAGGAAAGAGCTTCCTGGCAGCAATCGTAGTCGGCACACTCGGTGTGTCGACCCCCGCACACGGAGTGAGCGGGCTACTTTGGAGAGTGGACACGCATCATAGCAGATGCGGACGTTTCAGCCGCAGGACGTTGTTGCGGCGATCCCGGAACGAATCCAGGTTCCGACCTCTTCGTCCGCACTGGCGCAGGCCGGAGCCACTCTCCCCACTCTAGTCAGGGTATTCGCCTCCGAAGCCTTGAAACACAAGAATCTCATGCTGGCCTGGGGTATTGCCACGGTCGTGCTGATCACCTTCGTGGTGATGGTCATTGCCAAGCCACTCTACCGTGTGGAGGGCAAGCTATCGTATTGGCCCAACTATAGCCGAGGGGCGAAGCCGATTTACACGCCGCCGAATATTAAGTCGGCCGTGCAGATCCTAAAGTCTGCCGCGGTTTTGGAACCCGTCCGAGCGAAGCACACATCGGGAATGTCCAAGGACGAGTTTTCGAAAAACGTTCGCGTCGAGGTTTCCAAGCAGTCCGAGTTCGTGGATGTTGGGGTCGATCATCCGAATCCGGCCATTGCTGCGGCAGTGGCAAGCGACCTGATGGAGGAAGGCCTGAAATTCTTCGCTGACGTTCGAGCGAAAACAATCTGAAATCTGCTCGACGTCAATTGGAGACCGCCAAGGATGACTATCGCAAGTCTCACGAAATCCGGGGTGTTGTCGAGCCGGACTTGGAGCAGGACGCATCGCGTACCTCGCTTTCGGATATCGAAGCCTAACTCCGGGCGGCACGGGAAAAGCATGCCAAACTCAAGCTCGAGATCAAGTTTCTCGAGGTTCGACGTGATGCTCCCTCCGATCCATCGGATGCGACATTTGACGAGAGCTTTTCACGGTTTTGCAGTCGATGATGAGTGAGTTGCAGACCAAGATGTTGAACACGCAGACTTTGCTAGGGGCCAAGATCAAGCTGGAGAATGCGAAAATCAAGGAACGGAGCATGCGGAAACTCGTGCAGAAGAACGGCCTACCTCGCCTCGAATACAACGAAGTCTTTGCCGAAATTCTAATCCATGAGGCAACAGTCAATCAAGGGGAGGAATTAGCACAACTTCGCGAAGACTTGCAAAAGCGGTACGAGGAACTCAAGAAAAAGGCGGCCAGCGGCAAGCCGATTCGCATGGCGGTGCTCGAGGATTTGGAACGCGTTTGCAAAGAAGAGGCCACGATCCCGGGCACGATCGCGGTTCTTACGGAAGAGCAAACACAAAAGAAGAAATTGCTCACCGACTTGATCGCACTCAAGCGGGAACTCGGCGAGAAGGATGATAGCGTCCAACTCATTTGGACCCGTGTCCAGGATTTTCACTCCCAGCGAACGGACGCAGCGGAACGGAGCCAGGACTTGAACGCCAACGATCTGCGACTTCATGGTGCTGCCACACCTGGCGCCACCCGGTACTCCACGAACGGCCCAAAGCTTGGCTTCGCGTTGTTGGGAGTATCGGCCTTTCTCTTCGTAGGCTACCTCTCGCTGTTTGCCTTGCCACGGTTGGCGGCGATGCCGACCGCAGGGCTGGCGGGCGTCGGAGGGGATCGGCCACGCGGGCTGATCGCGTTGGTTCCCTACATCCAGGCCGCCAAAGTGAAGCTTACTTTCTCGCCAAGTAACACCAGACCAGGCCAGGCTTCGCCTGTCGTACCAACTCTCGCCAATCGGATTGTGCAGGAAGGGGTCGATCCGAGCGGGATCGTTCTGTTCTCTCCGACCGAAGAGCATTTGCAGGTCGCGCCGGTGATGGGCGATCTGGGAGAGTTGTTTACCCGGCGAGGGGAAAGAGTGCTGGTGTTGGACGCCCACCATTACGCCGAGACGCCATTATGGGCTGGCCCCGGTGCTCCGAACGTGGCCGCGACCGTCGAGGGTTACTTGGAAGGCCGAGCAGAGACGTCGAAGGAGTGTTTCGTTCCGACCAATATGAAGGGTGTCGAGTATTCGCGTGCCGACCTGTCGAGCGGAGTGTCCGGCGCGATGGCCGCCCATCGCTTTCGGCAGTTGGCGGAAGAGATGCTTGAGCGCTACTCGCTGGTCTTCTTTGTTGGCCCGCCGGTGCAACTGAATGCGGGCAATGCACTGCTTGCCACACTCGCGGAAGGAATGGTACTGGTCACGGAGACCGGTGCCGACCCCGTCGAGATTCACGCCTACTTGGACACGCTGTGCCAGCAAGCTCCGGCCAGATTGTACGGGACGCTCTCGGTGCCGAAAGCGTAGGGGCAATTCACTCCGGCATGCAACGTGTTTGTGTTTCGCAAGTCCTCGTTCACGCCTCGGCCTACATTGACTACACATCTTCAAGAGGGACAAGCATGAGGCGTGATTCTTGTTTGCTCGCGGCGGCTGTCCTCGCAACCCTTGGCGTGGCCTACTCTACTAGAGGCGAAGAAAAGAAGGAACTGAAGCTGATCGCGGTCGAGCCGGTGTCTTTCAAGCACGCCGGCGTGATCGATGCGTGGATTGCCTATCAAGGCAAGCTCACTTTTGGGAAGGGCCAGACTCTCGCGCTGCTCGACGACGGTTGCAAGCTGTCCATGCCCGAATGGGCAAAGTCGGACGGAGAATTTCCAAAGGTCCGCGTGAGCTATGACAGCATAGACAAAGATGACGATCCGAAGCACGAGGGCAAAGGCTACCACGGTTCGACCATCGGAGT
>SIAJ01000087.1 GCA_009691845.1 Gemmataceae bacterium
GTTGATGTTCAGATGGCCGACCATCTCGACATTGCCGCCGTTGTCGTCCATCGTGAAGAGTTGAAGCGTCGTCGGCGTATAACCCTTGGTCGGAGCAAAGCCATTGCGATTGCTGGTGAACATCACCCGCCCACCCGGTAGCGGACAGGGGCCGAGGTTGTAGACGCCGGGCGGATTCTTGCTGGCTGCGGCAACCCCAGTGTTCGGCGTGAACTCTTGTCGTGAAAGCTGCGTTACCTTCTTCGTCTTCACATGGATCTTGAAAATGTCGGAACTCTGCGATGTCGGCCGATCGTTGCCCGGTCGATTGACGTTGCGATAGCGGGCAAAGTAAACCGATTCGCCGTCGAAGGAGACGAAAGGATCGGTGATCGCATCGTCGCCAGCGGCCACGAGAACCTCCTCGGTGCCATCAGGATGCAGTAGCATCAGGTCGGAACCAGGTTCGCCGCGCAAAGGGCTGAAGACTTCGGCCCAGGCGATCTGTTTGTTGTCTCCCCTGCGGGGAGCCCGGACGTAGACGATGTCATAGTCGTATTTCACCGCCTTGTCGGTCGCGATGGAAGCCGGCGCGACATTCAGTTTCTTGGCACCTGGTTGGCCCCAGGCATCGCCAACCATGGTCACGCAAGACATGGCTACAAGCACAGTTACCGCGAAGTCCATGCGAGCACTCATGTGCAAAGCTCCATGAAGAATCGGAAGGGGCCACTCAGGCGGGCTTGCCTGAATGACCTTAGTTCGAGCCGAGGTGCAAGCGGCTATAAATACGGTGAAGCAAGTTCACGACCATGGTTTCCCGCGGAGCACTTAATTTTCCTAGGCGGGAGTGTTCGAGTTTTCTTCGGCTATGCCTAGCATCCCTCTCGTTCCAGGACGCGGGCGACCTGAACCGGGTTCCACGGCTTGCCTCGTCGGGTTGTATGACCCTCGGCATTCAGTAGCTCTGCAATCTGTTTCAGCGTCTCGCCGGCCGCACGCCATTCAGCCATGGCCGGGAGCAGATCCGCGTAGGCTTCTGATGCTGCTTTCGCGACGGCCAGACCGGCCCGCTTTGCGCCCTTCTGCTGGGCTTCGTGGGTGAGGTTCCGACATTGCGGCAGATGGGCACCCAGCTTCCCGCCACGGGCCTTGTACGCGGCCAGGGCACTCTTCGTGCGGTCGCTGATTGCTTTGGCTTCGTGTTCGGCAACGGCGGCCATTACGTGGAGCATGAACCGATTCGCGGCTGGCATATCGGCGGCTGCGAACTCGCAACCGCTGTTCATCACGCGGGCAAGGAATTCGACGTTGCGGCTTAGCCGGTCGAGTTTGGCCACACAAAGGGTTGCCTTGCTTCGTTTCGCGTGTGCGATCGCCTTCGCCAGTTCTGGCCGGTCAGCTCGTTTGCCGCTCTCGACTTCGACATAGACCATCGGCAACGTCCCCCCTACTTGTCGGACGTGAGCCTCGAGCGCGGCCCGCTGGGCTTCTAGGCCGAGGCCGCTTTCGCCTTGTCCCTTTGTCGATACTCGCAAGTAGCCGATGAATGCTGCCACGGTTGTCCCCTTGTTTGGACCGCTTTCAATCTCACAAGGGTAATTTACATACTCTTAAACGGACAATCAAGAATTTGTTATTTGTCTTTTCGTTTTTCATTAACGAGCTTCAAAAGCCTTTCGAGAGCCACGACCCGAGCCATGCCAGCCTTGCGTTCGCGGGCAGGAACTCCCTTGCTGGCTGCCACATCTCTGTACATGGCGATAATCTCCCGTTGCGTCTTTCGAGGCAACAGTTTCAGCCGCTCGGCTTCTGCACGGTCATCGTCGTGTATCATCATGGTTCACTGCCTCAGTTGTTCGCAATCATTATCCAGACACACTTGGGCTGGTATCCCCAGGTAGGGGGAGGAAAAAGATGGATCTTACCATGACGCGAAGGCAGTAGGTTGCTTTCATCGCTCGGACTCCGATCGAATCACAATTCGGGATAGAGGCAAGACAGGCTACCAACCTCCCTCCTTGACGGCAAGAAATCGTCAGGCACTGTTACATCAAGCAAAAAATATCCTATCGCTTGCCCAGTTTGCGTTCTGTGACCGACACAAGCGAGGTCATCGTCGTTTCGAGTGCCTTTGCCAGAAGTAGGACCGTTCCGAGAGACGGAGTTCTCTCTCCGCGTTCCAGCATCGAAATATAGGTTCGATGGAGATTGGCCGCGCTGGCCAAGGCTTCCTGAGACAAGCCTGCGGCTTCACGTCTTGAACGGATCACGTTGCCGAAGTGTAGAGGGAGGTCATCCACGGGGAGTCAGTAAACTCCGCCGATGGATCTTGAACCTCCGACAATTGTATGCAAGATGTTCGTTGGCGTTGTTGCTCCTAGACGCTACCTCCACTTCCTCTCTCGTCCCGAAAACTTGGTAACTCGGAAGGCCCACCGTGAAACGAGAGTTACGAGAAGACAAGCTCCTGGAAACAGTCAGCAAAATCCAGCGGCAGATTGAATCTAGGTTCAAGGACTCAGGACTTGCCACAGTGGCGGCTGAGGTCGTGAAAGTTACTCAGGAGTCACTGGAGCGAGCGAATCGGATTCGACGGCCGGTCACGTGTGGGTTCGTGCAAAAGGAAACCGGAAGAAAGGCGAGCAGCTACTACTTTTTCCTGCGAGAGAACGTGACGCCAATGAAGCCTGTTTGGACAATCCTCGTGAGGCTCCTGAATGGGAAATGCTAACGCCGAAGCGGGCCTACTTTCCGCTTAGAGAACGCAGAGGGCTCTTCCAAGAATTTGCGGCGTTAGAGCCCACACAAGAAGGCATTGTTCAGTTCGCAAACCAATGGGGTTTCCTACAGGAAGGTGCAGTTTACGGCATTCGATTGGCAGTCGAGTACGACGGACAAGTTTCGGGTGAGAGTTTCGAGATATGGCAACATGCAATCCTCGCCATGCGCTGTGCGGTCCATGTCTGGCGACTGGTCGAGAAACGAGATGCCACTTCACTTTCGCGGCTAATTCAATCTCACACCGATCCAGAAAGAGGAGTAGTGGGTTGGTTGTTTAAGGAACACGACTTGCCAAACCTCGGCAACTCCTTCCTGGATGGTGATGCTGTGCCGCCCATGCGGACCAGCCCGGACGTTGTTGAGGTGGGCCGATGCTTCGTGGCCGCGTGGATCAATCTTTCGCTGGGTCAGGCTGGAGGTTGTAATTTGTTCCAGATTTGGAGTCCTGTTCGACGGAAGTACGGCATCCGCATCGTCCCTGTCACTTTGTTGGCCGCAATGTGGTGGCAGTTCGCTCGCGAGTTTGCTGGCGAAGCGAGATACGACCCATGCAAGGTATGTGGTCGTCAAATGGAAATCGGCAGCGGCGCATTTCGAGAGGATCGGGAGTTTTGTACTCCCGCTTGTCGACAAAAAGATCACCGTGCACGAGTGAAGAGAGCCAGAGAACTTCAGTCCAAAGGTGTGTCGTTGCAGAAGATTGCAAAGCAACTCGAAACCAGTTCCGAGGTTATTCAGAATTGGCTCGCAAAGAAAAAATAGACCACGATTACACTACACGAGAAAAATACCATGCCTCGAACAACCAAACGGGCACGCCGCGGACGAGACGAAGGCAGCATCTTTCAGCGTGAGAGCGACGGCCGGTGGGTCGGATCAATTTCGCTCGGCTACGGCGACGATGGTAAGCGTCGACGAAAGACCGTGTACGGTGACTCCAAGGGCGAAGTGCTCGGCAAACTCCGCGAGGTGAAGAATAGTGCGGTCGCCGGCCGGCTTCCCCAGGCAGGCGTTATGTCGGTGGCCGAGTTCATGAGGGTCTGGCTCGACGGCATGAAGTCGAGCGTCGAGCCAACTACATGGGCCGCATACGACGGCCACTTCAAGAACCACATTAGCCCGCATATCGGTGGCGTGAAGGTGGCCAACCTTACCGCCGTTCACGTCGTCCACATGTTCAAGACGATGCTCGCTGATGATGTTTCCGCTAGTACGACCAGGAAGGTGGGGATCACACTTTCCGCGGGCCTGGATGCCGCTGTTGAAATGCGACTCATTGCTTTCAACGTTTCGAGCGCAGTTGCAAAGCCGAAGGCGAATCGGTACGAGGTGGAAGTATTCTTGCCTGAACAGGTCACCGCATTCCTGGCGGAAGCTGAAAAGGATCGGCTGGCCGCTCTCTACTGGGTCGCGATCGATAGTGGCTGTCGGCAAGGCGAATTGTTCGCGCTCAACTGGAAGGACTTCCGGGAAGGGACATTGTCGATCACGAAGTCAATGGCCGAGTTGAACGGAAAACTCTGGGTGAAGGACGTGAAGACAAAAAATGCGCGTCGGCGGGTTCAACTCGCGTACAGCCTGGAGGCGATCGAGCGACATCGAGTGGCAATGCTGAAGGAAGGACAGGACGTCAAATGCGGGTTGATCTTCTGCGATCGGAACGGGAACGCACTTCGGAAGTCGAACGTCTGGCGTCGCTCATTCGTCCCGATCCTCGAAGGGGCTTGCCTGCCGAAGACAACGCGGTTCCACGATCTTCGACACGCCTGCGCGTCTTTGTTGCTTTCCGCTGGCACCGGCGTGAAAGTTGTCAGTGATCGCCTCGGCCATGGATCCGCAGCTTTCACCATGTCCACGTACCAGCACGTTCTGCCTGGCCTTCAGCAGGCAGCGGCGGAACAGCTTCGAAATCTCCTCACCCCTCCGCTTCGGGTTGTGCCGGCATCAAACGCCGAGACGGAATACTGTAGCCAATGTGTAGCCAATGGAACGGAAAGCTGCGAACACGGGCGGACGGGAAACGCTGCAATTATCGGTAAAGTGAATAGTAGCGGACAACGGCGAAAGGCTTGAGACGGACTTTTAATCCGTTGGTCCTGGGTTCGAGTCCCAGCGCCTTCATTTCACTTCGCTGCCAGCCATATTGCTTAAATTTCTGCGCATATGGTGCAAAGGGTTGCATACATTTTGTCAGCAATGGGAGATTTGCGGACATTTTGGGTCACTCTACAGCTTTGCACAAAACCGCAAAGCTGCTGGATGGTGGGATGAATTGATAGCTACCCGGTTGCTCCCAACAACTCCATCTTTCGATCTTTCGGAGGTTTTGGTGCAAAGCCGATAGGCGGCACAAGTTCTAGCATGAAGGCTACTCACACGGGGAGGCCCCCCCCAACCGTTCCTATCCTGGAGTGGGAACTGATTCCCGTCATGTCTCGCGTGTCCTCCGCAGTTCGTCGTTTTCTTCACGGTCTTTCTTCCGAATCCCGTGCCGGCTTGTTCGGGCTCGTCTGGTCGTATCTCACGCATGGCCTGCAACTCTTCCTGAGGTTTGGCAGTTCGCTGGTTCTCACCTGGATTTTGTTGCCGGACGCGTACGGAATTTTTGGACCGGCCCTCGCAGTCATGCTGTTGATCGAGTTGCTGTCCGACTTGGGAGTCAGGCCTGCGGTTGTCAGGTCGTCGCGTGGCGAGGACCCGGCATTTTTGGGAACGGCCTGGTCGATTCTGCTTTTGCGCTCCGTGCCCTTTGCCGCGACCATCATCGCCCTGGCCTGGGCATTGCCGGCTTGGTACGGGAAGCCTGCGCTCTTTGGCGTGATGCTTGCTTTGTCAGTGAGGCCCATCCTGGTCGCTCTGCAAAATCCAACTCTCTTCGTGCTCTATCGGCAACTCAATTACAAGACGCCCTTCTATCTCGACACGCTGCAAACCGTCATCGCGATTCCAATCACCATTCTGTTCGCACTGTATTTCAGGAACGAGTGGGGCCTGGTTCTCGGCTTGCTCTGCGGAGATGTGGCACGCGGAATCCTCTCACACATTCTTTGTCCGCGGGCACCGCGACCGTGCTGGGATCGCCTGGCCGTGAAGGAGTTGTCGAATTTCGGGCTGCCGATCTTCCTCAACACGTTGGCCTACGGTGCCTGGGTGTACTTCGACCGCATTGCCGGGCCGAAGGTTTTTGACGAACGGGAGATTGGACTGTACATCCTGGCCTGGAGTTTGGCCGAGGCCATGGACGTGTTGATTTCCCGTGGCAGCGAGGTGTTCTACTCGATGCTCTCGCGGCAGCCCGAAAGAGATCTTCGATCCGCACTGTTTCGGCGGACGGCCCGACGCGTTGCCTTGTACCTGATCCCCAGCCTGGTGATTGCCGCACTCGTCGCCCCCTGGGCATTCATGCTGGTCTATCGGGCGGAATACCACGGAGCGGCCATCCTGTTCGGCTTGCTCACCGCCCGCCTGATCATGCGAGCCACGGCCCAGTTGCAGTTCATGTATTTGATGATGCGTGGCCAGGTCATCCTCGCCACGCGATCGTATCTTGTTTCGTTTATCATTCTGGCCAGCACGTTTCTTCTCTGGGTGCAAGTATTGGATCTTGGCGTACTCGGCCTTGCAATTTCGTCGCTGGTGGGCATGACCACTTTCACGCTGACACAGACATTTCAGATGGTTCGCCGAGGCGAAGCCAGTCCGTGGCCGATGCTGGCTGGCTTGTTCTGGACCACGATCGCGGTGGCGGGCGTGCTGCTCATTTACCTTGCGTGATCTGCCTGTCGGAAAAATTCGCAGCATGCAAAGATTTTGCTGGCTAAGAAATGGCTGGAGTTTTGCCTATTTAACCGTGTAAATCTGTGAAATCCGTGGTTAAGATGTATTCCTTGCGGCCATGCCGCGATTAACAGAACCGGGATTTGTGTTCACACACGCCCTCGCCTATGCGCCGCTCGTTCCTTTCGCTGTCGCCGCGACGGTTGGCATCGTTGTGGATCGGTATGCGACCATCCCGACCATGTCCTGGCTTGTGCTCGCGGCCATCGGAGTTCTGCTCGGCATTCTTGCAGCGAGAGAAAACCCCCGGCTCTCGATGGCGGGATTGTGGATATGCTCAGCCGGATTGGCCGGTGCTCATCATCATTCGTGGCGAAATGATTTTCCCTCGGACGACATTGGCCAGTTCGCGGCCATCGAGGCGAAGCTCGTTCATGTGCGTGGAACCCTGGCAGAAGAGCCTCTGTTTCGCAAACCCCGCAAGCCTGATCCGCTCGTCGGACGGCCACGACCGGAATCGACATTGGCTGTTGTCGCTGTGCGTGAAATCGAGTTCGGCACGAACTGGGCACCAAGTTCGGGTCGAATTCGTTTGTCGGTCGAAGGCCAAATGACCGGCCTTCACATCGGCGATGAGGTCGAGATCACCGGCTTTTTTTCGCAACCTTCGGGACCATTGAACCCCGGCGAGTGGGACTATCCCTCGCGATTACGCGACGACCGGATCCGGGCCGAGTTGCGGGTGCCACATTCGCCGAATGCGGTCGTGCGGCTGAATCCAGGTCTGTGGGGATTCAACAGAGCTCTTGCCTCGTTCAAACGCTGGGGACAACGGGTAATCAGCGAAACTGTCGATCCGGCGGAAGGAGCCATCGCGAAGGCGTTGTTGTTGGGTGACACGGGAGCGATGGCGAACGACGAGTGGGATCGGTTTGTGCGCACCGGTGTAATTCACGTACTCGTGATTTCCGGTCAACATCTCGTTATCTTGGGGGGATTTATCTGGTTCGTGTTACGCATTCTGGGAGTCCGTCGAAAACCAGCGGCAATTATCGTCGCAGCCATACTGCTTTCGTACGCGCTCATGACGGGAGGCAGACCGTCGGCCATGCGGGCGGCGATCATTGTTTGCTGTATCTGTGGCGGAATCCTGCTTCGACGACGAACCTTGCCCGCGAACACCTTCGTACTCGCCTGGCTGATCGTGCTCGGCTTGAATCCAACCGACCTCTTCACGGTCGGCTTTCAGCTGTCTTTCTTGTGCGTGGCTGTGATCTTCTGGGGCATTCCGCGCTGGTTTACACCACGAGAACTAACGCCGCTCGAACAACTCATCGACGAATCGCGCTCGATGCCTGAGAGGTTCGTCCGAAAAACCATTCGACTCATCGGCCGAGCCTATTTGACGGCGCTGGTCCTGGGCATCGCCACGGCACCCTTGATCGCGTACTGGCAGAATGTCGTTTCGCCTGTCGGCATCCTAATCGGTCCTCCCGCGATCCTCCTTACCACCTTGGCGTTGATCGCTGGATTCATGTTGATACTCCTTTGGCCGCTAGGCCCAATCGCACTGCCGTTCGCGTGGTTAACGACTCTGTCTCTCGATTGGTGCGATCGACTGGTCACTATCGCTGAGAAGATTCCCGGCGGCTGTTGGTATGTTGGTTCGTTCCCGCTGTGGTGGCTCGTCGGCTTCCACGCAATCGGTGGAGCCTGGATGTTGAATAGCGTGCCCGACCGATTTCGAGCGATTCCCACATTCATTCGGCCCAGGTACTTCCTCGCGATTCTCGGCGGCTGGTCGATTCTCGGTCTTGTCATCGGGATGGCTCGGCCGACTTCTGATGAGCTTCGCGTTACTTTTCTCGCCGTCGAGCACGGCTGTTGTGTGGTGATCGAGGCCCCCGACGGGCGGGTGTTGCTCTACGATGCTGGTGCTACCGCTGGGCCGAACGTGACCAAGCGACGAATTGCACCGTTCTTGTGGTCGCGCGGTATTCGTCGGATTGACGAGATATTTATCTCGCACGCGGATCTGGATCACTTCAACGGACTGCCCGCTCTGCTCGACCGTTTCCCGGTCGGGCAGATTACGCTGACGCCATCGTTCTCGGATAAGCCAAGCGGAGGGGTGCGAGTTGCTCTCGATTCGATCGTGAACCGCGGGGTGGCGATTCGCACGGCCCGATCCGGCGATCAGTTCACTGCTGGTGATCTTGTGATCGACGTTCTGCATCCCCCTGCGGAAGGTCCTGACGGTATCGAAAATGTCCGCAGCATGGTCCTGCTCCTGCGGCATCGCGGGCACACGATCTTGCTGACGGGGGACCTGGAGGAGGCCGGCCTGGATCGCGTTCTTGCCGCACGCGCTCCGAGCATCGACGTGCTGATGGCCCCGCATCACGGGTCGGGCAAGAACGCGGAACCGCTTGCCAAATGGGCGAAACCGCGTCTCGTCGTGTCTTCGCAGGGCCGCGGGGACGCGGGCAAGGCGGAACCGGTTTACAACAGGCTGGGCGTGCCGTATTGGTCGACCTGGCCCGATGGGGCGATCACGATTCGCAGCCATTCGACGGGCCTGATCGCGGAGAGTTTCGCAACCTCCGAACGGACAGTCGTCCGTTCGGGCTCGGGCGAGTAAACCAAATCTCATGGCCGATGATCTTCCTGCTCTCCTTGGTGGCACCCCGGTTCGACCGGAAGGGCCTCCTTCGTGGCCGTTGCCGAACGCGGCGATCGCTACCGCGATCCAGGTCGCCGTCGCGGATGGTTCGTGGGGTCAGTACCACGGCCCACACATTCCGCGGCTCGAATGGCTGCTCGCGGAGGCGCATGGCCTTGCTCATGCGATTACTTGTGCAACTGGAACGCTGGCGGTTGAAATTGCACTGCGAGCGGTTGGCGTCGGACCCGGCGATGAAGTGATTCTCGGAGCCTACGATTACGAGCCGAGTTTCTTGAGCGTTCATGCGATTGGTGCGATTCCGGTCTTGGTCGATATTGTGCCGGGAAGTGCATGCCTCGATCCCGCTCATATCGAAAGGGCAGTTTCTCCGAAGACGAAAGCCATTCTTGCAACTCATCTGCACGGTGGCTTGGTGGAGATGCCGCGCATCGTGGACATGGCGAGCCGCCTCGGTGTCCCCGTTATTGAAGACGCCGCACAAGTTCCTGGGGCTACGGTCGCTGGCCGACCGGCCGGTTCGTGGGGCGAGCTTGGAATTCTCAGTTTCGGAGGATCGAAGTTGCTGACAGCGGGTCGTGGCGGTGCCATCCTGACAAATCGGGCCGACCTCGCTCAACGTGCTCGGCTCTCCTTAAGTCGCGGGGTTCAGCATTGGGCTCCGTTGAGCGAACTGCAAGCAATCGCCTTGATCCCGCAAGTCGAGCAACTCTCGAAATCGACCGCTCGTCGTCACCGAATGGTCTCACTTCTTGTCGAGCAGATCCGCGAAATTCCGGGACTGACGCCTTTCAGGAATGAAAATTCCGGTAGTCGATCCGCGTACTACAAACTCGGATTCCTTCTCGATTCTGAGGCATTTGGGCTGTCGCGCGATCGGTTCGTCAAGGCGATTCGAGCCGAAGGAATCGCGTTCGATGCCGGCTTCCGGTCTCTACAAGTTGGCCGCGCACCGAGCCGTTACAGAGCTTCTGGCCCGCTGCCAAATGCCGAACTTGCTGGGAAAACCGTGGTGACGCTGCATCACCCGGTTCTTTCACTTGGAGAAGCCGAGATCGAACAGGTTGCGGAGGCCGTGCGGAAGACGTATCGTAACGCCTCTAGGCTAACCTGAATCCCACCCCGCCCGATATCCACTCGTCGCGAAAGGACTGACCCATGACACGGATCTTCGTTCCACTTCTCATGGCATTGCTGCTGTTCGCAGGCTATACCCCGTCACAGGCTGCGGACTCGGCTGCGGGAACCTGGAAAGGAAACTTCACAGTCGATACAGAACGTGGCGAGGTCGCCATCAGTGTGCTCTTCATGTTCAGCGAAGCCGACGGCAAGTGGGCTGCTGACTTTCTCGACGCCAATCCGCGTTTTACGAAGGACGACCCGGCCCTCGAACTGACCGTAAAAGACGACAACGTCAAATTCTTGGTCAAGATCGGGGCGACGTCCTGGACGTACGAGGGAAAATTGCAGGCCGGCGGCAAGTCGATCAAAGGCTCGTTCGATCTGGGTGACGTCGTGGTCCTGATGGACCTGGTTCCATCTCAGCTCAAGAGTCTGACGAAGGATCGCTTTGCAGTCTCGAAAGAGACGCTCGATGCTGCCCCTTCCGCGGCTGAATTTTTCAAGGCACTCTATCCAGTCATCGGCCAGGCTGCCGCCAAGAAGATGAAGCCCGAAGAAGTTCGTGCTTACGCGGATAAAGCTACCAAGATGGCCGAGCCGTATGGACCACGTTGGCAGCGAACCGTCGCCTTTCGCCTGGCCGATTTGCTGGCTACCCAGGAGCCTTTCGTGGCCATCGCGGTCGAACAAGCCCGCCAGGGCGAACGACTGCTGGCCCGTAGCGATGATATTTCCACCCAACTTCAAACGCTCGACACGCTGGCCCGAGTTTTGCGAAAAGCCAAAAAAGATGCGGATGCCCTCGAAGTCGAGGGTCGCATCGCCAAGCTTGAGCCACGCGATTACCTCGAGTACGCCAAAAACATGCCTCCGTTCAAGCCCGAGGAATTCAAGGGTCGCAAGAGCAAAAGCGAGCGAGCGGTGTTGGTCGAACTCTTCACGGGCGCTGAATGTGCACCATGCGTGGCGGTCGATCTGGCATTCGATTCGCTTGGCCGTTCCTTCAAGCCGAGCGAGGTCGTGCTGCTCCAGTATCACGCTCACATCCCGGGCCCCGATCCGCTCGCAAGCAAGGACGGAACGTTGCGGATGAACTATTACAACAAGCGCGACGACGACAAATCGACACCCCAGCTTTTCTTCAACGGTAAGCAAGACGGATCGGGGGGTGGCAACCAGGCCAAAATGGCCAAGCTCAAGTACCAGGCTTATCGTGAAACGATCGAAGAGTTGCTGGAAAAGCCGGCTTCGGTCAAGCTGACGGCGACGGTCACTCGCAAGGGAGATGAACTCACATTCCGCGTGACCGTAGCCGACCTGGAAAAGCCGGGCGAAAAAGTGTTTCTCCGCCTCGCCCTCGCTGAAGAACGCGTCCGCTATCAGGGCGGCAACGGCGTTCGCTACCACCACTCGGTTGTACGTGCCATGCCTGGCGGTCCGAAGGGTTTCCCGCTCACCAAGGCAACTGCGGACCAGACGGTGATTGTCAAACTTGACGATGTCCGGATCGACAACAACAAGAGCCTGGACGAATTCATTGCCGATGCGAAGAAGCAAGGGGCCGACTTTAGCTTCTCCTCACGCCCGATGGACTTGAAGAACTTGAAGTTGGTTGCGTTCGTGCAGAACGACGAGACCAGCGAAGTTCTTCAGGTCGTGCAGATTGATGTGGAAGCTAAAAAGGAGTAGCCCTGCCGCCGCCTTCGCTCACGCTTCAGGCTCCGCTAGAGCCTGCAGCGTCAGCGAAGGCGCCCTTGTCGCCAGCCCAATAATGTGCACCATCGCGGATGGAAACGCGGAGAGGGACATGCCAAATCGAGTGAAGTGGATACTGAGTGCGCTGATTGCGGGCGCAATCGTTAGCGTGCCATTTGTCCACTACCGCAGTACCTACGCGACCGAGAAGCGTTTTCGTGAAGTTTCGCCCGGAAAATTCTATCGCTGCGGCCAAATGGCGGCCGACGCCTTCGCCCAAAAGCTGGAACACCATCAAATCAAGGTCGTCATCAACCTCCAGGACGAAAACCAGGATCCGCTGCTTCCTTCGGGATATTGGGACAAACCTCACATTTCCGAAAGCCAGGTCTGCGAAAAAGCCGGTGCCAAGTTCGTCTTTCTCTCCTTCGCCGGCGACAAGGGACTGCTTCCTCGAAACGAGGCGACCGCAGAGAATCGCCCCAAGGTTATCGACGCGTTCTTGAAAATCTGCGACGAGCCGAGCAATTATCCGATTCTGATTCACTGCATGGCCGGCCTTCACCGGACAGGAGCCTTGACGGCAATATACCGGATGGAGTATGAGGGCTGGTCCGTGGCCGACGCCATGCGGGAACTGCGTGCGAACGGGTTTGGCGACCGAAAAGCGACCCAGGCCAACGACTACATTCTTGAGTACCTTTATCAGTACAAACCGCGTGCCACGCGAAATGGGAACCAGAAGTGACGATACTCGACCGGATGTTGTTCGTCGCCTTCGTGAAAGCCTATGCTATCTGCATGGTGAGCACGCTGAGCCTGTACATCATCGTCGATCTCTTCACGAACATCGATGACTTCTTCATTCAGGGCAAAAACGGCTTCCAGATCGCACTGCATATCTTGACGTACTACGGCTACCGCACGATTCAGTATTACGATCGGCTGTGCGAAGCCCTCTCGCTTCTCGCGGCCATGTTCACGGTTGCCTGGTCGCAACGAAACAACGAACTCATTCCCATACTCTCGGCCGGTGTATCGACGCACCGGTTTTTGCGTCCCATTTTCTTTGGTGCTGCACTCATGCTGGCTGTCGGCGTGTTCAATCAGGAGTTCGTCATTCCGAATGTTGCACCGTCCCTC
The DNA here is from genome assembly GCA_009691845.1 of Gemmataceae bacterium. Taxonomy (GTDB): domain Bacteria; phylum Planctomycetota; class Planctomycetia; order Gemmatales; family Gemmataceae; genus SIAJ01. The sequence goes on from SIAJ01000087.1 coordinate 13,184, forward strand.
GTATCAGATCGGGATGATCCCGAGGGAACCCGAGAACTCTTCGTTCAAGGTGCATACGATCCGAATCGCGTCCATATCGATGGGGTCCGTGCGTTTCGCAAGGACAAGTCGGTGCAGAATTTTCACGTGACTCTCCCCGTGGGTGCCAAGTCTGAGATGAAGCACCTCACGGCCGAGACGGCGCGGTACATTCCGAAATCCGACGATTTACCGCAGTCCGGCGGCTGGCTGATGAGTGGGACGACGCCGGCCGAATTGCCAAAAGACACGTACGATCCAGATATTATCGAGATGCGTGACCCAGGCTGCTTTTTTCTGAGAGTGAAGGAAGCCTCGTTCGAGCGAGTGACCCAGGGCCAGAAAACGCAGGCGTTTTCATCCACGACGACGATTCACCGACTGATGCAACGAACCGATGCCGGCCGCATGAATGCCCTGGCGGTCACGTTTCATATGCGCATCACGCGGCCCCTCGTCGGCATCTTGCTTGTGATTATGGGGCTGTCGATTATCTTGCGCGATCAGACCCGGCACGTGTTCATCTCGGCCGGGTTGTGCTTGATGATGTGCGGGCTTTTCTTCGGAGCGGTGTTCGGCGGAAAATTCATGGGGAACGCGGACTTCATCTCCCCTGCTCTGGCCGCGTGGCTGCCTGTGCTGATCTTCGGGCCGCTGTCGGTCTCGCTCTACGACGCGATTCATACTTAGCGCTGTCAAAACTAATCAGACGTGTAGCCGTGACACGGCACTAGCGAGGCGGAGCTTGAAGCGTCAGCGAAGGGACTCTGCCTTCTCGCCTTCGCTGTCGCTTCAGGCTCTATTTCTTCCGCTTCGCTTCCCATTCCTTGATGTATTTTTCTGGGCTGTCCTTGAACTCGTCGCGGCAGCCCGAGCAGCAGACGTAATAGCTCTTGCCGTTGTGGCTGACCGTGATTGTCCCTTTGCCGCCACTCACGATGCACTCACGATCTGATGGGCCCACTTCTGCGAAGGCCACCCCCTCTTTCGTGAGGCCAACGAGGTACAACCTCGTCATCGTGGTCCCCGTAATAAAACGGGTTTCAAGCCGATAGGTGATGCGGTTCTCGTGGAGCAGGGAAAATGTGAGCCGTTCGACGAGCTTCGAATCAGGTATCGCCCGTTCCAGCGCGAGTTGCTTCTCCTTCAACTTGCCCCGATATGTGAATTTCTGTTTCGAGATCGTTGCCAGGACAAGTTCAAACTCGTCGCCAACCGAACGCAGTTCGCCTCCCGTGAAGTGCTTTCCTTTGGCAATGTCCAATTTCAGCCAGGCCTCGGTCCCCTTGAACTGCCATTCCCAGGCGACGGTTTCGGTCCAGTGGCCCTTCTGCCGCTCGTCGGGAGTTCCTTCCGGCGTCCCGGTTCCCTTCCAGGAACCGACCAGAATATGCAACGGTTTCAGCGCATCGCGTGGCGAGGGCTTGGAATCGTCGGCCCATGCCATGCTCGCCAGAAATCCGGCCAAAACTACCGTTGAGATTCGCATCGAAGGCCCTCTGAGCGTGTCGTACATTTAACCCCAATGAAGGGTAAACGACCCGCAAGCACGGAGATTTCAGAATTCTATTTTATATCGTCCCCATCCTTGTAGAATTGGCGGGAACTCCAAACACTTATCCCACAATCTACCATGAATCGATCTCTCCCAATCCTGGCCATGTTCCTGGCCACGGCCCTCACGGCTCGTGCCGACCTTCACGAATACATCAAGAAGTCGGATGATTCGTTCAAGTGGACGGTAAAGACGAGTGTGAAGGGGCCTTCCGGAACGGCCTACACGATTGAAATGACCTCGCAAACCTGGCAAGGGATCAAATGGGAACACGTGATGATGGTGTACTTGCCGGACGGAGTCAAGCCGAGCGACACGATTTTTCTGTGGAACGACGGTGGCAAGCCCGACCCATTGAAATCCCTGTTGTCATTTGAACTCAGCAAGCGCGGCAAGATGCCGGTCGCGTTCCTGTACGGGATTCCGAATCAGCCGCTCTATGACGGAAAAAAAGAAGACGCCCTGATTGCCGAGACTTTCGTTCGCTACTTGAAGACCGAGGATGAAAGCTGGCCACTGCTGTTCCCCATGGCGAAAAGCCTGGTGCGTGCGATGGATGCCCTGCAAGCGTTCTCGAAAGAAGAATGGAAGACGGATTTGAAGTCGTTCGTAGTCTCGGGGGCTTCCAAGCGTGGCTGGACATCCTGGTTGACTGGTGCGGCGGATTCACGAGTAAAAGCTATCGCTCCGCTCGTGATCGACATGCTCAACTTCGGCAAACAACTTCCGCACCAAGTGCTCTCGTTTGGTGCGCCAAGCCTGATGATCAAGGACTACACCGAACGTGGCTTGATTCCGATTCCCGATACAGCCATCGCTAAGAAACTCTGGGCCATGGTCGATCCCTGGATGTACCGCGACAAGATGATCATGCCCAAAATGATCATCAACGGTGCAAACGACCCGTATTGGCCACAGGATGCTTTGAACTTGTACTGGGATGATCTCAAAGGTGACAAGTGGATCCTCTACGTGCCGAATGCGGGTCACGGTCTGGATCAAACGTATGCGGATGGCAAGAAGGATCGCAACCGTGTGATCAACACGCTTTCGACATTCTCACGCTCGCAGATTCGTGGCGAGGCCATGCCCAAGATGAGTTGGGTACATGGCGACGAGGGGAACTCCCTTTCGGTGACGATCAAGAGCGATCTGGCTCCAAAGGCCGCCCGACTGTGGGTTGCCGATTCTGCATCCCGTGACTTCCGCAAATCGAAATGGACCGAAACCGAGATCAAACTCGACAAGGGTTCCGCGAAAGGCTTGGTCGAGAAGCCGAAGGAGGGCTGGCGAACCGTATTTGCCGAATACGAATTCGATCGGGATGGACTGAGCTATTACTTGAGCACCCAACTGCGAATGTTCGAAGCGGGCAAGAAATGACCCAGATTCACTGGCGGATTAGTGATAAGACGGTCGCAATCGCTCAGCCGGCCACTCCACAAGTGAGTGGACAAGCCGAACTCAACCGGTTGGCCTCATTTTCGCGATCCAATCTCCCCGTTGCTCCCCCTCCGCGTTCCGCGACTGTATAGCAGTCTGGCAACGCTCCCCGTACCTGGGGGAGTCCGACGCTTGACGGCTGACGTGCGTGCTCGTCGCGTCCCCGAAGGACAAGGTTGAGGAACCTCCACGCCTTTGGAAATCGCACGAGTTGCAACCGCCCGCCCAGTCGGCAGTGGGCTTGAATCCCACCGGGAGCATTTGCGCAGGTTGCATTTACACTGTACCACCCCACCTGAACCACCCGCATCCAGAGATACCTCCCTGCACAATCGCCGAGCGTGACGTTACACTATTTTAACTCAATCTTCCCCTCCGTCACATCAACGGACTTGGTTCCCTTGAACTTATCGTAGGTCTTCTCCATCGCAGCCACATCATCGAACCAGCCAACGATGTGGGCCGCACCAAACGTTTCGCCCGCCTTCACCTTCCGCTGGTGCAATTCCTGAATGAAGCAGATGTATCCCCGCTGATGGCACCACGCCTCCGATGTGGCCGCCGGATCAAGTGTTAATCCGGCGAGCCAGGGACCGGGCTTGCCATCGACCTTTGCCTGATAGCCGCGAATCATGCGTTCGGGAATCTTCGAATCGTTGCGTTGATAAAGGAACTTCTCGTCCGGTCCGAAACTCTCCTTAAACTCCGAGGCCGGAATCGGCTTGCCGAGATAGCTCAGATAAACATTCTCGAATGTGTCGCCCGCATTGTGCTTCACGTGGCCCGGCATGTCGATGCGGTAGAAGAGATTGTCGACATCGTTCACGCTGGTGATCTGTTCGCAAGACAGCACGTAGCGCACTCCAGGCTGGAAAATCAGCGTCTGCACCCAGGTTGAGCCGGCCTTAAAGCCCTTGGCTGGTTTGTGAAACGTGTACTTCATGCGAATACCTACGCACTCTTTTCCCTTGAGAATCTCGAGTTTTAATTCCTTGGCCTGCGTGCAGATTTGCGGGCCTTCGATGTAATGCTTGGGCAAGTCACCGTGAAGTTTCTTGTCGCGCGTGTAATCGTCATCACGCCAGCCGGGAGCGAGCAGAAAGTCCATGATGTGCAGCCCGAAGCCCAAATCGCGAGCACCGGTCTTCTTGTCGAGCAGACTCCCGGCCGCGACGCCGCTCACGTAACCTTTCGAGTTGATCTTCGCGATCACTTGGTCGGTCTCGATCTCGATGCCGTCTTTGACCTCGCGAACAACAGGCTCGGCTGCTGCTAAGGGCAAAACAACAAAGAGAGTCAGGATTAGTGGACGCATGAGGTTGCTCATAGACGGAACGAGAAAAACGGATCACGAAAGTAGGAAAACACGAAACCTGAACCAATGATGCGGGAAGCAATTTCGTGCTTCTGACTTGAATTTCGTCATCTCAAAAAAGTTCTCGAATTGGCTCCGCGTCGGCGAGCAAGCTATAGGGTCGGGCTTCTCGGTCGCGGAATTCGAGGTCGTTGATCCCCATCGCGTGGTAGACCGTGGCCGCTATCTCGGCTGGTGTCACTTTGCGGTCCGCGGGATATTCCGCTCGGCGATCGCTCGTGCCATAGGTCTGCCCGCCGCGAATGCCGCCCCCCGCAAGGACGACGCTCAGGCAGTGCGTCCAGTGATCGCGGCCGGCACCACCGACGCCGCCACTGCGTGGGTCGCCGATCTTCGGCATCCGGCCCATCTCACTGGTCACATGAAGCAGGGTCGAATCGAGCAATCCGCGATCGGCCAGATCCGAGACCAGCGCCGAGAAGCCGCGATCGAACTCGGGCAGCAGATTTTCTTTCAGGCAGTTGAAGTTGTTGCCGTGCGTGTCCCAGCCGCCGCCACTCTTGCACTTGTCGGCCACCTTTTCGTTCCCCATCCAGAAGACGGTGATATACGGCACCCCGGCCTCCACCAAGCGGCGAGCGAGGAGCAGGCTCATCCCGTTCACCGTGGAACCGTAGCGTTCACGCACGGCCACCGTTTCCCCGGCAACATTGAACGCGTCCATCGTTCCCGCAGCCGTGAGCAACGATAACGCCCGATCCTGCAAGCGGCCCCAGCGACCGGAGCGGGCTTTTGCATCGAAATCGCGTTTGGCCGCATCGAGCATGTTCCGCATCGTGACGCGATCCGCCAGGCGAGCCGGCGTTACTCCCCCTTCCAGCGACAGCGAAGGGGCACGAAACTCAAGCGGTTTGTCGAGGTTACCTTGAAGATAAAGCGGATCGTGCTCGACGCCGATGCGGGCAGCAAATTGGCCCGGCCGCGTGTACGGGGCCATGTCCGGCTTGTGTGGCAGCGTGATGGCATTAGGCAACGGGCCCGTGCGTGGCCGCTTTGCCCCGACCACGGTGCCAACGAACGGCCAATCGTCCGGAAACGGCGTGCGATTGTTGCCGAGCGTCCGAAAACTCAAGTCCGGCACGTGCCCCGTGAGTTGGTAGTAGAACCCGGCATGATGATCGTTCGTATTCACGGTCCCGCTGACCGAATTCACCACGGCGATGCGATGAGCCTCTTTCGCCAGCAACGGTAAATGTTCACTGAGTCGAACGCCCGGTGCCGAAGTGGCGATCGGCTGGAATGGTCCGCGATACTCGGCCGGTGCACTAGGCTTCATGTCCCACATATCGATGTGCGACGCTCCACCGCACAGAAAGAACAGGATGGTGGACTTGGCCTTGCCGCCGCTGCTCGCTGGTTCGGCTTTCGGTGCTGCTAGCACGGGCGAACTAAATGGAAACCCGGCGAGCCCCAGGCCAGAGGCGACGAGGAACGAGCGGCGAGTCGAGTATTTGAATTGCGGATTCACGTACCAGGTTTCCAGTAGGAGTTCGTTCGGTCAGCGAGAACGCAATTTGCTGGCTATGGTCGAGGAACTATCGGCAAGGAAGGCACGAAGTTCGCTCGCTTCCAGAAAGCCGTCCTTGTTGCCGTCCATGACAAGAAACTCTTTGATAGCGTGACCAAGTTTCCGCCACTCATGCAAGCCGACCTGTCCGTCCGCGTCGAGGTCGCATTCGGCAAACCATCTGGGTAGATCCGGCAACGGCTTGGCGGGTCGGCCATCGATTGGTCGGGGTTCTTCGATTCTCGACGGGGCGGCATCTGGAGAGACCGTTCCCTTCGGCAGCTTGAGCGGCAGTTCGCCCGACGCGACTTGCTCCGAAACCGATTTGAGCTGGGCCTGGTAGTACGCCCCATATTCCTCGAAACTGACGAGCCCATCCCGATTCTTGTCCCACTGGGCGCGTTGTCCGTGCAGTAGCTCGGACATTTCGTCGGAGCCAAGGAAACCATTGCCATCCTGGTCGAGCTTGCGAAACAATTTTTCAGCCAGCTCGGCCTGGGCTTGAATCGGAACGGTACCCAATGGAAGTTGCGGAGCACGGCGAATCGAGTTGAAGATCCGCTCCTCTTGCTCGGCACTCGGCTGTTCGTATGCCCGGCGGATTTCCGTCAGAATCGTTTGCTCGAGTTCCGGAGTCGTCTCGTAGAGCCGGCGAATCTCCCGGAAAATCTTGGCCTCGCGCTCGGGCTTCGGGTCGCGATATTGTTTGCGGAGTTCGTCCAGAACGTCTTTGTCCACCTCACGCGGAGCCTTGTACGCCTCTTCGACTGCCGAGAGCACAGCACGAAACTCATCCGGAGGGGGCTTGAGTTTCTTCTCCTTGACGTTGTTCCCCTGGCCGAAGCCCGACCCCGGACACAACAACACGCTCAGGGCGACGGCTGACGCAAAATATGCGGTACGCATGACCGGACACTCCCTACTTCACCCGATTGTACCCCGCCTCTACCCTACTGCAAGATATTCTTATTCATCCGCAACCGCAAACGTTTTTCTCGGAGCCCGTCACGATTGCCATGGCGGACATTTTTCGGAATGTGGAGTTTCCATTCATCCCTGGAGCCGGAATTTGACTCTACGACATTCACGTTCTTCGCGCAAGAATCGCTTGAAATCCTTCCTCAGGAATTGAATGTGCTGCCTCACTCGCCCAACGGTTGTTGAGGGAAACTTCCGTACCAATCGCTCGTATATCTTTTGTGCGGACAGAAAGACACCCTCGGATAAATACTCGTTAATCGTGGCTGCCTGAGTCCCGAGGCCGCAGCCCCACCGGTCCGTAGGATTACCGTCTTTCATGCATGCCTCCAAGAGATCGTGCATTTTGGAGCAATCGCTCGATTCTCACGATCCAAGAACCGATTGCAGACGCCTACTGATCAACTCCTGCCTGGCCTTCATGAACTGTTGAAACCGGTCAAACTTCCAGAGAGATTCGTTGTCAGGGATGAGGTGCCTTTTGAGGAATCCGGACTCGCGAGTACGAAGCCACTCATCGAGGGGCATGTCTTGCTTTCCCATATTCTCGTGGGCGAGAAGGAGGCAGAGATTTCCGATCTGCTCTTTTTCATCTTCCCAATGAGGGCGACCACTCAACGCCAG
>SIAJ01000088.1 GCA_009691845.1 Gemmataceae bacterium
GCGGAAGGTCGAAGATGACTCCAGCCAATCGATCATGGCTTTGCATTTCGCGATCTCCTGTTGACCCCGGAGGGGTCGCAGACATTAGCCGGTGGTCTAGCGTCAGCTCGACCACCGGATACCGAGGTAATCCTACTGACCGACCCCGAAAGGGTCGCAGAAGGCCGATTCCCGGGACGATTGACGTTTTGGCCATGGCGACGTTCTGCGACCCCTTCGGGGTCGGTCGACTGGAACACCTGCTACCGGTGGTCTCGCTGGCGCTCGACCACCGGCTAATATCTCTGACCCCTTCGGGGTCGGAAGCTACAAAACCCGGTTAATATCTCTAACCCCTTCGAGGTCGGAAGGTTCGGAACGCAGACTACCTTCCGTTGACCCCGGAGGGGTCGCAGACATTAGCCGGTGGTCTAGCGTCAGCTCGACCACCGGAACGGGCACAGAAAGACCCTCGCACCCCGGAGGGGTGCCAGAGCCGATGACTCACTCCAGGTACTTCGGATCATACTCGACTCCCGCCTCTTCGAGAATCCTCTTAAGTTCGTCGAGATAATTCATTCGCCGATGGTGTTCTACCTGATTTCCGATGTACTTGCGAACGCCTTCACGAGAGTTCGGGCTAACTGTGAAGGCCGCGTAGCCTTCCTGCCAGGAAAACTGCGGATCGAGTTTTTGGTCGTGAACCCAGGACGTGCCGGCCTTCTTGAGATCGCGAACAAAATTAGCCAGGCAGTGCGTGGCTCGAAGACCGGCGAGCAGATGCACGTGATCCTCCACGCCGCCGATGGATTCGGGGATGCCTTTTAGGCCACGCACCGTGCCGCCCAGGTATTCATGCAGGCGGTCACGCCAGGCATCTACGATCAAGGGTTTGCGGTATTTTGTCGAGAACGTGATGTGGTAGTGCAGGCTGAGATAGGTCGAGGCCATGGATATCTCCGGCTGACGTATTGGGGTGAAGTCCTCTGGCACCCCTCCGGGGTGCAAATCATTTTGGTTGTACGTGTTCCGGTGGTCGAACTGGCGCTCGACCACCGGCTAATGTCTGAGACCCCATCCGGGGTCAAAAACGATCAATGATTAAACCGAAACTCACTCGAAGTAATCAGCGCCCACACCGCGTCGGTTGGCGAGTTCTTCCCATCCAGAAACGCCGCGAACTTCTTCACTTCCTCCGGGGCTGGACGGCGATTGAGCGTCGTCAGGAATAATCGCTCGATGCGGTCTTCGATTGGCTTTTTCGTATCGGCGAGGTACTCGCCGACGCCGCCTTTCGCGGTGGCCATCTGGCTCAGGGGGCCGTTGTTCAGATAGAGGTGCTCCTGCAGGCCGCCCTGGAAGTCGCCGGTGCCGGTGTTGGGTGAGCCGAAGTAACTCACAACGTATTCGCCGAGCGGACGGAAACGGCCTGTCTCGCCCTTGCGTGGGTTCACCTTCTCGTTCGCGGCATAACCGGTCACGATTCGCCACGATTCAATCAGTTCCTCGGCGGAGAGTGGCCGCGATCGGGCGTGCTGGTACCATTGCGGCATCGGCTCGCCATTGCCGGTGCCGGAGACCTGATAGGTTGCACTACTCACCATTTCACGGATGAGCCATTTCAGATCGAACTTGTGCGCGACGATTTCCTTCGCCAGCGTGTCGAGCAGTTCCGGATGGCTGGGCGGATTCGACGGGCTCAGGTTATCGACGGGGTGTACCAGCCCATGGCCCATGAACTGTGCCCAGATACGATTGGCGATCGCCCGTGCGAAGAACGGGTTGTCTGCTTTCGTGATCCAGTCGGCGAGAGCATCTTTGCGCGAGAACGTCGGCTTCGGCGGCGGTTGGTTGGCGACGAATTTCACTTCCTTGAAGTCCTTCGGCAACGGCGGTTCGCTGAGTTCGTCGGCCAGGAGGAACTTAGGTTTCACCGGTTCGCCCTTGTCGCCGGGCTTGGTGTCCTTGGCTGGGCCGGTGAAGCGAACGTCGCCGCTGTTCTTCTCGCCGATCGCGTAGATGTTCAGGATCCCCTTCTTGCCAACATTGACGACTTCGAGTCGGGCGAGGAACGCGGCCATGCCGAAGAATTCCTTCTGCTTCCACTTCTCGTACGGGTGATTGTGACAGCGAGCACATTGAAGCTGCACGCCGAGGAACGTTTGCGAAATGTTTTCGATCGCGTCTTCCGGCTGCCTGCTGTACTGCACCAGGTACATCGCGCCGGTCTCGACGCTGTTCCCCTCGGCTTTCAACAACTCGCGCGTCCAGACGTCGTAGGGAACGTTCTTTTCAAACTTCGACGCAAGCCAGGTGCGGAAACCGTCGCGCTTGTCGGTCTCGTAGCCCGGCGGCCGACGGCCAAACAGGACCATGTCCCATACGTCAGCCTGATGGCGAGCGAATCGCGAATCGGCGATCAGCTTGTCGATCAATTTTTCACGCTTCGTCGAGTCCTTGTCATCGAGGAACGCGATCGTCTCCTCGTAAGTCGGCACCTCGCCGATCAGATCGAGCGAGACGCGACGCAGGAACTCAGCATCCGATGCGGGCTTTGCGGGAGCGATCTTCTCCTTGGTCCATGCAGCACGCACTTGCGTGTCGATGGTCACACGGATCGGTTCGGCCGCGAAGGAAAAGGCGGGAATCGCGAGCAGGGAAAACGCGAGTGAGAAAGAGCGGACCATGGTGAAGATCCTCGAAAGAGCGATGAGAAGGGCTGGCGGGCTGGAAGGAAGGTAAAGTGAATTATTCAGACTTTGGTGCGAATCGCAAGAGGATTTTCTGGGAAAGAAGCCAAAAGGAAATGGGCTTCTCGCCTACCACAGGTTGGACGCATTGGCAGACCAAAAGGTTCCCTGAGAAAGAGATTTTTTCTGATTCTCAGGGAATACCCAATTCTTGGCTCGCAGCCATGCGAATCAATCGTTTGCAGGCTGAAAATCCACGGCTCGGCTACCGAGTCGGGCGAGGAACCGCGTCATTTGGGCCGGGGTCATCTCACGCACATAGCGGCGAGCAACCGCATCAATCCAGCGAATCTTGCGATCGCGATAATCGACCATCACGCGAACCAACACGGGTCCAGGATACGCGAGTGCCGATTGAATGCCGGCTTCAAGTTTGGACGTGCTGTCGATTTCGAGGTAGCCAACGCCCATTGCCTGAGCGAACGCGGAATAGTCCATCCGGGCGAGAATCGTGGCCGTCGTTCGCAGATAGGCGGCTTTCTGCAAACGCTGCATGTAGTGATAAGCCTGATCGTCGAGGATGAAGAACTTGACCGGCAGGTTCTCCCGTGCGGCCGTGGAGATTTCCATCGCGGACATCATGAAGCAGCCATCGCCCGTGATGGTAACGACTGGTTTTCCAGGCGAAACCTTCGCGGCACCGAGTGCGGCAGGAATCGACCAGCCCATGGCCTGGTTGTCGGTGGGATTGAAATAGGTACGTGGTTTTGTGACCTGAAAAGCCTCGGCCGCGAGATGCTCGCTCACGGTCACGTCAACGAATACCAGGCCATCTTCCGGCAAACATTTTCTCAGTTTCAGCAGAAACTGCATCGGGTCCGCACCGGAAAGTGCTTCTTGCTTGTTATGCCGCGCGAGATCATCGGCCTTCGCGGCCTTGATGCGATCTTGTTGCTTGCCGTCGAATTCGCGCTTGAGGGCCGGGGTAAATTCCAAAGTCTTGGCGAGGAAGATACCCGCATCGGCATGAACGGAGACGTCGGTCTTCAAAACCTTGCCGAGGTTGCAGGCATTGGCATCGACATGGATCACTTTGTGAATCTTCGGCATGTTGTAGTAGCCGGTCGAAACCTCGCTGAAGCGCACGCCGATCGCAAGAAGTACATCAATCTGGTGCGTGGGAATCATGCTTGTGAAGATTTTTTCGGACGCGCCGGTCGCGTGGGAACCGTAACCCCAGCCGACTGAAAGCGGATGATTTTCCGGAAACACGCCCTTGCCCGAAACGCTGGTTGCGACAGGAGCCTGCAGCACTTCAGCCAGTTGGATGAGTGCGTCCGAGTAGTCCTGACAGCCCTGCCCGGCATAGATGCCGATTTTGAGCCGAGTTTCTTTCAGAATCTTGAGGGCATCGAGAAAGCATTTTTCGTCGAACGGCACCGCTGGTGCTTCACCAGGCGGGGTGCGAAAATCGTGCACATCGACCAGGAGCGTATACGGAATCACCACGGCCACCGGACCGGGTTCGCCGGACATGGCCAGTGTGAACGCGGAACGAATGGCCGCCGCGATTTGATCGACTTTCTCGACGTGGAAGACGCCTTTGGTGACGGGCTTGAGCAGAGCGACTTGGTCGAGGCAATGCACCTGGAACGGCCGAAATTTTTCGCCCTGAGCGATGTCGCCGACGATGGCCACGAGCGGCACGGAATCGATGAGGGCCTCGCCCATTCCGGTCAGCGAATTGGTCACGCCTGGTCCGGGCACAACCGCCAACACGCCCGGCTTGCCTTTTGTGCGAGCGTAGCCATCAGCCATTGTTGATGCACTGAATTCGTGCGTGCAGAGCAAGTACGGCAGCCCCTTCGTCTTCATCGCGTCCCAGAGTTCGTTCTCCTGAGCGCCCGGAATTCCGTAGACGCACTCACAGCCTTCTTGAACCAAGGTTTCGACAACCGCCATGGCCCCAGTCATCTTCCCTTCGATCCAGCCGGGGGTACTTTTTCCTGCTGCCTGGGCGGGCACCCGGGACGCTAGCATCAGGCCGCCAGCAACGGCTGCTCCATGCAAGAGGGTACGACGAGTCAAATCCATGACTACCTCAACGATGAAACTCGGGACTCCGTATCTATCGGTGTTGCGGGCCGTGTGGTTCATGCCGAGAGTTCGGATCGTACCGAGGTGACAGAGAAACTAGGTAAGATGTGCCGGTTGTCGGAAGCCCGGCGGGGGATTGTCGGCAATTGCGCGGCGCGACTTTAGCGAATCCACCTGGATTTTTGGGGTTGGCGGGGGTATCGCCCAAGGGAACCAAGAGGGGTATTGCCCCAGAGGAATCCCAATGCGCACATTAGTGGCCTGTCTGTTGATGACCCTGCCGGTATTTTCCCAAGAGTTAGCCCAGTTCGGCGATGCTGCCCTGCGAACGATCCAATTCGTGGACGAAAATGAAGGCTGGGCCGCAGGCGATGATGGCGTCATTTGGCACACCATCAACAAGGGCAAGACCTGGGAACGGCAGGCCTCTGGCACGCGGGCTTCACTGCGCTCCATGCACTTCCTGACACCGTATTCCGGCTGGATTGTCGGCCGCACCGAACTGTCGGGCGGCGGTTCATCCGGCGTGGTGTTGGCCACGAGCGATGGCGGATTGACCTGGCCGAACGTGAGCACGAATGCCGTGCCCGGTTTGAACCTTGTGAAGTTCTTCGGCGAACGTAATGGCATCGCGGCCGGGGATGGCAATGAAGTGTTCCCAGGCGGCATGTTCACGACTCTCGATGGCGGCCGTAACTGGAAGCCGGTTCCCGGAACACGCACACCGTCGTGGCTCACGGGCGATTTCTCCGATCCGGACACAGGCGTTTTGGCCGGCACCTGGAATCGGTTGGCACCCGTTCGCGACGGCGCGATGGGCATGGCCGATGTCGATTCGCTCGCAGGTCGCAATGTGAAAGGCCTCAAGCTTAATGGCGACCGTGCAGTGGCCGTCGGCCAGGGTGGGCTGATCATGGTCAGCCAAAATACGGCCGGTGTTCGTTGGGGCTTTCCCGATTTGAAACTGCCGCAAAACCTACGGGCTTCCATCGACTTTCATGGCGTCGCGGTTCATGGTTCGCACGTCTGGGCCGTCGGGCGACCTGGCTCGATCGTGTTCCATTCAGCCGATCATGGCCTGACCTGGGAAGTGCTGAAAACCGGCCAGGCGATGCCGCTTCATGCCGTGTTCTTTCTCGATGAAAATCGTGGCTGGGCGACAGGCGAACTGGGCACGATCCTCGCGACGACCGATGGCGGCAAGACCTGGACCGTGCAGCGTCAAGGCGGCATGCGTGCTGCAATGATGTTCGTTCACGCGGATGCGAAGCGAGTACCGCTTGATACCGTGGCTGCCCTGGGTGGCGAGGAAGGCTACTTGGCCGTCGCGCTTGGCGTGACCTGTCCCGATCCGGCCACGCTGGCACGCCGATACGACTCCGACGCGGAACGAATCGCAGCCGCCATGAAGGCGGCCGACCCACAGCGAGTCACGGACACCGAGCGTCTGAATTTGGCCATGCGTCAAACCGGCGGTGCGGCCGGCGAGGTTCTCTGGCAATTTCCGATGGCCGGCTTTCAGGATGGTGCCGACGTACAAGCCATTCTCGATACGTGGGAACGGCGGCACGGCGAAAAAGCCGCCGTGACCATGTTGCGGCAGATGGTTCTGGCTCTTCGTATTTGGAAGCCCGACGTCATCGTCACCGATCCGCCGACCGACGAATCGTCGCGTGCTGTATTTGAAGTCCTCCGCAAAGCCTTCGAAGTTGCGGCCGATCCGGACGTGTTTCCCGAGCAAATCAAGACTCTGGGCCTGCACGAATGGGCCGGGCGAAAGCTCTTGGTCACCTTAAGCAAGAAGGATCCGGCCGCTTTACAAGTAGATGTCACGAGTCAGTTGTCCCGCCTGGGCGACAGTGCGAGCGGCTACGCATCGCAGGCGTTCCGATTGTGGGACGAAGCACGCGAAGTGCCCGGCTATCGCCTGGCTGCTACCCGTTTGAAAGATGCCGAGGGCCAGACCAAGATCTTCGAAGGCGTACCGTTGGCTCCAGGTGGTGCCGCCCGTCGCGAATTGCCCGCCCTCGCCGAAGAGGATGAGCCAAAGCGAGCCGCGCTCAAGATTGCCCACGAAAAGAAGCGCAATGTGCAAGCCGTCGTCGCTGGCAGGGTGGGCGGCATCGCCAATGCCGACCAAGCACTATCCGCGATCGGCGAGGCCGTGAAGGACTTGCCGGCTCTCGATGCGGGACAGGCCATGTTCACGGCCGCTTCGACATATGCAAAGGCCGGCCAGTGGGCTTTGGCTCGCGAAGCCTACATTCTCATGCTCAACAAATATCCTGGCCATCCGCTCGGCATCGAGGCCGCTCGTTGGCTGGTCCGCTTTCATTCGAGCAGCGAGGCACGGCATCGCGCCGAACTCGGCCAGTTCGTGGAACTCTCAAGCCTGTCGTTCGACCTGAAGGATCGGCCCGATCCACGGCGAGTCATTCCGAAAGCGAAGATCAAGGATCAGTTCCCGAAGGAAACCGAAGTGATCCAAACGACTCAACGGGAAACGCTCCCCGCGATGGTGTCCGCCCGCAAGTGGTACGAAGGGGCTCTCGATCTGGAAGGCCGGCTCGAAGCACATGGCAGCCTGTATGCTCGCGATTTGCCGACGAATTTGTGCCTCGCTGCCGCTCGACGCCAACTGGGTCGAGCCGAAGAATCGCAGCGTTGGCTCTTGAAATACATCACGGAGACGACCGTTCCGCTCGGCTCACCACCGACGGCACGCGGTTCGGATCCCTGGCGTGATTGCGTGCTGCTCGAATCCTGGCTCCTGAATCGAGCCGGCTCGCCGACACCGCCGAAGCCCGTGGGTGCTTGCCGTCGAACGACCCAGAAGCCGTACCTCGATGGCAAACTCGACGATGCGTGTTGGCAGGATGCGATCCCGATGCCGCTTTCGACCACGGCAGGCGAACTGGGCCAAGAGTTCGGCTGCAAGGAAGCAATCGAACGCATGGCCAAGGAAATGCCTGGAAAACCCAATGCGAACGTGATTGCACCAGCTCTGGCTGATGGCACGCGTGTTGCGTTCTCATTCGACGACGAGCATCTTTATATTGCCGTCGTCTGCAAGCATCCGGCCGGAATGAAGAAAGACAAAGCCGAGGGCCGCACGCACGACATGGATCTGCGGGCGTTCGATCGCGTGAGTCTGATGATCGATCTCGATCGCGATTACCAGACTTACTACCAATTGCAAATCGATCAGCGTGGAGCACTCGCCGAAGATTGCTGGGGCGACAAAACCTGGAACCCCAAGTGGTTCGTGGCCATTCATGCAGAGGAAACGGGCTGGACTGCCGAGGTCGCAATTCCGTTGAAGGAACTGACCGGCGACGTGGTCGTACCCGGAAAACTATGGGCGGTGAACGTGGTGCGAACCGTGCCCGGCAAGGGCATCCAGGCCTGGAGCGGCCCGGCCGGCGTAACGCCACGTCCGGAAGGAATGGGCGTGATGACGTTCGTGGGCGATCGGAAAAAGTAGCCCTCCCAAAGTAGTCGGCACACTCCGTGTGCCGACCTCCCGCACACGGAGTGTGCGGGTTACAATTTACGCGTCAATATTCGGGGCCGTATTCACGTTCACGATCGACGTCGCCTTGGCCACGCTGAAGGCGGTGGCTCCAACAGTTAGCGGATTCACTTTGGTTCCTGCGGTTCCGAACGTCTGATCCCAGGCATGGTAGGTCAGCTTCGCGGTTCCGACGAAGCCAGGCACAGTGGGCACAAAGCGAATCAAATACTGTGCTCGCAACAACAACGCCGACTTGGTCGAAACCAAGTCAACCGGAAGCCAGTTTGCACCGCCATCGCTGGAGAACTGCCAGGTCCCCTTCTTGATGTCGATCGTCACCACGGCGATTCCCCTCAACGCACCAGCATCTGGATCGATGGCCGAGTAGGAAAGCAAATTGCCGACAAGCGTGCCCGGCGAATTGGTATCGTTCGTCAAAACCGGTTCCAACCGTGCCGCGACTTTCGGATAGAGAATCGGCCGATCGTTCACGGCATTCACGGTTGCCATCGCGGTGCCGATGGCTTTGCTGAACGATGTCCTCAAGATGGTGTTCTGAGGCGCCAGGATGTCCACGGTGTCCACCGTGGTGTTCACGTAGGAGCCAACGGTCCCATCTTCTTGATCCCAGGCCTTGAAGCTCAGAAGCGGTTTCGCCTCGATACCTGACAAGGGGTAGAAGTGAATTCGGTCGATGTCTCGGACCAACAGTGCATTCGCATTCGAAACGTTACTGATGGGCACCCAGTTTGGCGTGCCGTTCAACTGATATTGCCATGCCCCCAGTGTGGTATCGATCTTCGTAATCGCGATTCCCCGTAGGCCGCCCACGTCCACATCCGAGATTGCAGTCCCTAATAAACTGGCAACCAAATCGCCTGCTGGTTCGGGGTCCGTCGGCAACATCGGCGCGATTTCAGTGAACAAGAACATGCGTTCCACATTTAACGCCGGCGCGTCATTCACAGCAACCACGTCAATCGTGCAGGTATCGAACAGGAAGCTGACGGCTGACGTGCTGCCAGTCGCGCCGGGCTTGGTCAGGTCGGTCCGCTGGCCTGCCAAACCCTGAGTGCGATCCCACGCATGGAAGGTGAGAATTGCCAGCCCATTTGCATCCTTGGTGGGCAGGAAGCGAATCTTGTCCGTGTCTCTCAGATACAGCGCGAGTGCCGGGGAGGCGTCGGCCATGCTCTTCCAGCCGGCGCCGACATTGTACTGCCAAACTCCTGCGGCGGTCGCTGTTGCTCCCTTGACCACGATGCCCTGAGGATCGCCAAAATTGCCATCCATGACGCTATTGCCGAGCAAGAGCGACGAAACCAAATCCCCTGCGACCCTACCATCCTCCACGTAGGTGCTGAGGCGTGGGAAGGTCGCGTTATTCAGTTGCGGTGCAGTATTCTCAAGCCGAGGTGCGTCCGAAATCAGGACCTTTGCAGTTTGCGTAGCCAGGGAAAACGAAAGATTCCTGGTCGGATCGAGCGAGAAACCAATGACACCACCGGCGCTTCGATCCCAGGCCTTGAACTTGAAGGTTGCAGTTCCCGAGAACGACGATTGCGGTCGGAAACGAATGGAGTCGAGGTCACCGAGCAGGAACGCGGACTTGGTGCTGACGACGGGAATGTCTACCCAGAACACGGTCGCGTTCAGCCGGTACTGCCAGGTGCCGCCCGTGTTGATCACTCCGACGATTCCGACTCCGCGTGGGTCGGTCGAATCGCCATCGGTCATCATGCCGCCAAGAATCTGGGCCACGGTGTTCCCAGTTGGTTCGGCCGTACCGATGGGAACAGGCGTCAGTCTTACGTTGGGCCCCAAGGCGAGAACCGGCTGATCGTTGGCAGGCAGCACCTGAACAAACAGGGTGTCTTCAACGGAGCTGAAAGCCGTTCCGCCACCGACGGCATTGAGTGCCGAGATGTCTTTGCGTGCGCCTTTCACTCCGTTGGTCTGATCCCAGGCGTGGAAGAGGAATTTCGCTTGTCCGGACTGGTTCGTCTTGGGCACGAAGCGAATGCGATCCTTGTCGCCCAGCAACAGAGCATTGCTCGGGCTAACGGAACCGATGGGCACAAACTTGCCTGCGACCGTGTATTCCCAGGTTCCAAGAGTCGTGCTGGCCAGGCCGGTCACAGCCATGCCGCGTTTCGACTTGAGATCGTTGTCGGTGACTAAAGTTGCCGTCAAGGCAAAGACCTGATCTCCCTTGTTCGTCTTGGGATCTTCCAAGAGCGGCGTCATGGTCATGGCCACGCGCAAGCCTGCGATCGTCGAATTGATGCTATACGCTGTGTCGAGGCCAGTGGTGGAAGCAGGCGGTTCCAAATCGACAACATCGCCGAACAGGCCCGCCGATTGGTCCCAGGCGTGGTAGGTCATCCTGGGGGTGCCAACAATGGTCGGCGCGAGCGGATCCGGCACGAATCGTGCCATGTCCGTTGCACGCAGCAGCCTCGCGGCTGAAGTCGAGACCAACCCGAATGGTGTCCAGCTTGCACCTGCGTCTAGCGAGTATTCCCAGGTTCCGTTCGCAAGTCCCGTGAGGCCGACAACCGCGACTCCTTCAAACGGTAGCGGGTCCGGATCGGTAATCGTTGAACCCACGAGTGTTGCAATCGTATCGCCCAGCGGATTCGCCGTTCCGCGAGGGATGGCGGTGAAGCGAGTCGCGATCGCATTATCCAAAACCGGCGCGTCGTTCGCTTCGATGTTAATGGTGAACGTCTGGACGGGACTCTGAAACGCGCCGCCGCCATTATCCTGCAAACGAACGTCGATGGTAGTGAAGCCTGCCGCACCAATCAGCGGCGTGAATGTGAGTGTCCCACTCGAGTCGATGGCCGGTTGGACCAAGAAGAGGCCCGTGTTTGCGGGTGTTACAACGAATGTGAGCACCTGTCCCGATTCGTTTGCCGCACCGGGATTGATGGCGGTCGCCCAGTTCGGAAACGTCTGCGCCGGTGCATCCAGGATCACATTGAGATCCACGCCCTTGGTGAAGCTCGGCGTGTCGTTCACACTGTTCACGGTGACAGTGAAGGTTCGGGTAATTTCCGCGCCTCCCGAGTCCTTGACTTTCACCGTGATGACCGCCGTCCCGAACTGATCCGGAAGGGGCGAATAATTCACCGAGCCCGTTGCGTTGGGGCTGGTGTAGACGACATTGACAATCGGGATCAAGCCTGGATTATCGGAAGTCGCCGTGACCGTAAGATCCTGGGTCTCGCCACCGGCTGAAATTCCGCTGAGGGCCTTGGACTGCGTGCCATCCTCGTTGAGCGCGGCCGGATTCGTCAGCGTATTCAAGGTCGGCGTATTGTTCGTGGTAACGATGTTGATTCTTCGGAGCACGATGTTGCTGACGGCACCGCCAAAATCCGTGACCCGGAAATCGACTCGACGTTGGAGAGTCGAGGGAGTCGGCGACGTGTTTTCGTAGGCAACCGATCGAAGTGCCGTTTGATACTGAGCGGTTGTAGCCGGGCCGTTCAGAGTCAGCACGCCGGCACTGAAGCTGCCCGTGATGCCATTCTGATTGGTGAAGCGCAAGAAGTCCTGGGCGGCAATGTAGTTGCTCGCGATGGTGACGGTCGCACTTCCCATGCTGGTGCTATCGGTATCGACCAGTGTCACGGCTTGCGTGATCGGCAACTGGCCCTGCAAGGTGACATAGTCGATGATCGTCGACTCGATGCTGGCGAGAATTGGAGGATCGATCGCCGGCGTGCCATAGAAATTCAGCGAATAACTGTTCCAGTTGCCGATGTCGACATTGGCACCGTCGAAGATTTTGACGGTCCACATCCCCATGGGAGATTCATCCCAGTTCCGGACGGTGCTGAAGACCCAATCGTCAAAAGCTTCCGAGGTGTCCGTGTGTGTTGTCGACATGATCGACTGAGTGCCCGACGGAGACGTGAGCGTAATATTGAGATCGCCTATATAGGTATGGGTGACATTCATGACCAACTCGACATGCTCCAGTCTCATGTCTTGAGTCATGTTGAAGGTGCGAGTTAATCCAGTGCCCGGATACTCGGCAATCGCGGCATTCACATTTTGAACGGGTGAGCTAAAAGAGATTTGCGTGGGCACCGCGGACCAGGTCTTTGCCAGCGTGACCGCTGCCAGGGCATCGATCGCACCAAAGCCAAATTTGTGATTCACGTGCAACCCGGCACCATTGTTCGACCAACCCGCATCGCCCGGACTGTTTTTTTCAGCCGACTTAACGAGGATGTGCTGCACGTCGCGATACGACAAGGACGGATTAGCATCCAACATCAAGGCGATCACGCCTGAAACCAGGGGAGTAGCGGAGGACGTGCCACCGAAACCGTTCGTGTAGTTCTGATCGGACAGGCCGTTGTAGCCATCGCTCCCCATCAGGTCGGTGGTCGTGATGCCGGACACACTACCATCCGAATAGGCGGTCACCAGCATGGCCGCGCCTGGCTCGCTGTAGTACGACTGAACGCCGCTGTGGTCGATGGCACCAACAGCGATCACGAAACGCGAATTCGCATAGGAATCGTAGTTGACATTATCGTTCGACCCGAGTCCATTACCCGCAGCCCAGGTGTAGATACTGCCGAGCCCGCTTCGACCCGAGGTTGTGCCGGTCTGGAGCTGAGCCAAGGCCATTGGCCCGATGAAGCCGAGCGTGCCGTTATCCGCCGGCCCCCAACTATTGCTGTAAATATCGATGTCATCGGGGTGGTAGCCGAGCGCGGCCGCTTCGATGGAATCGTCAATCGATCCGCCGAGAATTCGCAGGCCAGCCAGAGTGGCTTGCGGCGCAGCGCCTGAAATGCCCAAGTTGTTGCTTCCACGCCCCGCCGCGACACCCGCGACCGACGTGCCGTGTCCATCGCCGGCACTGGGCGTGGGATCGAGATCACTGTCGTTGAAATCGTAACTGTGTAAAGCAGAATAGTTCGCCACGAGGTCCGGGTGTACTCGCTGCAGGCCATCATCGACGACGCCGATCACGACGCCCGCGCCTCGCACGGGTTGTCCACCACCATCCAACTCATCCCAGGCAAGGACTATGTTCGCGTCCGCTCCAGGGGTACCGCCGTTCTGGCCCGTGTTACGCAAATGCCACTGACCGCTGAACAAGGTATCGTTCGGCACGAACTTCTTTTCGAGCATCCGGCTAATGAGCGGATAGTAAAACTCCGCTTCGGTCACGCCGCTCAGAGCCGTTGGGAAATTTTCGACATCCACGGGCGAAGAGAAATTGACGACGTACGAGTTCGCCCAGTACGGCACGTCCTGAAGCGAGACGGCCCCGATCGCGCTCAACGCGAACGGCAACCGGCCGTCCGGCAACTGAATCACCCACCGATCCGTCTGTGTTCCGATCGGCAATTTCCACATGTTTTGGATCGCGCCGACCATTCCCGGGCTCATGCTTGCCAGGGCTGGCATTTCAGGCGTGCTCAGCGTGGGTGGGGCGTCCACGCGAATTTTCTCGGTGAGCGGCGGAGTGACATCCAATCCCGGTGCGGCTGGAACCTCGCGCGACTCAAGTGAGTCGAATCGAAGCTTGCGTGAACGCTTGGATTTCGGCAGCGAACGAAGAGAAAAAAGCATGAGGAGAACTCTTAGGTTGGTCAGGCCGAACGAGATCCGCAAACACTGGCCCGGCTAACCAAAGGATGGGCAGCGAAATAAAGATCAACACAAGCGAAAATGCAGGCGGCCGGCCAATTGGGAGGGCGAGTAGTGGAAGGCCGCTTTGAGTCAGCATTATTGTGCCAATTCGCGGTCGATAATGAAAGGACAATCCTAAAAAATGAGAGCTTTTCATCTGTTAGGGGCTCATCTGGCCGGGTGCGTTGTCGCGGGAGGGCGCGGCACCTGTGGGCGGGCGAGGCTCCTGCCGAGCCAGGGGGAGCAGGCTCGGCAGGAGCCTCGCCCTCCCTTAATCGCCTCGCTCTCCCGGAAGGACACGGCCACGCAGTTTCGCATCAGCCCTGGCACCGAACTAGCGTTGCACCCGGGCCGAGCCCCCCTTGGCGAAGGCTTCCACTTCTTCGAGTTTCGCCATGGTCACGTCGCCCGGGAAGGTCGTGAGCAGAGCACCGTGTGCCCAGCCCAACCGCAGCGAATCCTCCGGCGATCTGCCGGAAAGCAGACCAAACAGCAACCCTGCTGCGAAACCGTCGCCGCCGCCGATGCGATCGATGACATCGAGTTGGCACGTCGGACTCACATAACGCTTGCCGTCGAGCCAGAGTACTGCACCCCAATCGTGGCGATTGGTCGAATGGACCTCACGCAAAGTCGTGGCCACCATTTTTACGTGCGGGAACGCCTTCACCGTGGCCTCGATCATGCCGAAGAACAAGTCGGGATCGAGCTTCGACTCGGTCTTCTTCGTGACCTCCGGGCCTTTGACGCCGAGGCCTTTCTGCAGATCTTCCTCATTGCCGATCAGGCAATCGACGTGCTCGACGATGCGTCGCAATGTTTGCACGGCCCGAGCCTCGCCGCCAACCGTCTTCCACAACTTGGCCCGGAAATTCAGGTCGAGCGATGTGATCGCCCCGGCGGCCTTGGCCGCCTTCATCCCTTCGATGATGAGTTCCGCCGTCGTCTCGGAAAGTGCAGCAAAGATGCCACCCGAATGGAACCAACGCACGCCGGACTTGAAGATACCGGCCCAGTCGAAGTCGCCTGGCTTGAGCAGTGCCCCAGCCTCGTTCGAGCGGTTGTAGAACACGACCGGAGCCCGCACGCCGTGCCCGCGATCGCTGTAGACCGTGGCCAAATTTGGACCGCGAACACCATCGTGCTCGAACCACTTGTAGAACGGCGTCACGCCCATTTCACGCACGCGGCCCTGGATCAATTCGCCAAGCGGGTAGTTCACCATCGCGGTGGCGATGCCGGTCTTGAGGCCGAAGCAATCCGCGAGATTGGCGGCCACGTTGTACTCGCCGCCCGAGACGTGGATGTCCAGCGTGCGAGCTTTGCGAAAGGGAATAATGCCCGGGTCGAGCCGATGCACGAGTGCGCCGAGCGAGAGAAAATCGAGGTTGCACGCATCGGTGCGAATGTTCAAGCCGTTCATCGAGGGTCTCAAAGGGTGGAAGGGGGAGAGTTAGCGTATTTCCCGCGATGAATCGGGCGAGGGGCGAAGGATCATTCCGGCAGCCAGATCCGATTCAGGAAGGCCGAGTTCAGCGGAGCGGGCTTGTAAGTCCGAAACGAAATGCCGATTCGAGAATAGAACGAGTGGATAACCCGATCAGGAGTGAAGATGACGATTCGCATGACACCCGGCCTTTTATTGCTCGTGCTGACTTTCACGGGCGAAGGCATTACCCGTGCCGCCGACAAGAACCCCGGGCACCTCAAGATGGCCCTGGTAAATCTGAAGTCGGTCTATGCTGCGGGTCCGGACGCCAAGGCCAACGAGACAGCCATCCAGGCGAATCTGAAACGGCACACTTACTTCATTGGCAAGCTGGCCGATGAAGGAGCCGAGTTCGTCGGCTTTCCCGAACTCTCGATCAACGGCTACCGTTTCAACAAGAGCATGTCCTGGTTAAAACTCGACGGTCCGGAAGTGAAAGTTCTTCGCGACAAGGCAATCGAGAAAGGCGTTTACGTGAGTGCCGGCCTGGCCGAGGAAGATGCCGACGGCAAACACTGGAACACGCAGATCGTGATCGACCCCAAGGGCCAGATCGTCGGCAAGCATCACAAGATCTGGCTGACTGCCGAGAAAGGCTTCGCCGAGGCCGGCAACGAGCACAAAGTGTTCGACGTCAAGGGCACCAAAATGGGCATCGCGATTTGTGCCGACGGCACCGATCGCAAGAACTTACAGGGTCTGGTCGATGGCGGAGCGAAGATCATCTACGGCCCACATGCCAACACCACGGGTGGTACGATCGCGGGGTGGTATCGATTCCGCGCCGCCTGGGGCGGTGACAAAGGCTGGATCGCCGAGATGAAAGTCCACGCGGCCCTGCACAACCACGCGGGCCTGTACGACTCGGCCATGCGACCGCCGACCGAGAAGGACGCCAACACCGGCTGGGCCAGCGGTTCGTGGTTCATCGGGCCAGACGGAAAAACGCTGGCCCAGATGCCGACCTCGGCGGATCGAGGTGCGAGCAAGGAGTATGTGTTGATGTTTAACGTGCCGATTGGAAAGTGAAAGACAGGCTTACTCTGGAAAGCGAATTGGTATGCAGTTCCCCGCTATTCGGTTGGGCCTGGTGTTGTCCTATTGGCTGGCTTGTACCTACCTGATTCTTGAGGCTCGGGGCGATCCTGACGTGTTCGCCTGGATAATTGCGATCCCATTCACCATGCCCGTAAGTTTTGCATGTCTCTTGATTGAAGTCAGGACAGAATGGGAACGAGCGTGGCTCACACTGAACGCAGTAGCGGGAGCGATGTTCAATGGCCTATTGTTCCTTTGGCTTTACCGGTGGCTCGTGAGACGGCTGACACTAAAGTCCAGCAGTTCTAGCTGATGATGAACTGTGGTCGGGCCCACCGCAATGAATGTGCTTCCATCCGTGGGAAGTATTTCGTTGCTCGAAGTTCCCTTGAAAGAGAAACCGGTTTTCCGCGGGCCGGTCTATAAGCCGGGTTTTGTTCCGAACCTTGCGGCCCGGAGACGACCATTTTTCTAGGCCGCCGGTTGCCCGGCGGCTCAAGCAGCCTACCCGAGAGTCGTAACGGGACGGGCAGCCCCTGCTCTCTGTTTGGCCTTGCTCCCAGTGGGGTTTGCCGAGCCGACGAGTCGCCCCGCCGCTGGTGGGCTCTTACATTAAGGAGCTTGCGCCCCCCCACCGTTTCACCCTTACCCCTGCTGAAATGATGAGTGATAAACGATGAACGATGAGTTCAGTCCATGACTTTTCCTGATTCATCCTTCACCACTTATCACTCACCACTCCAACAAGGGCGGTCTACTTTCTGTTGCACTTTCCCGGCCTCCGTATCCATGATGCACCGGAGAGCATCATGGGCGAAGGCGGTGGCCGTTAGCCATCACTGTGCCCTTTGGAGCCCGGACTTTCCTCCCCTGGCTTGCGCCAGCGACGGTCGTCCGACCGGCCCGCGGAAGTCGCATTGTACCAAATTCACCCTTATCATGATGGATGGCACGAGATCTCTTGAGAATGTTCGGGGAGAAACATGGCGGTTGTTCCGCTTCGACTGGGTGAATCGGTTCCTGAACTAGTTCACGGCAGCATCATTGCCATCGGCAACTTCGATGGCGTCCATCTCGGCCACGCGGCCTTGATCGCGGCCGCCCGGAAGGAAGCGGGCTCCAAGCAAGTGGTCGCCGTCACGTTTGATCCACATCCGCTCGTGCTACTGGCTCCGGAACGCTATCAGCCACCGCTCACCACCGTCAACGATCGCGCCCGGCATCTCGGCGAGATTGGCGTCGATCACGTGGTCGTGCTGCAAACGACTCGCGAGTTGCTCGCTCTCGCTCCAGAAGCGTTTTTCGAGCGAATCGTTCGCGGATCATTGCGGGCGTCCGGGATGGCGGAAGGCTTCAACTTCCGCTTTGGCCTCGATCGAGCTGGGTCGAACGAGATGCTGAAGAGTCTGTGCGAAGCGGCCGGGATGCGGTTTCGTGAAGTGTCCGCGTTTGAGAAAGATGGCCGACCCGTATCGAGCAGCCTGGTTCGCAATGCCTTGAACGAGGGGAACGTCGTTGCGGCAACGGCCCTGTTGAATCGCCACTATCATCTCACGGGACGCGTTGTCACCGGAGCGAAACGTGGCCGCACGATTGGCTTTCCCACGGCTAATCTCGAAGGCATCGAGACGCTCGTCCCCGCCGAGGGGGTGTATGCCGTCATCGCGAACACACCAACCGAGAGATTCGCAGGGGCAGCCAACATCGGCCCGAACCCAACCTTCGGCGAGAATGCTCGAAAGATTGAAGTGCATCTGCTCGATTTCACGGGCGACCTGTACGGAACTGCCATGACCGTGGCTTTCGTCGAACGGCTACGTGGAACTACGAAGTTTTCGGGCCTGGATGCACTGAAGGAACAGTTGCAGAAAGACATTCTCATGGTGCGTTCTATGCGTGTGATTTTAGGAGTGGAGCCAGAAACTTCATGATTGTCATGCTTTCGGACGGTTGGTGGCGAGATGTTGCGGAGGCGAGCATAGCCGAGGAATTGGTCGCCCGTCAATTGCTGCCCCTCTAACGCGTTCGACGGTTTGGGCGGTGCAAATTTGAGACGTGCAATCACGGCAATTCGGGCGTATAATCTCGGGGTTTGAGCGGGTCGTCATGTGCCTGGCGTTCAGCCCTCAGGGAAACCTGCTAGCCGCGGGTACCCAGGACGGTCAAGTATGGGTATGGTCGCCTCAGACAGGCCGGCGTGTCCAAGTGCTTGGGACCGGAACCCGAGGAGTCCGATCGCTTTCGTTCAGCCCGGATGGCAAGGTGATTGCGACCGCTACGAATAAGGCACCCGTAGCGATCTGGGATGTCGGACCAGAACCGGTGGAACCTGAACTGTGACGGCTAATGGAGCGTGATGCATATGCCTGTTTCGTCCGATATTGCCGAACACTTCTCTCGACGCACGCTCTTACAAGCGGGGCCTCTGTCGTTGCTCGGGCTCGTCACCGGAAGTGCGGTCGCGGGCGAAATGACGAGTGGCGAGAAGGGTAAGTCGCTCATCCTGCTCTACATGACCGGCGGCCCGGCACAGCAAGAGACATTCGACCCAAAACCCGACGCACCCGAGGGCACGCGTGGTGAATTCAAGCCAACCGCCACGAACGTTCCCGGCATCCAGATTTGCGAACACCTGCCGTTCTTGGCGAAACAGGCCCACCGATTTGCCATCATCCGTTCGACCTGGCACGGATCGGACACGCACGGTGTCGGCGTCCATTATAACCTCACGGGCTTGAAGCATGCCCCGCGATCCGGAGGCGAACCGCAAGTGGATCGCCGCGACCCTCCGTGCATCGGCTCCGTGATTCGGCAACTTCGCGGCGATCGCAACGGGCTCCCCGGCGCGATCCAACTCCCACGACAAGTCGGCGACCAGAACAACGCTCATTGGGGTGGGCAGCACGCGGGCTTCCTTGGGCCAAAGTTCGACCCCCTCTTTCTTCACGATGAAACCTGGATGCCTGGTGATCCGCTTCCCGGCCTAACGCCGACCGCCGATGTTGGAGCCGAGCGACAGGCGGCACGAGCGGGACTGCTCGACACTCTTCAGGCCGGCAGCGATACCGGCAAAGACTTCGCCAGGTTTCAGCGCGAAGCGCTGGACATGCTGCGGTCGTCGGCGGCGTGGAAGGCCTTTCGGCTCGACGACGAGAAGCCTGGAACGCTCGCTCGCTTTGGGGATAACCGATTCGGGCGAAGTTGCCTGGTGGCCCGTCGTTTGGTCGAGGCCGGCGTGGGCTGCGTGACCGTGCCGTGGACGTTCAAGCAGTCCGAACAGAACTTCGATACGCACTCGAAACACTTTCCAAAGATGAAAGACAAACTGCTACCGGTGATTGACCGAGCCATGGCCGCTCTGTTCGACGACCTTGCGGATCGGGGTCTTTTTGACTCAACACTGGTTGCCTGGACCGGCGAATTCGGCAGAACACCGAAGATCAACAAGGGCGGGGGACGGGACCACTGGGGCCGCGTCTATTCGACGGTGCTTGCTGGTGCCGGGATCCAGGGTGGGCAGGTAATCGGCAAGACGACCAAGGACGGTGGACTTCCAGCGGACGACGCGGTTCACGTGACGGATTTCTTCGCCTCGATTTATCAGGCTCTCGGCTACACATCCGCGAATGCCGTGAAGGATGTGGCCGGCCGCCCGCACCACTTCGTCCAGGGTCGGCCAGTGGCGAAGCTATTTGGGTGAGAAAAGCCGAACACGAGACGTGCGGAAATGCGAATCGCGAGGGTGTTTTGAAGCAACTGTCTGAGTGGAATCATCGTGGGATTCAGATATTGGTGGGCATCCAGCCTGGGGAGTATCCCCATTAGCCCCGGAGGGTAGGAAGTGTTCGGATTCGTTCCTAGCTACCGAGTCAAATCCGTCACTCTTCTCGCCTTCGCGGGTTGCGCGATGCTGGGGGGATTATTCGGCTCACTCGCCGCTGCCGAGCCGCTGCCGACTGATTTAAAGTTCGCCACGCCAGCCGAGAGCAAAGCCGAGTACGACAAAAACGTCGTTCCATTCCTCGCGAAGCACTGCATCGCCTGCCACGGTTCGAAAAAGACAGAAGGCGACCTCAACCTGGCCACGCTCGATGCGG
>SIAJ01000089.1 GCA_009691845.1 Gemmataceae bacterium
GTCGTCTTGAACAGGTTAATCGTGGTCGGAATGAGGTTGAATGCACCACCCACGCCGTCGGCTGGGCCCACGTAGCCTCCGAACAGTCTGCTGTTCTTGAAGTTGAAGACGGACACCGTGCCGATGTTCCCGATCACGTCGATCTGGCTGCCATTCACAGTACCCTTCACGCTCATTGTCGTCGAACGAGCACACGGTTGCCGACATGGTCCGCATCTTCGGCATCCGCGCAAACGACCACGACACCCTGGCATGGTCGTCTGAGTGACAGCGAATGATCTGGGCCAGGCCTCCCGCTTCCGCTTCCGCGTCGTGGCTAACCAATCACGATGCTGACCATCTGCTTCGGTTTCACGATCACTTTCTTGACGGTCTTGCCACCAATGGCTTCTCGCACCTTTGGGTCGGCCAGGGCCAGTTGTTCCAGCGTGGCCGCGTCGGCGTCCACGGGAACAAGTAGCTTTGCCTTGATCTTGCCGGCGATTTGCACCGGGATTTCGATCTCGTCGTCGCGGACCAGGGCCGGGTCGAATGTTGGCCAGGGCTCATAGGCCAGCGTTGAGGCGTGGCCGAGCACTTGCCAGAGTTCCTCGGCCACGTGCGGTGCATAGGGGGCCAGCAACAACACGAACGATTCGAGCACGGACTTGGGCCGCACTTCGACCTTGGCCGTCAAGTGATTGTTGAACTCCATCAGGGCCGAGATTCCCGTGTTAAAGCGTAGACCCTCGGTGTCTTCGGTCACCTTCTTGATCGTCTTGTGCAACAGCTTGAGCGTTTCCGGATCCGGACCGACATCTTTCACGTTCGCGTGCAACACCGGATTCTCGGCCGCATCGTCGACGATCACCCGCCAAACCCGGCTCAGGAAGCGATACACTCCCTCGACGCCGCGCATGTTCCACGGCTTCATGGCTTCCAGCGGGCCCATGAACATCTCGTAAAGCCTCAAGCTGTCGGCACCGTATTGGCTAACGACATCATCGGGATTGATGACGTTGCCACGGGATTTGGACATCTTCTCGGCTCGGGGCGTCACTTCCACGTTCTCGTCGGCTTTCAGATAGAACTTGCCAGCTTTGCGAATGACCTCCTCCTCCGTGTAACCGCCGTGGCCTCCAGCCCCGATTGCCCCAACCTTGTGATAAGCCGCCTCGCCCAGAATCATTCCTTGATTCACCAGTCGCTGGAACGGCTCCGCCGTCGGCACGTGGCCACGATCGAACAGCACCTTGTGCCAAAATCGCGAGTACAGCAGGTGCAGCACCGCGTGTTCCGCTCCGCCGACGTACAAATCGACGGGCAGCCAGTGCCTGGCTTTCGCGGGATCGCAGAAGGCATTCGGGTTCTTGGCGTCGATATAGCGAAGATAGTACCAGCACGAACCGGCCCACTGCGGCATGGTGTTGGTCTCGCGGCGATAGGTCTTGCCATCCAGCGTGACATTCACCCAGTCGACAGCTTTCAATAGTGGCCCTTCGGGGCTACCGGTCGGTTTGTAATCTTCCAACTCGGGCAGGCGCAGAGGAAGGTCTGTAGCCGTTAATGGCCGAATCACGCCGGTGCGCTGGCCCTGAGCATCCACCTCATGCAGAATCGGGAACGGCTCGCCCCAGTAGCGCTGCCGGCTGAACAGCCAATCGCGCAGCTTGAAGTTCACATGCCGGGTGCCAATCTTGCGTGCTTCCAACTCCGCGATGATCTTGGCCTTGGCTTCCTCCGTGTTCAGCCCGTTCAGGTTGCGCGAATTGCAAGCGACACCGTCGTCCGTGTACGCTTCCGTGAGGTGATCGATCGTCGATGTCGTTTTTTTCAGCCACTCGGCATTCGGCGTGACGACGGTCACGATTGGCAAGCCAAACTGTTTGGCGAACTCGAAGTCGCGTTCATCGTGGCCCGGCACGGCCATGATGGCCCCGGTACCATAACTGGCCAGCACGTAGTCGGCAATCCAGATCGGAATCTTCTGGTCGTTCACGGGATTGAGCGCGTAGGCTCCTGTGAACACACCGGTCTTTTTCTTGGCCGCCAATTCCGTTCGGTCGAAGTCGCTCTTGCGCGATGCCTGCTCCTTGTAGGTCTTCACGGCATCTGCTTGCTCGGGCGTTGTGATCCGGTTCACCAGCGCATGTTCGGGTGAGAGCACCATGTAGGTCGCGCCGTACAGCGTGTCCGGGCGGGTGGTGAACACCTCTACCGAAAGCCCACGCACGGCCGTCCCTGGGCTTTCGGCTACCTGAAATCTCACTTCGGCCCCAACACTTTTCCCAATCCAGTTTCGCTGCATCCCCTTGATGCCTTCGGACCAATTGAGCGTGTCCAGGTCGCTCAGCAAGCGCTCGGCATATTCCGTGATCCGCAGCAGCCATTGCTTCAAGGGCCGACGCTCCACCGGGAAGCCGCCAACTTCGCTTTTTCCATCGACAACTTCCTCGTTCGCCAGCACGGTGCCCATCGCCGGGCACCAGTTCACTGGGTTTTCCGCCTGATACGCCAACCGCTTCGAATCCTGATACCGACCCACCGCATCCGGCCCCTTTGCCTGCACCTCCGGCGGAATCGGCAACTCGCAGATCGGTCGGCCCTTGTTGGCCGTGCGGTCGTACCAGGTGTCGAAGATTTGCAGGAAGATCCACTGCGTCCACTTCACGTAACCGGGGTCAGTCGTATCGACTTCGCGATCCCAGTCGTAGCTAAAACCGAGCGACTTGATCTGCCGGCGAAACGTGGTGATGTTCTGCTGGGTCGTGATGCGTGGATGCACGTTGTTCTTGATGGCGTACTGTTCCGCCGGCAGGCCGAACGCGTCCCAGCCCATCGGGTGCAGCACATGGAAACCGGCCATGCGTTTGAATCGGGAGAGAATATCCGTGGCCGTGTAGCCTTCCGGATGGCCAACGTGCAAGCCGGCCCCGCTCGGATACGGGAACATGTCCAGGATGTAGACCTTGGGCTTGCCCGTCACGGATGCTTCATCCGGCTCCGGACAGCGGAAGGTCTTGTTCGATTCCCAAAACTGCTGCCACTTGGGTTCGATCGCACGCGGGGTGTAGTTCGGCATGGGTTCCGTTCAGGTATTCGCAAATCCGTAACAACAGTGCCACACTTCAATTGTGCAATCGGCAGCCGCTGTTGAACAGGGACGACTCTCGCGGTGCGAGAGGTTCGCCCAATCAGCAGGGCAGAACGACGTGTATGGGCGATCAGCTGCCCGAACGACTGGGATTGAGGTCGAGCGAATCGGATTCATTTCCCATGTGAAGGTTGAATATTTCGCCCTCCCCTGATGCCGGGCCTGAAATATGGTTGGCATTTGGTGTGGCTGTTTCATCGTTGGGGCAAAAAATAAGCCATAGTAACACGAGTATTGCGATTCTTGCCGACGAGCCGAATGCTAGCGCCCGTTTAGTTTTAGCTACCCTGACGAATCGGGATTTCCTTTATGATGAAGCACGATCTCCCCGAGATGATGCACACGGTGATCCTGCCGCCGCAAAGTGGGACGGTGATCGATGCACCTTGTCGAAAATTCATCGACCGCTTGTTGATGGAGTCGCTCCTGCTGGCCGAGGATTGGGAGGCACTCCCGCCAGGAGCCCAGCGTCGCGTGCTCGAATGCCGGGAAGAAGCGCAGGCCCTGGAACACCTGGTCAAGCATGGCCTGTTAACCTCCTACCAGGCCGGGCGAATTGAAGAGGGCAAGACCTTCGGGCTCGTTCTCGGTAGTTACCGCATGTTGGAACGTCTCGGGGTTGGGGGCATGGCAGCCGTCTTCAAGGGCGAGCACATGGACCTGAGGCACCATGTTGCCATCAAGGTGCTGCCGCCCACGACGAAGGGAGATTCTGCTCTCGAAAGCCGTTTCTTCTCGGAGATGCGGATTATCGCTCGCTTGAGGCATCCGAACATCGTCGGTGCAACCGATGCCGGGCGCTGCATGAGCGAGGATGAAAACGCAATCCTTCGTTATCTGGTGATGGAGTACGTACCCGGAAACGACCTTGAAGAGATCGTGCGTACGCATGGGCCGATGACACCGGCCCGGGCATGTGCCATTGCCTATCAGATGGCCTCGGCCCTTGGCGAAACCCATAAGTACGGGCTCGTGCATCGGGACATCAAGCCCTCCAACATAATGCTGACGGGCGAAGATCAAGCCATGCTACTCGACTTTGGGCTGACCCGGCACTTTGGACACCGGATGACCGTTCCCGGAACGATCCTTGGCACCATCGACTACATGGCTCCGGAGCAGGCACGCGATGCGAGCACCGTTGATATTCGGGCGGATATCTTTGGCCTGGGCGGAGTCCTTTTTTGGTGCCTGACGGGCCAGCTCCCTTTTCCATTTTCGGGCAGCCCACTCGAGGCCTTGACGCGACGATTGACGTCGCTGGCACCTTCGGTGCGGACAATCAACCCCGAAATATCTGTTGAGTTAGACGAAGTGATCGCGCGGATGATGGCCTTGCGGCCGGAAGACCGCTACGTGGACCCTGCTGCCGTCATGCAAGGCTTGATGCCGTTCGTTCGTCCGAGTAGTGGAGATTACGATCACTTGCTGGCGCTACCGCGAAGCATGTCGATGCCCGTGGTCGATCTGCCGGATGATTCGCCAGCCGGCGAGTACCGTGTTCTGGTCGTGGATGACGAAAACTCGGTACGCGAATTGTGCCGACAACTCCTGGAAACGGACGGAATCACGGTCGACGTCGCGGTCAACGGGACTCAAGCACTCGCACGGGTCGCCAAGGTGGATTACGACCTTGTGCTACTCGATGTGGCCATGCCAGACTTCAACGGCGCGGAAGTGCTGGCCCGATTGCGACAGATGCAGCCCAAGGGGAACCATCGGAAAGTGCTGATGTTTTCTGGCCACACGACGCCCGAAGAAGTGGGCGAGATGCTCGGCCGCGGCGCGGACGACTTCCTCACGAAGCCGTTTAGCGTAGCCCAACTTCTAGCACGGGTTCACAATCTACTCCGCTTGAAGAGTGCTCAAGATCATGCCCGGGTCCTTTATGACCAACTGCAGCATGAGAATACAGGCCTCGCCCACGAAGTACGCCAAACTGGGGGCGATGCGGAGGCCGTTCGCAACGCGATTGTGCTCACCATGGCCCGGTTGGTCGAAGCCCGGGAAGGTCGCGGCGGGGGGCACCCTGCCCGGATGCAGAAATACTGCCGAACGCTCGCAGAAGCCGCGGCCGTCCACGAGCATTTCTCCAACAAGATCGATCGTTCATTTGTCGAAATGCTCGAATGCTGCGCCCCGCTGCACGATGTTGGACGTGTGGGCTTGCCGGACCAGGTGCTGCTCAACGTCGGCCCGTTGACGACTGAAGAACGACTGACCATGGAAACGCACACCGTGATCGCAGCCGACGCCTTGAGGGAAACCGTTCAGCAGCAGGGTGCTTCCGGAGAACTGTTCCTGCAGATGACCGTCGATGTTACGCGCTCCCATCACGAGCGATACGATGGCAAAGGCTATCCGGATCGCCTGGCCGGGGATGACATTCCGCTTTCGGCGCGCCTGGTTGCAGTCGGGGACGTGTACGATGCGCTGCGAAGCCGCCGGCTTCATAAGCCCGCACTTCCTCATGCGGCCGCGATGGAGATTATGACGCAGAGTTCGCCCGGCCACTTCGACCCCGCGATTCTGGAGGTATTCAAGGAGGTCTCGCAGCAGTTCGAAACGATCTTCAAGGACAATCAGGACTGAGCACCTGCTCGAAGCGAAGAGTTGGATTCTGCAGCGAGCAAGGGTGCCTACCGCCAAACCAGTACACGTTCCCGCAACCCCGGTGGGAGCCGTTCATCCACCATCCTTTGAACTTCCGCAGGCTCCTCGCGACTCGTGACGTGCATGGCGATAATTCGCTCGTTGTGAAATCGCTCGGCCCGTTCGATGAAGTCGTCCAGATGCAAATGGCCGAATGCATGGATGCGTTCCCGCGAATGTTCGGCTCGGACGAAGGACATCTCGACGATGAGCACCTTGGCCTCATAGATGGCCGGCTCGTCCAGCCCGGCCGGACCGGTGTCGCCGGTGTAGCAAATCAACGGTACGGAGATCGGAGCGGTCACGGCGGTTCCTGCTTCGCGCAGCCGCTTGAGTTGCTCGCCTGGCAACCCGACGAATTCTTCCTTCAGTTTGTGCCGGCGTTCCCAGACCACGTAGCCACGCGAAGGGACCGGGTGCGCCGTTGCGAATGCCGACACAGAATGTGCCTCATCGCAGGTGACTTCGTCCCCCGGATTCATCCCGATCAGCGTGCAGGCGAGTTGGCCACGATCGAGTGCTTCCCATGCCCTGAGCAGATTGCGGACGTCGTCCACGATCTCGGCGGGGACGTGAATGGTCGGCGGTGGAAACTTCAGCATGGCCCGTCGAGCGAGCAAGGCCGGCAGGGCCAGCAGGTGGTCGATGTGGCCATGCGAGACAAACCAGCTTGCAGTGGACGTAAAGTCCCACGGAATAGCCCCGAGGTCGAAGCCGATGCGAAGTTCGGGAATGCGCCAGTAGCTGGAAATCCCGGCCCTCGACCAGCCTTCCATGGTCAGCCCGCCCACACGGAGCGAGTGATACGGAGCGTTCTCGATTCGGGGGGTCGTTTCCGGCATCTTGGCATGTCTGGAGGAAGAACGTTCCGTGAACCCTAATATAAGGGAGAATAGGAGGTCCGTATGCAACCGCTTGTTGGCATCATCATGGGTTCGAAGTCCGATTGGGACACTCTCTCCCACGCGGCCGACACTCTCACGCAATTGGGCGTGCCGCACGAGGTGCGTGTGGTCTCGGCGCATCGCACGCCCGATCTACTGTTCGAATATGCAGGAAGCGCTGAGTCCAGAGGACTGCAAGTGATCATCGCCGGTGCCGGCGGCGCCGCACATTTGCCCGGCATGGCGGCCGCGAAAACTGCACTACCCGTGCTCGGCGTACCGGTCGAGTCGGCCATGCTCCGCGGGGTCGATTCGCTCTTGTCCATCGTACAAATGCCGGCCGGGATTCCTGTCGGCACGCTGGCGATTGGCAAAGCCGGTGCGATCAACGCAGCACTGCTGGCCACTACGATTTTGGGGAATAAAGACGCCAAGTTCAGGAAGGCGGTTCATGAATATCGCTCAAAACAAACGCAGGCTGTGTTGGAGAAGCCGGATCCTCGTGGCTAGGAAAACGAATGATCAATGCGAAATGTAAAACAAAACCAAATACACGGCGGGCTTATCGTGGTTGTCGACATCACAGATCGGACCTTTGAGTTTTCCGGTCGCATTGTGAAGTTGTGCCGGGCAGTAGGCCGCGATCCGGTGAATCGGGTGCTCGGAACGCAGTTACTCGGATCGAGTACATCGGTCCGAGCAAACATCGAGGAGGCCCAAGCAGCTCAGAGCAAAGCCGATTTCGTGAGCAAGACCGCGATCGCTCTGAAAGAGGCACGCGAATCTCACTATTGGCTTCGACTCCTCGCGGCGACCGATGCCAAGCTCACCAATCGTTTGGCCCCTCTTGTTCAAGAATCCAAAGAAATTCGAGACATCCTCGGTGCGAGCAACAGCAAAGCACGAAGGAAACCTGCCAAGTAGGTAGGCTCTTCCATTTATCATTTCCCATTTATCATTTGTTATTATGGAACTAGGCATCCTCGGCGGCGGTCAACTCGGTCGGATGCTCGCACTCGCGGGGCATCCGTTGGGTATCACGTTTCGCGTCCTGGAGCCTGCGGCCGAGTGTCCGGCTTCCGTCGTGGCGACCCATCTGCGCGGCGAGTACGAGGACTATCAGTCGCTCTACCACTTCTGCCAGGGGCTCGACGCGATCACCTACGAATTTGAAAACGTCCCCGTGGAAACCGCTCGCTGGCTGGCCCAGCGCGTTCCGGTGTATCCTCCGCCCGCCGCACTGGAAGTCGGCCAGGACCGCATTGTCGAGAAGACGTTCTTCGAGAACTTGAACGTCGTGGTTCCGCCGTTCGCCGCCGTGAATTCGCGTGAAGAGCTCGATGCCGCCATCCTCCGCATCGGACTCCCGGCTGTCTTGAAGACCACGCGGTTCGGCTATGACGGCAAGGGACAGACCGTCTTGAAGTCGAGTGCTGATGTAGACTCTGCCTGGACCACGCTCGGCGGCCGGCCGTTGATCCTGGAGGGCTTCGTGAAGTTCGATCGGGAGTTGTCTATCCTTGGCGTCCGGAGTCGAGCGGGCGAACTCGTGTTCTACCCACTCGTGCAGAATGTTCACCGCGAGGGCATCTTGCGTGTCAGTACTGCTCCCGCTTCGGGCGTCTCACGCGAACTTCAACACAAGGCCGAGGCGATCGCGTCCAAGGCGATGAACGCGCTCGACTATGTCGGTGTCCTCGCCGTCGAGTTGTTTCAAGTTGGTGACGAGTTGCTGGTGAATGAGATGGCCCCACGGGTGCATAATTCCGGGCACTGGACGATCGAGGGAGCAGAAACCAGCCAGTTCGAGAACCACATTCGTGCCGTTGCCGGGCTGCCTTTGGGACCAACGACGCCGATTGGATTTTCCGTGATGATCAATCTGATCGGCACCTGGCCCGACCCGGCCACGGTCGCCTCGATCCCGGGTGCGCATTTGCATTTGTACGGCAAAATAGCACGTGCCAACCGCAAGGTCGGGCACATCACGGTGCGAGCCGATTCGGAGGGAGAGTTGCTGGAACGAGTCCGACGGGTCAGGAAACTTCAAGGCGAGCCGACGACATGAGTCGGCAGAGAAAACCACGCTCACTTCAAGACCGCCTGCACATCCGGGTCCGAGAGAAAGCTGGTCAATTCATACATTTCTCGCCATGTGCCTCTCCCTCTCCGAAGCGGAGAGGGAGAGGAATTCCAAGTTACCTCTGTGGTGGAGCCACATCTCGGATCAGGGCTCCACGTTCTTCACTCAAGACCAGCACTGCGAATTGCTCGATGGCCAATCGTTCCGGCGTGTTTACCGACACATAGTCAAATCGTCCACGCAGATCGGTGTAGCCGTCCTTGTGGAACTTCACCGAGCCATCCGCCAGGCGGGCGTAGACCTTCACGTAGACCTTCGCAAGTGGCTTGCCGGCCGCTTCATCTTGCACACGAACTTGGCCGTAGTTCTCCGTGAACTTCACGTCCATGGCGTTCGCGTAGTAAGCCCCTGAACGCGTTTTGCCTGCGGCCGTCACCTCGACCAACACATTGCGGCGGACCAGCTCTTCCGGCAACGGGATGGCCAGCTTCGCTTGCCCTGCTGGTAGTTTCACTTCGCGGGTCAGGTTTGGCTTGATCGATGCGAACTGGCCGCCCGAACGCTGCACGAACGGATTGCGGCTGAACAGGAGTTCAACATCCATCAGGTAGTAATTGATGGTGACGGTCTCCACGTTCTGCCAGTTCAACTGGATTGCCTTGTTTTCGAGAGTGAACTCAAAGCTCGGCTCCGTGGCCACGAGTGCCCCCTGTCGCTGGCCCGGATCGTTTGCGTCCACGAGTTTCGGGCCCTTGCCCTCGATCTCGTCGAGTTGAGCGATGATGGTGGCGAACGTGTTCCGCCAGCGATCGACCGGATGCCTGACATATTTCGAGGCGATCGATCGGGCCTTCTTCGGCTCGTCGTTGAACATATCGAGATACGCCTGGCAATAGTCGTACTGAATGTTCGTGGCCACGCGGTCGGGATTCACACGGGCAAACATGGCCGTCGCTTCCTCGATCCGATCTTGCAGGAGCAAGTAATACGTCGTGGCCAACAGGTCTGTATCATCGAGTTGCTTGTGGTACGACAGCGTCTTCAGGAAGCGGTGATACTGCTCTAAAAACTTGTCGTTCACGATCTGGCGACGATGACCGAGTGCGTGAGCCCGAGCATTGACGAGCGGCTTGTATTCAAGATGCTCGTAGGTGTGCCGTTTCACCGGATCGATCGTCAGCACCGTCGTATCAATCGGCCCACCGCATTCGGAAACGATCTGCTCCGCATGCAACAAGTATTGCCGGGCCGTGGCCACTTCCGCGTGGAACAAACCATACGACCACAACGTCGGCTGGTACAGGTGCCGGGCGTGCAGTAGCTTCGTCACCGATTCGAAGAACGCCCGATCCCTCATGCGGAAGGCGATCTTGTCGAGATTCAACGCCCGCACATTTTCGCGGTTCAGGAACGCGAGTACTTCGTCGCTCGTGCCGTTCTGGGAGACGTACTCCCACGAAGTCGTGTCGAGCTTGGTCGGCTTCTCGACGACATCGAACGTGAACGGCTTGGCAGCGGCGACGAACTGTTCGTTCTTGGCCACGTGAATCGGGAAGTGGTCGAACTTGCCCGGCTTCGGGAAGTAGAAGAAGTAATCGATCGTCTGCGTGCGGTACGGCTCCAAATCGAGCGGCACACTTCGAGTGTACTGTCCATTCGAGACCGGCATCGCTCCGACGGGAAGTTGCAGCAGCACCGTCAGCTTCTGCCGAGACGATGTCGGATTCGTGACCACGATCTGGCAGCCGTACACGGTGTGGACGACGAACTCGGCCGTCACGAACTTGTCGAGTTGCTCGCCGTTCTCCATGCGGAAGCGGTCGCCGTTGCGGTAGAAGTTCTCGCTGACCAGGATGGGAAATTGTCCGCCCTTACCGTCGGCCGAACGGACTTCTTCGTGGAAGGCGATCAGGTTTCCGCCGGGCGTGAGGCTCATGCGGCCGCCTTCAAACTTCACTTGATGGTTCGGTGCCTCGAACGGCAGATCGAGCACCGAGAGGGCGAACATCATCTCCGTGAAGTTCCGCGAGGCATCGCCCAAATTCCGGGACAGGAATGGCGACTTGCCATCGTGCTTCGCGAAATCGAGCCAGAACGGCCCGGCAGGAATCAGGTCGGCAATGTGCGATTGAATGAGCTGCTTGTAGTAATTGTTCTCGGCCCATTCCATGGTCGGGTCGAGCTTGCGATAAAGCTGCCGCACGGCCTGACGCTTCTCGACCGCCTCCTGGAAGTACCCTTCCTCGGCCCTCTCCTGCTTACCTTTTTCTGCTTTTTCCCTGCTGCCGTCGCCATCCCGGTACTTCGATTGATCCTTCGCGGATTCTTTGGATTCTTTGTCTGCCTTATCGGCACTCGGACGACCGGGGCCTGCTGGCATCCCTACCTTGGGAGCAGAGGCGCCAGGCGGGCTGTCGACCGGCCGTATTCCTCCCTGTTCCGCTTGTCGTTTTTCAGGGTCCGATGTCTTCAGATCCTCGAGTTTCTTTTCCAGGTTTTCCTTCTCATTGCGAATCTTTGTAATGATCCCCTCGTCGTTTTCGAGCCCACCCGAATCGACGCCGACGTTGAACAAGAAGATCTGTCGATCCTGATTGGGCGGCAACAGCTTCAGCATGTCGTCCAGGTGCCGCGAGGTCTTGTCCAACTCGCCTGCGATCCGCTGGGCGAGGAGTACGCGCTCGACCGTGTTCAACCGGCCATATTCCCAAGGCTCCAGGTAGCGGCCAACATCGTGACCCAGGAGCCAATGGTCCATGAACGTCTTGTCCTTCTTGTTCTCCAGGTACGGCTTCACGACCGTTGTGAAGAACGGCTGATCCTTGCGCAACAAGAAGTAGTGCAACTCGTGACAGGCGTACTTCGAGTAGAGGGCCTGCTTCTGCTCGGGCTTGAGTGTCGGCCAAGTCATGGCGAAGCCGAACTCGTTCAGCGTGGGATCCTTCGTCAGCGTGCTGTAGAAGGAAAACAGTTTCGGCAGGCTGTCGTACATCTGGAACCGGCTGCTCACGATGTCCGAGATCACGAACGGCTGATTCGGCGAAACGATCGTCACCTGCTTTTGTTGCGTGAAGTGCTTGCTGGGATCGAGTCCGAACTTCAGCCGCAGGTCCACGAACTTGGCGGGCTGTTCGGCCAGCGTCGTGCTGCGGTAGGTGGTGCCGAGCGGATCGACCGCGACCACATGGATCATCGAGTGCGGCGAGATGCTCTTCCGCGCGACCTTGACCACGCCATCGGCGTCGGCCACGAGATTCAGCGCGACCGAAGACGCATCGGCCAGGAAATCGAGGTTGGCGAAATCCCCGCCACCGGGCGGCGGAGCACCCGGAGCGGGCTTGGCCTCAGGCGGTGCGAGGATGACGGGCGGAGTCGCCCCGCCAGTACGCCCGAAAGCGTCGCCGCCGATGGCGAGCTGCTCGCCGGTTTCGGTCGTGCGAACGGCCCACGGGTTCAGCAGCATCATCGGCCGTTCGAGCATGTTGCCTGGACGCTTCGGCATGCCTCGTCGATCCAGGACGTAGCGATATTCGTCCCCGATATTGCGGCCCGTGAGATACAGGGATTCCGCATGGCCCGGAACGACGCCACCGAGTTCCGCATCGCGAACCTTGGCGAGATCGCTGTAGGCGTTGAATGCCGGCTGGTAGCGCGTGGCAAACACATGCACGCGGGCAAACTTGGAAGCATCACGCAGTCGAATCACGACCGAGTCGGCTTCCGCCGCGACCGATTGAATCGAGACGGGGGCCAATCCTGAGAGCTGCATGTCGCGAGTCGTGCCAAGTACGTAGTCGCCCTGGATTGGGCCATCGACCACGCGGATGCGAATCTTTTCGCCGGTCCGCTTGAGCCACAGGTCGTAGTCTCCGGCCGCGAGACCCTTGATTACCACGCGGCCCTCTTGAAGTGCCAGGGCCTCGAACTGATCGACGCGAATGTCGTCGCCGCGAACGTTGAACAGGGCCAGGTCATCCCGGCTCGCCTTCGCGGCAGTTCCCAGGAACGGCACGACGATCGTGTCGCCCGACTTGGCATGCATCACGCTGCGATAGGTGTGCGCATCGGTCGACAGGGTCCACTTGTGTGCGATCCCTTCGGGACCCGTTGCCGAGACGGTGACGATGTCCACGAGCGGCCCGAGGTTGATTCGCCCCTTCGGATCGCTCTTGAGCGTGGCCAGGATTTCTTCCTTGAACTCACGATGCTTGAAGCGCAATTGCACCGGGCGATCCATCTTGGCCTCGCCAGTGCGGCCGAGCAGTTCGATCGTGTAGTCGGCACCAAACCGAGCGAGATGCAGGTCCTCGATTTTGTCGGTCCGGTCGATTTCGTTCAGGGAAAACCCTTGCGATGTGGCCAGGTCAACCGGCTTGCCGGAACTCAGGCTCTTCACCTTCGCTGTAAGGGTGATGGACAAGGCGTGCAATCGGGCAGGCACGCGAATCTCGTGGGTCGACTCGCGATCCTCGAACAACCGGAAGTTCGGCACTTCAACCGAGGAAGGGATGCCGTTGTGATCCACGGACGTGATCCGCAGTTTCACCTCTTCGAGCAGCTTCACGGAGACCGGCTTGCCATTCAGGTACAGCCCCGACCGGACGACGACGGGGGCCACGTTTTGCGTCAGCAGGCTTTCGCGATCGACGTGAATGCCGGCCGCGAGGTGATAGGCCTCCGGCTGGTGGTTGATGGCATCGAGGCAAGCGAAGTCGCCACGACTGATGACGATTTGCCGCGGCCCCGGCTGAGCGGTGAACGGCACCGTGATCGAGCCATCCTTGTCGGCCTTGTAGTCCACGCCAGCGAGCCAAACAGTTGCGTCGTTGACCGGCTTGTTCAATTCGTCGATGACGCGAATGTTTTGCCCGGCGGTTCCCGTTGTCACCAGCGGACGCAACTTGCCTTTGCGAATCAGAGCCCGACTACTCTTGCCGGAACCGATGAAGTCGATCACGTAGACGCCAGGCTTGCTGAGTTCCTGGAACTCGAATCGACGGGCTTGCCGTCGCAACGGCGGATCGGAATAAGCGTTGCTCTTCTCGCTATTAGCGACTAGCCCGTCCAGGTTCACGTCGGTATCGACTTCGTGCAGGGTCGTGCGATAAACGGTTCGCGTGTTGATCTCGAACACCTTCACGAGCAACGTCGGCACGTTTTTCACGAACAGATCGAGTTTGACCACTTCGTCGGCCGCGTAGTCGGTCTTGTTCGTAAACGCGAAGTCGATGTCGATGCGGTCCTTCAACTGGCGGAACAATTCGGGCGGCAGTTGCGAGGCCCACGATTCGGCATCGCCCAGGCCGTTCTCGATCTTGGTTTCCGCGAACGCATACCGCAGGTACACGTCGTTGATGTAGTCCTCGTATTCCTTGGGAGACTGGGCCGCGATGAAGAACTGCTTCAGATAACTGCGAACCAACGGCTCATCCGTGGCGATCCTCGGCAGCAACGTCACCGGTGAAAAATCGGCGTTCAGGTCGGCCGGGTAGCGTACCGAATCCTCCCGTTCATTCCATCCCTTGGCCATGTACTGTTGATGACGTGGCAGCTTGACGTAAGCGAGAAACCGCGCCGCGTCGTAAGTACCCTGGGCTCGATCAAAGGCGAGCCGGTGATACATCACATGAGCCTTCAGCGAGTTGTGGACCGGAGCAAGCCGATCGACGAACGCTTGCAGGCGTTCGAGGTAGGCCAGGGTCAACTTGCGATCGCGCTTCCAGTTCTCGTCAGCACCCGGTTGCAGCTTGGTGATGTACCTGTTCACAAACGCTTGCTGATTCAGCAGGTCTGCTTTCAACTTGAGTAGCTCTTCCAGTTGCACCAGCGTGAGTTGCAGATGAATCGGGAAGGCACCGAAGACCGGCGGATGCTCGGATTTCAGATCGTCGACGATCAGTTTCGGCAAGTCGGCAACGTCGGGGCGTTGCAGCCGTTGAAGCAGAGCGCGGCGACGTTCCCAACTCAAATTTTTGATTGCGAGCCAGTCGAGTGCCGCATCCTCGAAGTTTTCGAGGTGCGTCCAGCGCCGGAATGAATCGGCCGTGAGTGTGTCCCGTGAGATGGCCTGCTGATCCAAGGCCGTCGGCAGATTCGGAGCGACGCCGACCGTTTCTTTCTGATGATTGAAATACACGCCCAGCCGGGCACGCAGGTAGTCGAGCGAGCGTTTCGGATCTTTGTCGAACGTCAGCAAGGCCTGACGAGTTTGAATCTCGGTCAGCCGGGGCGTTTGGCCGAGCCGAGTATGCCACGGCCCGGTGAGAGCGGCGAGCTTA
Source organism: Gemmataceae bacterium (assembly GCA_009691845.1). Classification (GTDB taxonomy): domain Bacteria; phylum Planctomycetota; class Planctomycetia; order Gemmatales; family Gemmataceae; genus SIAJ01. Next base: position 15,031 of record SIAJ01000089.1, read on the forward strand.
TCGAACTGCTCCGTGTTGAGCAGGTGCAAGGCGTGGTAGTAGTAATACTCTTCCGTGCCGGGGATGAGTTGCTTGAGAGCCTCCGCCCGATCGCGGGCCAGGGAAAAGTCCTCGATGTAGCCAACATCGGCCCCCTCGGTCATGGGGATCACGACGACACCGACAGACAGGCCGGCCAGGGCCAGCACTCGAAGCAAAGAAGACCGGCTCATGGGTTGCCCCTCGAAGCAGGAGAGTTTTTGACGTTACGCCAGCAGCGGGAATAGTTTAGGTTCATCGACAATACAAGAATAACCTACGGAACGGGACACTTTCAAGCTGTAACAGCACACTATTTGACGAACGAGCAAGGGTTTTGTCCGGTAACAAGGTGAGATTTGTTTCTGGCGCTGGCGAGCGGAGCGTCGTGAACCGCCCGATCAAGCGTACGCCGCATCGAAACCCCAACCAACACCTGTCGGGTATTTGAATCCGAGTCCAGCCGACGAGGAACGGCCGTGGGGGCCAACCGAAATCCGGCTTGGCTGGTATCCGTACCAAGCTGATCCGCCCCGTATCTCGGAATATCCCCGTTTTTTCACCCTCCCTCACGAGAATTGAGCAAAAACAAAAGGCCGAGCCATCGACTCTGGGCAGGTGCGAGAATCTTTTTCTAGTGTCCCATTCGGTCCCGTTTTGTTCCACGCTCATGGCCAATCCCTCCTCGGGCATACATGCCAGATAGACAAGTATTGCGAAGGGGGTGAATGTTAAGGCGACTTTGGGAAATTTTGGGGTTTTTCGTTGAACGCGCCAGTCTCCATATGGGGCCGGCCGAGTATGTGGCCTACACCTATTGGAACCTGGGCGCGTGGAGCGTATGGTCGGCCGTCTTGCTCGCCCTGGCCTGGGTTCCGGCTGTGCTTGCTTGGCGGCGGCTCCACCCGGCCAGCTTCCGCCGGGCCACCACCCCGACGTCCCGACGGGCGCTGTCGTTCGCGGAGCAGGACTACGGGGACGGGGTGATTACCGAATCCGGTGCCGCCCCCGACCGCGGCGTCCGTCGCCTCGACCCATCCGCGCAGGAGGTCGCCGTCCGTCGCGGCTTGCGCCTGTCCAGCCACCGCGCGGCGGACCAGCAGGTCAACACCTCACTTCTTCGCCTTCGCCTTCATCTCCGGCGTCGCATCCTTCAGAGCGAGAGCCGTGTATTCCTCAAGCTGTTTCGTCCACATCCCTGCCAACTCGCGGACCTTTTCTGGCTTCTCCGCAGCAAGGTTCTTAGACTCCGCGCGATCGGTACTCAGGTCGTACAACTCCCACGGATTGTCCTTGCCGGCCGCCACGATCTTCCAGTCGCCCACGCGCAGGGCCCGGTTGCCTTCGTGTAGCCACCACAATGAATTTCGCACGACTGTTTCGTCCTTGGCGAAGGCTGGCAGTAGGCTTTTGCCGGGGGCGGATGGGACTGGCTTGCCGTCCCACTTGTCGAGGACCTTGCCGCCGGTTGCTTCAAGAATCGTCGGTACGAGATCGATCAGGTGTCCGGGAGAGTTCCGTACTTCGCCACGTGCCGCGATGCCTTTTGGCCAATGCACGATCAACGGCGTCGAGATGCCTCCTTCGTGGACCCAGGTCTTGTGCCGGCGGAAGGGCGTGTTCGCCAGGCTCGACCAGCCAGGGCCGATGCTGAGGTAGGTTGCACTGCTACCGGGTGCCGCATTCGGGTCGTGGCCGTCGCCGCGGACCATCATCTCGGCACTCGCGCCGTTGTCGGACATGAAGAAGACGAGCGTGTTGTCCAACGCGCCCATCGTTCGAAGTTGATCGAGAACCCGGCCGATCTCGCGGTCCATGCGATCGACCATGGCCGCGTGGATCGCCATCTTGTTCGCCTGGAACTCGCGTTGCTCCGCGTTCAGGTCCTTCCAGGCCAGGGGCCGATTCACCTCGTTCGGCCCGAGTTTTTTGATTGCCTCCGGGAACGGATACGGCGGACCTTGATCGCGCTCGATCGCGGCCAGCGAGGTGCCGCCGATCTTCAAGTTCTTCATCCGCTGCCAGCGTTCGTCACGCATCGCGTCCCAGCCATCGAGATATTTCTTGCGATAGCGGGCAATGTCCTCCGCTGGTGCGTGCAGCGGAAAGTGCGGAGCGGTGAACGCCAGGTATTCCAGGAAGGGCTTCTCCGCGAACTTATCGGCATGTTCCTTCAGGCACTTGATGGCATGATCGGCGATGGCCGTGCTGGTGTAATAGCCCGCCTTGGGATCGACGGGCGGCAACGGCTTGTCGTCTTCCGTGTGCCGTTGAGGTGCGAAATGTCGATCGTGATCTTCGAGGCTATAAGAGTGGTCGAAGCCATTCTGCAATGGCCTGCCATCGACGTGCCATTTCCCCGAGTGATAGGCACGATAGCCGAGCGGCCTGAGCATCTCCGGCAGCAGCTTGGCCCATCCAGGCCTGGTGCCCTGGCCGCCGCTCTTGATGCCGGGGATCGAATCGCGGCGAACTTGTTGGGCATAGTACCCCGTGAGAATGGCGGCCCGCGACGGCCAGCAACGGGCAGTGTTGTAGAACTGCGTGAAGCGCAGGCCGTTCTTGGCCAGGCCATCGAGATTCGGCGTCGCAATTTCGCTGCCATAACAGCCGGCATCCGAATAGCCCATGTCATCCGCGAGGATGATGAGCACGTTGGGCTTGGTGGGCTTCGACGAGACCGGCTCGGGCATTTTCCAACGCACAACTTCAAGTTGCGTCTTGTCGTCCTTGTCTCGGTAGGAGTACGAAGTGACGAGTGTGCCATCCTTCAGTTGCACGGTCGGCCCGAAGCCGCCCCCCTGGGATTTGTCGATCGGCGTGCTCGTGTCGAGCATGAGCCGATCTTTCGTGAAGTCGAATTCGAAGCCGTCTTCCGTTTCGCTGCCGGCAAGCGCTCGAACACCGAGCGGGGGCTTGAGGTCGCGCACTGTGAAGGTGAGTAGCAGCCGTTGATCCTTCATGCGCAGAATCGACATGTACATCTCGCCATAGTCGCCGAAATCGCGGATGCGGTCGAAGGTCTTTCCTGAATCCGCGGAAGAGAACAGGATGAAGTGATCGGCCTGGTCGTTCCCCGCCTTGATCGGGCGATCCTTGATCGGCAGTTCGTTGCTATCGACGCGAACAAGTGCCCAGATCTTGCCGGATCTCGCCTGCCACAGCCAGGTTTCGCCGCCGAAGAAGCCGTACTGGCTCTTGAAATCCTTGGGCTGACACTTGCCGGTCTTGTCCCAGGTTTTGCCGTTGTCCTTGGATCGCCACATGAGGTAGGGGCCTTCGCCACCGTCGTAATCGACGCCGAGCAACAGCGTTCCATCAGCAAGTTGAAGCACGTTTCGCGTCGTGTGATTGGACGCTTTCGGCTTGATTCCCTCGGACTCGATCCGGATCGACTCCCAGGTTTTTCCCGCGTCGGTTGAACAATGCAGATAGCCATGCGTGTAGTCGTGCGTGTTGCGGACATCGTTGGCGAGCAGGTGCCCTGTCATGAATATCGTGCCATCATTCAAGACAGTCAGATAAGGCTCCCGCCCGAGCAGATCAAGTTTCTCCGGCCCGGACCAGGTCTTGCCGTCGTCCTTGGATCGAAAGAGAAGATTCTGTTCCAGCACCTTGTTGCCGTCTTTTTTGTGCTGGTGGAACGCGGTCAGCAGCAACTCGCCGCTCGGGAGTTGAGCAATGCACGGCTTGTAGTCATCTGCCTCGCCAAGTGGAATTCGCACGCAGTCGATCTGATCCTTAGCGAGCGACTTCTTGGCCGCGACCGCGATTGAATCGTGGCTCGAGGATTGTCCGCGAACGACCTCTGGGGCCAACAGCACCAGCGCGGATAGCACCAGAATGTATTGCCATCGTACGTATTGTCTCATGGCGTGAATCTCCTGTTGTCATCGTGGTTTCTCGCTAAACGCGACAATTTCCAACCACATGGACCCCGAAGGGGTCAGAGAAAGTAGCCGGTGGTCGAGCGTGAGCTCGACCACCGGTAGCCCCGATTTCCGACCGACCGACCCCGAAGGGTTCGCAGAACGTCGCGAAGAGCGAAACGTCAATCGCCCCGTGAACCGGCTTTCTACGACCCCTCCGGGGTCGGTTCTCATATCGTGCTTTCCGGTGGTCTCGCTGACGCTCAACCACCGGCTACTATCTCCGACCCCTCCGGGGTCAAGAGGGCGAAATTTTGTCGCAATAGGCGAGAAGTATCATTTCATCCGGTCACTTTCGCTCGGCACCCTTTAGCGTCGCCGGCAGAATCTCGAGGCTCAAGTGCGAAGCCTGCTTCGCCGAATGAAAGATCTGCTGTCGGGCCGAGCGAAAATCTTCGTCCTTCGCCTCGAAAATGTTTGGTACAAACTTCTGCGGATTGCGATCAATGAGCGGGAACCACGTGCTGCTAACCTGCACCATGATGCGGTGTCCCTTGCGGAAGCAATGGTGGCCCCAGTGCAGATCGATGCCGTACTCCTCGACCTTGCCTGCCTCGACCGGCTCCGGTTTTTCCAGGCTCTTGCGGAATCGGGCTCGGACCGGCTCGCCGCTGATGAGCAGTTGAAAGCCGCCCATGTCGGGTTCGTCCGGGTACTCTTCGGGATAGACATCGATCAACCGCACGATCCAGTCGGCATCGGTTCCGGACGTGGCCGCGAACAGTTTTGCCATCATCGAACCAGCCACGACCCAGTCTTCCTTGAGCGGTGCGGACTCGAACGTGAGTACATCGGGCCGATGCTGCGTGAAGCGTTGGTCCTCGACCATCCACTCTTTCCACTCGCGGCCCGGATACGTCGGCGTCACCGGGCGAGCGCGATACGGCACCGGCTTCGCGGGATCGGAAATGTATTCGCTCGAACTCGACTCACTCGGCGGATCGAGCGCAAGCTTGCCGTTCGCATGGAAGTAGAACTTGCGAGCAACCGACGTTTTCGGAGGCCAAGCTTCGTGGCTGACCCATTTGTTGGAGCCGGTCTGGAACATCGTCGCTTCGGGCGGCGGCGTGCCACGGTCCTTCAGATACTTCGCAAAGAACGGGGCTTGCACCTGGCTGCGAAAATGTTTGCCCGTAGCGCCGTCGAAGGCGATTTTGCCAAGCTTGTCCCCCGGCCCGCCCGACCAACCGCCATGATTCCACGGGCCGACGACGAGGAAGTTCTGATTCTTCTTGTCTGCTTGCTCCAGTAACTCGTAGATCTTGAGCGGCCCGCGAAAGTCTTCCTGGTCGAACCAGCCGGCAACGTTCAACGTCGGCACCGTGACCTGCGTCAGCCGCGGTTCGAGCGACTGCGTTTTCCAGAATGCGTCGTA
>SIAJ01000019.1 GCA_009691845.1 Gemmataceae bacterium
GTTCCGAGCCGGAGATGTGTTAGCGGCAATCAAATCCGCCAGGGCGCCGTCGCCAGGCCGTCCGTTAGGCCATGTCGGCGGTACTCGGTTGCCCAGCTTTCGCCGGATGGCGGACGTGCAGCCGGATCTTGGCGAATCAGTTGATACCAGATCACACCAATCGCATAAACATCGTCGCGTGGGTCCGGCACACCACCCGCCCGTTGTTGGGGTGAGGCATAGAGCGGTCCGTGGCTGCCGCGAAGTGAACGCCGAATCGTCTGAGCGAGTTCAACGCGTTCCTCGCCGATCGACGCAACGATCTGGCCCCAACCGATGTCCGAGACCCAAATCGAGACGCGTCCCTCGCTGGTGGGGTTCAATAGGATATTAATGGCTTCAAGCCGCGATGAATGAGCGGAGGGTTCATCCGATGCAGTTTGCCCACAATCCGGGCAACGCGTCGGGCAATCTGGGCCGCCTGATCTGGACGTGGACGATCCAGATGCCAGCGGGCGTCGTGCATCCGGTCAGCTAGCCAACGCGGAACGACCTTCCGCGCACCCGCCCGCGATACCCTCCTTGCAACCCGTATTATTCACTCTTTCGAGATCACCGTGAAGCTCAAATTCTTCCTTGTCGCGATCTTCGTTGTTGCACTCTCGATGCGGGCATCCGCCGACAACTGGCCGCAATGGCGCGGCCCGAAAAACGACGGCCACTCCGCCGAGAAGAACGTCCCCGCTGAGTGGAGTGCCGACAAAAACATTGCCTGGAAGTTCAAGATGCCCGGCATCGGTGCGAGTACGCCGGCCGTGTGGGGGGACAAGATGTTTGTGACCTCGGTCGATGGCCAGGATGTGGTTTTGATCTGCGTGGGGACCGACGGCAAGGAAAAGTGGAAGCAGAAACTCTCGAACACCGGCGAGAAGCGCTACAAAAACCCCGCTGGGGCCGATGTGTCGGATGCGTCCGCTTCGTGCTCGACGGATGGCAAGCACGTGTGGGCGTTTGCCAGCAATGGTGCGCTGGTTTGCTTCACCGTGGACGGCACGCAGGTGTGGGCGAACGATGTCTCGAAATTCGCCAAGATCGATATCGCGTTTGGTTCGCACTGGACCCCGGTGCTCCACAAGGACAAACTGTTCCTCCAGGTCATGCACCGCAAGGCACAAAAACTGGTCCGATACGATGCCCTCACGGGCAAAGAAGATTGGGCGGTCGATCGTCCGGGCTACAGCAAAGGCGAAAGCCCGGACGTGTACGCCTCCGCGTTCATCTGGGAGGGCGCGGGGGAGTCGCTGCTGATTTCGCACGGCAACGATTTTTGCACCGGACACCGGCTGACGGACGGCAGCGAGGTCTGGCGGGTGCAGGGACTGAACCCGAGTTCAAGCGGTGCCTGGCGATTCGTCTCGAACCCACTCGTCACGCCGGACCTGATTGTCGTGCCATCGTGCAAGAACGGGCCGACTGTCGGACTGAACCCAGTCGGGGCCAAGGGAGACATTACCGAGGACAACAAGGCCGAGATCTGGCGAATCAAAACGACGCCGGACGTGGTCTCGCCCATCCGGGTCGGCGATGTGATCTACATGTGCAGCCCCGGCGTCTTTACAGCACACGAACTCAAGACCGGCAAGCAGATCTTCAGGGGCGAAATTGCGAAAGGCTATCACTGGTCGAACATGGTCACTGCCGACGGCAAGATTTATGCGACTAGCCAGGAAGGTCTCACGGACGTGGTGCAGGCCGGCAAGGAGTTCAAAAAGATTGCGACGAACTCCCTGCCAGACAAAATCTTCGGCTCGCCCGCAATTGCCGACGGTCGCCTCTACTTCCGCGGTTACGGGTTCTTGTGGGCCATCGGAGCGAAGTGACGACTGGAGGTGGTCGGGTCAGCCCCGACCACCTTTCGTGTCCTACCCATTCCACCTGAAAATATGAGGCGTCTAGGGCCACCCATGCACTAGAACGAGAGTGGAACGAGCCTCGATCCGCTTCATTCGTTTCCAGGTGGCTCCGATGAAAGTCTCCTCTCTCCTTCTTGCTCTTTTTTGCATCGCTGGCATCGGCCAACGCGTTTCCGCCGAGCCGTTGCCGAAGGCGATCAAATCGGCACCTTGCCTCAAGCCGCCGACGATTGATGGCGTGTTCGAAGCCGACGAGTGGCGGGATGCGAAAGTCTACGACTTCGACATGGAGATGCTCTCGCTGAATCCACCTGGAAAGTCGAGTCGGGCCTGCGAACTGCGGGTCATGAACTCGGCCAACTCGCTTTACATCGGCTTCCGCGTGCCCGATTTGAAAGTGAACAACTCGCTCGATCCGCTCGACTTCGACTTGGCCACGCTGGCGTTTTGTCGCGGCAAGGAACTTGTGACTGGCGATGATCGCAAGCTGATCGCCCCCGGCCTCTATGCGGACAAGCACTTCGTGGTTCCCAACAAGGACGGCGACGACAAGAAGAAAGATGGCCGCGGTGCCGTCGAGCACTCGAAGGGGGTCCATTCCTTCGAGTGGGCGATCCCGCTCGATGCCGGCGACACTGAGGACATTCAGGTCAAGGCGGGCGACACGCTTCGTTTCAATCTCGCCTACTTCGATAGTTTCAAGTTCGACTTGAAGGACACGCAAGCAGGCAGCATCTTCGGCGGCGATTTGAACAAGGCCGACACTTGGGGCACGCTCGAACTCGCGGCCAAGGTCGCTAAGGACGACGGTTCCGCGTTCAAAGGCCCGGCCTGGGTCAGCGAGTTTTTCAAGAAGCAAACCGGACCGGCTAAACGATTGCGGGTTGAGGATTCCGTTTTGCTGCCGAACCTTGCCAAGCCGGCCGTGAAGACGCTGCTGTCGTTCACCTACCGCGACACCGAAGGCAAGGAGAAGGAAGCAAAGGCCGCCATCTACTTTCCCGCGGCCGTTCGCGACGATCCGAAATTGCGGCTGCCCCTCTACTTCGTGGCCGGTTACGAGACAGACGACAATGCCGCGATGGCTTTCGTTCGTCGCGGCTTCACGGTCATCTCGCCTCGTGCTCTGGAAGCCAATCCGCTCATCCGCACCGCGGCCCCGGACTTCGCCCGCATGCACATGGCCCGGGCGTTGTCCTTTGTCGATGATGCCCACGTGCTCATTGGTGGCGGCAGCGCTGGGGGCTACATGACGCTCATGGTCGCGGCCGAGACGTTCCCGATTGCGGTCGCGATGCCCGACGTGCCGCCGGTGAACTGGGGTTACAACGCGGCCTACTTCTTCAAGCAACTCGAGAAACTCGCGTCGCCCAAAGGCGAAACGGTCTCGAAGGTGCCGGTGCTGAATTCAGTCGGCAGCATGCTCCTCGCGGCCACGAAAGTCTTTGGCGACGATTTTGGCGACGCGACCTGGTACGCCCATTCGCCGGTCTCGCAGGTCTCGACGATCACGTGCCCGGTCTCCGTCTGGTGGACCACGGCCGACGTGTTAGTGCCCGTGGACCAAGTTGCCAAGAAGTTCGTGAAGGAGTTCGCCGCGAGCAAGTTCCCGACCGGCTTCACGATGGACCCGGAGAAACTCCTGACGACCAAGCAGGGCCGCACACGATTGATGGACGTGTTGCCCCCGAATGATTACGACCTCTTCGAGCGTACAGTTCCCGAAGGAACACTGAAGCTCGGTGCCCCTCCGGGCACGGGCAAGCCGTACACGGCCGAGATGCCGCTGAGTGCCACGAAGCAATGGTCAATCGTGATTCTGGATGAAGGCCCGCCCGAGCCGAATGTCGGCCACGCGAAGTACGCCGTGAACTTGAACCGCGACAAGGCCATCGACCACTTTGCCAAAACATCCAAGATCGCCGTGACTCAACTCACACCCGAGAAATTAGCAAGACTCATGGACCGCTATGCCGGCAAAGAATGGCTACCCAGCAAACTGAAGCAACTCGACGAGCCCGAAAGCGAAAAGGCCGACGTCCTGCGTGGCCTGCGAACCTACGTGAAAGCCGGTGAGGAGCACGCGAAGCAGTTTGCGGAACTGTACGGCAAGCTGCCCAAGGAGAAGCGTGTGTTGGAAGCGACCGTGGTGAGCGAGTTGGGAGGGCGATAGGCGGTTAGCCGCGACGAGTCCATTTGATCATCTGCGTAATCTGTGGGTAAATGTCTTTGAGTCGGCCTGCTAGCCGAACAGTCTTCCAACCCGGAGCCAATCCTCATGCGTGCCATTCTTTTCGCACTTCTACCAATCACGCTCCTCGCGGCCGAGCCGCCAGAAGTTCCACTCTGGGAAAAAGGCCCTCCAGGCTTCGAGTCCCGCAAGGAGGAGAAGGAAATCAAGGAGGTTCAGAAGAGCGGCGAGTACAAGGTCACCAACGTACACAATCCTACGCTGACCGTGTTCCTGCCGCCGAAGGAGAAGGCGATCGGCGTGGGCGTTGTCATCGCACCGGGCGGCGGGTTCCGCGAACTCTGGATGATGCACGAGGGCAGCAATGCAGCCAAGTGGCTGAACGAGCGTGGCATCGCGGCCTTCGTTTTGAAGTATCGCCTGCCTCGTGAGAAGGGTTCGCCGTACAAGATCGAGGAACACGCCTTGCAGGACGGCCAACGGGCGATGCGGATGGTGCGAAGTCGGGCCAAGGACTGGGGCGTCGATCCAAATCGGCTCGGCCTCATGGGCTTCTCGGCCGGTGGCGAATTGACGGCGCTGGTGTGCAATGCACCGGGAGAGGGCAAGGCAGATGCTGCCGACCCGATTGAGCGCGAGAACGCACGACCCGATTTTCAGGCCCTCATCTACTCGGGCCCACTTGGTATTCGCGATGCCAAGGTAACGAAAATTATTCCGCCGACATTTATGCTCGTCGGCGACAACGATAACGCGGCCACCTGGCTTGTGGCCCATTATCTCGCTCTGAAGAAACTCGGCATCTCGAGTGAGTTGCATATCTACGCCAAGGTGCCGCACGGCTTCGGCATGCGTGAGAAGAAGACTCAGGCCCCTATCGATTCCTGGTTGAAGCGATTCGACGAGTTTCTCGAAGTCCAGGGGATGCTGAAGAAATCGTAGCGCTGACCAGAGCTGGCAATGGCCTGTGAATCCACCGTCCCTCGCAAGGCATGCCCTACGGCTACGTCGAGATCGAAGTGGCCGACCCCGATGGGCATCGAATAGTCGTTGGCGAAGAATTGGATGAAACGGTCGCGGTTCCACCGGCTGAAGAATGAACGAGTCTCACTCGCAGACATTCGTTCTGACGACTATGATGTCGGTTGAGACTCGACGGCCAGCCTGGACGGTCATTTGCCATGCATCCACTCGAAAATACTCGTCGTCACTTCTTCCGCGATTGCGGCATCGGCCTGGGCTCGATGGCCCTGGGGTCGATGCTTCATGCGGAGACGCCGGGGAAATCTTCCGGATCGCCATTTGCGCCAAAGAAGCCACACTTCGAGCCGAAGGCCAAGGCGGTGATCTTCCTGTTCATGGCCGGCGGACCGAGCCAGTTCGAGTTGTTCGATCCAAAACCCGAATTGCAAAAGCTCACTGGCGAACCGATCCCGGAATCGTTCGTGAAGGGCAAGCGATTCGCGTTCATGGACAGCTTTACGAAAGAACGGCCCAAGCTGCTGGGGACCAGGCGCAAGTTCGCCAGGCACGGCAAGAGCGGGGCCTGGCTTTCCGATTGCTTGCCGCATCTCGCCAAGATCGCCGACGATGTCGCCTTCGTGAAGTCGATGGCCACGAATGTGTTCAATCATGGACCGGCGAAAGTGTTCCTAAACACCGGCTCGCCGCAGTTCGGCCGGCCGAGCATGGGCTCGTGGGTTACATACGGCATCGGCAGCGAGTCGAAGGACCTGCCTGGGTTCGTCGTGCTGCAATCGGGCCCGCGTGGTCCGCGTGGAGGTGCGGCTTGCTGGTCGAGCGGATTCCTACCCACGACCTTTCAGGGGGTCCCGTTCCGTTCGGGCGGCGATCCAATCATCAATCTTTCGTCGCCCGCAGGCATCTCGCGCGATCGACAAAAAGACGCCATCGACGCGATTCGTGATCTGAACAGCGAACGCCTGGACGTGACGGGCGATGCCGAGATTGCCACACGCATCGCTTCGTATGAGATGGCCTACCGGATGCAGGTAAGCGCCCCCGAACTCATCGACCTGACACGCGAAGATACCAAGACCCTTGAGGCTTACGGTGCCAAGCCGGGGGCTGCCTCGTTCGCGAATAATTGCCTGCTCGCCCGCCGCCTGGTGGAACGCGGCACGCGCTTCATTCAGCTCTATCACACCGATTGGGATCATCACGGCGACTCGGTCAACAACCTGGCCAAGGGGCTGGACGTCGTTTGCGATCAGGTGGATCGTCCGATGGCGGCACTCGTTTCCGATTTGAAGCAACGAGGCCTACTCGATTCGACGCTCGTGATCTGGGGGGGAGAGTTCGGCCGGACGCCGATGGGTGAGAGCCGCGATTCCATTGGCCGAAATCACCACATCGACGCTTACACCATGTGGCTAGCCGGCGGTGGCGTGAAGCCCGGCATCTCGATTGGTGAAACGGACGAGTTCGGCTTCTCACCGACGGTCGACAAGGTCCACGTTCATGATTTGCAGGCCACGATTTTGCACCTGCTGGGACTTGAACACACGAAGCTAACCTACCGCTTCCAGGGGCGAGATTTTCGGCTCACGGATGTGCACGGTGAAGTGGTGAAGAAGTTGCTGGCATAAGGAATCGCGCAACAACAGGTTACCGAATTCGGGAGTCCCGAACGAGACATCACGCCGCCGAAGTCGCCCACCCTCTCCGTGCCGACGATCCGATTGGGTCCGAACCATTTGATCTCTTCATTCCGTGTGCCGTTGGCGACAAAGAACGGCACACGGAGTGTGCCTACTACTTTGGACGACCCGCGCTCGTTTGTGTCAAACTTGGCCGCGTCGAGTCTAGTTGCCATGTTCCCCAAGCAACTCCATGAGCCGTGCGTGCAAGGTCGGGTTCGCGGCCACCAGATCGGGTTTGAACGGGTTCACGTTCGAGCCATCCGTTTGCGTGACGATGCCGCCTGCCTCACGAACGATGATGATTCCGGCGGCCACGTCCCAGGCATAGTTGTCGAAGGCCCAGTAGCCATCGAACCGGCCGGCGGCCACGTAGGCGAGGTTTAGGGCTGTCGATCCCGTCCGGCGGAGAGCCTGAGCGTGCAGGCAAAATATCCGCCACCACTTCAGGTTTCGTTCCTGGCATTCGGGATCGGGCGGGAAGCCGGTGGAGAGCAGGGCTCGCCGCATCTCGCCAATCTCGCTCACGCGGATGGACCGGCCATTCAGAGTTGCCCCGAGTCCTTGAGCAGCGAGGAACATTTCGTTCTGACGAGGATCGAAGATTGCACCAACGACAGGTTCGCCGCCCAACATCAGGCCGATGGAGACGCAATAGGCGGGAACGTCGTGGGCGTAGTTGGCCGTGCCATCGAGTGGATCGACAATCCAGGTCGGGACTTCAGGTGAGACGGACGCCAGTTTCGCATCCGGGTCTTCTTCGCCCAGAAAGGCATGATCGGGAAATCGTTCGAGGATGAACGCGCGGATCGCCTTTTGGGAGGCATGGTCCGCTTCGGTCACCAGATCGGCATGCGCCTTCTCACGAATTGAGAAACGCGCCCGCCAGTTTTCGAGCTGGACGGCACCTAAGCGAGCTGCCACCTCGGCGGCTGTTTGCCAAGCAGAAAGATCGGTAGTCATTTCGTTAGTTATAGCGGCTCTGGCGTACGACTTGCCCCTAGATTCTCCCCAAGCGTTGACGGCTACCGACATGTACCGTGATGCGGCGACCTGCACGCTTTGTTCGGCCAAAAGTAGTAGACACACTCTGTGTGCCGTGAGAGACCCGCTGTCGCGAAAAGCCGGTCAGAGCAGAAAGAAATGGCACACGGGGTGTGCCTACTACGTGGAAGCGAAGTCCGAGATCAGCCTGGCTCAATTCCCTTGAGCGAATTATCATCCCAACTCGCACGATCCTCGATCGGCTCGATGTGGATCGTGATTTCGATTCCCTTGAGAGCAAGTTGAATTGCCTTTTCCACCTTGATGCCGAGGTCGTGTCCTTCGCGAACTGTTGTGTTCCCCGGCACAAGCAGGTGGAAGTCCCCGAACATTCGTGTGCCTGCCTGGCGAGTCCTCAGGGCATGAAAAGTTGTTCCCGTCGGGGTGTTGGCACGAATAGTTGCACGGAGTTGTTCTTGTTGTTCGCTGGAAAGGGCGTGGTCCATCAGGCCATCGATCGCACGGCGGATCAGCCCGAGTCCGGTGAACACGATGTGCATGCCAACCAGAATGGCGATGATCGGATCCAGCACGTAAAGCCCACTGATCCAGACGATGATCAGTCCAGCGATGACCGCGACCGAGGTCCACACGTCGGCCAACAAGTGCTTGCCATTCGCACTCAGCACAATCGAGTTGTTGCTTCGCCCGACGCGAATGAGGATCAAGCCCAGGGCCAAGTTGATTACAGAAGCCGAAAGGGAGAGGCTCGTGCCCAGGCCGAGCGAGGTGATTGGCGTGGGATTGATCAGACGTTCGATCGCGATCCAGGCGGTGCCGCCGCCGGCTAGCACGATCAGGAGGCCTTCGAGGCCCGAGGAGAAGAACTCGATTTTCTCATGTCCGTAAGTATGCGTGGCATCGGCCGGCCGATGAGCATACCGCAGCGACAAGTAGGCAGCGATGGCCGCGAAGAGATTGATTCCCGATTCGAGTGCATCCGCAAGAAGCCCGACGGAGCCTGTGAGCAGATACGCGGTCGTCTTCAGCCCGATTGTCGCGAGTGCCGCCAGGACCGACAACAGCAGCAGACCTCGCAGACCGGCCGGCGACATGCGGCACTCCCAAAAAGAAAGGCCCGTCGGAAGACGGGCCTTATCAAGATACGTGTGGAGGTCGCCCGGTCATCGTCGGCTGAGTTCCTTCAGCCGGGTTTCCGCTTCTTGAACTCGAGTCGTGTTCGTGTCGTGGTTCATCACGGCCTTGTAGAGTTCCTTGGCCTTGTCAAACATCTTGAGATCGCGGTCGTAAATCTTCGCCGCCCGCAACCGGGCATCCGTTGCGGAGGCCTTGTTCCACTGGAACGATCGTTCGTAATAAGCAGCGGCCCGCTCGAATTGAGGCCGAGGCTTGTAGTGTTCGTAGATGTCGCCAAGACGGTAGGCCGTGTCTGCGATTTTGTCCGACTCCGGGTATTTCTCCAGGATGGCTTGCAGCAAGATCTCAGCCCGACGCTGGTTGTCAAGCAATTCGTCGCCGGTGCCGCGATCTTTGTAGTCGTTCGCTCGTCGAAACAGCGTGTTCGCGTCGGCAATGTTCTGCTTGGGCTGCAACGTCGGCGGGGGGACGTCCTTGACATCGAGCCGATACGAATATTTCATCATCCGGTGGTAGGCCTTCAATTCCTCTTCCACCCACTTGGCCTTTTCAATCTCGTTGGTGGCAACGTAGTGCTGGCGAAGTTTGTCGAGCGATCCCCAGTAATCCTTGCGTGACTTGACGACCGATTCGACCAGTTCCACTTCTCCAGCTTTCTCGGCTGAGCCTTTCGGCGTGGGTGCGGGAGTCGTATCCGCGACCAAGGTCAGCGTCAGTCCCCCGACAGCGAATGCTCCCAGGGCGATGAACGATCGAATGAACACTGCGAACCTCCATCATTTGTCGAAAGCCTTGGCCCGGGGCTAGCCCGCGGGACGCTGCGCTTCCACGCGGCCGAAGATCATGCGTCCTGCCGGTGTCTGCAGAACACTCGTAACCGTAATCGGCACATCGATACCGACGTGCATTCGTCCTTGCTCGACGACCACCATCGTGCCATCTTCCAGGTAACCCACTCCCTGACCGGGCTGGTCACCCTGTTTGACGATTTTGATCGTCATGATTTCGCCGGGCAAGGCAACCGTCTTGAGCGAATTGGCTACTTCATTCAGGTTGATGACATCAATACCTTGCAACTGAGCGATCTTGTTCAAGTTGAAATCGTTGGTCACCACACGTCCACTGATCGACTTGGCGAACAGGACGAGTCGCTCATCGACGCGGATTTTCTCGCCTCCTTCGTTGACCTCTTGCACGTTCCCTTCGTGCATGATCAGTTCAATCTTCGAATTCGACTGGAGCCTTTTCAGCATGTCCAGCCCGCGTCGGCCTCGGTTTCGCTTGAGCTTGTCAGAGCTATCTGCAATCGCTTGCAGTTCCTGAAGCACGAAGCGGGTGACGATGAGCTTACAATCGATAATGCGAGTATCGCACAGGTCCGCGATCCGGCCATCAATAATCACGCTGGTATCGAGAACGAGTGGCTTGTTCCCCTTTACCTGTTTGGAAAATTCGACATAAGGGATAATGAAGCGAAATTCGTCCTTGGTCTGCAAAAGCGTTGAAATCGTTATGTAGCAACACACGACGGTCACGAAGACTCGGACAACCAGGACAACCGTGAGTGCTTTCTTGGGATCCAGCCAGGTGCCGAGGAATTGTTCGACGGCCAGCGAGAACAACCAGCCGAGTAGGAGCCCCAGCAGGAGGCCGAAGTAAAGAGCCGAGAGCGTGGTGATCTGCTTGTTACGCTCCCAGAGATCGGTGAACAGAACGGTCCCGCCGATCGCTAGGATGATGAGGGACGCACGAACGCCAGGCCAGACGGTCTCTTCCGCCATATCGGAAAATGTGGCAAATGCCGCAATTGCGATCCCGAGCAAGATGATGACGAATAGCCCGCGTAGTAGCCACAAAAGCATAGGAGAGCCTCCGAGTAGGACGGAATGAAAGGGCTGCCTGGATGTGGCAGCGGGGGGGGAAGCTAAATCTATGTTACAGGTCGCCATCCGGGTGGAACAGTCGCAGATGTTCCTCGCGAGCGTAACGATCGGTCATGCCAGCCAGATAATCGGCCACGACGCGTTGTAACGATGCCTCACGCGGGACCGCGCTAGCCCGTACCCGCCTTTGAACCGACGCGGGAGCCTGGGACCAACGAGCGAAATGTCGATCGGGCAGCAATTCGGGGCGTGCCACGCATTCGCCGAATAAATCGCGCAAGATGGCTCTTCCCTTGTTCGCCATCCGAAGTACGCGTTGATGCCGATAGACTTGTTCGTAGAGAAAGCGCTCCAGGCCGCACTTGAGCGCAATCACCTCCGGTCCGAAGCCCACGAGCGGCATCGTACAAGCCCGCACATCGGCCAGGCTTTCAATCCGGCAATCGATCAGCCGACGCTCCGTTTCCGCGATCAGGTCGTTGACTTGCCAGGCGATCAGTTCGCGAACGACGGCCGTGCGGAAGGCGTCCCCACTGAGTGCCGGGTAGCGTGCGCGGATCGGGCCAGCCGTCCGTCGCCAGAGTTCGACTTCGTCAATCTGCTCCAGCGCGATCAGCCCAATTCCAAGTGCATCGTCCGTGTCGTGGGTGTCGTACGCCAGGCTGTCGCAAGCATCGACGAGTTGGGCTTCCAGAAATGGCGCCCCGACTTCCAACAGCGACTTGTGCTCTCGAAGCTCGCGGGCTTTGCTGTGGTGAACGAATGCTTCACGGAGTTCCCACGACAGATTCAAGCCGGGGAATTCCGGGTAGCGTTCTTCAAGCACGTCCACCCGACGAAGCCCGTAGAGGTTGTGGTCGAAACCACCGTGCCCCTGCATGCACTCGGCCAGGGCTTGCTCACCCGCGTGCCCGAATGGCGGATGCCCCAAATCGTGTGACAGGGCAATGGCTTCCGCGAGATCTTCGTTCAGTCGCAAGCGTCGAGCGATCGTGCGGCTGATCTGAGCGACTTCGAGAGTGTGCGTGAGGCGCGTGCGATGGTGATCGTTGATCTGGCCGACGAGGACTTGCGTCTTACCCATCAGCCGGCGAAAGGCTGTACAGTGGACTACCCGTTCGCGATCGCGCTGAAAAATCGTGCGAAAGGCATGTGGTGGTTCGGGATACTGTCGTCCCCGGCTATCGCGGCCGCGAAAAGCGAACGGTGCCAGCCAGGAATCCTCGAATTGGTTCCAATCCATCGCGAGGTCACTCCCGAGCAAGGGCGGCCGAGAGGAGGTCGTACAGTGCATCCAGCGATTGTGAAATGACACGGACGTCGCCGAATACAGGCATGAAATTCGTGTCGCCATTCCAACGCGGCACAATGTGCCAGTGCAAATGACCGGGCAAGCCGGCACCGGCCACTTTACCCAAATTCAGTCCCACATTGAAACCGTCGGGCCGCATGGTTTGTTCCATCAGCCGCATCATCCGGACCAAACCATTCTGTAAGTCCAGGCTTTCCTCAGCAGTCAATTCATCGAGCCGACCCTTGTGGGCTTTGGGGGCCACGAGCAGATGGCCGTTGTTGTACGGAAACTTGTTCAAGAGCACGGTACTGAGCGGCGTGCGCTGCAAGAGGAGGTTCGCACGATCGTCCGACGCGTTCTGGCCGCGACAGATGAAGCACTCGTCGCCAGCCTCGGGTGGAGTTTCTTTCGCAACGTAGGCGAATCGCCAGGGAGCCCAGAGTTGGTCCATCGGCTCAGCCCTTGGCCAGATGGGCTTCGTCTGCTTGCTCAGCCCGTGCGAACGCACGTGGCAATTTCACTACCAGCACGGAGCAGGGAGCTTCACGCAGAATCTTCTCGGCTACACTTCCCATGAGCTGGCGTTCAATGCCGGTTCGGCCGTGTGTGCCCATGACGATCAGATCGAAACCGGCATCGCGGGCGTAGCTGACGATCTCGGTGGCTGGGTCCCCTTCAAGAAGTACGTGCTTCACGGGAATCGCGGGATTCGCGGGGCGAATTTGGGTCAGTTGGCCACGCCAGAAATCGTGGTCCGAATTGGGCTCGGGTTGAGCCACATAGACAACCGTGAGAGTTGCTCGATGCGACTCCGCGAGTGCAACCGCGTGCAGATACGCCTGATTTGAGTACGAAGAGAAATCCGTCGGGTAGAGAATCGTTGGTGTGCGTAACATGCCTGGCTCCTCCCGCCGGGCCACGGAATAGAACAGTTGTTAGTCTAGGCGAAAACGGGAAATGGGCCAAGACACGAGAGGTCGCCAATCGATTCACCGCCTCGTCCCGTGTGCTTTCTCCCTCATTTCTTTTTGTGAACCAGGGTAAAGTCGAAAGTTCCGCCACCCACGGGCACGTTTGCGGTCTGCTTGGTCGAGGTCATGCTGCTCGTGGAATCGGGCAGGCTTTCCTTGGCAGGGGACATCATCGGGGGCGTCTTGTCGTCGGCCGGTATTTCCGTGCCGTCGGGCATCAAACGCTTACTGATTACCACCCGATATTCTCCCGGTGGAATTCCCTTCTCGTTAGTTCGGCTTCCCGCGATCGTGTACTTGCCCGAGACATCGGTTTTGCCGACTCCGCCGAAGCCTGGCGTACCGTCTTTTGGAATAAACGTGACCGCCGCATTCACCAAGGGCTGATCGTTAAGAGTGATCGTTCCGGACACGGCCACCAAAGACGGGTCCGATGGCTTGTCGCAACCCAGAATCGTGAACGACACGAGTAGCAAGAGTGGGCGAATGCTCACGGCACCTCCACGACATTGCCATCGGCCATGGCCGAGAGTCGACTTAAAGTGGTCAGATCGGTCGTTTCTTTCAAGCCGCGAACCGAGCCATCGGCAAACGCGAATTGGACAACGCCTGTATGCAGGCTGCCGGCATAGGCCCAACTCTCGAGCACGCCGCGACGCCGTTGAGGGACCGCTCCCCAATTGTTACTCCACTTATTCAAGCCACTGCCCCAGATCGTCGGATCAATACCGATCTGGACCCAGGCCCGGTAGCCCCACGGAGTGCATTGGCCGTTCGTCCAGGCAACGCCGTCCGAGTTGGTTGTTGTCTGTTCGCCAATGGCCAGGGTGTTACTGGTGCCATCAAGAATATCCGTCAGGCGTGTGGCACTGTTTTCGCCGAAAACGCGTCTCTGATCTGCCGGTGTAATCGTGTTACAGGCATTGCAATAGAAGTCGTACTCCGAAACGATGAAGTCGTAGTTCGTCTTCATGCCATTGCCGCCGGCTGTTCCGTAGGCCCCGCCGCTGCCGAGTTGCAGATTGCGATTCCAGTCCGAAGGGCAGCGGAAGGCGGCAACCAGTTGCGAAAGTGCATTCGCGTTGACGGCCGGGTTCCCTTGAACCGTTCCCGAAGTATTTCCGATGTAACTGCAGCAGTAACCTGTGTTCTGTGGGCTCGACGCCTGGTTCAGATCGATCGAACGGTAGAGGTTGGCCTGTTCCAGATGCGGCAGCAGCAGCACGAGGCCATTGAGGTTGTAGACCTTGGAGTCGCCCGTGTTGTAGGTGTTGATGCACCAGCCGTAGCCCCGGCCTGCGGGCGGCAGCACGTTGTTGGCACTTTCGTAGTTGTGGCAAGCCAAGGCAATTTGCTTCAGCTTGTTCGAGCACGACATTCGATTGGCAGCCTCACGGACCTTTTGCACGGCCGGGAGCAAGAGGCCAATCAGGATCGCGATGATGGCAATCACCACGAGAAGTTCAATGAGTGTGAAAGCCGCACGACGCAAGATCATGAATACCTCCAAGAGAAGGGGAGAGGAGGAACGATAACGGCCTGTGGCAGGCAGGAGAGTACAGGCAGGCCTACCCCACCCTTTGTATCGCTTCCCGGTGTGGAAAAGCAACACGAAACCGACCCGGTGGGGACGGACCTCCGTTCTGTCCATTTAATTTCAGGCGACTCCTCGGGTAGGGAACGGACAGACCGGAGGTCCGTCCCCACGCAACCATTGGGAAGATGGTTGGTTTTCTACCGAGCAGTTCGCAACGCATGGAGGACGCGTTCGACAAGCATCGTTTCTTTCGTCGGGCGCGTGAGGACTGACGCTCCGCTCTTCGACCTGCGGTCCTTTCTCGGCATCAAGATAAGATAGCCGCTGATGGACCGGGTTCGTTGGGGCGGAAGAGCACGTGCGACTCGCTGAGGCGAGGGTGCCGGGCATGAGGGTTCATGGGTGCCAACTCGCTGAACATCGAGGACCCGGTATCGTTACGGCGATATCTAACCTCGGCGCACATGCTGGTGAACGACGAGCCGATTACGATGGCCGTGCTGCCGGGTGGAGTGTCTGGCCGGACGGTGTTCGTGCAATGGCCGGACGGTCGGGCTCGAGTGTTCAAGCAAGCGTTACCCAAACTGCGTGTCGCGGTCGATTGGTTTAGTGACCCATCTCGGATTCACCGTGAAGCCCTTGGACTTCGCTGGTTGGCCAAGCTCGCACCACCCGGCACGGTCCCCGGCCTGTCTTTCGTAGATGCCGACGAACATGTACTGGGAATGGACGCGGTGTCCCGACCGCATGAAAACTGGAAGACCATGCTCCTTGCAGGGAAGCTGGAAGACGACCACGTTCGCCAGTTTGGCCGATGGCTCGGCACGGTCCATCGCCACTCCTGGCAGCAAGGGGACGAGTTAGCTTCTGCGTTCGATAACCGGTCCTTCTTCGAGTCTCTCCGCGTCGAGCCCTATTATCAATACACCGCAACGCGTGTTCCAGACGCGGCAGCGTTTCTTGGCGAACTGATTGTCGATACTCGATCCCGCCGTCAGGCACTGGTTCATGGCGACTTCAGCCCGAAGAACGTCCTCGTCCATTCCGGCCGTTTGGTGCTCCTCGACCTCGAGGTCATTCACTGGGGAGACCCGGCGTTTGACGTGGGGTTCGGTCTGACCCACTTCCTTAGCAAAGCGCACCACGTTCGCGAGCGCAGGGCGGACTTCGGTCGAGCCGCCTCGAATTTTTTCGGGGAGTATGTTGAATCGCTCGGGGATGTATCGTGGGCGGGCAGCGTGGAGCCGTTCGCAGTCCGGCATACACTGGGGTGTTTATTGGCCCGCACTGAAGGTCGATCACCACTGGAATATCTCGACCCAGCGGCACGCGAACGGCAACGCGACGCAGTTCTTGCCTTGCTCCTTGGACTGCCCGTTCGAGTGGATGATCTGATCAATGAGTTCATTGCACGCCTGGAGCCTCGATGATTCAGCGATTGACCGCCCGCGAAATTCTCGACAGCCGTGGCCGGCCGACGGTCGAGGCTTCGTGCCTGCTGACTAGCGGGGCGATTGGAACGGCGTCGGTTCCCTCGGGGGCTTCTACCGGAACCGCCGAGGCCATGGAGTTACGCGATGGCGATGCCAGCCGTTACGGCGGGCTAGGATGCCTCCGGGCTGTCGGCAACGTTGTTGGCCCGATCGCTCAGGCGATTTGCGGGCGACCGTTCGAGACCCAGGCCGACTTGGATGCCGAGCTAATTGCGCTGGACGGCACGCTGAACAAAGCACGGCTAGGAGCGAATGCGATTCTGGCCGTGTCCCTCGCGTTCGCGCGGGCTAGGGCGGCGGAGCGTGGCTTGCCACTGTACCGCCATCTGGCTCTTGAACTCGGTGTCCCGGTTCGAACACTGCCACGGCTTACGATCAATCTGTTTAGCGGCGGCAAGCACGCCGGCGGGCAGGTGTGCATTCAAGACGTGCTCATTGTCCCGACTGCACGGACGATCGACGAGGGGCTGGCCACGGCGTTTGCGGTCTACCAAGCCGCGGTCGCACTTACCCGGCGAAAGTACGCGGCCCGGGCTCTGACTGCGGACGAGGGCGGGCTGGCACCTCCGTTCTCGACCACGGAGGCGATGTTGGAAGACGCCGTCGAGGCCATCACCGCTGCCGGGCTTCAGCCAGGCCGGGACGTGGCCCTGGCGGTGGATGTTGCGTCGACCCATTTCTATGCGGATGGCCGCTACGCACTGGATGGCCAGGCGTTGGACAGCCAAGGGATGATTCGTGTGCTGGCCGAGTGGTGTAGGAGGTATCCGATCGTGAGCCTGGAGGACGGCCTGGCCGAGGAGGACTGGGAACACTGGCCTTGGCTACGGGACGCACTTGGCCCCGGCGTGCTCGTGGTCGGGGACGATCTCCTTTGTACCAATACCGCCCGAGTTCGCCGGGCGGCTGCGGCAGGTGCAGCGACAGGGCTGCTTCTGAAGGTGAACCAGGTAGGCTCGCTGACCGAAGCCGCCGATGCCTACCGGGCGGCGCGAGAGGCAGGTTGGCAAGTGACCGTGAGCGCTCGGAGCGGCGAGACGGAGGACAGCTGGCTCGCGGACCTGTCCGTCGGCTGGGGCGGGGACCAGATCAAGGTCGGGTCGATCACTCACTCCGAACGATTGGCGAAGTACAACCGATTGCTTGCCATCGAGAAAGAGACCGGGCTGCCCGTGGTCGCCTGGCCGGGCCGTAGGTGAATGCTCCCGTCGGAATCACCTCGCCATTTCTAGGCCTCTTCGTGTAAACTGATGAATGTATCTCCCTGCCTTGTTAGGATCACACCACGCGTGAAGCACTTCATTTTTCCTCCCATGGCTCTCTTCGTGGTCGTCGGCATTTCTAACGCCGCCCCCGAAGCCGTCAAATTCAACCGCGATGTTCGACCGATTCTTTCGGAGAACTGTTTCAGTTGTCATGGCCCCGCGAAGCAGAAAGCGGGCTTACGACTTGACCTTGCTGACTCGGCGACAAAGCCCGTCAAGAGCGGGGCAGCCGCCGTCGTTCCGGGCAAACCGAATGACAGTGAGTTGATCAAACGCATCGTCTCGACGGACGACGAGTTGATCATGCCTCCAGCGGATTCGCACAAGAAACTAACGGCCACGCAGAAAGAAACTCTCCGCCGCTGGATCGCCGAAGGTGCCGCATTCGAGGCCCACTGGTCGTTTTCGCCCCTGGCAAAACCAGTCGTTCCAAAGTCGTCGGGAGCAGAAATACGCAATCCCATCGACGCGTTCCTGAACGAGCGACTCATTCGGGAGAACTTGCCAGTCAATGCGGAGGCAGATCGTTCCACATTGATTCGTCGCGTTTCCTTCGCAATGACCGGCTTGCCACCGACGCCGAAAGAAGTCGATGAGTTCGTCAACGACAAGGCGGCCAATTCCTACGAGCGGATGGTGGAGCGTTATCTCGGCTCCCTCCGCTTTGGCGAAGAGATGGCTCGGCACTGGCTCGATCTGGCCCGCTACGCTGACACGCATGGCCTGCACCTGGACAACGAACGATCGATGTGGCCGTATCGCGATTGGGTCGTCCGGGCCTTCAATACCAACAAGCGATTCGATCAGTTCACCATCGAACAACTTGCCGGCGATCTGTTACCGAAGCCGACGGTCGATCAACTCGTGGCCACGGGTTTCAACCGCTGCAACGTGACGACGGGCGAAGGCGGATCGATCGATTCAGAATGGCATTACCGTTATGCCGTGGACCGTGCGGCCGTCGCGGCTGAGACCTGGCTCGGCCTAACGGCCGGCTGTGCCCAGTGTCACGATCACAAATTCGACCCGATCTCACAGAAGGACTTTTACTCGCTGTATGCGTTCTTTTATTCCTCCGCGAGTTCGGCCCTGGATGGCAATGTCTTTTTACATGAGCCGTCGATTAAGGTCAGCACGCCCGAGCAGGATCGTGAGCTTGCGACAATGGCGGATCGGATCGCTGCTTTGAATGCCGACATCGCCAAGCAAACGAAAGAACTGAAATATTCCGACCCAGTCGAAGTAGCGGTTCTGGTTGGGCCCGCATTGACGATTGTGAATCTCGACGCAGCCAAGTCATTCCGCACCTGGAAGAATACACGCGGCGGTGCCGATCAAGCCAAGGTGCCAACCGACATCAAGGCCATTTTTGCCGTGAAAGACGGCAAGTGGAACCCGGCCCAGGAAGCAAAACTCCGCGAACACTATCTTTTGAAGGTGTGGGCCACAACGAAGGAACCGTTCGCCAAGTTGACGGCCGAGCGCGATCAGTTGGTCGCCGCCCGAGCCAAGCTCGATGCCTCTATTCCCGCTTCCATGATCTTCCGCGATGCGGCCACACCACGCGACTCCTTCGTGATGCTTCGCGGTCAGTACGACAAGCCGGGCGAGAAAGTGATGCCGAATGTCCCCGCCTCACTTCCCGCGCTGAAGCCAGCGGGGGCACGGGCCAATCGCCTGGACCTGGCTCGTTGGTTGGTCTCGACCGACAACCCGCTCACCGCCCGCGTATTTGTCAATCGAGTTTGGCAGCAGATGTTCGGAACCGGCCTGGTGAAAACCAGTGCGGACTTCGGGGCCCAGGGAGAACCACCCAGCCATCCCGAATTGCTCGACTGGCTTGCCGCCGGCTTTCGCGATGGCGGCTGGGACGTGAAGGAACTAATTCGAACCATGGTCAACTCGGCCGCGTTTCGCCGTTCCGCCAAGGTGACGAAACCGGTGCTCGCCAAGGATCCGGAGAATCGACTCTATGCTCGCGGCCCGCGGTTTCGGCTGGATGCGGAACAGGTCCGCGACAACGCCCTCTTCCTCTCGGGGTTGATGGACCATACGATCGGCGGCAAAGGCGTGCGGCCATATCAGCCGGACAACATTTGGGAGCCGGTCGGCTTCACCGGTTCGAACACGCAAGTCTATCGACGCGACAACGGTTCCGCACTCTATCGCCGGACGCTTTACAGCTTCTTCAAGCGCACGGCACCGCCTCCCTACATGTCGAACTTCGATGCGCCGAACCGCGAGCAACCGTGCTCGCGGCGTGACCGCAGTAATACGCCCCTCCAGGCCCTTCAGTTGATGAACGACGTGCAGCACGTGGAGGCTGCACGCGGCCTGGCCGAACGCATGTTGACCGAAGGGGGCTCAACCGCGAGTGATCGCATCACGTTCGCGTTTTGTCTGATCGTCGCTCGCAAGCCCGAGCCGAGGGAACTGTCCATCGTGACGGAACAACTCAACCTGCATCTGGCCCGATACGCCCAGGCCCCCGAGGAAGCGAAGAAAGCGATTTCGCACGGCGAATCGAAAGCCAAGCCTGGGATGGCACCAGCGGAACTTGCCGCCTACGCGTTGGTCGCAAACATGCTGTTGAATCTCGATGAAACACTGACGCGCAACTAGGCAAGCGAAAGCCCAGAAGCGATCCGCTCGCCCACTCGCTAAATTATGTTGAACCGCCCACTCACTGCGATTAGACTTTCCTCCATACACCCCACTCGCTCTTGCGATCTTCTCTCCAGAGGGCCTTTCCATGTTCGATCGTCGTTCGTTTATCACACACTCCGCTGCCATTGCGGCTGCCATGGCGGCCCTTCGGGACAGTCCGCTACGGGCTCAAGAGCCCAAGAAGCCGGACAAGACCCCGAGCCTCGCGGACACCGTTCGCGTTGCGGTCATCGGCACCGGTGGTCGCGGCGGCAGCCACATTGGTCAGTTCAACGGCAACCACGGCTGCGAGATTCTGACCCTGTGCGACGTGGACCCCGGTCGTGCGGCCTCCAGCGCGAAATCGGTTGAGAAGAAGCGTGGCATCGCCCCGACTCTGGTTCAGGACATGCGGAAAGTCCTCGACGATAAATCGATCGACGTCGTGTCGTTCGCCACACCGAACCACTGGCACGCCCTGGGTGCGATTTGGGCCATGCAGGCCGGCAAGCACGTCTATGTCGAGAAGCCTGCGACTCACAACGTCTTCGAAGGCCGGGCGATGATCGCCGCCGCCCGGAAGTACAAACGCATGTGTCAGGTCGGCACACAGAGCCGATCCAACTCTGGCATGATGCAATCGGTCAAGTACATGCACGAAGGCAATATTGGGAAGATCCGCCAGGCCTACGCCACCTGTTACAAGCGTCGCGGTAGCATCGGCAAAGTGAAGGCCGCTCAACCGGTGCCCAAGGGCGTCGATTATGACCTGTGGTGTGGACCGGCACGCATGTTGCCAATCATGCGCGAGAAGTTTCACTACGACTGGCACTGGTTTTACGAGTTCGGCAACGGCGATCTCGGCAACCAGGGCGTTCACGAAATGGACAAGGCTCGCTGGGGCCTGAACAAGAAGGAAATGCCAAAGTCGGTCGTCAGCGTCGGTGGCCGATTCGGCTACATCGACGATGGCGAGACGGCCAACACGCAACTCTGTGTGTTCGACTATGGCGATAGCGAACTTGTATTTGAAGTCCGTGGCCTGGCGAGCGACAGCCCGTTCCCCGGAAAGCTCGGCGAAGGCAAGGTCGGCTCGAACTTCGTCGGCAACATTTGGTACGGCGAAAAGGGGACCGTTGTCTGCCCGAGTTACAACAAGGGCGTGGTGCTTGCACCGGACTTGAGCGTGGTGAAAGAATTCAGCGGCGGCAACGACGCCGACCACTTCAAGAACTTCATCGATGCCATTCGCAGTGGCAAGCACACCGATCTGCACTGCGACGTCGAAGAGGGGCACCTGTCCGCGGCGCTCTGTCACCTCGCAAACATCAGCGTGCAGCTCGGCAAGAAGACTCCTCTCGCGGAGGTCAAAGAAATGGCCGGTAGCAAGGACGCCACCGAGTCGCTCAAGCGGATGATCGCCCATTTGAAGAGCAACAACGTCAATCTCAAAGAAGAGTGCCTGTTCGGGCCGCTCTTGAACATCGACACCAAGACCGAGCGATTCACTGGCAGCAACGACAAAGCCAACGCGATGCTGACGCGCGAGTATCGCAAGGGCTTTGAGGTTTCGATGAACGTGTAATAAGGTTTCCCTCTCGCTTCGTGAGAGGGAAGCCGGACTGGCCGGGTTGTGGACGTCGTCGCATCTTGAGGCGTCTCGCCGCCCTCTCGCGGAGAGAGAGGGCTACATTGGGTAACGCAGCGGTGACAGTGCTGTCATCGCTGCGTGCTTTGCACGTCTTCTTCTCGACAGGCTCCGATGCCTGCTCCCACACGGATCACAAAGAACCAGTCATGCGAAACATCTTCACTGCCGCTCTGGTGTTGCTCTCGGCCTCGTTCGCCACAGCGCAGACCGTGGCGCCCGCACCCAGCAACCCCGACGAGCCTCTTGCACCAACGCTCAGTCCCACCAATGCCGCGAAGTTCATGGACACCGTCGGCCTGGCCTGGACCCGGCAGCGTAAGTGCATGACGTGCCATACGACCGTGCCCTACATGCTCGCTCGGCCCAAACTTGGCGGCGATCCGAAGCCGATGCGGGAAGTACGTAGGTTCCTGGAAGCGACCGTGATCGAGTGGGGGAATTCCAAGCCGCGTCGGGATTACGATGTGGTGGCCACTGCCGTTGCCCTGACCTGGAACGATGTGGCCACGACCGGCAAGTTGCATTCGACCACGCGTGCCGCTCTTGATAAAGTTTGGACCGTTCAACTTGAAGATGGCTCGTGGAACTGGCCCGATTGCGCTTGGCCGCCGTTGGAGCACGATCAGTTTTACTCGGTCGCATATGTTGCCGTCGCCGTCTCGATGGCACCAGCCAACTATCGCGACACTCCGGCAGCGAAGGCGGGCCTCGACAAAATTCGCGGATATTTGCGTGAGAACCCAACAACTGAACTGCATCACAAGACCACGCTGCTCTGGGCCTCGGCCAAGATCGATGGTCTGCTTTCGGACGAGGAGAAGAAAGCCACGATTGCCGAGTTGCGGAAGTTGCAACTGCCCGATGGCGGCTGGAACACCCCCGCACTCGGGCCGTACGCGAAGCGACGTGGCGGCGAAATCGAAAACGACATGGCAGTCAGCGACGGTTACGCGACCGGGTTCGTGACGTATGTGCTTCGTCAAACGGGTACGGCCACGGACGACCCGGCCCTCAAGAAGGCCATCAAATGGTTAAAGGCCAATCAACGCGAATCCGGCCGCTGGTTCACGCAGTCGCCTGGCGGCAGCAAGGCGCAGTACCTCACCAACGTCAGCAGCATGTTCGCGATTTTGGCACTGGACGCGTGCGGAGAGAAATTGACCGCTGAGTGATTCGACTCAAGAGCCAATGGAACAGATGAAACGGGTTGGCACAGGTAACAAAGTATCGAGCAGTTCGCTGTTATCCGTGTTAATCCGTGCGATCCGTGGTTAAGATGTATTTCGTTGATGTTTGGCCACGCCGTATGTCCTTGTGGTGAAATTCCCCAATCACGCCATGCTCCTCGATCGCCTTACACGTACCGAGCAGAACGCACGACGGCTGGCCGACATTGTCGCCGTGCTGGCCAAATACGGTTTGGCGGACTGGCTAGGCGGCATCAAGCAAACGGAATGGTTTCGGCGGAATCTCACGCCGACCGGCTTTCAGAAAATCGCGAACGTCTCGCACGAGGCCCGCATTCGCCTGGCACTCACGGAACTCGGCACCACATTCATCAAGTTTGGTCAGGTTCTTAGTACGCGGCCGGACATCGTCAGCCTCGAACTTGCCGACGAACTTGCCAGGTTGCAAACGGACACGCCACCAGATCCAGCGGAGGTCGTTCGCGAAACTATCAAGCAGCAACTCGGCAAATATCCGGAAGAACTTTTTGCGGAGTTCGATCTGGTTCCACTGGCCTCGGCATCCATCGGCCAGGTTCACGCGGGCCGACTGATCGATGGCCGTCGGATTGTCGTCAAAGTGATGCGGCAGGGCATCGAGGAGAAGGTCGCCCGCGATCTCGATCTGCTCGCGGGCTTGGCTGAGTTGGCCGAGCGCTATTACGAGCCCGCGAAAGCCTATCGGCCGGTCAGCACGGTGCGTCAGTTTCGCAAGGTCCTCACGCGTGAACTCGATTTTACGGCCGAGAAACGCAACCTCGATGCGTTCATTCGCAATTTCGATGGCGACAATCGCGTCCATTTTCCGGTGCCGATCGGCACGCTGTCGAGTCGTCATGTGTTGACGATGGAACGGCTCGAAGGCGTTCGCGGGCTGGAAGTGAAATGCACCCCGACAGCAGGGATTTCGCCGGACGATCTCGCGCTCAAGGCGGCCCGAGTCTATCTGCAGATGATCTTCCAGGACGGCTTCTATCATGCCGATCCGCATCCCGGCAACTATCTCGTACTCGCGGATGGGGTGTTGGGTATTCTCGATGCCGGTATGGTTGGTCGGCTCGACGAGGACCTGCGCGATCGGCTCGAATCGCTCATTGTTGCCATCTATCACCGCGACGCGGAACGCCTGACGGAAGCGGTGACGGTCATCGGTTCTTCGCCGCCAAACGACCCTCATGGTCTGAAGTCGGAGATCGCCGAATTCGTACAGGATTTTGCCGATCAACCGCTCGGCGAGTTCGACCTGAGCGCGGCCCTCAATCGCATGACGGACATCATTCGGCGATTCGGAATTCTACTGCCTCCCGAAGTCGCCCTGTTGTTACGTACGCTGGTCGTGCTCGAAGGAAGTGCCCGGCAACTGAGCCCAACCTTTAGCCTGGCCGAGGTAATTAACCTGTACGTTCGCGAGCATGGGGTCGGGCATCTGTGGAAGCGCTTTCGGCGCAAGGTCAAACGAACCGCACGAGACTGGCAACGATTCTTGTCGGACTTGCCACGCGAACTCGACGAGATCATGAGGCGGTTCAAGGACGGCAAACTCGACATTCATCACGAACACAAGGGGATGGAACGCACGGTCAATCGGCTTGTCCGCGGCATTATCGCGGCCGCCCTCATTCTGGGTTCCACCATGTTGTGGAGTACGAAAACTAAACCGCTGATTTACGACACATCAGTCTTCGGCGTGCTCGGCTATGCGACGGCGGTGTACCTCGCAGTTCGGCTGATTCGTTCGACGCGGGAATAGGCGGGGGCGTAAAACCGTACCCATCGGAACTCGAGGGCTTGAGCATCGACCAGCCGCCTCCTCGCGGACAGCACAGCAGTAAGCCAATCGAAGGCCTGTTTGCCAAAGGCCGACCGTATGAGTTCCTGTGGACTGAAACGGTGTCCTTTCGCAGGCGTTTCAGGCTCCACCGTTTCATTCCGCTGGGCCATTTGGTCGGTCCACAGAGTGCATTTCATCCGACGGGACGGTCCGTATTTCAAAACGATTCTCATTCTCGCCGGAATTGCGATTGCGTTTCGACCCCGCAATCCTTAGAGTCTTCCTCATCTCCGCGGTGCTGACTTTGTCCGTGTTCATCACCCACCAAGCCCGGGAATGTCCTGGGCTCACTGCTTCGAAGTACGACCTGCCTGCCTGGAACGTTCTCCGTTAGCCGACTCGACTTTCCCACGAGGGGCGTATGCCGCTGGTCACCAAGCGCCCAGCCAAACGATTGACGGGTCACGCCTTGCGCGACTTCCATTTGCGCGAGCATTCGCTGCGGCGCGCGCAGACCGCACCCCCACTGGCCCGATTGCTCGTCACCATTCGGGCCAAAACGCTCTGCGTGACCCGCCTAGAATTCTCGCGACGCTCCGGCATCAGCCGTGGCACGCTCCGCGATCTCGAACTCGGCATCCACTCGCCAACGCGAAAACTTCTGCAACGACTGATGGCCTATTACCGGCGCTGTAGGCTCGACTCGACGCTTCTGGATGAGGTGAGGCAAAAATATGCCGGGCCGCGAGGCACGCTTACGGAACTGATTGCCTGGCTGGAAGTGCAGGCCGGTTCCGCACGGGAACTGGCACGGCGGGTGAAAATCAGTCCGTCCACGCTGTGGGAATATCGTCGCGGCCGCTTCCCGTTGCCGTTGCTGTTGCTCCATCAACTCTGCAAGGCTGTTGGTGAAGATGCGTCCGACGTGGAGTCGCTCTGGCTTGCGGCCGAGCGAAATCGGCTGCTCGAACGCGGTTATCCGGAGCCGTTGGCTGACTTCTGGGCCATGTGTCATCGGGCCGGGCTTTCGGAAAAAGACCTCCCGCGTCTCGGCGTCGGCACGGCAGCTTTGCGGCAACTTCGCTATCTGGAAGTGCCACGCTGGGAGCACGTCGCCACGGCCGCGAAGAAGATTTGCCGGGACGATGTCGAACTGAATGCGCTGAAGCACAACTGGTCGCTTGGCAATCGCCCCCCTGTCGATCAACCGAACGACGATTTTGGCCCGCGCTTGCTTCAACTTCGCAAGGCACGCGGCATCAGCCGTCGCGAACTCGCGGACCTGTTCGGCATTGGCGGGAAGAAACCGGCCCAATCCGTCAAACAGATCGAAGAATGCGGTGCCTATTCCGCGAACGCCTATCCAGCTGGGATCGCGGCCATCCTGACCGACAGCCCCGAGGAGCGTGCGGACCTGGTGCGACGCTGGTCGGCACGCCGAGCGCGATTCCTGCAACGCCATCGCCCCGAGACGTGGGTCAAATTGCGGTTAAGGCGAGAAGCCTACGGTTTCGAGATCACGGAGATGGAGCCGATTCTCGGTTACTCTTCCCTCGAGTTCCAACGCATCGAACGAGGCGTGATGCGACTTTCGGCACTGGCACAGGCTCGCGTGCTTGCCGCTCTCGAACAGGCGGGCGAGGATCGGCTGGCCGCATTGATCGCCGTACGCCGAGCAGAAGTCGCACGCCGCGAAGGCTGGCACGAACCGACCTCGATTTCCGAAATGGTCAGCCTGTTGGTCGAGCGAGAGGGGGGCCTGGTTCCCTTTACGCGGTACCTGAAGAAAGTCGGCGTGAATGGCATTTGGCCCGGCCGGGTGAAAGCGATCGTGGCCGGCACGGACATTCCGCCGTGGCCGATTGTCGAACGCATCGGCAAGGCGTGCGGCGTGAAAGACTTCACGGCCGTGCGTGCCGACTGGCAGGGACGCTATCGCAATCGGCTTGAAGAGCTTGGCCTGGCTCCGCTCGGTGTCGAAGTGAGATTGCTGATTGCCGAAGTGGCTACCAGTGCTCGTGCGATCAGCCCGAAACTTGGCGTGAGCTACCCGGTCCTGACACGCGATCTGAAACGAATCGATGCCGGAAAGCCGGTACGCTGGCGGGCAGTGGAGCGCATCCTGAAAGCGACGGGCGTCGATCCCGCTGGGCCGTCATGGGAACGCATCGAGGCGTGGTGGCACGGGTCGTCGCGACGGAAATGAGAAGTGAGGCGAGGGGCCCGATAGGAACCCCTCGATACAAGAGGCGTGTTATTTCTTCTCGATCTTGCTCGAATCCGCACCCAACAATTTCTTCGATTGATCGTCCATCTCTTTCGTGCTGATATCGGCCGGGCTCAATACGAACGACGGCTTCGCGTCCTCGTTGATCTTGTTGAACATCAGCGGAATGATCAACTCCATCTGGCGATCGGTGGTTTCCTTAATCAAAGAACTCCGGACTTCTTCGAAGAAGACCTTGGCATTCGCGGGGATGCTCTGAATCCGTTTGATCACGATCGAACCACCGCCCGTGTCGATCACCTCGCTGACTTGCCCGTCCTTCATCGAAAACGCAATCTGTTCGATCTTGGCCGTGCCCGGTCCGGAGTTCCGGCCAATCGGATCGACCATGCCAAGCCGGCCGGCTAGATCGCTATGGACTTGATCGCGGGCTGCCTGATCGAACGCTTCCTTGTCCTTGCGAATCTTCGGGTAAGTACGAAGCGCAAGTGTCTCGTCGCCCTTTGGCCACATGACGATCTGGCACTGGACCTTCTCGCCGTAGAGGTTTTCGAAAACCTTCTTCAACTCGACATCGTCCACCTTGATCTGGTCCTTGCACATCGCCTGAAGAATCAGGCGAGGCTTGATCACATCTTCACGCCACTCGTAAAGCGTCTTGCCGTATTTCTCTTTCACGACACGGTTCACGAAATCTTTGCGGTCGACGCTGAGTTTCTTGCAATCCTCGTCGATAATCGCATCGATCTCTTGCGGCGTAATCACGATACCCCGCTTGGCACCAGCGATTTCGATGATCTTGCGGTTCACGTACAGACGCACGCGTTCGCGGCCAAATTGTTGGATGAGGTGTTCGCCAAACTCTTCGCGGCCGATCGGAATGTTGCCGTAGATGTAAGCAACCACGCGCTTGTCGGAAGCGACGGGCGTTGTCGCGCTGGCGGGAACCACGCCTTTGCCCGGTTGCTGAGCGGCCAACGGATCGGACTGAGCATGTCCCAGAATAAAGCCAATGCCAAGCAGAACGGCGGCCCCGATCGTGGGGACGAGACGAGAAAGCAAACGCATGGAAACTAGCCTCCAACGCGAACAACGATGCACACAAATGGGGCCATAGCCGGTCCCGCGAGTTGGGGCAAGGTCAACTGGGATGGGCGCTTTCCCGTCTTTCGGAGCCGCGCCCGTCAGGAAGCGGGCCAACTTCGAACAATTGGCCCCTCATTCGGAGCCGCGACCGCAAGGAAGCGGGCCTCGGCTTTCGAACCCGCTTCCTGACGGGCGCGGTTCGGAAGGCGTTTTTCAGTCGTTCCTGGACGAACGAAAAAAGCAAAAACATTACCCAAGTTCGCTCTACATTTGCCCACTTCGAAATACACATCAATCGATTGAATGGTCGGCAAGCCGTTCCCTTTTCGGAGGTGTCCAAAAATGTGCCAAAATGACCCACAAAAAACGAAATTAGGTTCGGATTCGCTGGTTGCCGCGCTCGCGCTTCGGCCTCGCCGTGCCTTGTCCCAAAATGTCCGCAAATGTCCGCGTAGGGAAAAGATCGTTATTCCGGCAATTTTCGGAGTCGGTTACAATATCCCCATGACTGGGGCCGACTTCTGGCGAGAACTGCTCGACGACTCACTTCCTGCCACGCGGGACGTACAGGTCTTGCGTTTTTCCCGGCGGGCGATGGCGACGAATTTCGAAGTCATGCTTCCCTTCGGTCCGACCCACAATCAACTCGCGGCGGAGGCGGCGCTCGATTGCATCGATGAACTCGAAGATCAACTCAGCGTTTACCGCGATCATTCGGAAGTCAGCGGGCTCAACGCAACGGCGGTTGCAGGTGCCGTGAAAGTGGAGCCGCGGCTCTTCGACCTGCTCGAGTTCGCGGCCCATATCACTCAGCAAACGCAGGGTGCTTTCGATATCGCGACCGGTGCCCTCATCAAGGCCTGGGGCTTCTACAAACGCGAAGGCCGCGTGCCGACGCCTGCCGAACGATCCGCAGCGATGGCGAAGACGGGGACACGCTTCCTGGCATTCGATCGCGACCAACGAACCGTTCGCTACCTGCGACCCGGTTTGGAAATCAATCTCGGCGGCATCGGCAAAGGGTATGCACTCGATCGGGCTGCCGAGTTGCTGGCTCAAGATTGGCGGGTTGAGTCGGCACTTCTGCACGGCGGAACATCGAGCGTCCGTGCAATCGGCACGCCTCCGGGCCAGGAACGCGGCTGGCCGATCGCGATCAAGCACCCCTGGGACGAACAGCGCCGACTCGGAACGATTTACCTAAATGGCATGGCCCTCGGCACATCGGCTGCCACGTTCCAGCATTTTGAGTACAATGGTCGAAAGCTGGGGCATCTGCTCGACCCACGAATTGGTTGGCCTGCGGAAGGGGTAGAACAGATATCGGTCGTGGCCCCGTCGGCCGCTGAGGCCGACGCTCTTTCAACCGCGTTCTTTGTGCTGGGCGTCGAGCCGACCGCCCGGTTCTGCCAGACTCACCCCGATGTGGGCGTGATATTTTTGCCCGCCGGCCAGGATCGGCCCCTGACTTTCAATCTGACTGCCCGGACTTTCTCTCCCGACATCTCGGCCGCGAGCGTGCCATGATTCGCGTATCTTTCTGGACCTGCGTGTTCCTCGTCGTCCTTCGCATCGCGATCGGCTGGCACTTCTGCTACGAAGGCGTGAGCAAGGTGAAGTCCGCGTATCAGGGCAAAGCCTCTCCCGACAAAGTCTTTTCAAGCGAGACCTACTTCCGTGAGTCCGAAGGGCCGTTCGGCAAGCTCGTGAAGAGCCGGCTCACCGACCCGGATCAACTCGTCGTCGATCAACTTGCACTCAAGCCGGTCGATGGCGAGGCCAGCGACGCTTCGCCGCGCGGTAGATTTCCGGACGCACTGGCCCGCGAATGGGACGAATACTTCAACCGCTTTGCCGCACAGTTCCGGCTCGATGAAGAACAGAAAACGAAAGCCCAATCCACGTTCGACCAGGCCAAGGCCAAGTACGTGAACTGGGTGCAAGGCAACAGCGACGAGATGGACAAAGAGACGAAGAAGCCGAAACGAATTCTCTTGAAGGTGAAACGCAAAGCTCCTGGCCTCAAAAATGATTCAGCCGATTACGATCAGGATGTGACGGTAGGCGAGCGAGCGGCGGAGTTGAAGCAGAAGGCAGCAGAAGTCCGGGCTGGCTACAAAAAGATGGCCGAGATGGGCAAGGACGTCGACGCCGTTGCCCTGCGTTCGCTCAAGACCGATGTCACCACGATCCGCAGCGAACTTCGCAAGGAGATCGACGATCAGACCAAGACAATGAAGGACGAACTGGCGAAACTCCTCGACGTTCGTGTGACTGCTTTTGCCAAGCAGGCCGACAATAAGCAGGAAGCGGTCACTCTCGAAGCGATGCTCACGCCGATGGCAGGAGGGAATAACCCCCTCGCCGCGATGTGGGACGCGTATGCCGAGTACGTCAAGGATTTCTCGACGGGAATCACGGGCGACCAGAAAGCGGCCGTCGATGTCGAACTCGGCGTGGCCAAGCTGCGTTTTGATCGCTGGCTGGCGGACAGGGACGTGTTCACGGATAAGCCACTTCCTGAAAAAGATGTGGCCCAGTGGCGAACGTTCCATGCGGCCGCCAAGGATCCCGAGGAACTCAAGGCGCTCACGGCGAAGATGCAAGCCGATGTGAAGGCGCACTCGGACTCGATGCGAGCACTGGTCGGAGCACCGCTGCTCGGCGACGACAAAGCCAAGGGCTATGCGGAACCGAGCAAGGAACGTTGGCTGTGGCTATTCCCGAAATACTGGACCCTGATCGACTACTTCGACTGGTCGACACGCTGGTTCCTGTTGATTGTGGGTGCGCTGTTGGTGGTGGGTCTGTTTACGCGACTCTCGTGCTTCTCCGCGGCCGGGTTCTTGTTCCTGACGATTCTGACACAGCTAAGCGTTCCCTGGTTGCCGGCCGCCCCGAACAACGAAGGCAGCTACTTGTTCGTGAACAAGAACGTGATTGAAATGATCGCCCTGTTGGCTTTGATGACGATGCATTCGGGAAAATGGCTTGGCCTGGACGCAGTCATGTGTCGGGTGTGTTGCAGACGCAAAGAAGCTTAGGTATTGCTTCCCCCTCTCAGAAACGGTGAGGGGGAGAAATCACAGTCAATATTGGAGCAGACTCATGGCACTCGATTTAACCGCCGAGCAGAAAGAACTTGGCAAAGGCAACGCCAATGCCGCGGCTTACGACCTGACGCGCCGCAACTTCATGAAGAGCCTGGCAATTAGCGGGGCTTCCTTCGGTGCCGTGGGAGCGGCTGCCTACTTCGGCTACGAAGCTTTCAAGGGAAAGCCCGTCAAGGCTGCCCTCATCGGCTGCGGGGACGAGGGCGGCATCCTCATGGGCGATCACGATAACAAGTATCTCGAGTTCGTCGCGCTGTGCGATATCCGCCCTTACAACAAGAAGCGAATTATCGACGGCGAGCCCGCCCCTTCGCCCCGTAAGGGCTACAAGGCCATGTACGGAGAGTCGGAGGCGAAGAAGGTTGCTGCCGAGCACATGTACACGGACTACGAGGAGATGCTCGCCAAGGAAAAGGACCTCGAAGCGGTCGTGATCGCGCTGCCGCTGCACCTGCACGCGAAGGTTGCCATCGCGTGCATGAAGGCCGGCAAACACGTGCTGTGTGAAAAGCTCATGGCCCGCACGGTGGGCCAGTGCAAGGAGATGATCGAGGTCGCCAAGAAGGAAAAGCGAATCCTCTCCATCGGCCATCAACGGCACTACAGCTTGCTCTACGCCCATGCGACTGAGATGTTGCAGAACAACCTGATCGGCGACATCAAGCACATTCGCGCCCTGTGGCATCGCAACTTTACCTGGGATTACAAGCCAGACGGTAAAGATATCGTCATGAGCGCACCGGGTATTCGCCAGCCGGCGCCGAGGTTCCGCGATGGCTGGTTCCAGCCGATTCTGCGTGAAGACTACGAGGCACTCAAGGGCTCTTACGCCCAGCACGACTACCTGAGCATGGAAGAACTGGTGCGCTGGCGATTGTACAACCGCACCGGCGGCGGGCTGATGGCCGAGTTGGGCAGCCATCAACTCGATGCGGCCAGCATCTTCCTCGGCAAGGTGAAGCCGATCTCCGTCATGGGAGTGGGCACGCGCTCGTTCTTCGGCAACTCGGCCGATGAGAAGGACAACCGCAATCCGCGGGGGATCGACGATCACGTGTACGTCACGTTCGAGTTCCCTGGCAAGAACCATCCGCGTGGCCCAGGGAGCGGTACGGACAAGAACGACGTGGTCGTGGTCACGTACTCGTCAATCAGTACGAACGGCTTCGAGCCTTACGGTGAATGCGTCATGGGTTCGCGAGGGACGCTGGTCGTATCGAGCGAGTCGGACCTGATGCTCTACAAGGAACAAGAACCCGGCAGGCGGGCAGCACCGAAAGACACGAAGGTTTCGGTTTCCGAAGTGGGCAAGAAGCCGGCTCTCGAAGCGGCCAGCACCTGGGGCGGCCCGGCGGCAGCCGCGAGTGCGGCAGGCGGCGGAGCGACCGGCACTGGCGGAGGCCCCGTGAGTCGTGGCTACAAGGAAGAGATGGCCGACTTTGCCTTCTGCATCCGCGAGTGGGACGCCAAGGCCGGCTATGAGAAGAGCAGCGACGGCAAATACGTTCAACGCTTGCCGCGATGCCACGGCGAAGTTGCCATGGCCGATGCGATCCTGGCCCTGACTGCGAACCTTGCGATGGCCCAACGCCGCAAGATCGACTTCGAACTCGATTGGTTCAAACCCGAGAGCCACCAGGTACCGGATAAGGACATCGTGTTCAAGGATTAGCGGGAAGTAGGACAGGCCTCTCGGCCTGTCCTACTTCTTCTCGTACTTCGCTTTCAACACATCAACACGCGACTTCAATTCGCGTTCGAACTCGGCAACATCCTTGATCGTGCCCTTTTCGATCGCGGCAGTGAGTCCGTTCATGATCTGCATCTCGTCACGCCAAATGGGCCAGATCTTCGTGGCTCCGAACAAGTCGGCCGCTCGGTCGGTATCTGTAAAAATATTGGCATCGAGTTTCCACTGCTCTTCGACACGGCGAAAAAAAATTGGCTTCGTGCGGTAAAAGAACACGGGCATCGCTTCGCCGTCGCCTGCCTGCCAGCCCACCGTGAAGCGGGCTAGATCTGAGAGTTGTTTGACTTCGGGCGTGCCGATCCGTTCCGAGGTCAGATCGATAGCCTTGTCCGTGCAGGAGAGACGATTCCAGCGGCCGAGCAGTTTCACGCCGGCGTCCCCGAACTTCGATTCAGTGACGGCAACTAGTTTTCGCGAGGCGACCCACATGCCGGCCACCACATCCAGCGCACCCGAGGCATTGCCATCGTCGATGGTCCAGCATTTCTTGGCGGATTCGACGTCGTTCGCCTTGGTCGCGGCCAGGTAAGCACGCAGCGTCGCGGGGGGTGAGGAAAGATCGGGTTCCCCGGCAAACACGGGGAATGCGGCAAAGATGGCGAACAAAACGAACGTGAACCGCATCATGCGATACCCCGGATTTATGGCGAAGACCAGTCTTCGATCTTGAAACGCGGCAGCTTCCATTTCCAGATGATCGAGACGAACCGCAGGGCCGCGACCGTGGCCATCCCGAGAAACGCGGCCGACTCCCGGCCCAGCGCATCTTGTGTCAGGACGTACAGCGTCGCACCGACCATTGCGGCCGTGGCGTACAGATACCCTTCGCGGAAGAGAATTGGAATATCATTCACGAGCATGTCGCGAATCACACCGCCTGCCGTGCCCGTCAACGTACCCATCACGACTGCAATCGCGGCCGGCCGACCGAGATCCTCGGCAATCTGAGCCCCGACGATGGAGTAGATCGAAAGCCCGATCGCATCGACGATGAGCAGCGAATGCTCCGGCGGCGGCCGATAGCGGACGTAGGCAATCGTCACGACGACGGCCCCGGCAATCACGTAAAGAAAATTGGGATCGACGGTCCAGTAGAGCGGATGCCGATTCAAAAGAAGATCGCGAAGCGTGCCGCCGCCCATGGCGGTCACAACGGCAATAACGAGAACGCCTACCCAGTCGAGAGACTTGCGACCTGCGGCCAAGCAACCGCTAACCGCGAAGACGCCAACAGCAATAAGGTCGATGAGATAGGGGAGTTTCACCAATTGATTCTAAAGACTCACGCGAGACCGCCAAGACGCAAAGAATTGGTCTCAGCGCGGTCCAACTGCACCCTTTGCTTTCGCCTTCTTCGGCTTTACGTGCTCGCGTGCCTTGCCAGTCATTCGCTCGGCGAGGGCCGCTGCCTTGGCTTCTCGTTTGTTCCTCGCCTTCGTGAGGTTTTGCACCCGTATCAGTTTCTCGGCTTTCAATGAGGTTTTTTCTGCACGATCCAGATTCTCGTCCACGCCCCGGTCCGCAACTTTTGAATAGAGACGGGCATAAAATTCGGATCGGTCCGGGTCGCTCGCCAGCGTGTCGAGACGGACCAGCAGAGTGTCCGCGAGGCCATGAAACATCTCCGCTTCGTCCAGCGGATCGGTCGTTTCACCCAGACGTCGGCCCTCGGTAAGCAAGCGTTCCGCGAATTCGCGATCTTCCTTCGAGAGGTTGGTGGTCCGCACGGAAGCTTGAAAAACAGGGAGTTGGTCGCGGACCAATTGTTGCCGATCGGCCGGGGCATCGGCTTCGGTCAACCGTAAATTCCAATCGATCAAATCTTCGACCACGGCGGGATTATTCTGGGCAAGTGCCGGCTCCGGCTGTTCGGTCTGCGGGCGAGGCGGCACAAGGACGACGAGACAGACGGCCAGAGCGAGTGTGGCTGCGATGACACCGCACACCGCGAGTGTCGTCCGGATGCGGTCCTTGCGAGAAGGCATCGGGGCGATTCGCACCAAGAAAGCGTCTCGGGCCGAAATCGCACTTGGAGGCGTCGGAGACCGTCGAACTGCAATCTCAATCCCGGTCAGATCGGAAACGAGCTTTTGGCAGGCCATGCAGCCGGTGAGATGCGAGGCCACGTCCGGCGTGGGTTGGCCCACGTCGTCAGCCATCAGCAACCAGTCTCGGGCGGCGGAACACTGCATGTTGAAGATCCCGATTCGCGGGATCACTCCTTGGGTGTCATTCGAGCTAATAACTTCGTCCGGGCCTGATGCATATGCCAGCGGGCTGCTTCTTCGGTCGTCTCAAGCTCCTCGGCGATCTCGGCAAACGAAAGTTCGCCTTCGACACGCAGAAGAAAAACCAACCGGGCCGTTTCCGGCAACTCTTGAAGGGCGGCACGAACCGAGGCCGCCTCTTCGCTGACTTCTGGGCCTCGACTCGGTTCGTTCGCGAGCGATCCCCGATCATCGACTAACGGTCGAAACCGCACCTTTTGTTGTCGGCGATATAGATCCACATGAGCGTTGCGGG
Source organism: Gemmataceae bacterium (assembly GCA_009691845.1). Classification (GTDB taxonomy): domain Bacteria; phylum Planctomycetota; class Planctomycetia; order Gemmatales; family Gemmataceae; genus SIAJ01. The sequence goes on from SIAJ01000019.1 coordinate 35,322, forward strand.
CAATCCGCATCAGCCAGGCTCGCGGCTTGGTGCCGGGCTGAACTTTCGTCCATCTCTGCCAGGCCCGCAGGAATGTTTCCTGCGTTAACTCCTCGGCATCGTGATCGTTTCCCGTCAGGTGAGCCAGGAGCCGAAACACGACCACCCAATGATCGCGAACGACTTGGGCAAACGGAGGCAGATCGGAGTCGGCAGTCAACAATCCACCTTCACACAGGAGAAAACGAACGGGAAAGAAAAGCGTTAGGCTTGTTTACGAAAAACATTCAACCATCTGGACCCATTTTTGTATCGCCCGCCATTCTCGATAAGAAAATCTATCTTCCGCACCTAACGCCAGGGACTTTCGTTCGTTTCTATTGTCACTGCCGCTGTTTCGTGCCTTCGGCCACACCATATTCAAGGAGTTTCCCATGCTACGCAAGGCGTTTTTCGCGATGTCCGCCCTCGTCCTGGGGCTGTCCGCTGCCAACGCGGACGAATTGAAAGGGACTATCAAGAACATCAACAAGGCCGGAAATAGCCTGACGTTGAGCGTCGATGGCAAGGACAAAGTCCTGGCCGTCAACAAGGATGCAAGCTTTGTGTCGGTCGCAGTTGTAGCTGGAAAGAAGAAGAAGAAAAATGCCGACCAAGTCACGCCAATCGAGGAGGGCCTCGGTGGGCTCAAGGTTGGCTCCGTGGCAACCGTGCTGACCGAATCGAAGGACGGGAAGGACGCGATCACGTCCGTCAAAGTCGGTGGCGGAGCGGATCAGCCTGCGGCACCGGCCAAGAAGAAAAAGAAGAAAGCCGTAGCGTCGCCAAATAAGGCCAAGAAAACAGCGCAGACTTCAACCGCCAAAGGCACCAAGAAGACGGACAAGGTAAAGAAGGCGAAGGGAACGAAGAAGGACAAGAATAAGGCGAAGAAAGACAAGAAAGCCAAAAAGAAGGCAAAGAAATCCAAGTAGTAGTCCCGCTTCCTCCGCCGTCACTTTTTCACGACTTGATCGCCCAGAGGATTTGCCATGCATCGGCCACAAAACGCTCGCTCTTGGACGCTTCTGTGTGTCGGCGTGGCAATCGTACCGTTGTTTCTCGGTGGATGGCTGCTCGTTCGGCTGGTGGGGTCGATTCCACGGTCGAACCAAACCAAAAACGAATCGCCATCACTCGCCCAATCGCCTGTGCCCTCGGCTCCAGTTGTCTCCGTAGTGCCAATTCGCCCGGCCCCGCCAAAGGAGTTGGTGGATGACGATGAGCCGATGGAAAACCCGATGGAAACAGTCCCCGTGATTGGCGAGCCCGATCCGGAGTTAGACAAGCTGGTCGAAAAGGAAGCAGCCAAGGAACCGCCGGCGAAGGGGAAGGTCAAACTCGATCCGATCGTTATCAAGGCTGGTCCTCGCCCGCCGGCCGCTTTCGCCTCCGAGATCGATGCCCTAATCGACCGTAAGCTGGCGTCAGCCGGAGTACCTGCCTCGCCACAAGCCGATGATGCCGAATTTCTTCGCCGCGTGTATCTCGACATCGTCGGCGTGATCCCCACGATTTCAAAGACCCGCTCCTTCCTTACTGACCAGAGTGCCGACAAACGAAGCAAGCTCGTGGAAGAGTTGCTTGCAAACACCCAGTTCGGCGAGAATTTCGCTCACTACTGGCACGATCTGCTGGTCAAGCGGGACGAGGACAATAATCGCGGCATCAGAACGCACGCCGTCTTCCTGAAGTGGATGGCACATCAGTACAACTCGAATCGGCCGTGGGATGAGGTTGTGCGAACCATGCTGACCGCCTCCGGCGATCAGGCCCTCGCCGGCGAAACCTTCTTCATCCTTGCTAACAGCGAAAACGGTCAGCCAGCCCCGAACAAACTGGTGGGCACCGCGTCGGCATTGTTCCTCGGCAATCAACTCATGTGCTGCGAATGCCACGTTCATCCCTACACCGCTGCGTGGAAGCCGCAGGATTTCTGGGGATTGGCCGCGTTCTTCGGTCGAACGAAGGCCGAACGGGGGACGAAGAGCAAGAACCCCCAGGATTCAATTGCTCGAATTTTGGAAGACGCCGCAAAGCCGAAAGGAAAAGAATCGCTGCCTGATGGGTCCATCTCGATTCCAGACCCGCGCAATGAGGGCAAATTCATCGGTGTAGCGAAGCCAAGAGTTCTCGGTGGTGAACCCGTCGACAAGGACTCGGTGAATCGCAAGTTCGTGGCCGACTGGTTCAGTTCCCCAAGCAATCCGTTCTTCGCCCGGGCTTCGGTCAATCGACTGTGGAGTCAATTCTTCGCCCGGGGACTCGTGAATCCACTCGACGATATTCGTCCGGACAGCGAGGCTATTCATCCCGAGGTTCTGCAACTCTTGGCCGAGGAATTTGTGGCCGCGAAGTTCGATGTCAAGCACCTGATTCGCTGCATGATCGCGACCAAAGCCTATCAGCGAAGTAGCAGGACCGTTGCGAAGAATGCGAACGACGAGGATTTGTACAGCCACATGGCCATGAAGGTCCTCACGCCACGGAACTTGTTCCGTTCACTGGCCACGGCCACCAGCGATCAACTTACCATGCCCGCCGAGGACGCGGCTCCGAACAAGAAGAAGGATTACGCGGCCACAGGCCTGGGTTACTTCGATGTCCGCGAGTACGACGAAAGCCCTGGCGAGTACACGTATGGCGTACCGCATCTCTTGCGGCTCATGAATACGAAGTTGCCACCGGCTTGCGATGCGATGGCCAAAGCGGCCTTGAAACTGGGTGGCCGCGATCGTGTGATCGAACACTTGTATCTGAGCACGCTCTCGCGACTGCCTTCGACGGGCGAGACGAAGCGGGTGAATGAATTTCTCGGCAAGCAGCAAGACGTGCTGAAGGGGTATTCGCTGCTCGCCTGGGCTTTGCTGAGTGGTGCCGAATTCATCAACAATCACTGATTCTTACGGAGCGATCCTGATGTTCAGTTTTCTTTCCCCACGCGTTACTCGCCGCGATGCGCTTCGGATTGCATCGGCCGGTTTCGCGACGTCGTGCGCCGCTCCGTGGTTCAACGTGCTTGCCACCCGGGCCGCTCAGGCCACCAAGGATGGGGCGAAGCCGAAGGCATGCATCCTGGTGTGGATGATTGGCGGGCCACCACAATCGCTAACATTCGACGTCAAGAGCCACAGTGCGGTCAAGTCGATCGCGACGGCGGCCTCGGGAGTCCGCATTAGCGAGAACTTCTCGAAGATGGCCAAGGTCATGGGTGATGTGACGCTCTTGCGCGGGATGCAGACCGGCGACTCCAACCACGCAACCGCTCGCTACCTCATGCATACCGGCTTTCGCAAAGGGCAGAACGCTGTGCCGCACCCCACGCTCGGTTCAATCGTCGCACATGAACTGGGCGATCTCGCGTCCGACTTGCCGAACTTCATTTCGGTGGGAAGCCCGGCGTTTGTCGGCTACGGGGCCGGCCATCTGGGCCCGAAGTTTTCGCCGATCCGCGTAGATGATCTCGGCACCGGGTTGACCGACCTGAAGGCCCCAGGATCGGCGGCCGATCACGAGAGCCGGATGAGCTTGCTCGACGAGATGAATAACGCGTTTCTGACCGACCATGTCGCGCCGTCCGTCCAGGCCCACCAGGTGACGCTCGATCGAGCCAATCGTCTGATGCACACGCCGAAGACGAAAGCGTTCGATTTGTCCAGCGAACCCGCTGCCGTGCGTGCAGAGTACGGCTCGTCGAAACTCGGCGAATCGATGCTGTTGGCACGCCGGCTGGTCGAGACGGGCGTGAAGTTCGTGGAAGTCCGCCAGGGAAATTGGGACGTTCACAAGAACACGGTGGCCACGACCAAGCGGCTGAGCGAAGAATTCGACAGCCCATACGCAGCGTTGATCACCGACTTGAAAAAGCGTGGGATGCTGGATTCAACGCTCGTGATCGCAATGGGAGAATTCGGCCGCAATCCCGCGAACGGCTCGAGTCACTTCAGCCGAGCGTGGACCACCGTATTGGCTGGCGCTGGTCTAAAACACGGTCGAGCGATCGGCGATACAGGTGGCAGTGGTGGAACCGTCGAGAAACGTCCAATCAAGCCCGGCGACTTCATGGCAACGGTTTGCAAGGCGCTCGGCATCGACCATGCGAAGGAATGGGAATTGAGCAGTACGCGGCCGGTGCCGAGGATCGCGAAGGGGTCTGTGCCATTGGCTGAACTTTTTGGATGATCGCTAGCCGTCCGACAAACCAACAACCAGTTTCTTTCCCACAGCATGCGCATAGCGGGCGAGAGTCTCAAAGGTAGGATTTGGCCGTTGTCCGGTCTCGAGCTTGGAAAGTGCTGAAGTGTCCATCCCGGTACGTTCGGCGACATCGGCGAGACTAAGGCCCATCTTTTCTCTCTCGCTCTTCAACTCGCAAAAGACTTTATCTAACAGGTCTTTTGCTTCCATGCGTTCGTGATGCCGAGCGATTAGTTCTGGCAATTCTTCCGCGATCTGCTTTCGCACGGCAACGTGTCTCGCTGCTTCCTCCGGCGTTAGCCGAGTGGCCCGTGTAATTCGACGAATAGTCATATTGAAGTTGGGGGTGATTCAGCCGGAGGAGCTTCACGATCTTCGGGAAAGTTCTCCCAGACGTAGTGATTCGTGAGTTCGCACGCTGCACGTATGTGGTTCGGAGCATGGGTCAAAAACATACCCACTCCGTCAGCGATCTCTTCAAGCGTGAATTGTTCAGGGAAGAGATGCACGGCAACCACGAATGCGGCATCGGAGTTCCAATCCGCCATGTGGAAGCCGATGTCCCTGGCCTTCTCACCGTACTGCTCGGAAAGGGCCGATCCAATTGCGCCCATGGCAGGCTCTGCGATCACAGAACCATCGAGCCGCCTCGCGCGGTCCCCCACCAGCTCAGCAAATATTGCCAAGACCTTCCGCCCAACCGAATCAATGGAATCGCTCACGACTGAGACCTAATTAAACGATCTCGTAGGGACTACAAACAGTCCGCATCCGCCGGAATATTCTACACTTCCCGAGCCTGCTTCGGTGGTTAAACTTTTAGGATGTACCCCACTCCGTGTGCCGATCTTCCGGATCAAATTGCAAATCAACTCGATACCGAGGGTCCGCACACGGAGTGTGCGGACTACACTGTTTAGTCCCCCTGCTGCGACACCAGCTCCAGCGGAATCCCATGCACATCCCCCTCGTCGGCGATGGCGTAGCTGTAGCCTTGCTCGGTCAGGAACATCTGCCGGTGTTGGGCGAATTCGATCTCTCTCGTGTCGCGTGTCACCAGCGTGTAGAAGTGGGCGCTCTCGCCGTTCTGCTTGGGGCGAAGAACGCGCCCGAGGCGCTGGGCTTCCTCTTGCCTTGAGCCGAAGGTGCCGGAAACCTGGATGAGCACGTTGGCGTCCGGCAGGTCGATGGCGAAGTTGCCTACCTTGGAGAGCACGAGGTGCCGAACTTCGCCACGACGGAATTTGCTGTAGAGGTCTTCGCGTTCGCCGTTCGGCGTCGAGCCCATGATCAGCGGAATGTTGAAGCGCTTGCTGAGCCGCTTGAGCTGGCTGATGTACTGGCCGATCACGATCACTCGTTCGTTCGCATGCCGCTTGAGCAACTGGGAAACCACGTTGTCCTTGGCTTCGTTCTCGCTGGCGATGCGATACTTGTCGCGCAGTTCCGCGACGGCATATTCCATGCGCACATCATCGGGCAATGCCGTGCGAATCTCCGTACAGTTCGCGGCCGCGATCCAGCCTTGCGTTTCCAGTTCTCTCCAGGGCACGTCGTATTTCTTCGGGCCGATCAGGCTGAAGACGTCTCCCTCCCGGCCATCCTCACGCACAAGCGTGGCCGTCAGGCCGAGCCGGCGGCGGGCCTGAATCTGTGCGGTCACGCGGAACACGGGGGCAGGTAGCAAATGCACTTCGTCGTAGATGATCAGGCCCCAGTCCCGTTCGTTGAAGATCTTGAAGTGCGGAAACTCCTCGTCCTTGTCCGGACGATAGGTGATGATCTGATAAGTGGCAACGGTCACCGGACCAATCTGTTTGCTGTCGCCCGTGTACTCGGCCACATCGGCCTCAGTGAGGTCGGTCTTGTCGAGGATCTCGCGTCGCCACTGCTTGACGGCCGTAACGCTCGTGGTCAGGATCAGCGTGGATTTCTGAACGAGTGCCATGGCCACAATACCGACGATGGTCTTGCCGGAACCACAAGGGAGAACGATGACGCCGCTGCCACCTTTCACATTGCCACCCGCATGAAAGATGTCGGCCGATTCGCGTTGATAATCGCGAATCGAGAACGGCAGGCCGCTGCGAGCGATTTCCCGAAGATTCGTCGGGAGAGCCGTGCCTTCCACGTAGCCCGCGAGGTCCTCGGCCGGATAGCCGACCTGGATTAGTGCGAGCTTCATCACGCCGCGATGAGCGGGATTGACGACGTAACTGGCTTCGTCGAGTTTCTCGCCCAGGTAGCCCTTGACCTTCGGTTGTCGGGCCAGTTCTTCGAGCAGAAGCTTGTCCTCGCAACGCAGACGCAGGCGAGTCTCGTCGTGGCGTTCGAGTTTCACCCGCCCATAGCGCGAGACAGTTTCCGCGATGTCGGTCGGGATATTCGTCGGCAGGGCAAACTTGGTGTACTTCTGAAGGACCGCGATCATCTGCTTCGCGGTAATCCCGGCGGCGGCCGCGTTCCACAGCGACAGGTTTGTGACGCGATAGGTGTGGATATGCTCCGGGCTTTTTTCGAGTTCCGCGAACGGGGCAATCTCGTCCCGGGCCTCGGCATATTTCGGGTTGAACGTCTCAAGCAGAATCGACCGATCGGGCTGTACAAACAGCGGATTCGCAGGATCGTACGACGGGGCGGGAGTGCGGCTCGATGGTGGCATCGTCTCGATAGGTAAGTCAGAGTGGGCGAAGGCCAAACAGGTAATGTAGACCGGATCGCAATGGCGAGCAAGGCGAACCATTGCGACGATAAGTTTTGACCCGAACCACCTCCCCCCGAAATCCCTCTGGACTTTCTCGGCCACCCGGTTTATACGGCCCGCTCTTTCCCGGATGGTCCGGGTCCATGGAGGGTTTGCCGTGAACGGGTCCGACAGCGAGCACGTCGTCGCGACCGAGCATCTCACCAAGATTTACCAGAATCGCCAGATTGCGCTCAACGACGTGTCGCTGACCATCGAACAAGGGTGCGTCCTCGGCCTGCTGGGCCCGAACGGGGCCGGCAAAACCACGTTTCTGCGGTTGGTTCTCGGTCTCCATCGCCCCACGGCCGGCCGGGTGAAGGTGTTCGGCCGCCCGATGAACCCGAATGCTGCCACGCTGCGTCGCCGAATTGGTTATATCCCCACGAACCCGCAGTTTCCGGGTGGGATGACGCCGATCAACTATCTCGATTACATGGGCCGGCTCTTCGGCCTGCCGATCAACGTCCGCAAGCCACGACTCGCCGCCCTGATTCGAGCCGTCGATCTGCTGAGCCATGCCGGCACCGACATCGCTCAGTTCTCGGCCGGCATGACTGCCCGATTAGCTGTTGCCGCCAGTTTGATCAACCAACCCGACTTGCTCATCTGGGACGAACCAACGCATGGCCTCGATATCGAAGCCCGACGTTCGATGCTCGAACTGATCAAGACGCTCGCTCACGAAAAGACGCTGATTATTTGCAGCCACAATCTCAGCGATGTGGACGAGGTCTGCAACCACGCGGCCGTGCTCAGCCAGGGACAACTCATCTTCCAGGGCTCGCTCCAGGACCTGAAGGGGCGTATCCGCAAGAACCACTACGAACTCGATCTCGAAGGCGATCAAAAGTCAATCAGCAAATGCGTACAGCAGATCAAGAGCTTCAACGACGTGAAGCAGGTGATCCTGCGTCAGCGTCGGATGGAGATCATGCTGAACGAAGAGACGCTGAACACTGCCGTCCTGAGTAAGGTTTTCAGCGTGCTCAACGAGAACAAGGTTGCCCTGGTCAGCGTTCGTAGCGTGGGCCAACAGACGGAGCAGGCGTACCTGGACTTGGTCGAGAAAGAAGAATCGCGAGGCTTCACGCGGCTGTATTCGCCTGCGGAAGCCGCCTAGTCGGAAATGATAAATGATAAATGTGAAATGATAAAAAGGGCCGGTGTTCTGCCTTCATTTATCATTTATCATTTTCCATTTGGCATTCAAAACATGGACGTACAAGCCACAATCACCGCCCCGTTCAACTACCGTCGCTGGATGCCGTATTGGGCCGTCCTGCGAACGGACATGAGGCAGACGCTCCGTAGCTGGGTCTATCGGCTCTGGGTCGTCGTCACGATCCTGGCGGCTGGTGGGTTTCTGCTCTACCGCTTCGGCGTGCATCGTGAGGCGGGCATCGCTCAACCGGCGGCCGTTCACACGAGCGATCTGTTGCGGGCGATCGCGCTGGGTAGTCTCGCGCTGATCGTGATTCTGAGTGTCAGCAGCATCTCCTCCGAACGTGGTACGCTGGCCGATTCCGTGCTCAGCCGCGGCATCAGTCGCTACCAGTATTTCCTGGCCAAATGGCATGCGCGAACGTTGGTGATCGTTACGACATTCGCGGCCATGGCGTTTGCGATGCTCGGGCTGTTCCATTTTCTACTTACGGATGATCTCACATTTGGCGGCTGCCTGGCGGCGGTTGTGACCATCTCCGCATTGCTTGCTGCCGTGGTTGCCGCGGGCGTGGCCGTCGGTTCGTTGAGCAACAGCACCGTCGTCGGCATCACCGCCTTGTGGATTTTCCTCTATGGCTCGGGCTTGCTGATGGCCCTCTTGCCGTACTCGCTGCCGACACCGGAAAAGGTGCTGGCCCGTCTGCCGTACGTTCTTCAGGGCGAATACGATTTGAACACGCTGACCGACTGGGTCTTCGGGGGCATCGTGACCGCAATCGGCCTCGCGATTGTGGGCATGTTGGGCTTCTCGCGTAAGGACGTCTAGCGAAGTGTTTTCCCCACGCTCCGCGTAAGGGTCGTCACGCAGAGCGTGACGACTACACTCAATCCAAGTGACCCCCAATCCCCGCCGATTCTTGTTGCTGGCCTCCATCGGCATCGCCCTGTTTGCGTTGCTGGCCGTGCTGCTCGTTACCGACTCCTTTCTCCTTCGCCTCGATAACTGGCTGGCCGGTCACTGCTACCACTACTCGATTGACCATCCGCGTGTCCACGACTTCTTTCTCTCGATCACGGACCTCGGCTGGAGTCGGTTCCTGAATTGGGTGGGAGCAGCCACCTTACTTCTACTGCTTGTGAGGCGTGATTGGATCCGGGGACTGATTTGGACTGCGGGATCGGTCTCGATGCATCAGATCGTGCCGTTCCTCAAGGATCAGTTCCAACGCCCCAGGCCCGAATTCGCGAACATTGACGGCCTGAGTTTTCCGAGCGGTCACGCTTTCGGCTCAGCCGTTGTCTACGGCCTTCTCGGCATCCTGGTGTTGCGGATCTGGCAAGGCTCGCGCTGGCGGCTCTGGTTCGCATGCGCGATCTGGGCGATCATCCCGCTCGTGGCCGTGAGCCGAATGATGCTAGGTGTGCATTATTTCAGCGACGTTTTGGCCGGCATGTGTGGGGGCCTCGCCTGCGTATTTTTGATTGCGGCGGGGGCCGATGCCTGGGATCGTCGCCGTGAGTCCGACGCTCACACTCCTTGAAAACCCCAATACTCCGGCAACGCCGCCTCAACCGCCACCGCTGCCCCTCGAAACGGGTGTTCAAACTTGAGCGTTCTGGCATGCAGGCCGATCACTCGGTCGCGTGACAGTTCACCGCTCGGGCCGAACAGGCGCGTGCTTCCGTAGAGTTCATCCCCCATCACCGGATGCCCTCGTTTCGCTGCTTGCACGCGTAGCTGATGCATCCGGCCCGTCTTCGGCGTCAACTCCAAAAGCGTCGCGTCGGCATCTCGACGCAGAACTCGAAACAACGTGATCGAGTCCTTGGCTCCTTCGGTCTCCGGCGGCACGACCTCAGACCGGGCCTCGTTGGCCACTTTGAGAAGATGGTCACGCCATTCCCCGGCTTCGTCGGCAACCAAGCCTTCGACGAGAGCCCAGTACACCTTCGTGACCTTGTGCATCTGAAACTGCTCGGCCACGCGTGCAGCGGCCTTGGTGTTTCGACAGAAGACCACGGCACCGGACACTGGCCGATCCAACCGATGGGGAATGCCAAGGTAAACGCCTGCAGGTTTGGCGTACTTCTCCTTAATGTAAGCCTTCACCATCGCCTCGAGCGATGGAACGCCTTCCGGAGCCTGCGTCATCAAGGGGGCCGGCTTGTTGACGGAAATCAGATGATGATCTTCTAAGAGGATGTCCATCTCGACATTATAAGGCCAACCAACCACGTTCAGCCGGGAATGGGAGCCTGAGCATGAGATGGTCTCAAGTAGCAGGTCGATTGGGGATGCCATTTCGGAATCTGAAAGCCCGTGGTTCGCTGCGTCAAGCACTCACTTTCCCTTTTGCCTGACACGAACCAGGTTCCACCGAAATAAATGCTGCCACGGCCCAAGATCACGTTCGGCATTCCGGATGTTTTCAAGCGAGGACCAGCCGGCCGAGCTGTCAGCCAGTTCTGGTTATTTCCGAGCTTCGCGATGGTTGGCTCCTGAGGAAGACTTGAAGTACATTCCCGAACCTGGCCGCAGCGAGATGAAGTTCTTCCTGGCGAAAACCGTGGAGGATGTCCTGGAAGCGACGTTGCCGCGAGTGGCACGAGCGGTGACGGTGTAGGTACCACCGCCAAATGTTGTCGCTACTTCGGCAAGTCGAAGTCGATCACTTGGCCGTTTTCCGTCACGTCGGCGCGCAGTGGGCTGATGCCCGGGTTGTATTTGCTGCCCAGCGCGTCGTTGTGTCTGGCGTCGAACTGCTGAATCGCGACGAGATAGCGGCCGGTGCGAATCTCGGAAATTCTGAAAGTGCCGCTAGTGCGGTCGACTTCGGCGCGGAAGACTTGCGAATTGGACTTCCATTTTTCGGGGAGGAACAGCACGAGGATGTGCCCCTCTTCCCCTTCAATCACCACCGGCTTGCCATCGCGAGTTATGCTGCCGGTGATGTCGGTTCGATTGCCGTTGCAACTCGTCGTGGCAACCACGAGGATCAAAACGAGAGCGAGACGCATCGAATATTTCATCTTGGCCCTTTCACTTGGATTGTTCTGCATGACGATGAGCTTCGGTTGTCATCCCGCTATGGCCAGGATGACAGCCGACGCAAAAATGCTTGCCGTTCGGTTGAGCCAGGCTGTAGTGGTCGCCGGCATAGGCGTAGACGCTTGCTCGGCGGCCCTGGCGATCCTTGGCGGCGGTCGTCCACTGGACAACATGGCCGTCCTTGTCGAAGCCCGCAAGGACGGTCGGCACGTCCGAGGGAACCCAACTCGCGGCCGCACCATTCTTGACCGGATATTTTAGGATCAACTCCCAACTACCACGGGTCCGTGGAATCGTCGGATCGTCGAAACGATCGCGCCGGGCGGCATAGATGCGCAGGTGGTCGAGCGTGCCGGCGGGCGGCGAATCGAAGATCGGTGCCTCGCCAGTATCGCTCATCTGTCCAGGCAGATCGCCCAACTGGGTGGGGGCATCCAGCCCCGTCGCGAAAACCATGCCCATCGGCCCCCGATACTGCTCGCCCGAAGTCAGCCGCAATTCCGCTGGGCCGGTCCCCTGGCCCACGATCAACTTGGCCGGGTCGTGTAGGACGAATTTTCGCTCGTAGACGGCCACCGGTTCCGCATCGACAAGCTCGGGATCGTCGAACAGCAGCTTGAGATCAACCGCCGATGCACTTGCCGGTTCACTCCCCTCGGGCCAATCCTGGTGGGCGAGATACAGTGCGTAGTCTCCTGGCGCCGGTTTCTTTGCGCCCTCTCGCAACGTGGCTCCCGCGAGCAGGAGATGCTCGGGTGGACATGGACTGGGTGTTGCCAACCATAGCGGCCGGCCTTCGCGATCGCGATCAGGGCCACGGCGAAGGAAATCACTTGGCGTTCGGGGGAGTGGATGGGCTGCCACGCTCGCGCTCGGGGCATGTGCCAGCAATCCGGGCGGAGCTTGGACCACCGTGAGTGGCGGCTCGGCATCGTGCTCCCGGGCATCGGCGAAGCTGGTCGTAAACGTGATGCGATTCGCGAACAGAGGCCGTGGTCGCCAAACCGGGACAGCAGGTTTGATCAACATTCCAAAGTGGCCTCCAGGCATTTGGGTAAATGCGCCCAGCCAGGCGTCGGTCGGCTTCGTTGCGCTGGCGGTGCCTGGTTCGTAGGGATGCACATTGCTCAGATCGGCGGTGACTACTTCGCGGTTGCGACTCCAAAGGCTAAAGGCGATGTAGCCGGAGGACAGCAAGAACGGCCAGCGATCGTTATTGCGGTTGGCGCTGGCCGGTTGCTTGTTGCCATCGGCATGAAGTACCCAGAGCGTGGTTGACCGGCGTGCATGATCCCGGCCCAGGTCGGGGGTTCGGCTGGAGACAAAGGCGATTCGGCGGTCGGTGAAGTTCAGTTCGATTGGATCGACATCGTCGTAGTCGCTGGCTCGGCGCTCGGCATCGGGGATCAAGGTGCCGGCTGCCCGCCAGCGGAGAGGCGGCAAGGCTGTGCAGCCCTGGTCGTCGACCCCACCGGTGAGTGACTTGAGCCCGCTGCCGTCCCATGCGACCTGGTAGAGCCGAAATCGACCGTGATCATCGCCCCCTCTGCGGCCGGCGAAGAGAATTCGCTTGCCGTCGAGAGAGATGGAAGGGCTCATGACGTCGATGAGCGTGCCGCCATCGGGAAGCGGCTTGTTCCAGGTGAGTTCGTGCACCGTTCCTTTGGGAGTCAAAAGCCGAAGCCGGCCTTCGCGTGCGGCCCAGAGTCGTTGACCGGGTGCGGTAAATCCTTCGCCCTCGGGCGCAGAAAACGCAAGGCTCGCGGGTTCGGAGCGTGAGGTGAAGACGATCGGTACAGGGGGCTTGGAATGAACGAATGGATCGAGTCGCGGGTCGCCCGGATTGCTCGGATTCAGCAAGTACGCGACCGCACAGCCCAGCAACAGGATAGCCAGTCCAAAGGCAACCCAGGCCCGATAATTTCGCGCGAGGCTCATTGAAACCCGCAGCCCCTTCGCTCTCAGGGGACCTGGATATCGAGTTCCTGGTCCTTGGTCAGTTCGTGAATCGTTTCGGATTTAGACGGTTTGGTCGGTGCATTCAGCACGCCGGGCTTCTTGGACGGTAGTGCAATCGCGACCATCGTTCGATATTTGCCAGCGGGTAAGTCAGCCGTGTACGTCCCGGTCTTCTGGTCGAACTTGGCCGAGTGGGACGTGGCCGCGCTCCCCGTCGTAACTTCCGCCACGAACGACAAGGTGACGTAAGTATCCTCGCTGACCACCATGGCCTGTCCGTCCTTCAGCAGCTTTCCGTGGACTTTGATAATCTTTTTTGAGTTGCAACCGGAAAGGAGCACCGCAAGAAGTGCGAAGCCAATGGAAGCATTACGAATGCAAGTGATCATCGCGGTGATGCCTGTGTGGGGAAGATGATTCATGAGTTATTGCCAGCGTTGGGATAGTGGGGCAGAGGTAGTAAGCACGTTTCGCGTGCCTTCGAACCTGTCAATCAACATTCAGGGTGTGCCTACGACATTCCAGTGGTCTAGACGCTTCAGCCCAACATGGATTGGGCTGAAGTACGAAGCGGTTGAGGAATCGTGGTCTGAAGCCTAGTCGCCGAAATTGTGGGGAACGCCGTCGTCGGACGCGTTCATGTACCACCAATTGCCCTGGCTAATCGTGTCCTTGACGAAGCGGACGCTGCCGTCGGCCAGACAAACGTTCACGCCGCCCGCGTGCTTGCTGCGAGACGCGGCTTGCTGGTAGGGGCAACCGGTCCAAGCCCCCATGCGATCTTGCGGCACATTGATGGCACCTTCGCAGTCATCGGCGTTGTCCTCAGTCGTGTTCGGCGTGGTGCAGTCCCAACTGAAGTGACCGCAGATGACACTGGCCCCAGGAAACCCAAGTGCCCAAGTCCCGCGCGGGTCCACTGGACTCAGCATCGCACCCGAGCGGACCTCGCCGAGCATGACGGTGTTCGATGCACCATCGGGAATTCGGGCAACGCTATGGGCGAAGTTGATGCACATGACTCCACCTGCAGTCAAGGTCGTGGGGAGACCACCCCATCCCCAGTCGTTCTTCGGAGAGCTTCCCATTTCGGTCGTCAGCCAGGCGGTACCAGGCCCGTGAATGCCACCGGCATTACATGCATAGTTCCCGCGAGCCCAGTTTCCGCCAACGCCCGTGTATTCCTGCTTGTTGGCGGGGTCCGACGGGCAGAGCATGCCCTTGACCCTGGTGCTACGGACGACGCGCCAGTTTGCATCTCCCGTCGTCATGTAAGATTGAATGCTGGAAGAAGCCTGGCGATACAAATTATCTTGTTCGATGTGCGGCAGAATCAGGACGACCCAGTTCGGGCCGAAGTTCTGACCAGTAGCGATCGTCTTATTCGAGACCCCACTGTTCATCATCACCGCCGGGGGCAACTCGCCGATCGTGTCGTTGTAGTTGTGGCAGGCAATTCCCAACTGCTTGAGGTTGTTCTGGCAACTCATTCGTTGCGCTGCTTCGCGGACCTTCTGAACCGCAGGCAGCAATAGGCCGATTAGGATTGCAATAATCGCAATCACGACGAGTAGTTCGATTAGCGTGAAACCGCGACGGGTCACGCGAATCTTGGAGGGAGAAAGGACCATGTACACCGCTCCTCAATCTGCACGAGGAATGAGCAATGAGTGAAACAATAACAATGGTAACATCTTTGAGCGGCAGATACCAGAATAAGCTGAATAATTCCCCAAAGAACCAGTCGAGCACTCCGGCGCGTCATGTGCGGGGAGACTATGGCACTCCGGTTAACCGGAAGGCCATTCAAGTCCTTTTCCCCCAAATTATCCCTGCATACGCCTGATTCGTCTTCTAAGATGCTTGCGGGCTGCTGCTTCGGTCAAACCTCGCGTCGGGCATGGAAAAACCGGTCAATACTATCGTTCATCAGCCAGGCAACCTGCCCGTTTCCACTCGTCGGGAGGCCTGTCTTGTCCACATCTACCCGACGGGGCCACGGATGGGGGTGCGGTATGCCCTGGGAGATCAGCCGCTCATAGTCGGCCGAGGCGAAGAGTGTGAAATCCGCGTAGTGGATACGTCGGTTTCACGCAATCACGCTCGCATCGAGAAGATCGGGGAAGACTTCTACCTCCTCGATATGCAAAGCACGAATGGGTCCTTCGTCAACGACAAACAATCGCTTCCCGGCTACCCAATCTCTATGCGTGACGGGGACTATCTCCGCGTTGGCAATTGCATCTTCCGCTATCTCGCCAGTGGCAATGTCGAGGCCGACTATCACGAAGAAATTTACCGCCTGACTATTATCGATGCCCTGACGCAAATTGCCAACGCCCGCTACTTCAACGAGTTTCTCGAACGGGAGGTATTGCGGACCGTTCGGCACGGCCGACCACTTTCGCTAATTCTTTTCGACATCGACCGGTTCAAGTTGGTCAACGATCAGCTGGGGCACTTGGGCGGAGACTTCGCGTTGCGGGAACTGGCCGCGTGCGTCAAGAAAGTTGTGCGTCGCGAGGACCTCTTTGCCCGATACGGCGGCGAGGAGTTCGCTCTGGTCCTGATTGAGACGAGTCTGGGCGAGGCCATCCAGGCTGCCGAGCGTTACCGGCAGCTCGTCGAAGCTCATCCTTTCCGCGCCGACGAGAAAGTGTATCCGCTCACCATCAGTGCCGGCATCGCCGAGTGCCCTCTGGACGGCACGGCCACCCCGCGAGAGCTGATGCGACGGGCAGACGAGAATTTATATGCGGCGAAGCGAGCGGGACGGAATCGCGTGGTAGGGTGAATCTCAAACCGATTACTTATCGCGAAGGCTCGGACCCAATTTTTCTGCACACTATTACCCGACGGGTCTTCCTCGCCACTCGCGGCAAGGCGAATCGAGGATTGGGGAACTCCACGAGCTGCGACCGGACCGCAGGCGGTCAGTCGAGTTCGGGTATCTTGTACAGTCGAATGCATTAGCCGACACGATCGGTAGGGGGCGTTTCCTGAAAGTACCGCAAGGCTTTCTCCGGCAGCGAGGCTTGCGAAATCGGTCGGCCTCTCAAGACAGTTACGCGGACCGCATACCAACCCGGGCCGGGTACTTTATCTTTCTTGAATTGACTGCAGCTAATCCATCGCTCCAACTCGGCCTGCTCGCAACGATCAACAGGACGGCAGCCGCCTGCGGTCTAACCGTGCGGTCGTCCTCATCGCTTCGCCGCTGTGCCGAAGCAGTAAAGGTGCCCGACCGTTCGCACGTAGATTCTGCCATCGACGAGTGCCGGTGTTGCGTACACATCTTCCTTGAAATCGCTGTTTGCAACTTCCTTCCACTCTTTTTCGGCACTCACGACCGTCAGCTTGCCGCGGTCGCTCAGCAGGTAGATTTTGCCATCGCCGACGACAGGTGAACTGTAATAGTTGCCAGTCCCGGCTGCCAGCCGATCGCGCTTGATGACCTTGCCATCGCGGGCATCCAGGTTGCACAGGAACCCGCCGTCCTTGACTGTGAAGATCATCCCGGCCGCGAACAGAGGCGAAGAGCAAAACGGCACGTACTTGGTGTGCCGCCAATCGACGTGCGTCTCCGTGATGTCTCCCGTCCCGCCAGGGCGAATGGCCAGGATCACGTTCTGGCTCTTCTTGAACAGGCCACGGAATCGTTCGTATTCCTCGCGCGTGAGCGAGCCATCCTTGTTCACATCCACTTGCGTGAAGCGTTCCTGGATCGGCCCCTTCGGCAACTCGGCCACTTCCAGCTTGCTGTTGGTGTTCTTGTCCAGGTCCTTGATGATGTTGTCGAAAGAATCGACATCGATGCGTTCACCCTCCTCGCCGCCGGCCGACCAGCCCGCGACGTAGAGCCTGCCATCCTCGCCGACGACCGGGGTCATGCACACCGTTCGTGAGACGCCGCGAACCGTCCACGCTTCTTTCCCCGTCGTCAAATCGTAGCCCGCAATACGCAGCGTGCCGGCCACAACGATGTACTTCTGCTTGCCCGATTCCCAGATCACGGGAGTGCAGTAGCCACGCAGAAACTCCGAGCGATCCGTCCTCCAAACGGACTTGCCCGTCTTTTTTTCGATTGCCTCCAGGAACGAGCCCTGATCGTGATCCTGGCTGAGGATGACCCAATCGCCGACAATGATCGGCGAACTGCCGGCCCCGAAGTCGTTGCTGAAGGGGCCCATTCGACGCTCCCAGAGGAGCGTGCCCTTCCGGTCGTAGCAGAACAAGCCGCACGAACCAAAGAAGCTCACAACTCGTTCGCTATCCGCGGCCGGGCTGGATTGAGCGTGGCTGCCAATCTTGTGAACCTTCTCCAAGGTTGTTCTCGGTGCTTCAACATTCCAGAGAAACTTCCCGCTCTCGCGTTCGAGTGCAAGCGTGAGCAGTTTCTGATCGCGCACGGCGGTGACATAGATGCGGTCGCCGACCACAACGGGCGAAGAATGGCCCGGCGGCAATGCAACCTTCCACAAGACGCTGGATGTCGGCCCGATTTCGCTCGGGAGCGTCAACTTGCTTCCATCGTGCCCTGAACTATTCGGCCCCCGGAATTGAGGCCAGTCGGCGGCGAGAGTGGCAGATGTCAGCCCGACAAACGAAAGGATGCAAGCGAAGCGAGCGGAGTAATGCATGGTGTGACCGTGTTTCAGCCAAGGGAAGATTCGCTCTACTGAGTGTATCTGAACTGACTCACAATAGACTGAGTTTAGTCTTCCAAAGACGAGTAGTGTTCTGATCATGGGAGGGCAAGGCTCCTGCCGATCCGCGGATCGGCAGGAGCCTTGCCCTCCCAAAATAGGACACTACCCGAAAACAAGGATTCCGCATGAACTGCCGACAACGTCTGATCCGTTTCGCCTTGATTGCCACGCTCCTGCCGACATCGGCGTGGGCGGCCGATCCCCCGGCAAGCGAGATCGCCCACTCGTTCCTCGCCACCGGGAACGAAACCTTCATCACCGACGCCGCCGGAAAAACGACCTGGACCTATCCCCACTCGTCACGCGATGGCTGGGTTCTTGAGAATGGCAACATTCTGCTCGCGCTCTCGAAGAGCAAGGCGTATCCCAACGGGGCCGTCGTTGAAGTGACTCGCGAAGGCAAGATCGTGTTTGAATTCAAGGGGACGCAGGCCGAGGTCAACACTGTCCAGCCGCTCGGCAAGGGAAACGTCCTCCTGACCGAAGCGGGGGATAAGCCGCGAATTATCGAGGTGGACCGGGATGGCAAGCTGCTGGCATCTCTCTCCATCACGGCCCAGACGAAAGACCATCATCTTCAGACCCGCATGACCCGCAAGCTGGCGAACGGAAACTACTTGGTCCCGCAACTTTTAGACCGCGTGGTCCGCGAGTACGACCCGAAAGGCAAGATCGTGTGGGAGGCGAAGACGCCGAACATGCCCTTCACCGCCATTCGCCTTGCCGACGGCAACACCCTGATCGGTTGCACGCTCGGCAACCTGGTCATCGAGGTGGACAAGACAGGCAAGGAAGTTTGGCGCGTGACCAACGACGATCTACCGAGCAAGCCGATCAACGATGCTTGCGGTATCCAACGCTTGCCGAATGGGAACACCGTGATTACCAGCCATCACGCGGCCGCCAAGCAAATCAAATTGACGGAAGTGACGCGGGAGAAGAAAGTGGTCTGGACCTACACCGATGCCCGCAGATCCGGGATCCACCACTTCCAGATCCTTGAAACGAACGGCAAGGCGGTGGAGGGAACGCCATTGCGGTAGCATAGCCGCCATCGATTCCATCTGCGCTGTCATGCGCCGCGGCAATGTGGCCAGTGCTTTGCAGTTTAATACTCGCTCAGGCGACCATGGCGCCACAAGCAGTCCATCCACAAGCGAGTATTTCGTTGCACGCGTCCGCCCTGCAACGAAAAATGGCTCAGGGAAATGCAAACAACGAAACGCAAATGCCACTCGTCGCTCCTTTCAGTGTGGCCAGGGAACGACCTGTTCCCAACTCGTGCCATTAGGCGGTAAGATGTCCGATATCCACGACCTGGCGGGCGGATGTCTCAAGAGAAACTACGCGGATGGTTGAAGCTGCCCGACGGCCCTTGGCCGCCGAACCACTATGCGCTCATTGGGTTGAAGGCTTGCGAAGGCACGCCCGTCGAAATCGAATCGCGAGTGCTCGAACGGCTCGAACTTCTGCGTCGCTATCAGTTGCCCCATCCGGATGAGGCCACGGAGGGAATGAACCTCCTGGCTCGGGCGCTCGACACGCTGACCGATCCGGAAGCCCGGCTCAAGTACGATGCCAACCTGGGACTAAAAACTTCGGCACGCGTCGAAGATCCTGCGCCGCTCGTACACGACAAGCTGAATACGCTCTTTCCGGGCGTGCCGCAGTTACCATCGATTACGAGCAGGCCATCATTCGTCTTCGACGAGGGGCCGATTCTTTCTGAAGCGATTTTGTTGCCGGAGGTCGATTACGAATCGAACATCGACGAGGAGCCGGATTCTGAGGAAGACGAGCCGGAACCCTCGCTTCTGGCCGCGATTCTGCTTCCTGTGCGTCCGCCGATGGCGACGCTGGACGACTCGAAGGCACGCGAGGCCAGGCGAGCCTCGCGGCCGAAAAGCCCGAAACGCGAAATCTATGCCGACCTGGCTCGCGTCCGCAAAGTGCTGCGCATCTGGGAACGGGCCCGGCCGTTGTTCGGCGACGTGGAACAAACATTTGCACGTCGAATGGACACGCTGGCACTCATGTCTTGCCTCGCAGAATTACGGCCACTGCTCTCGACGATCCAGGACTTGATCGCCACCGGCCGTCGGCCAGGGGGCATCGTCGCGGCACTCGCTCGACAGCGATTGATGTTCGACACGTTGCGTTCGCTATTGCCGGACCAACGCGAGGCTCTCGCCGAGGATTTTCGTGCAGCCCACTATCGACTGGCGGGCTACTACGACGAACTCCGTGACGAAGTTGCGCACATGAACGAGCAGACCTGGATACGCCAGACTGGCCGGCCGATGTTGCGTTATCTCGCGAAGCACCCGGAGTGGCTGCTCCTGCTGATAGGGATACTCGCCTTGATCGTCTCCGTGGCGAGGAGTGTGTGAGGTCGACTCCATTCGCCGCACCTGAACCTCCCTCCTAAGATGGCCCTCTTGAGTTACATACTCGATCGAGGGCCGTTTCGATGGCGACTGTCAAGGTGGATATGGAAAAGCTCGTCTCCCTGTGCCGGCGGCGCGGGTTCATCTTTCAGTCGAGCGAAATCTACGGCGGCATCAACGGCTTCTGGGATTACGGCCCTCTCGGCGTCGAACTCAAAAAGAACATCAAGGACGCCTGGTGGCAGGACATGGTCCGCAATCCGCCGCCAGGCCCGGAAGGCCAGGAAATCACCATGGTCGGGCTGGACTGCGCGATCATCATGAACCCGAAGGTGTGGGAAGCAAGTGGGCACGTCGGGGGGTTCAGCGATCCGATGGTGGATTGCAAGGAGAGTAAGAAGCGGTATCGGGCAGATCAATTGGAAGTGCTGGAAGGTCATCCGGAGATACTGCCGCTTCTTTACTACGCGTACACCTCCAACGATCAAGATCTGTTGAGGGGAGCACTGAAGAAAGCGGAGAAGGCCGCGCGTGCCGCCGGGAAGAAGTTAGCAGGCACACCCGTTGGTCAGGCCTTCATGAATGTCGCGCAGGAGGCCTCGCGCTTGGCCCAAGTCGTTGGTCCAGATGTTGAGGTGCCGGGAACGCTAACTGAACCGCGCGCCTTCAACCTGATGTTCGAAAGCTACGCCGGCGCAATCCAATCTGAAGAAAACAAAGTCTATCTCCGCCCCGAAACCGCTCAAGGCATGTTCGTCAACTTCCGCAACGTGCTCGATTCGTCGCGGGTCAAATTACCGTTTGGAATCGCCCAGATTGGCAAGGCCTTTCGCAACGAAATCAATCCGCGCAACTACACGTTCCGTTCGCGGGAGTTCGAGCAAATGGAGATCGAGTTCTTCTGCAATCCGAACGAGTCGATGAAGTGGTACGAATACTGGCGTGATTTGCGGAAGAAATGGTACAGCACGCTCGGCATTCAATCGGAGAACTTGAAGCCGCGCGAGCAGGGGAAGGAAGAACTGGCTCACTACTCCATCGGCACGACCGACATCGAGTACATGTTCCCCTTTTCCGAGGAGCCCCAAGAACTCGAAGGCGTGGCCCATCGCGGGGCGTTCGATCTGACTGCACACATGACCAAGAGTGGCAAGGACCTCTCCTACTTTGATGAGGAAGCCTGGAACGGCGATGCGGCCGGCCGCAAGACGAACTCGTTCAAGGAATGGCTCAAGACCAATCCGCCGAAGGAGGAGATTGCGAAATATCAGTACACACCTCACGTGATCGAACCTTCAGCCGGTGCCGATCGCTTCACTCTGGCCGTGCTGTGCGAAGCCTACAGCGAGGACAAGGTGCCGGATGCGAAGGGGAATCTCGAAGAACGCCTCGTGATGAAATTCCATCCGCGGTTGGCCCCGGTGAAGGCCGCGATACTGCCGCTCGTCAAGAAGGAGGGCATGCCGGAAAAAGCCCAGGAACTATACCGTGAATTGAAGAAGCACTTCAAAGTCGAATACGACGATGGCGGTGCCATCGGACGCCGCTATCGCCGGCAAGATGAAATCGGCACGCCGTTCTGCATCACCATTGATGGCGACACTCTGAAGGACAACACGGTCACCATTCGCGACCGCGATACCTGCCAGCAACGCCGCGTGCCGATGGGCGACGTTCTGGGTGAGATTCGCAAGGCACTCGAATAGCCTCCGATGATCGCGCTCGTTCGATGCCGAGCGTCGAACGAGCGGTTACTGCTTGATCGCTTTCATCCGCTCCTGCACCAGCTTGCTCACCGGCTTGAACTGCGGATGATCCGAGCCGCCGAGCCATTCGAAGGCCGTTGCTTCGCACGTGGTCAGAATCGCACCGGCTCTATCCATTCGCCGCAAGGCCGTTTCTTGATCGATGGGGAATCGAGATTGCACTCCGTCGACCGGCACGAAGACTTGCAGTCCCTCGGCCAGCAGGTCTAACACGGTCTGCATCACGCAGACGTGTGCTTCCATGCCCGCGACAACGACGTTTGGCCTGCTTCGTTGCTTCAACTCGGTCAGCAGTCCCGGCGCTCCGCAGCAACTGAATGAGAGTTTTGTTGGTCGTTCGGCTTCCAGTCGGCGCACAAGATCGGAATGTGTTGGTCCCAGGCCTTGCGGGTACTGCTCGGTCGCGATGGCCGGCACTTTCAGCAGGTTGGCAACATCGAGCAGGAAACCCACATCGCGAACCAGGCCGGCCGCATCGGGCATGACGGCCAGGAGTTTCTCCTGCACGTCGACGATCAGGAGAGTCGAGTTCAGCGGGCTCAAGCGAGCGACCATCACTTCTTCTCTTCGAAACGGTACAGATGCGTGAATGTTCGATGGTAAATCGCATTTCCCACCGCTGCCGGGGACGAACGCGATCCAGAAGGCAGCTTGCTCGACCCCAAAACTTCGAGCTTTTCGTCGGCAGAGATCACGAAGCCGTTGCCCTCGTCGTCGAACGCGTACCACTTGCCCTCGGCCACGATCGGCGAGCCCCAGAATTTGCCCTTCGTATCCACGCGGGATTTTCCAAGCTCCTTGCCGTCCTTCACGCTGACGCACGTGGTGACACCGCCGGAATTGACCATCAGTAGCTGATCGCCAACGAGCAGGAACGAGGAGCGATTGGGAACTCCTTTCCCGAAAGTCCAGTCGATGTGCGTCTTCGTGATATTGCCTTTGCCATCGGGCCGGACGGCCACGAGGTTCAGCCCGCCATCAGAACTGGAGGTAAAAAGCTTGCCGTTACCGAAGAGTGGCCGAAGCGACGCATTCATGCCGCCATGCACCACGCGCCAAACTTCGTCGCCCGTTTGCGGATCGTAGGCGGCCGTCGCTCCGGCCGATGGACTGACGAGCAGCGGCTTGTCGTTGACGGTGATCATCAGGGGAGTGCTGTACGCCTTCTTGATGTCGCCATTCTCTTTCGGCTCGTGGAACTTGCGGTCCCGCTTCCACACGGTCTTGCCGGTATTTTTGTTGAGAGCGATCACATATTGCAGATCGAAGCCATCGAAGGTCAGAAAGAGATGATCGCCATGTAGAATCGGCGACGAGCCAGCACCACGATGGTGGTCGCACTCTAGGTCGGTGCGCTGCCAGAGGACTTTGCCCGTGGCCGTGTCCAGACAGGCTGTGCCGGAAACGCCAAAGTGAACGTACACCCGGCCCTGTTCAATCACCGGCGTGGGCGAGGCGTAACTGTTGAAGGCCTTCCATTTGTAGTAAACATCCTCCGGGTTCGGCCGGCTCACTTCGAACAAGAGCAGGTCGTGGATAATCTTGCCGGAGTCGCGATCCAACGCGACGGCGTAGCACTTATCCCCCTTCTCGGTGGCAGTCGTGACCCAGACCTGATTTGCCCAGATTACGGGCGAGGACCAGCCTTTATCATGAATGGCCGTCTTCCAGCGGACGTTCTGCGTGTCGGACCACGTGAGTGGCAACCTCTTCGCGTCCGAGTGGCCATCGGCCTTCGGCCCGCGAAACTCGGGCCAGTTGTCGTCGGCAAGAACGCTCAACGCGACGATGAGCGAAGCAAGGAGTGTAAATCGCATGGGCATGGTGGGAAGAGAGTGAAGGCAGGAGGGCGTATGGAAAGTGTACGCGGAAATGTTCGGAATGTCCCAGTGTACTCATCATGCTTCGCGTGAAGAGTACATTCTCGCAAGTTCCCTCGGCGCGTAAAAAATCCGGCCTTCTTGCGAAGGCCGGATACCAGACTCGCTTTCGGGTCCCGTCCGTCCCTATTGGCTTGCCTGGCTGCCTTATCTACTCCCCCTCGGAGTAGTTAAGACCCTAAGGAAAAGAGGCCTTTTTTAGTGGCCTCGGTCGTCGTCAGCGGGTCAAGCTGTCGACACATTTATCTAGGATGGACCACGGTCGATGCAAAAGAATCCGCTGGGGTTTTCCGAAGGATCGCTACAGTCAGACTTGATTTTTCATCGCCCGGAATAAGCCTAACGCGGACGACGAATCGGGACATGAAAGTAGCTCGCTCACTCCGCGAGAGGGTGGCCAGTACCCTGCCCACACAGATGGTCGCCTCGAAGGAGCGAGTCCGCTTTCGTCTAGCGGAGCGAGAGGGCTACAAAAAAAGGCGAGCATCCGCTGGTGTCGGATGCTCGCCCCTGATCGTTGCGTTGCAGGAAAACTATTTCTTCAATCGTAACGGCGTGCCCGGAACCCATTCGTTCGGAATCGGCCGACGCTGTTCTTCATCTTCGTAGCTCCAGAACAAGACGTTGTCTTCGCCTGGTTGCCAGGTAAATATCGCCGGGCGACCGTTGATCCGTGTTGGGAAGGCCACTCGGCCTGCCTCCACGTCGAGGATCGCCAAGCCAAGCTCGCGTAACTCGGTGACCGCCTGTTTGTAGGCCCCTTCGACGGCGACGATCTCGTCCTGAATGTGATAGCGTCGCTCGCGTTCCATCCAGGCCAGATCACGACGATGGCGATCGAGGTTCTCTTGCTCGGGATGCAGCCTGGTCAGTTGCGAGCGACGATCCACAATGTCTCGCACAATGCTTTCGACAAGCGGAAGCATCTGCCGCACTGTAGGGAGATCGAGGTTCACGTCCTTGCGCTTCGATTTGGCCGAAGCCCCGAAAGCTCGCCTGGGCGTGTCGTTCATTGCTAGGTCTCCCTGTTATGGAGGCTCATGGCCTCCTTCATTCCTTATCTTACCCCAACAATCAAGAGAGTGGGAGGCCGACTGCCTCTCACGCCCCAGCATAAACTGCGTTGGACGCAAAGTTTTCGCGTCCTACGGTTTTAGCCGATTAGCCCACATCGTCTACATTATAGATCGCGCCAGTGGACAAAGGCTTCAACCGCATAAAACTCCGGCAAGCCCAATTCGTCGTAAGCCTTTGCTGTGGAACGATTTCGTTCTTCCGAACGCTGCCAAAATTCTCGTTTATCCAAGCCGCCTGGAAACATAGCCTTGTCTTTCTGCGACTGATGCCGAAAGATTGCCAGTTTTTTCCGCTCGACCGTCTCCGGGCTAATCGGAACTGCCATCTCGATTTGGTGCGGCTCCCATTCTTCCCAGGCTCCGCGATACAGCCAGACCTCAAAATTCTGCCCAGTCCTCCGAACTCTTCGCACCGCTTCATAAATTGCCTCAGCACAGGTGCGGTGAGTGCCATGTGGGTCGGACAATTCGCCTGCCACATAGACCTGAGACGGTTGCAACCGGGCAAACAGTTTTTCAATATCCGTAATGTCATCGGGATGAATCGGGGCTTTGGCGATGGTTCCCGTGCGATAAAACCGCAAATCCATGAACTTCAGCTGATCGGGAGGAATTCCGCACGCCAGGGCTGCCGCTCGGGCCTCGGTCTCGCGAATCAACCCCTTGATCTTGAGCACTTCCTCGCTGTCCGGCTGTCCAGGGCTTTTCGAATCCAAAAACGACTGCACTCGGTCCCGAACCGCCGCTGTCGCTTTTGCATCGATGCCGAACAACCGATTGAAACTCTCCACGAAGTCCGCAAACCGTCGCGAGTCGTGGTCGAACACCGCGATGTTTCCACTTGTCATGTAGGCCACGTGGACCGTGTGCCCCTGTTCAACCAGGCGGATAATCGTTCCGCCCATTGATATTACGTCGTCGTCCGGGTGCGGACTGAACACCAGAACAGTCTTGGGCTCCTTGCCGGCCGGGTAGTTCTGGATGGTTGCCAGCCGGTCGTGAAAGATCTTTTCGCCGAGCAATTCAGCCGGCCCGTGTTCTCGGAGCAGGTCGTACAGATGATGATCACGAAAATCCAGGTCAGACAGCTTCATCAGCGACTTCTGCAGCTTCAGGCTTAGCCAGACTACCGCCTGCCGTATGAGATCGGGGGTCCAGT
Organism: Gemmataceae bacterium; assembly: GCA_009691845.1. Taxonomy (GTDB): domain Bacteria; phylum Planctomycetota; class Planctomycetia; order Gemmatales; family Gemmataceae; genus SIAJ01. The sequence goes on from SIAJ01000019.1 coordinate 61,432, forward strand.
CGACCGTCGTGACTTCCCACGGCCTGCGGAAGATCGTCAAGCCATTGGCTGCTGCCTCGTCCAAGAGGAACGTGGCCTCCGGATGGTTCTGGAGGTACGAGGCCGAGATCGACTCCGAGAGCGGCTGTTCAACGGCCTTCAGCACAATCGCGGCCTTGTGCTCGCCGAAGGCCATGATGATGACAGTGCGGGCTTCCATGATGGTGCCGACGCCCATCGTGATCGCCTGCTGCGGAACGTTCTCTTCGCCGAAGAAGTCACCGGACGCATCGCGGCGGGTAACAGGATCGAGCGTAACGATTCTGGTTCGGCTATTGCGGGTCGAACCAGGTTCGTTGAAGCCTATGTGCCCGGTTCGTCCGATACCGAGAACCTGAATGTCGATTCCTCCGGCCTTGCGGATGGCCAGCTCGTAGCGCTCGCAGAAATCGTCCACGTCCTCGGGCTTCAGCGTGCCATCCGGAATGTGGATGTTATGCGGCTTGATGTTGACATGATTGAAGAACGTCTCGTGCATCCAGCGGCGATAGGAGTGCGAGTCGTCGCCCGGCATCGGGAAATATTCGTCCAGGTTGAACGTGACCACGCCGGAGAGATCGAGCCCCTCTTTCTGATGCATCCGAGTCAGTTCGCGGTAGAAGCCAACGGGAGTTGAACCCGTGGCCAGGCCAAGCACCGTCGCCCGGCCAGCGGCGTTGTTCTCGCGTACAAGGCGTTCGACCTGCAAGGCGGCATGACGCGACGCTTCGCCGGAGGACTTGAAGACGAGTGAACGAATCCGAGCATTCGGAACATAATGCGAGGGCATGGATGTCAATCGATGATGCAGGACACTTCAGTGGAGGAAGAGAAATTGTATGGCCGAGGGGAAGTGATTCAACCTAGAGAACGGGACGACGAAAGCAGGGCTAGTGGTCTTCAGCACGGTTTCCGTTGCTTGCAAAAGTTCCATGATCGCATCAGGGCTTGGGTTTTACCTCGAACGTGCTACGGGAGCGATGTAGACAGACATCGAACGCGGAGAAAAAATTGATTCGCCCAAGCAACAAGCGAGCCTGGGGAAAATGGCTCCAGGCGAAAGCAATTTTGACTGGCGGATAGCTTCCAATCTTTACCTCGAGAGCCACGCCTTTTGCGAGATGGTGTCCCAGGTTTCCTCCGAGCGGGACAATCGGGAGTGGATCATTCCAGTCCAGTCCCAGTTGAATGCCGAGGTCATACGGCAGAACGCAGATAGCGGAGCCACTGTCGACGAGGGCAAGATCATCTACCTCAAGCGACCCCAAGATAATGCGAATTGGTAGCATCGGTATGCTAGACGTGTCCGAAAGCACCAGCAGACATGGGGGCTTATGGAAATAGCGTGAGGGGCTCAACGGCGATTGGCACGTCCCTCGGCAACGATTCGTTCGAGAACGGCAATTCCTTCCGCAGTGGCTTCCGGTCTATCGAATTGGCACGGTGCAGTGGCAATCGATTGATCGATCGGATTGGAGTTCGCCACTTTCTCCGTGCAAACCTCTTCGGCGAGAGCCGACTCCAAGTACAATTTCGGTTTCACCTGTTCGTCACGTTTTAAGGAACGGACCGCAGGCATCAAATCGATTAGGGACATCTCGTTCCTCCAAGGTTCCCCACAACCATTATGATAACCAGGAGCCCGCAATTACGCAAACTGTGCCGCCCGAACCATGATCTCTCCCCAAACCTACCAGACGTACAAGAACCTCCCGCCACTCGCTGGCGTGGCCACGCACGCGGAGGCTGCAAAGCCTGGCCTCGGCATCGAGGAGTGCGTCTCGCGGCTCAAGCGATTTCACTACGCGTTCAAGCGGCTGCACGAGATTTTCACCGCCCGCATCACGGCGGAGCCGATCTACGAGCTGAAGACGGGCTTCGCCCATCATGCCTATTTGTGTGCGGAACATGTTGATGCCTTGCGGACTCGCATCGGCGAGATGCGCGAGCCGCCGCTGGGATTGGAGGAAGTGCCGCATCCGGCGCTCGAAGTTCTTTTCGACGAGGTACGAGCAGCTCCGACAACTCGATTGCTGCTTTCAGGCATCTACAAGTGCATCGTCGATTCGCTTCTGGAGGCCATAGACGCGTACTTGCGAGAGACAAACCCGCTAACCGATGCTCCGAGTCGCCGATTGCTGCGGTTCGCCCATCTTGAACTATCGGACATCCGCAAATTCGGAGAGTTGGCTATCGAGGCCCTCGAGCCTGCTCCTGAATGGATCGGTTGGCGTACTGCCACTTTGGACCCTCTATTGGTCGCAGCGATGGGATTTGACGGCGTGTCTCAGTACGGCGGAGCCATAACGCTCACGACCGATATTCCTCGCAGATTCTCTGCGACTCCCTACGTCTACGACCCCATCCCCAAACGCGACGAACGCTGGCAAGACTCCTACAACCAGGGCGTGAACCCCGAAGCCTTCCTTTACGACCCTGCTATGCCGTCGAAGCCTAAGGCACTCATGATGCTCTTTAAGCGCATCCGCGAGATCGACGTGCCGGAGATGATGGCGAGCATTCTCACGGAAACCAAGGGAAAACCCTGGAAGTTCTATCGCGACATGAGCCGGCAACTTTGGGACGAAGCCCGACATGCCATGATGGGCGAGGTCGGCTTCGTCGCTCTCGGCGTGGACTGGACCAAGGCCCGCATCACGCACAACTGGTCGCTGCGGCTGAACACCGAATGCACACCAACCGAACGCCACGCGGTGCTGTACTTCATCGAGCAAGGCCTGATGACCAAGGCCGGGAAGCGATTCGAATGGGAAGTCGGCGTCGATTCTGGCATCCCACTGATGGCGACGATTCAGGATTTCGACTGGGCAGATGAAGTGCTCCACGCTGCCATCGGGCGGGTCTGGTACATTCCGCAATTCGAGAACATCAACAAGGCCCTCGAATACGGCGACCAGTGCTGGGCCAAGATTGTGAGCAACTGGAAGGAAGTGAAGAACCAGGGGCTCACGAACCACGAAAACTGGTGGCCCGCAATCTATCGGCAGGCGTGTGAAGCCTGGGGCGAAACGCCCGACCCGAAAGTGCTGGCGTACTCCACCACGTACGAAGGCAAACGTGCGGACTTGAAGGAAGTGGGCGTGGGTGCGAGTGGCTGATAGTAGTCGGGACACTCCGAGCTTGTGAATGTTCAGGTCGATTCCTACCGAGGGTCACTCGCGGATGGGGAGCGGGGCGTTAGTCTTCTTATGGAAGCGGACTTTCCTCGCAGGATGCACCCCTTGGATGACATTGTTCCCAAAGCCGAGTCCGCCCCTCGGCTGCGACTTGCCGAACCTTCGCAGGGCCGGATGATCACCGAGTCCCTCGGCCAACGTCTCGACGCCGACCATCCCGTTCGTAACGTTTGGGCCTTTGTCGAGCAACCCGAGCGGCTGTACGCCAGCATCGAAGGGGTTGGCAGTGCTCGCGAACTCGATCGTCTGTGCCGCGAGCATCACACGCTCGCCGACTTCCGCGTTCAACCCACCGAGTTTCTCGAACAACTCTTCGCTCAATCGATTGCCAGCCTGTCGCATGAAGGTCTGGTCGATGTGAACCTCGTGGCTCACGATGGCAAGCATGCGCGTCGCAAGGCGGCACAAATGCGAGCGGCCGTGGAGGAGAAGCAACGATTGGAGAGTGCCATCGAGAACGTTCGCGAGATTGCGGCGAGCCGCGAGGCCCGCAAGAAGGGCGATGGGAAAACCGCCCGAGCATCGAGCACCGATCCGGACGCACGCCGTACGAAGATGCCGGATGGGGGAACGCGACCAGCACTCAACGCTCAGTTTGGAACGGACGTGGAGAGCGGACGGATCGTCGGCGTGGTAGCGACCAACGCGGTCAACGACATTTGTTTTCACGCTCGGAGTGTGCCGTTTCTTGCGACGGCACACGGAGTGTGCCTACTACTTACCGCACATCCGTTCCATGCTCGAATCCGGATTCGAGCTCAATCATGCCAAAAATACGGCCTTCGCCAAGAAGGCTGCGATGAGCGCCCCCGCGATCGGCCCGACGATTGGCACCCAGGAATAGCCCCAATCGGACGGGCCTTTGCCGGGAATTGGCAGCACGGCATGAGCGAGTCGTGGGCCTAGATCGCGGGCCGGGTTAATTGCGTAGCCGGTAGTGCCGCCAAGACTCAAACCGATTCCCCACACGAGTGCCGAGGCAAGTGGAACGCCCAGGCCGCGACCGACGTCCTTCTCGGCAGCGATGGCCGTGCCGACGAAGACGAGCGTAAATGTGCCGAGGGCTTCGGTAAGGACATTGGCCGGCAAGTTGCGAATCGCAGGGCTGGTACAGAAAACCCCGAGCTTCGCTCCTGCGTCGTTCGTGATGCTCCAATGGGGCAAGTAATGCAGCCAGACGAGAACGGCCCCCGTGAACGCACCGGCCAGCTCGGCCAGGATGAAGAGGCCAGCCTTCTCGGCAGTGTGCTTGCTATTCACGAAATCAACGATCGGGCCAACGGGATTGATATACCCCGGTGCTCCACAGGCCCGAGCCGTGAAGATCCCAGCCATCACAGCGAATGCCCAGGCAGCAGTAATCGCCAGCCAGCCCGCGCCATGTGCTTTCGAGCGAGAGAGGAGTACCCCAGCGACCACGCCATCGCCGAGCAGGATCAGCGCCATCGTCCCGAAGAATTCGCCGAGAATGTCGTTCACGATGGTGGGTCCGATTTGATGTGGACGTGTTCGCCAGAACGCGGGATGACGTTGCCACGGGATGAGCGACGGAGGCTCCAGCTTTTCCGCACTCTGGCGAGTACGGCTACGAGGAGGGCGTCACTTCCCGACGAATTCCCGGAGATACTCTGGCTCCGCATCATTGGCAAACTCGGTCAGGTCGGTCTGTGCCAACACGTTCTTCTCGTTCAGCACACGGTCCATGTCGTCCGCTGGGCGAATGCGTTCGACGAGCCACTTGGATTTTGAACGCCTGAATCGCCAAAACTCCTGGTAGGTGTAAAACTTTTTGTCGCCCTTGAGAACCTCGCCGGTTTTCTCGTCCTTGATGTAGTCCTTCGAAGTGGCCGTGATTAATGCGGTGAAGGTATGGTTCTGTTTGCCCACGGGTACTTCGACATGCACGATGTCGACCCGATCGACTTCAAATTGGCCAAAAACTCGCAGTTTTTTTTTCTGGCCCAGGCCACTAATCTCCGACTTCACTTTCTCCAGGCAGTCGGGGAGAAGAATGAACGCGATCTTCTTCGTGGTTCGCGTTTCGATAGCGGTTCTGACAATCGTAATGGCCTGGCTCGCCACTTTCGTCAGGAACTTCTTGGCAAACAACTCGTCTGTGTCGGAAAGAAATTTTAGTACTGCAGTGGTCGCCTTAAGACGGTTGTCGATTTTCCAGTCCGGGACTTTTTCGCCCAGAAACAGTACCACCTCCACCTTTCTTTTCTTGTTCTCGGCATCGAGAACTTTGTCCGTAAATGCAATGGATTTTTTGCCGCGTGCCGCCTCCGCCTTCATCCCTTTGAGCATGTGATACCCAACGAGAATGGCCACGAGCGCACCGGCAGAGAGAGCCAAATAGGCGGCAATGCCACCGTACTGGCTCACCTGCCCCTCGGAACTCATGTCCATTTCCTTCTTCTCGGCACGTGCCGGGTAAGCAAGGAGTAGGACGACTAACAAGGCAAGGGGGGGGACAAGTCGCATGATGAATCCTCCGGGAAACCAACGGTTCATCCCGAGCAGGCAAACGAGGTCTTGGCTAGCGAATTGAACTGGTCACATTCATGATATGACGACCATTGTTGGGGAGGCCTTTCGCAATGATTGCCCCGCACCAGGTCAAGTGTGGCTGTTTTCCCATTTTTGTCAAAGTCCGCTTTACTTTGGTTCTCTTCGCGCTACCTCTTGTGTGTCGATTTTGCCGTAGGGGCAACTTCGGCATGGGGTGTCCCAAAATGTCTCTTCTGGACGCTCCCGACAAAAGTCTGTTGGAGCTGCGACCGTAAGGGAGCGACCCAGCGAAAGCGCTCCCTTACAATCGCGGCTCCGATGGAAAAAGATCGTTTCCTTTGGGAATCTACGTGCCGAAGGATTGGCTGCACCCATTTGCACCATTAGCGCAGGAACTCAACGGAGGTGGCCCATGACACAGGTTCAACAATCACGCCAAAGCCGCCTTCACGGCCGCCTTGGTCTTCGTCAGGCCTTCCTTGATTACCTCGTAAGCATCGCGCTTGTAGTACTCGGGGTTGAACAATTCGAGCGACAACATGCCGCGATAGCCGATGTCGCGAAGCGTCCGAATTACTTCTTTCAGCGGGGCGATGCCGTCGCCGGGGAAAATTCGGTCGGCGTCCTTGATGACCGCCCGGTCCTTCTCCTTCGGATAGTCGTTGACATGGAAGATGCCAATCGCTTTCCCTTGCAACAGTTTCAGCCCTTCGAAACCGGAGCCGCCTTTGAACAGGTGATAGATGTCCGGCAGGATACACGCCTTGGGATTGCCGCTTTCCATGGCGATGAGGACCGTTTCGCCCAGTCGGGAAAGAGTCTTCGAGAAGCCCCAGATCTCGGCCTCTGGAATGATGCCGACTTTGCCGCCGAGTTCCGCGAGCGTGCGATAGCGGTCGGCAATCTTGTTCAAGTCGGTAATCGACTTTTCGGTTGCCCCGGCCGGCGGGGCGGCGATGCGGGTGCCGCCGATGGCCAGGACCATCTCCATGTCGCGCTTGGCGTCGTCGAGGCCTTTTTGCCGTTCGAGATCGTCGTCCACGATCCAGCGGGCGAAGCCGATGGCACTCTCGACCTTCAGGCCCGCGTCGGCGATCAGCTTGCCGAGATCCTTGAGGTTGCCGCCTTTCTTGGCGAAGTCTTGCAACTCGCCGATCCAGGGCTCGATTGCGTTGAATCCCGCCTTGGACGCCAGTTTCGCTTCTTCGTCGATGGGGATCTTTTGCCCACGAATGGTGCTGGTGTTGAGCGAGTAGCCGAACGGCTCGTCCGGCTCGGCCGCGGTCGTGCAGTTCGTCAAGGAAGCAGCGGCAACGGCTGCGGTCGAAGCAGTAAGCAAATCGCGACGTGTCATGATTGTCTCTCGATTGGGTCTATCGACAGACTACGCATAAACAACCGATTCGACAGGGCTTCGCGAGGGGCAGCTCAAGCATTCACCACAAAGACACGAAACACACAAAGAATACAAACGCAGAACAGACGGATTTTCGACCTTCGGTTGTCGTTTTCTTTGTGTGTTTCGTGTCTTTGTGGTGAATCCAAGGCGCCTTCAAATCGCCTTGAACTTGCGAACGCAGTCCGTGATCGCGATTTCGGTTGGCAGGCGTTCGATGCTGGAGGCACCGAAGAAACCGACGATGCCCTTGGTGTGCCTGATGACATACTCGGCGTCGCTCGGCTCGGAAATTGGCCCGCCATGGCAGAGCACGAGAATATCCGGATTGACCTTCTTCGCGGCATCGTGCAGAGCTTGCACCCGGGTGCAAGCCTCGTCGAGCGTCAATGCGGATTTGGCACCGATCGAGCCCTTGGTGGTCAGGCCCATGTGCGGGATGAGAACATCCGCACCGGCACCGGCCATCGCTTCGGCTTCGGCTTCCGTGAAGACGTAGGGGCAAGTGAGCAGATCCATCTGGCGGGCCAGGCGAATCATCTCGACTTCTTTATCGTAGCCCATGTCGGTTTCTTCGAGTCCTTGCCGCATGGTGCCATCAATGAGCCCGACCGTTGGAAAGTTCTGCACCCCGCTGAAGCCCATCGACTTCAAGTCGCGGAGGAAGAGCGGCATCAGGCGGAACGGGTCGGTACCGCAAACTCCGGCCAGGACTGGTGTGTTGCGAACGACGGGCAAGACTTCGCGGGCCATCTCGACGACGATTTGATTGGCGTCCCCGTAAGGCATCATGCCGGAGAGCGAACCACGACCAGCCATGCGAAAGCGGCCCGAGTTGTAGATGATGACCAGGTCGATACCGCCGGCCTCGGCACACTTGGCGCTGATGCCCGTGCCAGCCCCGCCACCGATAATCGGTCGGCCGCTGGCCAGCTGAGCCTTCAAACGTGTCAAACATTCGGTGCGGGAGAAGTTCATGAACCTGGATTGGTCGCTAGAGGAGAGACGCTCGCGGGAACCGGCTTGCGGAACATTCCGGTCACCAGGTCGATGCCAACGGTCATCAAGATTCCGAGCGTGGCCATTACGACAGGGGTCTGCCAGAGAACACGCTCGTTCTCAGGATTATAGGCGCCGCCGCTGTACATTTGATGGACAATCAGAAAGGCCTTGCCGAGCAGTGAGCCCACGATCGCCAGCGCGACGCCAACGAGGACCGAGTGTTTGAAGATGCGGTTCCAATTCGGTCGCATGATATCCCTCGACCGGCGAGCCCTTCTTCTCGCCAAAACCATAGGACACAAATGAGTATCAGGAAAGCGGGGAGCAGATCATGGCCATCGCAATCGTCGGAACACTCGACACCAAAGGCACTGAAGTTGGCTATCTGCGCGACCTGCTGCGAGTTGCCGGTGTAGACACGCTCCTACTGGATGCTGGCTCGCTGGGCACTCCCAGCATCGCTGCCGATGTGACGCGGGAACAAGTCTTTAAGGCGGCTGGGACATCCTTGAAGGCGATCCAGCAAGCCGCCGATCGCGGTCAGGCCGTGACATTGGCGGCACAGGGTGCGGCCAAGATTGTCAAACGGCTGCACGAAGAAGGTCGGATTCAGGGCGTGCTTGGCTTGGGCGGGTCGGCGGGCACGACGATCGGCACGGCCGCGATGCGGGTTCTGCCATACGGCGTGCCGAAGGTCATGGTCAGCACGCTCGCCAGCGGTCAGGTTCAGCACTACGTGGGCGTGCGCGATATCTGCATGATCCATTCCGTGACCGACATTTGTGGCCTGAATCGCTTCACGCGACGGATCCTCGCGAATGCGGCTGGCGCGATGGTCGGGATGGTTCAGGCCAAGCCCATCGTCATGGACGAGGACAAGCCGTTGATTGCCGCGACCATGTTCGGCGTGACGACGCCCTGTGTGGAGGCGGCACGAAAGCAGGTCGAGGAGGCTGGCTATGAGGTGCTGGTTTTCCATGCGACGGGAACCGGTGGGCGAACCATGGAGGCCATGATCGTCGATGGTCTGATTGCTGGGGTGCTCGATGTGACCACCACGGAACTTGCCGACGAACTGGTGGGTGGCATTCTCTCCGCCGGGCGGGATCGACTTACTGCGGCGGCGATTCGTGGCGTGCCGCAGGTGATTTCGCTCGGCGCG
>SIAJ01000090.1 GCA_009691845.1 Gemmataceae bacterium
TGTCGTGTCGCACTTTCTGATGGATCAACGGCAAGTAAGCGGCAACATCGATGTCGAAGAAGTTCGGGCGTTCTTGGCCCGTCACGTCCCCGCGCCATGAGTGTGAAGTGGTTCATGCCCGACAAGACACCTTCAAGCTCCCCGAGAGGAACACTCTTCGTAACAAGACGCGCGCGACACTCGCGAGAGATATGCTTGTTTTCAAGCATTTCGTGAGTTCGAGTCCCGCTCGGTCCCTCTGCACGAGAGGAACACTCTTCGAACTTGGCATCTCGCTGTTAACAACCCGTCGTCTCTGCAGACCGTCATCTGCGGCACATCGTCAAGCGGTTCGAAACCTTTTACAACCAGCACCGCCCTCACCAGGGACGGAATAATCGTACACTGGCGGCGGCCGCGGAACCAGAACCCGCGGCGATTCCGATAGCTCGTGGTTCCATCGAGTGTCATCAAGAACTCGGCGGCCTGCTCAAGCACTATTCTCGCGAAGCGGCGTGATGGTTTCTTGCGGTGCTCGCTACGGAGCCTGTCCGAGTAATCCTCGATCTCTATCGCCATGAGCGTCATCCCTCTCTGGCGGAGGCCTTTTGGCCTCCGCTCCACCCTCGGCGCGCACCGCAGGCCTCACCAGGCCCTGGCGGGGCCGGAGCAACGCCAAATCTTCAGCAGATTGTGCGTCAGGCAGATCAATTGCCACTCCGCGGCCACTTTCTCCAAGCCTCTCTGCAGGAATGCACGAATGCCGCGGGCCGACTTGATTTGGCCGAACACCGGCTCGACGATGTGCTTGCGGGCCGCATACAGCGCCTGGCCCGTCGCCGTGCGGAGTTTGTGTCGCATCGCCTCCAGAACGCTCGCTTCGGCCGGCGGCGTTCCCGCCACCAGCGGCGTCGGCGCTTCGTTGTGCTTTTGCCGGCCCGTGGCGATGTGCGGATCCATCCCCATCGCCGTCAACTTCTCGACGGCTTCTTCGCTGAAATAGCCGTTGTCTAGCGTGTTGGGAATCGGCGTCGGAGTGCCGTCCGCCGCCGTCGGTCGCTCGATCCCGGCCGCCGCCAAGTTGGCCAACGCCGCGTGCGCCAACGGCACGCCCTGCTGCTTGTCGTTCACCGCGGCCGTCACCTCGGCCGCTACGATGATTTGATGCGCGCCGTCCACCACCGCCTGCGCGTTGTACGAATAATCGAAGCCCTTCGTGCTCTGCTTCATGATCTTCGCTTCGGGATCGGTGAAGTTCGTTTGCGCCTTCTCGTCGGGCGTGGGATCGACGGGGGCCGGTTCCTTGCCCCGCCGCTGGCGGCCGTCCGCCGCACGCTTCGCCTGCTCGGCGTCGCGACGGTGTTGTTCGCCCTCCGCTTTCCCGCGGGCCTCCGCTTCCAAGCGGGCTTTCGCCTCCTGAATCTTCGCCAACCGATCGGTCCGCCGCGTCAATTCCTCGGGCAATTCGTCGCCGCGTCGACTGCCCAACGCCGCATCTTGCTCCGCATCCACCTGCTCGGCTTGCGTCAACAGTTGCTCGATCTCCGCTTCCAGCTTCGCGATGCTCTTCGTCATGTAGCCGTAGCTCATCGCCTTGTGCCGCGAGGCATTCGACTTCATTTTGGTCCCGTCCGTGGACAGGTTGCCGAGCTTGACCAAGCCCAGTTCGCCCGCCAATCGCAGCACTTCGACGAACAGGGGCCGCATCGCTGCCCGGTGGATCTTGCGGAAATCGCTGAGGGTCCGGAAGTCGGGCCGATCGTCGCCGACGATCGCCCGAAAGGCCAGGTTGCGTTCGCACGCGACCGCGATCTTGCGGCTGGAACAGACGCCGACCGAATAGGCGTAGACCAACAGCGTCACCATCAGGGTGACATCGAACGGCGGTTGGCCCCGCATCTCCCGAGCGTAATGCCGATGGAACGCCGAGAGGTCCAGGCCGGCAATGGCGTCGAGGACGAAGAACACCAAATCGCCTTCCGGAAGAACGTCCTGGGGCGCGACGGACTGCTCCCGGCCTTGGAGCGCGTCCCAGGCCCGATAAGTCTTGCGGCGATCGTCCATGATCCATGACTCCGGCGTTCCACCGCGACCTTCTGTCGCGGTGCGGAGTCCCAGCATCGCTCGATCACTCGAACCAGGAAAGATGAATCGTTGCATCTGCCGAACGACGACGAATTGTCGGACAAGCTCCTATACAGGGCAACAGAAGATCCAAAAACCATTAACGAAATCGCACTTAACGACCGTAACCAATTGATCTTACGTTAACCATCAGTCGCGTTCAGCGAGAAGTCTCCTAATTTGGCAAGAAATCTCTTCAGCGATGGCGAATTCGGACGGCTTCGAAACAATTCTCCTTGGGGCGATCGCATGAGTGGATCCGCGATGGGTGGTCACGCCATGGACATTCACCAGCATCAGCAGTTTGCCGAACGCCTGGTGCGAAGCCAGCAGCGGGTGTTTCGGTACATCGTGTCGCTGGTGCCGAACCGAGCGGATGCCGAAGAGTTGTACCAGCAGACCTGCCTCACGCTTTGGGAGTACTGGGAACGCTATGACCCGGCACTCGACTTCCTGCCCTGGGCCTGCGGGATCGCGCATAATCATGTGATGAACTTCCGACGCAAGCGGCAGAACTCGCAAGTGCAGCTTCAGCAGGATGTGATCGAGCATCTCGCCGAGCGAAGCCTGGATCGGCAGCAGAAAGACGGGAACCGGCTGGAGGCTCTGCAGGAGTGTCTGCAGCAGTTGAACGAGCGAAGTCGGGGCGTCATCGAGGGATACTACGGCGGGCGGAGCGTGGAACAACTTGCCGAACAGTTTCGGGCTTCCAGTAACGCGATCTACAAGCAACTCGATCGTGTTCGCAAGGCCCTGCACGACTGCGTCACCCAGCGGTTGGCGGGAGGGGCTTCATCATGAACGAGGTTCTTCGCAGCCTTGCCAGTGCGATCATCGATGGGACCGCGAGTGCTGCGGACGCGGAGCGTCTCTCGGCGATGCTGCGAGATCAGCCGGATCTCTGGGACGATTATCTGAACTATCTCGACACGCACGCAGCCCTCTGCTGGCAGTACCGCGACCTAGCCTGTGCCACACCGGCGACCCCCGTAACGGTTCCCGTGGCTCGTTCCCGCTCAGGTGTGGTGGGCTGGGTCCCCAGGGTGCTGGCGGCGCTCTCGGCGGTCGTCGCAGTCGTCATGTTTCTTCGGCCCGCGGCCGTGCCGGACATCGACGTACCCGTACCAGGTGTTCCGGGGCCTTCGAGCGACTCGAGCGTGGCCGTTCTCGTGGACGGGGCGAATGCAGAATTCGCACCCGGAATGGGGCCGAAGGCGGCTCAATTCGGGCCTGGCGAGTATGAACTCGTGCGAGGCGCGGTTCATCTGCGATTCACCAGCGGTGCCGAGATGGTGCTCGCAAGCCCCGCGAAACTGCGAATCCGAGACGCCCTGAACACGCAGCTTCTATTCGGCAAGATTCGCGTCAGCGCTCCTCCTTCCGCCCACGGCTTCACGGTGGCCACTCCTGGGAAGACGTTCATCGACCTCGGCACCGAGTTCGGCCTGCAAGTCGATCCGGGCAGCGGCGCGAGCGATCTCTACGTTTTCGACGGCCAGGTCAACGTGGCCGATCCGACCTCGGGACGCGTGATCTCCGAGGTCCTCGGCGGCAGGTCCACTCGGTGGTCCCTTCATGGCAAGCTCGAAGACGCCCCCCGCATCGCTGCGGGCGACTTCCCCACGCCCGGATCCATCGGCTTCAAACGCTGGGAGGCGTACCAGACGAGGTTGCGTTCGGAGGCCAGTCTGCTGGGCTTTTTCACACTGCAGCGTGGTCAAGATGACTCGATGCTTTCCAATGACAGTGCCTCCCGCCGGATGCCGAACGGCCGCGTTATGGGGGCAAGATGGACGACCGGTCGCTGGCCCGGCAAGAATGCTCTGCTCTTCGATCGCGATTCGGACTTTGCAGAGCTTTCGATTCCCGGCGAGCACCAGGATCTCAGCGTCTCCGTCTGGATGAAGGTCGACCGTTTCGACTTCGAACTCAACGCCATCCTCGATTCCGACGGATACGATCTTGGCGGCATCCACCTTCAATTCACTCGGCAGGGTTATCCTCGCGGAGGCGTGATTGTGGAGGGGAACATTCGCGAGACTTCGGTTGCGAAACCGGTTCCGCTGGGCCGGTGGTTCCACTACGTTTCGGTTCTCTCGACGCGAGACCGCACGCATCGGATGTACGTGAACGGCGTGCTTGCTCGTGAGCGTCACTGGCTGGCTAATCAGGTGATCCGACCCGGCACCTGCCGACTCGGCAACTGGCTGCCCAGCGAGAAATGGACCATGACCAATCGCGCCTTCCGCGGCAGCGTGGACGAAGTCGCGATCTGGAACCGGCCGTTGTCCGAGGCGGAGATTCAGCGGCTTTACGAAACGGGCCGACCCCAACTACCCACCCACCCCCAGCCCCTTCCTTGACGAAAGGCGATGTCCGATGAACCCGAACCCCTGCCGAGGCCCACTCTCGCGGCGATCGTTCCTCACCATGGGGACGCTCGGCGTCTGCGGCCTTTCGCTCGGCGACGTCATGAAGTTGCGAGCCGCCCAGGGGAAGATCACGCAGGCCCCGGAAACGTCGGTCATCTTCGTCTGGCTGGCTGGCGGACCGCCTCATATGGACATGTACGACATGAAGCCGGACGCGCCGGAAGAGTATCGCGGCCAGTTTCGGCCCATTCGCACCAATGTTCCGGGGCTCGATGTCTGCGAACTGATGCCGCTGCACGCCGGGTGTGCCGATAAGTACTCGCTCATTCGCAGCATCACGCATGAGTTCTTTGATCACGGCGGTGGCAGCAAACGCCTCATGACAGGCCGCGTTCCGAGGACCCCGACCGGAACTATCAACGACGCGCCGGCCGTGACCACGATCGTCGCCAAGATGCGTGAGCACATCGACGTGGGTCTGCCGAATTGCATCTCGTGCGCCGACGGGGGGCGAGACAATCCCAACGCGTACGCTCAGGGAGCGGCCTACCTGGGTCCACGCTATCTGCCGTTTCAACTGGCGGGTGATCCGAGCCGGCCCGAATTCCAGGTCCGCGACGTCAGTCTCGATGCGTCCATGGCGTTGCGCCTCGACGATCGGCTCCGCTTGCAGCGAGGTCTGGATGCGCTGCGACGCGATCTCGACTCGTCGGGCATGATGGGAGCCATGGATCGCTACGATCAGCAGGCGCTCAGTTTGATGACCAGCCCACAAGCACGCACCGCCTTTGATCTCTCTCGGGAACCGGAGCGCGTTCGCAACCGGTATGGCCGACATGCCTGGGGGCAGCGGGCGTTGATGGGCCGGCGGTTGGTCGAGGCCGGGTGCAGCTTCGTGACCGTGGTCATGGAGAATCCGCACATTCAGGGGACTTTCTACAACTGGGACACGCACGCGGTCAACTACGACAACTTCAACGACATGCGTCTGCGGCTGCCTCGCTACGACCAGGCCATCACGGCCTTGGTCGAGGACTTGCACGCCCGCGGTTTGACGGACAAAGTAATGCTGGTGGTGACGGGCGAGTTCGGCCGTTCGCCGAAGATCAGTCAGAACAACGATCCCAAGAAAGGGATGCGGTACGGTCGCGAGCACTGGCCGCGGGCGATGTCGGTCCTGATGTGCGGCGGCGGCATGCGGCACGGTCAGGTCGTCGGCTCGACAAATGCTCGCGGCGAGAACCCGCACACCCGATCCCTGACGCCGAACGACATGTGGGCGACCGTTTATCGGCATCTGGGCATCGACACGGAGCATATGTTCCCGGATCCGACCGGCCGACCGATGACCATCCTCCCCTTTGGCTCGCCCATCCGCGAGTTGGTTTGATCGTATCAGGCCGGCGTCAGCTCCCACGACTTCGGCCCACGTTTTTCGAAAAGCCTACCCCCACTCCCTCTGGAGTACCAGGTGATGATGATTCATCGATTTTCCGGTCTGGCAATGGCCTGTTTGCTGACGGTTCCGTTCGCGGCCGCCCAGGAAAAAGGGATTGCCAAGCATCCGACTCTGCTGGCCCCCGCCGATGTAAAGAAAATCGCTATCCTGCCGGACCGCGTCCTGCTAATGGGGCCGGACGACTCGGCTCAACTCGTCGTGACCGGGGAGCCTGCCGAGCGCGTCCAGGATTTGACCGCCCAGGTCAAGTACACGGTCGCGAATCCTGCGGTGGCGAAGGTCACCGAAGCGGGGCGAGTCATCCCGCTCAGCAACGGCGGCACGGAAATTTCGGCGACTTTTGGCGGCAACAGCGCGAAGGTCCAGGTCACAGTCCAGGCGATCGAAGACGCCCCGATTGATTTCGGCAAGCAGATCGTGCCGCTTTTCAGCAAACTCGGGTGCAGCGGCGGCGGTTGCCACGGGAAGATCGGCGGTCAGAATGGGTTTGCTCTTTCGCTGTTCGGCCACGATCCGGAATTCGATTTCCAGGCTTTGGTGAAGGAGAGCCGTGGCCGCCGCGTCATGCCCACGGCTCCCGAGAGCAGTTTGATGCTCTTAAAAGCCACGGGCGCCATGGCGCACGCCGGCGGCAAGCGACTTCAGGTCGGTTCGGATCATTACAGGTTGCTGCGCCGGTGGATCGCCTCGGGAACACCGTTCGGATCGCCGCACGCACCGTCGCTGATGAAAATCTCCGTGCATCCGGAAAGCCGGGTCTTGTCCCGGAACAACCGTCAACAACTGGCCGTCACGGCGCATTATGCCGACGGTTCGACGGCGGATATCACTCGGCAGGCACTTTACGAGTCGAACGATAACGAAGTCGCGGTCATCGACGACGCGGTCCTGGTACGAACGCGGAATATGAGCGGCGATGCCGCCATCATGGTTCGCTATTTCGATCAGGTTGCCGTCTTCCGCGCCACGGTGCCGTTTTCGGCACAGCCTCTTCAGTTCACTTTCGAAGAACGAACCGTTGTGGATCGATTTACCAAGAAGAAATGGGATCATCTCGGCATCGCTCCCAGCCCATTGTGCACGGACGAGGAGTTCCTCCGGCGCGTTTCGCTGGATCTGACGGGGACGCTGCCGACCCCGAAGCAGGTGGAAGCGTTTCTGGAGAGCAAGGAACCGGACAAGCGCGACCGCTTGATTGACGAATTACTGAAAACAGAAGAGTACAGTTACGTCTTCGCGAACAAGTGGGCTGACATCCTGCGGGTAAGTCGCCGGAGTGGTCTCGAAAACTCCAGCCGCTTCCATGCGTGGATTCGGGACGCCATCGCGAGCGACATGCCCTACGATTCTTTTGTTCGTGGCGTTCTGGCCGCGACGGGCGACGAAGCCGTTCATCCGCCCACGACGTGGTACAAGGAACTCATGGAGCCTCAGCAGCTCGCCGACGACACCGCACAGCTCTTTCTGGGTCTTCGCGTCGGCTGTGCCCAATGCCATCATCATCCGTACGAGAAGTGGAGCCAGGATGATTACTGGAGCCTGGCCGCCTTCTTCGGACGCGTCGGCCGCAAAGATGTTCCAATTCCCGATTCGAAGGATAAGAAGGCGGTGCGCCTGGGAATCGAGGTTCTGAAGGAAGGAAAAGTCCTCAATCGCCGCACCAACCAGCCGGCCAAGATCCAGCCACTCGATGGGGACCCGATCCAGGTT
This sequence comes from Gemmataceae bacterium, assembly GCA_009691845.1. Classification (GTDB taxonomy): domain Bacteria; phylum Planctomycetota; class Planctomycetia; order Gemmatales; family Gemmataceae; genus SIAJ01. Next base: position 7,645 of record SIAJ01000090.1, read on the forward strand.
CCTGCCGGAGAAGACCCGCGAGCACAGCTCGTCGACTGGATGGCCAACCCGAAGAACCCTTACTTTGCTCGCGCCGTCGCCAATCGTTACTGGTCACATTTCTTCGGTCGCGGCATCGTCGATCCGATCGACGACATGCGTGTCACCAATCCGCCGTCGAATCCGGAACTCCTTGACGCCCTCGGCAAGGAACTCATCGATTCGAAATATAGCCTCAAACATCTGATCAAGACGATTGTTCGCAGCCGCACGTATCAGCTCAGCTCGGTGCCGAACGATTCCAATCAGTTGGACAGGCAATCGTTCGCACGTTTTTATCCGCGGCGTCTGTCGGCCGAAGTTCTCTTCGATGCGATCAATCAAGTGACATCCAGCAAGGCTGCGTTCAAACTCCCCGGCAAGGGCAAAGTGGACAAGAAAGCGGACGATGGCCTCCGAGCCATCATGCTGCCTGACGAAGGGTTTTCATCCTATTTCCTCGAAGTGTTTGGCCGACCACAGCGGACAAGCGGGTGCGAGTGCGAGCGCGTCGCCGATGCCAACCTGTCGCAATCCTTGCACTTCATGAACTCGGACGAGATGTCCAAGAAGTTCGACGCCAAGGCCGACTTGCTGGTCAAAGACAAGCGGTCACACGATGAAAAGCTTAAAGAACTGTTCGTCTTAGTATATGGACGACAAGCGACGGAAGAGCAGTTGAGCCTGACCCTGCAGCATGTGAGCAGCGCGACGGATAAGAAGGCTGCTTACAGCAACGTGCTGTGGGCGCTGATTAACACGCGGGAGTTCGTGTTCAATCATTGAGCGTGCTCGGCATCGGCAGACCGAGAAGAAGTACGAGGTTCACCATGCGTTACGCCATCTTTTCCTTGTTTCTCGTAAAGCCCACACTCCTTCACCGACGGCCGACCGCTTCGCTCTGGCTTGCGGTCGTGCTGGCCATGGCTATCTCACCGCGCATGGGATGGGCGAAGGACGTCTCCCTTTCGCTCTTGACTATCGAGGAGGGAAAGCCGATCGCGTTAGAGAGCCGACAAGCTCTCTGGAAATCACCCTACGGCGGTTGGGCATTGTCGGGCTGGCCTTACACGATGAGTGTGGGCCGAACACCGCTCTTCGTCTATCAGACGGCGGACGAGCAACTCTCGGTCAAGCTCGACCCCACGGCGAAGAAGCCATCGAGTGCCGACGACCTTCTCAATGACATCAAAGGGCAACCGAACAAGCCGGGCCCCGGTGCGACGATCGGTTCACAGGCGCCCCGGCGATCGATGGTATCTCTGGATTTGCCGCCTGGTCGGCACGTGATCGACCCCTTTGGCATTGAGTTCACCGTTGGTGCCGACGGAACACTGACCTCGAAGGACAGCCGGGTTCGTGTCGATGCGAAAGAGGGCCGGATCGAGATTCTCTGTCATTCGGTGACGATCAAGCAATTCGTGAACAATCAAAGCGTTCATGGCCCCTTACGACTCCTCTGTGGAACGACGGCCCTACTCGGAGGTCTGGAGAAACAGATCGCCGAGAACGAGAAACGACAGGTCGGCACGCTCGAACTGGCCGACGGGAAAGGGCTGCGACGAGCGACGATCTATCTGCCCGCTTCCGCTCCGCAGCGGCCTTACGAAGTGAACGGCATCCGCTTCGAAGTCCGCGAGGACGGGTCCCTGACGCTCGCGAAATCCGAGCAAGCCCGCATCGTGGATCGCGAAATTCACCTGCTCGCGTCACAACCGGTGGCAGCCGTTCGTCCCGTGGGTGTGCGCTGGTACGGCGGCAACGACAAGTCGATCCTCTCGAACAAAGCGAAAACGGTCCAGGCCGACGGCGATGGCTCGACCTGGCTTCCGGTGGACGGGGATCGATCCTTGCGATTGGGTCTTGAATCGGTCCATCTGCCGGAGAGCGACGCTCGCTGGCCACACGAAATGGTGCTCTGGGAGGTATCAGCTTCCGCGGCCTGGTGCGTGGCGGCCTCTCCGCTCGCTACCACGCCGGGTGCGACCTGGTCGTGCCGGGTGACTTCGCTCACCCGAACGAGTCCTGCCTGTCCGTCGACGCTCACGGTGCGTCTGGAGGACGCCGCTTCCGCCGAGAACGGTGGAGAATTCGTGCTTCAGGCAGGCGGCAATGGCACACTCGCCGGGACGTTACCTGCCAAGGCGGGCCTCTGGAAGCTGACAGTTGCCCCAGGCTCGCCATGGCAGGGCCGGCCGCTCGGGCTCGTGCGAATCGCGGCCAAGCCGACGACACACGCGGTGTCGCTCTACACGAATCAGAACCGTGGACTTGCTCGTCGGGGCGATTCCGTACCGCTCTTCTGGTCCGTTATACGCTTGAGCCGATCGGCCGCGACCTGGCCGATTGTAATTCGCGGGGAACACCTCGAGACGAAGATCGGTCAGATCTCATTGCCGGCTCGCGGCAAGGAGCAAGGCGAGAGCAAACTCCTCTCGGGATCGTTCTCACTGGACACTTCTGCGCTGGCTCCGGGCGAGTACACGATCAGCGTGAATGCCGAGGAGATCGCTGCTTATCCGGTGCGGTTGCGAATCTGCCAGCGAGAGCCCGTCTCCGACTTCGAGCTTTATGCCCACGTTTACAACGATGCGAAGCCGTACGCCGGTTCGCCGGTCACGGGCTATTACGGCAAAATTCCTGGAGGTCCCGGGCTCGATCCCTTTCTGGCCGATGGGGACGCAGCCATGGCGCCCCACCTGGCCGCGTACTCCGAGGCACCGGCCGGCCCCGTGTTGGAGAAGTTTCTCCAGCCGACGGCTGAAGACTTGAAGTCCATGGCGCTGACCCGGCTAGGCATGAGAGCAGTGCCTGCCTATCCGTCCATGCTGCACCACGAGGATTGGAATCCCAAACACACATTGCCACAAGACCTGGCTCAGTTGCGTCGGCGTCTGGCGTTGTTTGCTCAGCCCAGGGTGGACGTCCCGGGGTTCAGTGGAGTTTCCCTAGGGTGGTTCGCAACGTTAGGAGGGTACTGGGAAGAATCGCCGCCACTGGATGGGCATCAGAAGCAACGCAATGCCGCGGCGAATCAATGGGTCACCTCCCGCGTGGCGACAGAGATGTTAAAACTGGCAGACATTAACTTGACCGATGAGCAGCGAAAACGCCAGGAATCCCTGGTTGCGTTGCGGGCTCGCAGTTCGATCCTGCCGAATGCGTTTGGCGAATACCTCGCGGACGTGCGCCAGATGGCACCCGGATTGACGTCCCACAACGCGATCCCCAGTTTCTGGCAGGGCAACGCCCAGTCGTATCCTCCGTCGGCCTACTCCACGCTTTCGCACCGCGATGCCGTGGACTATACGGACTACTGCCTTCCGCCGTGGGGGAACTTTCGAGCCCCGGCGTTCCTGGCGATGCACAACCCGCTCCGGCAGAAGTTGCACTGCGAGTTCTTCACCCACAACTCGCGGAGCGAGCAGTTTGCCACGGCGTTCGGCGCTGCCGGCCGCGGTCTCGATGGCTTCTCGATGTCCCAGGGCCACGAGGATCTGCTGCGGATCTTCCAGCGTTATGGTTCGTGGTTCTCGGCCTACGAACCGCTGCCCGACGTCGCGGTTTACTTCAGCGGTTGGGCGAACCAGGCCAGCGTGGTTCTGCACGATCTCGCCCGCATGCGCCGACCCGGGATGCTGCTCTCGTCCGAGGATGTGCTCGCCGGAGCATTGCCCCGTTACAAGGTTCTGTTCCTCGCCGGGATCGGGCCGGGGGAGTCGCCGGAAGTCATCGCGGCGTTTCGCGAGTTTGAGAAGAAGGGCGGCCTGATCATCAAGGACGCACACTGCCACGCCAGCCTGCCCGGTCGAACACTGAGCTTCGCCTACGACAAGGAGCACGTGCACAACGGCTGGGGGTTGGCCTATCCGAACGGTGAATGGGAGTTCGCTCACCTTTGGAAGCACTTTCACGAGACACGCGAGCAACCACTCATTGAGGCCTTCGCGAAGGCACCCCGCATCCCCGTCGCCACGCCCAGTGCCGACGTGGTGTTGTCGCCGCTCGCTGGTAAGGAATCCATCCTCTGCTTCGTGATCAATCAGACGCTGGTGCCGCTGGAAGTCGAGGGGCGTTGGCGGCAAATGTTCGTGTTGCCCCGCACGGGAGAACTGCTTGTCGAGCAAGGGTGGCACGTCCACGATGTCCTGTCCGGCGCTGCGGCCGTCACGAAACCGGGTTCGACTGGCAGCACGGTCCCGGTCGATTTCACACGTGCCGAGGGGGCGTTGTACTTACTGACCCGGCGCGAGCCGAAGTCGATGTCGATCGGGGCGAAGCGGACCTCGGCCACAAACCTTCGCCTCAACGGCTGGCTGGCGGACGCCAAGGGAGAGCCGCTCGCGGACCCGATGCCGTTTGAGGTCACACTCACGACCCGCGAGGGCAAGCGACTCTATCACAAGTTCGCCACTCTAGCTCCCAATCTGTCGCTGGATGTCCCCATCCCGGCATCATCGACCGGTGAGTCGTTGACAATCACCGTGCGAGATTTGATTCTGGGCTCCGTAGCGACCCACGCGGTTGCCCCGGCCGAGCCCGCGACGGTGGCGACGCAAGGCGACGCGGATTTCGTGGGCGGCGCGGCACCGGTGGCCGCATTCCTGGCGCAGAGGCGTGGGCCCGTGACCGTGCTGCTCGACGAAGGCCAGGAGGCGTTTCGCCCGGCCGCGGAGAAGCTGGCGGACCTCCTACGGGCCAGTGGCCGGGCGGCGAAGGTCGAGGGGTTTCGACCGGACGAGGTTCGGCCGCTCCCGCTGCGATGGAAGCCTTTGCCCGAAGACCTGGATCTCGTCGAACGTCTGCGGGACGGTAAGGCGTTCGCCAGCCGTGTGGGGCTCAGGGCCGTCTCCCGGACCGATCTCAAGACCGGCCGATCGAGTCTCGTCTTCGACGACCCCAAGTGCGGCTACGACGAATATGGCCCCCGCCTTCGTCACGATGCGGACATCGTTCTCTTCGGCACACCCGCGACCCATCGTGCGCTCAGCGAACTCACCCCCTACCTGCGCCGGGTTCCCTCGAAGGTACAGCCGGTTGCGGGTGGCTACTTCGTCCACTATCTCTGGTCGCCTTTCCAGGGCGGCTACGATGGGCTCTACATTGGCTGCCACGACGCGGAGGGAGCCCAGAACGCCGTCGCCCGGCTCCACCAACTCAAGCCGCTTGCCTCTTCCGCAGAGTCCACGGTGAAACCTGAGCCCGAAGCTTCAATCACGATTTCGCGGGGTGGACCTTCCACTCCACTGGAACCTCTCATCACCGGCAAGTTCGGCACGGCGGTCCAGAATGTGGCCTTCGCTCCGGACGGCACGCGGCTGTTCGTCACCACCGCGGCCATGGGTGACTCGCTGTTTGCGCTCAGCCCCGACGGCACGGTGCAGGAACACCGCTCGCGGTACATCGGCCGCAAGAACTTCTGGGCCCCGTACGATGGCTCCCTCGAAGCCATCGACAGCCAAACCGTACATGTCGGCGTGGGCGGCACTCTGTATCGGTACAGCTTCGAAAAAGGCTGGGTGAGCCGAATCCCCGCGCCGCCCACGGGACTCGTGGGACCGCACGCGATCAAGATCGGCGCGTCCACCGTGCTCAAGGACACGGTCGGCCACCGGACGTTCCTCGGCGGAGCCCGAAAAGTGCACGCGATGGATTCCCAGGGCCGCCTGCTCTGGGTCTACGACGACGCGGCCATGCACACCAGCGCCGAAGACCTGTTGTATCCTCGCAGTCTGTTTCCCCGCGGGCTGTCCACGGATGGCCGGGTGTTGCTGGTCTCCGGTTTCGGGATCAAGCACGACACCTACGGCCGCGGCGCCACGGTGAACAGGTCCGTCTTCGGGCTCGACGCAGCGACCGGCAAGTTGCTCTGGGAGCGCAAAGACTGGCTTCTGAACCAGGGCAAGGTGATCCCCATGGCGAACCGGTTCCTGGTCGCCGACGACGCGGGTGAAACCCAGATCCTTATCGCGGACCGTGGCCAAACGATCTCGCGCCTGCCGACCGTCGAGGCAGCGGACTGGATGCTGCCCGTGGCGGGGAGCAATTCCTTGCTCTTCGTCGAGAACAACGGGTTCGATCGGCAGGGGCCTGCGTCGCGTGTCTACCTACGATCCTGGAACGGTGGGCCCGACAAGTCCGTGCCGGTCGTCGGACGGGTGACCGATGTCATCGTGGCCCCGGACGGTCAATCGATCACCTGCGTTTCGGCTCGCGGCATCACAGAGCGGTATTCCGCCGGGGGTCAGCGACTCTGGCAGACGGAAACGCCATCCGGTGGGATCGTGCGGCTCTCGCCTGACGGACAAACCGTTCTCGTGGGCGGACGCGACGGCCGCTTGCACTGGCTGAACTCTGCGGACGGGCAACGGGTCCGGACGGTCGACTTCAATCCTTACAACTCCGTGACGCCTGATCAGTTTGTCCGCCAGCTTGACTCCGTCGGCGACCTCCCGCTCGATGCTTCCCTCTCAGCACCGCCCGCGCCGCCGGAACCTTCGTACCTGACGACGTTGCAGGGCAAGGCCGTGAAGTTCGGTCCGAATCTCGTCGTCGCTGACCAACTGCGTCAGGCCACTCTGTCGGGCCCACCAGACGCGAATCAGGCAGGCCCTGCCGCCGCTGCGGGAAGGCTCCGACCGGACAGCCGCTTCACGGTGACGGTCGAGGCCGGTCGAACCTATCTCGTGGAACTGCTGGCATCGGCCGCCGAACCACGTGAACTCGCGCCGCAAACCCGGTTGGAAGTCTCGATCGTCGGTCAGCGCAAGACGAGCCAACTTCCCTTCATCGCCAGGCTCCCCTTGAACCGCGACCTCACCCGACAGCGATTGGCCTTTCGAGCCGACGAAGCCGGGTCGGTGACACTCACGTTTCGGGCCGTGGAACCTCGCACGGTCCAGGGCGGCAAGAAGTCCGAGATGACATATCAGGAGGCGACGGCCAGCCGCACCGGGCTCCTCGTGTCCGAACTCGTCGTCGCGGCCATGAACTTCGGCGGCCGAAACCTCGTCTACGACTCGAACGCCAGGGGAATGCTCGAGCGCGACGCCGCAAAGTCCCCCGTGACGCCGAGCGGTGCGGGTGCCTCCGTCGCGGAGGCTCGTCGACCGGTCGGCGAGATGAGCAGCCTTGTCTACCCATGGACCGGCGGCAATTCCACCGTGCGGCATGCACCTTACCCGTGCCCGTTGACCTCACTGCGTTTGGCGGACGGCGTGCTCGGCAACCAGGAGACAGTCTGGACCCAGGCCGTCCGCGGCACGGGCATCGACCACGCCGAGTGTCGCGTCCGTTTCCAGCAGCCGCAAGAAGTCCGCTCGATCGCCGTGTACGAGGACAACTCCGGCCCGATCGCGGAACCGAACGGAGTGAAGGAACGAATCACTCCGCGTTTCGCAGTCTACGTGCGTGACGCGACCACGAAGCAGTGGCATCCGGTGGGCGTGGTCCTCGACAATCGACAGCTTGTCAACATCTTTGCTTGCCCCGCCAGAAAGATCGACGAGATCCACTACCTGTGGGCGAGCCGTAACGACGCCGCCCGGACCGATGGATTCGTGCGCCTCGCGGAACTCGAGGTCTACTCCGCCGACGAACTCTCGGGCGTACTTGGAAACGACCTCGACGACCTGCTCCAGGATAAACCCCCGCCCAAGGGCGGCAAGAAGTGACCACGGTGTCCGGCGAAAGGCCGAAGAAATCGGCCACAGCGTCCCACGCCGAGATGGGAGAGGAAAGAATCGGCCACAGCGTCCCACGCCGAGATGGGAGAGGAAAGAATGCGTGTCGGGCCTCGCAGACGGGGCCCGGCGGAAGGAGTTGCGGTAGGCGGAAGTCGTTCGACGAGATCGATCCTGCCCAAGAGGTCGCCATGCGAAGATTCATCCCGGTCACGTTCCTGCTCGCTCTCCCGTGGGAGATCGCTCACGAGCAGTCCCGTGCCGCCGATCCGCCCAGCGGGAATAAAGCCCCGATCGCAATCATCGACGCGCACACTCATTTCTACGACCCAACACGCAAGGAGGGGGTGCCCTGGCCGGGTAAGGGTGACAAGCTTCTCTATCGACCAGTGCTGCCAGGTGAGTTCGCCCAACTTGCCGCACCGAGTCAGGTCGTCGGGACGGTGGTCGTGGAGGCCAGCCCGTGGATCGAGGACAACAAATGGCTGCTCGATCTGGCCGCGAAGGAGAAGGTGATCGTGGGCGTCGTCGGCCGGCTCGACCCTGCGTCCGACGATTTCGAGACGAACCTCCGTCGGTTCGCGTCCAACCCGCTGTTCCGAGGCATTCGCATCAACCATAACGAGGTGAAGGCCGGGTTGAAGGGGAACCTCGTCCATCGCTGCAAACTGATGGCGGATCTCGGCCTGACTCTCGATGTCAACGGCGGCCTGGACATGCCGGCGGATGTCGCCCAACTGGCCGAGAAATTGCCTCAACTTCGCATCGTCATCAACCACGCCGCGAACTTGCGGATCGACGGCAAGCAGCCACCCAAGGCGTGGCAAGAGGGGATGGCAGCGGCAGCCAAACACTCCAATGTGTTCTGTAAGGTGTCCGCTCTCGTGGAGCAGACAGGTCAGAAAGAAGCCCCGCGGGAAGGGAAATACTACCGGCCCGTCCTGGACACACTTTGGGAATTGTTCGGCGAGAACCGTTTACTCTTCGGCAGCAACTGGCCAGTTTCAAGTCGGGGTGCACCGTACGAGGTCATCGTTGGCATCACACGAGACTATTTCAAAGCCAAGAGCGAGACGGCCGCCACCAAGTTTTTCCTCGCCAATGCGAAGGCCGCGTACGGATTGCGTTAACACCTGTTTGGTTGAAAGGAGCAAAAGATGAAAGCCAATCTGTCGATCCTTCTCCTGGGCGTGTTCTCTCTTACAGCAACGGCGCAGCCAGGCGAGCGAGATGCAAAGAATTCGAAGCCGGGCACGGAGATGAAAAACAGCATCGGCATGAAGCTCGTCACCGCGCGCGATGCCAAGCTCGGCATGGAGTTTGAATACCTCGTGTTCGATCTTGGAAAAGGCGTCGAGATGAAGTTCGTAAAAGTGAAAGCCAAGGGACAGACTTTTCGCATTGGCTCGTCGAAACAGGAGAAAGAGGCGGTTCTCGCGAAATATTTTGGCGGCAAGAAACCTGGGCACGGCAAACTCGATCTCGAAGACGAACAATCGGTGACGCTCACCGACGACTTCTTCCTGGGACAATTCGAGGTGACCCGTGGCCAGTTCCGGCGCTTCGTGGAAGAGACTGGGTATCTGACGATCCCGGAACTCACCGACGGCGGCAAAGGCTGGGACGCCAAGGAACAGAAATTCGTCGGCGCCGACAAGCGATTTAGCTGGCGCGACCTGGGCCTCGACTTCGTGACCGACGAGCACCCCGTTGTGAACGTGGCGATCGACGACGCCCGCAAATTCTGTGAATGGCTCCAAAAGAAAAGCGATGGACGTGTGAAGCTGCGCGAAGTCCGCCTCCCAGGTGAGGCCGAGTGGGAGTTCGCCTGCCGGGCGGGAAGTCAAACACGCTTCCATTTCGGCGATGACGACGAAAAGCTGACCGAATACGCCAACGTGGCAGACGCTTCGGCGAACGAGAAAAAGCTGGCGCCCGTCACACTCCGCGGCAACGACGGCTTCCCCTTTTCAGCCCCCGTAGGCCGGTTCAAGCCCAATCCGTTCGGGCTATACGACATGCACGGCAACGTGTGGGAGTTTTGCGACGACTACTACGGCAAGTACTCCGCCCTGCCCAAAGAACGCAACGCCATCCAAACAGTCAAACAGGGAGAAGTTCGTCCGGTCATGCGCGGCGGCGCGTGGCATCTCACGGGGGGCGAGTGTCGTTGTGCCAATCGATTTATCGTCGGCTCCACCGGGCGCTACGCCACGGGGGGATTTCGTGTTCTGTGCTTGCCGTAGTTCTCCCCCGCGGCGGTGTTCAACAAAGCAACCGGAGCATCGCTTGGAGGATCTTTCGTGATGCGAAGGTTTCATTTCTCGATGCTATTCCTCGGCTGCCTGCTGATGCTGGACGGTCCCAGGATCCAGGCCCAGGGTGACGAACCTGCAAAACCCAAGAAGTGGCCGAATGCCTGGGTGCCGGAAGGTAAGCCGCTACGGGGCATCCTGCATTTTGACGGCAGGCAAGCAGGTGATTCCAAGCCCTGGCGGCCCTTCTGCGAACGTCACGGACTGGTCTGGTTTCCCCACGGGCGAGATGGTGACGTCGCCTTTCTGGACCAGAAGTTTCGAGCGGAGGTTGCTTCAGAACTGAAACATCCCGAAATTGTCAACGCTCCGGTGATCCGCGTGGGACTTTCGTCGAACGGTGGGTTCACGATGCTACTCGCCCAACAGCATCCGGATCGGATGTTGGCTTGTGTGGCCCATCAGCCGTTGCCTCCCTGGGCCAAGGGAAATGAAAACTTCAATTTCAACCGGATGGGCGAAACGAAATCCCCGCTCGTGGGAAAACCTTACGACATTTCGCAATCCTTGCGTGTGCCGTGCATTCTGCAAGCAGGAGAGAATGACCCAGTGTGCGGTACCATCATGGCTTACGGGCTCGCCCATTACGCTCGCAGTCAGAACGCGCCATGGACGTACTTCTGCTTGCCCCGTGGCGGGCATGGCAACGTCTTGCCGAACGAATTGTTGATGGCCTGGCTCGACGGCGTCATCGCTCAACGACTCCCCGCTGATGTGGACCTATCCAGAGGAACGCCCAAGCTGAACGACATCCGGATCGAGGCCGGTTGGTTGGCGAATCCACATACTCTTGAAATTGCCGAATACGCGAAGTACCCCGGCGATAAATCCAAGGTTACCTGGTTACCGAACGAAGCGAGCGCTGTGGCGTGGAAGAAATTGGGCGTGGCCATGCCCTTCGAGCTTCCCGAGCAATCGGTGGGGAAGCCTTCCGGACTGATCGACAAACTGGTGATCCACGATCCCAAGTCGAACCGGGTCGTGTCGTCCGACTCGGTTTACGGCGAGCCGTGGAAGATCGTCGCGAATCTGAAACCTGGGGACGTGGGTTGGAAAATGTTTCCCAGCGCGGGTCCCGTGGCGGTGATCGGCAAGGTGCCCGACGTCGTTCGCGGCAGCGACTGGATCATGGCCGATAACGCCTCCCTGGCTTTTGCGGGCGAAGTACTGATGGAGTTCTCCCTGAGCGACAAGGCAACCGTTTACGTGGCACACGATGAGAAACTCGCGAAGAAGCCGGCCTGGCTGGCGGACTGGAAGGACACTGGAAAGTCATTGCAAGCCGGGTATCTGGGAGGCGAACGCAGCTTCCGGCTCTTTGAAAAGGAATTCCCGAAAGAGGCGACCGTCAAACTCGGCCCGAACGGCACGAAGTTGGAGACTCAGGAAAAGTCGAAGCTTGAGCCCTGGATCTACTTGACGATCGTAAGACCGCAGAAACAGGAGTAATTGTTAAATCTCCATTGCTATCAGTACCCGCATCATGAAGGTAAAGGAGTGCTAGAGTCTCCTGGATTCTGAGAAGTATCCGAGCGTGATTCCTCACAGGTCGGCTAATTCCTGCGAAGGCGATTCCGTTAACGGTCGCGTTGAGAGATCGATGTTTCAGGCCGTAAGCTCTACAGGAAAACGACATGAGTTGGATTCGAACCGTGATTCTCATACTGGCTGTGTCCGTATTACTCTGCCCACTCCAGGCTGACGATCGGCTGCGTGACGTCATTGATCGCGAGATCAAGACGGCCTGGGCCAAAGAAAAGATTACCGCACCAATCCAATCGTCGGACACGATGTTCCTGCGGAGAATCTACCTCGACCTCGTTGGCATGATCCCTACGTACGCAGAGGCGACGGCGTTTCTCGGCGACACCGATCCGAAGAAGCGCGAAAAGCTGATCGACAAACTGCTGGCGGACCCGCGCTATGCCCGGCAGCAGGCTCAGGTGTTCGACCTCGCTATGCTGACGCGCAACCACGAAGTGGTCGAAGGGCCAATTGGTCATCGAAATCGCGGCCGGTTCCGCGACTGGCTGGCCAAGCAGTTCGACGACAACGAACCGTACGACCGGCTGGCCGGCTGGCCGCCAAGATTCTCCGAGCCGAGGAGGACGGCTCGCAGCTTTATTTCGCCGTGTACAACAGCACGGACGAGATGG
>SIAJ01000091.1 GCA_009691845.1 Gemmataceae bacterium
AGCCGTCCTGATGACGATCTTCCGAACCCTCAAACGCCGCAGCCTCGACCCGCTCAAGACGCTGACGGAATCGCTGCGAACCGCCATCACTACAGGCCAGCTTCCACCGCTACCCGTAAAAAACGCTTCAGCCGACTGAAGTGTTACGACAAAATAAGAACTAAACAAGTTTCGCCCGAAGTGCGAATGTGGGATCGACCCGGAATTCGTCGTCCAACCACGCCACACAAATACTCGCTTCGGCCGAGAGCAAAATTGGCAAAGCCCTTGAATACTGATAATGCGTACACTACTCTCGGCTATAGCCATGTGTACCGCAATAGCCATGCACTTGTCGGATTTTTCTGAGGCCGTGCTCACGACGCACGACCTGATGCCTCGCGTGCATTGTCGTGGCGGCGTGCCGGAGGTGCGTTTTCACTGGAGCGATCCGGGACCGGTATTGCCCGTGCTCGATGGCGGGCAATTGAAAATCGTCCCCTGGGGCAGCAGGGACCGCAACGGTCCGCTGCCGACCACCGGTTGGACGTGGCGGCAAACCATCGAAGCCGGGAGTTGGTCGTGGGCCGCTCCGGAGCCGGTGCTGATTCCTGCGGTTTACGGCTTCGAACGTGGCGTGTGGTATCGCATCACGGAGGGCATCCACGGCCTGCTCGTGCAAGGTCCCAGCGGGGCGCACGCGTACATGATCTGCGAGCCCCCCACTCGCTATTACCGAGTGATGACGCGCAGCGACCGCATGCCGTGGCTGGTTGGGGAAGTGATTTGATAACGGCCGTCCGTGGGCTTGGCAATTTAACTCACCGGCACATACTCCTCGTTCACGCTCGGCGAAATCGGACATAGGACGCTTGCAACTCTCCACCTCTCGCACTAGTCTGACGCCACCCGCCACTCCACCGATTGGATCCCACCATGAGACCCCTCTCCCTCCTTGCCGTCCTGATACTGGCCTCACTCAGTTATTCGGATGAAAGTCCGACGCGTTTATTCTCGGATCGTTCCGAGATAAAGGACGCTCGACTCGGCAAACCCAAGGACCTCAACGGCTACTTCCCGTTCACTCCCCCGAAGAACAAGGAGAGCTGGAACGACCGCGTCGGCCAGGTTCGCACGCAAACGCTCGTGGCACTCGGCCTCTGGCCGTTGCCGGAGAAAACGCCGTTGAAGCCTGTCATTCACGGCAAGATCGAACGCGATGGCTACACGGTCGAAAAAGTTTACTTCGCCTCGCTGCCGGGTCATTACGTCACCGGCAATCTCTATCGGCCAACTGGAAAGGTGGAAGGCAAACGTCCGGCGATTTTGAACCCGCACGGGCACTGGCCGAATGGCCGCTTCATGGAAGCGGACGCGAACGCAGTGAAAGTCCAGATGGCAACCAAAGACAAGAAGACCGGCCAACCTGCCGAGGCGACCGAGGAAAGTGCCCGCTATCCGCTCCAGGCGAAGTGCGTAGGCCTCGTCCGAATGGGCTTTGTCGTCTGGCAGTACGACATGGTCGGCTACGCGGATGCGACGGCCATCACGTTCAACGAGGGGCATCGTGCAGGCTATCGCTCAACCGAGGCCGAGTTGCGAGCGCAGAACATCATGGGCCTGCAAACCTGGAATAGCATCCGCTCGCTCGATTTTCTTGAGACGTTGTCCGACGTCGATCCCAAGAAAATCGCGGTCACCGGAGCCAGCGGTGGCGGCACGCAGACGTTCATTCTCTGTGCTCTCGACGACCGACCGGCGGCCGCTTTTCCGGCAGTCATGGTTTCAACCGCGATGCAAGGCGGATGTTATTGCGAGAATTGTTCGTACCTCCGAGTTGGCACCGGCAACGTCGAACTTGCCGCGATGTTCGCCCCGAAGCCGCTGGCGATGAGTGCCGCCAACGACTGGACAATCGACATCGAAACCAAGGGCCTGCCCGAATTGCAGCAACTCTACAAAATGCTCGGCGCGTCGGAGAACATTGCCGCGAAGTGCTGGCCGGAGTTCGGGCACAATTACAACCAGGTCTCGCGTGAACTGATGTACGCCTGGTTCAACAAGCACATGCTCGGCAAGGACGCGGCCGTGAAGGAACAACCCTTCAAGCCGATTCCGCCTAAGGAACTCAGTGTGTTCGATGCCGAGCATCCGCGACCTGCCGACGAACTGAAATCAAAAGAGCTGCTGGCGAAATTGGCCGAGATCTCGGATGCTCAGATGAAAACCCTGGAGCCCAAAGACGCGAAGTCGCTGGAGCAATACCGCAAGGTCGTCGGCCCGGCCGTAAAGGTCATGCTCGGCGGCGATCTGCCCAAGCCGGGATCGTTGAAGATTCACATGCCGCTTAAGGAAGTGAAGCTCGACGGTGCGACCATGCACCTCTCGGCACTCGGTCGCGAAGGACAGGGGGACGTGGTGCCGATGGCCCGCGTGTTCGGCAAGTCGCTCCAGGGCGACAAGGCCGTCGTCTGGGTTCATCCCGAAGGCAAGGCGAGCCTGATTCGCGGCAACAAACTCGTTCCGGAAGCTCAGACGCTCGTCGACAGTGGCTTCACGATTATCGCACCGGATGTCTTCAACACCGGCGAGCTGAAAGGCGAATGGCTGCCCGCTGATGTGGCCGCGAAGAAAAAGGATCGCGATCCGAAAGCCGACTACTCGAAGTACCCCGTCCATAGCGGGATGGCCGGTTTCACGTACGGCTACAACCACCCAGTGCTCTCGAACCGCGTTCATGACATCTTGACTGCGGTGATGTTTGCTCGCGATACGCTGAAGGCGAAGACAATCCACCTCGTCGGCTGGGAAAGTGCGGGCCCGTGGGCCGCTGCCGCCCGGTCGGTTTGTGGTGGTGCCATCGCACGAACCGCGATCGACCTGAACCAGTTCCGTTTCGAGGGCATCAAGGAACTCGGCGACGAAAACCTGCTGCCGGGTGCCATCAAGTACGGAGGCGTGTCAGCATTCCTGGCTCTATCCGCACCGGGCGAAGTCTTCGCGCACAATCATTCCGGCACAAGCAGCGGCCACACGAGCAAGGCGGCCTACGAGGCAGCAGGTGCCGGCACGGCACTGAAACGCCAGCCGGAAAAGGCGAAGCCCGAGGATGTGGTTGGTTGGTTGGTGAAGTGAGCTACAAGTGGCGGCAGAACTCCGCTTCTGCCGCCAAGAGTTAGCCGAGCTTAGGAACAGAAGCGGATTTCTGTTCTCTCGCTTAACAGCTACGAGATAAATTGTGCAACGTGCCGGCCTGCAGTCGGAGGCGGCAAGGGCTTGCCATCTTGTCGAGCAATCTCAATCCATTTATCGACGATTTGGCAAAGCTCTTCGTAAACTTGAACTACGTTATCGCCGTGGCAGCACGGCCCAATCACGCCTGGACATTGCCCGACGAACGTATCGTCCTCATCGGACCATTCGACGATCTTCACATACCGTGCCGAGTCTGTCGTTCTAATGACTCCTGAATTGCTCGCTCGACTTCTACTCGCGAAAAAGGGACCAACTCCCATCCTCGCGAAGCACCTCGTTTGGTTGAAAACGGCCCTTGTACTCCAGTGATCGGCAGCCTTCGACGTAGTAACCCAGGTAGACGTGAGGGATTCGCGACTTCTTGGCCGATCTGATTACGCGCATCACGTTGTAAGTACCCAGTGAGCGGTCGCGTTCATCGGGGTCGTAGAAGAAGTAGATCGCCGACAGGCCGTTTGGCAGTACGTCCACGTGGCCGACGCCGATCAACCGGCCATCCACGTAGTAGCACCACTCCTCGGTCGGGAACGGGTTATCCATGAAGGTCTCGGCATATTCCTCGGGATTTTTCGGCTCGTGTAACGCCCAGCCAACGTGCTCGGCCTGGAACTCGTGGAAACGAGCGTGCAGAGCGAGTTTTTCGTCGGTGACGCTCGGCGCGCTCACCAGCAGTTTCACATCCTTGTTCGCCTTCAATGCACGCTTCTGACTGCGGTTAGGCTTGAAGGTGGCCGCAGGCACACGCAGCGACTGGCAGGCTCGACACTCGTTGCACACCGGATGAAAGAACGCCCGGCCAAACCGCCGCCAACCCTTCAGCAGGTGGTCCTGATACTCCGCCGCCGAAGCCTCGGCCACGAACATGTAATGCATCGACGCGGATTGCTCGGGCAGATACGAGCAAGCCGATGGCTTCGAGGTGAGTTGGTAGAGGGAGATCATTGGAAATCAGGATGAAGGCCGAAGGAAAGAGGTTGAATCAAGGAACTCCCCATCTTCATCCTCTTTCCTTCGGCCTTCATCCTTTTCTACACAAAGTCGACCGTCACGGGCTTCGGAATAATCCCCGCCTTGTGCGCTTCTTCCAAAAGCCGTCGCACCGCCTCGCGTCCACGCGGTCCGTAGTCGAGCGTCCACTCGTTCACATACATCCCAATAAATTTATCCGCGAGCGAGATGTCCATGTCTCTTGCGTATTTCAAGGCGTGTTGAAGGGCCTCCTCGCGGTGATCGAGCGAGAACTGAATACTACGCTTGATGTAATCTCTGATTCTCTTCATCAACTCCGGGCCGAGGTCGCGGCGAACAACATTCCCACCGAGCGGCAACGGCAAGCCCGTCTTTTCGTGCCACCAGACGCCGAGATCAACCACGAGATGCAATCCCTGGTTTTGAAACGTGAGTTGACCTTCGTGGATGATCAGACCGGCCTCGTACTTACCCGATTCGACGGCTCCGATAATCTCGTCGAACGGAATCACGTCGTATTCGAAACCCTCTGGCAACAGAAGTCGCAGGGTCAAGAACGCCGTCGTCATCGTCCCCGGCACGGCAATCTTGATCTTCTTCAGTTCATCGATCTTCCTCGGCCGACGAGCCACGACCATCGGGCCATATTTGTCGCCCATGCTGCAACCGCTGGGCAACAGGGCGTACTTGTCGAGCAAGTGCGCATACGCGTGAATGCTGATGGCGGAGACTTCCAGTTCTCCCTTCATTGCCCGGCGATTGAGCGTCTCGATGTCCTGCAATTCGTGAACGAATTGCAAGTCGCCCGTGTCGAACTTGTCGTTCGCCAAAGCGTGGAACATGAAGGCATCGTCGGGATCGGGAGAATGGCCGACGTGGATGGTGCGTTTCGAGTTTGACGTATTTGCCATGGCTGCTGTTATCTCCATTCATGTTTTCGATGGCTACTATCAGAGCCACGCACGGAGGCTTTGCGAAGTAAGCGGCACTCGCACGGCCCGAGGCTTGCCCCCTTACTCCGCTCGCAAAGCCTCGCTACGTGCGTGGCTCTGATGGATGCAGGCAAGACGCGTTAGTTTGAAACCGACGAAACAAGGCGACCTCGTTCCAGCGTATGCACCACGTGCGCCCGCTTCGTAAATTCCGTCGAGTGCGTGACCACGACCATCGTTTGGCCTTCCTTCGCCAAATCCAGGATCACGGCCATCACCTCGGCCGCCATTTGCGGGTCGAGGGCACTCGTCGGTTCGTCGAACAAGATCACCGAGGGACTAACCGCAAGGGCCCGGGCGATCGCAACACGTTGTTGCTGCCCGCCGGAAAGTTGATCCGGTTTCGAGTCGGCTTTTTGCGCCAGACCGACCCTTTCCAGAAGGGGCCTGGCGATTTTCTCGGCCTCCGCACGTGAAACGCCGATGGAGAATCGAGGGCCCGACATGACGTTTTCGAGCGCGGTCATGTGCGGGAACAGGTTGAACTGCTGAAACACCATGCCAACTTTGCGGCGAAGGGCGAGCAGCGTCGCCTTCGGGATCTTCGCTGTTCCTTCCGCTTGAAGCGATACCCCATCCACGTCGATGCGACCGCCTTGAAATGGTTCGAGGGCATTCAAACAGCGAATCAACGTGCTCTTGCCGCCGCCCGATGGCCCGACGATGGCTGCGACTTCGCCCTTGCGAATGGTCAGCGAAATGCCATCGATGACGGTGTTGGCCCCACGTTTCTTGCGAAGTTCGGTGACAGTAATCACGCGTGTGCCCCCCGCGAAAGACGTTTTTCCAACCGCGATGCCAGGACCGACAGCGGGTAGCTGATGAACAAGTAGATCAACCCAATCGTGAGAGCAAGCTGGAGCACGAGCTCGCGATCGTACTTGTACTGGTAGTACAGGCCCGTGAGTTCCGTGATCAGAATCATCGAGCAAATGCTGGTGTCCTTGAACAACGCAATGAAGTCGTTCGTGACCGGCGGGATGACGATGCGGAACGCTTGTGGCAGCATGATCCGCCGAACGGCCGTCATGGGCGACATGCCAAGAGCGAGTGCCGCCTCCATTTGCCCTTTCGGAATCGCTTGCAAGCCCGCCCGGTAGTTCTCGGCCTCGGCGGCGGAGTAGTTGATCGCCAGTCCAAAGATGCCGACATAAAACGGAGCGGCCGTGAACCACGAAGCAAGTTCGTCGCCGCCGATGATTCGCATCAGACTTGGGATCAGGAAGAACCAGACGTACATCTGCAGAAGAATCGGTGTGCCACGCAAAACCTCGACGTAGGCAGTAAGAACGACTTTCAGTGGCCAGGGACCGTACATACGGCCGACTGCGACGAGCATGCCCAACAGAATCGCCAGCGGCATCGCACAACAGGCGAGCTTGACGGTCATCCACGCGGCTAGTGCGATCTTGTCCGCCAGGCCCGCGATTGTCAGATGCTCCTTGGGTGCTTCCTTCGTCTCGTCCGGTTTTTCCTCGGCGGTCTTGGGCCACGGGCGTATTTGATGGTAGGCGAGCCGTTCCTGGTCCGTATCCCATAAGCCATATTTCTTGTAGATCTTCTCCAATTCGCCCGACGCCGTTGCTTGAGACAGTGCCTCGTTCAATTGCTTCCGAAGTTCCACGTCCTTCGGGTTCGTGAGGATCACATAGAAGCCGGTGTGCGCCGGAGGACCAACCACTTTCAATTTCGGGCGTAGTCCACCTTGCACGTAGTACGACGCAGCCGGCGAATCCTGAACCGTCGCGTCCATTCGTTCGCGTTCTTCGACGAGTTGAAACGTTTCGTCCACTTCCTTCGTGGGAATCACCATGATGTCTTTGCCAAAGTTATCTTCCATGTAGCGCTGGGCGAAGGAACCCCGGAGCACACCCACACGCAGCTTCTTCTCGCGTGGCTTCTTCAAATCCTCCCACGTGCGAATGGCTTCATCGTTCGCGTTGACAATCAGCCGCAGCGTGTAGACGAAGTAGGGAATGGTCGAGGGGAATTCGGCCTCGCGTTCGGCCAGGAATTCCAGGCCATTCAACGCGATGTCGATGTTGCCGCGTTGGAGCGTGTCGGGAATCGCATCCCAGTCGCATTGAACAAATTTGGGTGGACGGTTAAGTTTTTTGCCCAGGAACGCAGCCAGCTCAGCTTCAAAGCCGACGTCGCCCTTGCCGGGCTCTTCGTAAATGAACGGTGCTCCGCCGGCCTTGTCGCCTCCCCAGCGAAGCGGAGCATCCTGGCCGAGTGCCGCGTTGGGCACGAGGAGAAAGAGAAAGGGCGTGAGTTGGTGCAACCACCGGAAGGCGGCGTTCAATTTCGTCGGGCTCCTTTACGTCCAATACGTCCCACGTGAATGATGTAATGAAAGCAAGCCGATCGGCGACACCATTGTCCTTCGGACAACTGAGAGGTCACGCTCGGGCGTTAAGGTCCGTCAGGAATGCCGTCATCGCCGAGTTGAATGTGTCGCTGTCTTCCAGATTTGCAAGATGCCCAACCTTTGGAATCGCGACGAGGGTGGCATTGGCGATTCCGTAATGAAGAAATGATTGGCCGATCCATCGGCCACTGAAATCCTTGATGCGGGCCTTGCTGTTAGTGAATCGCCGTTCTCGGTTCGGCAGGAAGAATCCTGACGACTCGGGTCGCGTGCAGGTTGTTCGCCAAGCTGAGCAATAGATTCTGCATGGGCCGTGTCGCCGCTGGGCTGGACGGGTTTAGTCGTTGAAGGGAGGGCTTGGTTCGAGTGGTAATTATTTTGGACATCCTTGAAGGAACTCGTTTCGGGAAAAACACCGGGCGAACAATAGGTCCGAGTTGCGACAGCAGATGTTGCTCACGGTGTGGATGGGCTGCCGCAACTCGGACGGGCTCAATGGGTGGAGTGCTGCGCGTATGCAAATACAGGACCACCAAAATTGATCGACTCCTCACAAACTCCAGCCGGAAGAACGACATCGACAAATTGCATCCGACGCTCGTGAACCTCGGCCCGATCGACGAGGACATCGGGCGGGGCGTCAATTCCCAGTCGAACACGGTCGCCTTTGATGGAAATGACCTGGATGCGTATGGTTTGGTTAATGACTAAGGCTTCGTTGGCTTTGCGAGAGAGGACAAGCATGGCAACCCTTCTTTGAGTAATGTTCGACTCCGTAAAGAACGTAGAACGCAAAAGGGACGCCAATCCCGGAATTTGTGTAAAGTTTTTGCCGAATCCGGCCGGGGGGGAAAACGCTTGCCCAGACTCCCTAAATAGGTCGTTTTGAGTCGCATTGCGTTGCAAAATTGGCCTTAATTCTTGAAGGAGGTATTGAACTTACGGAGTGCGTATCATGATCGCCCAGTGGGTGTGTCAAAATCGGTACGTGAGGCAGGGGGATGAAATGCGGTCGATGCAGCCAGCCTTCTACCAAGAAAACGCTGTAGACCCTTGTCCATCTTGCTACAGTGTAGGTGAATCTACTCTCCCGCTTTGCTGCGTTCTTGTGGCCTGGGAGTTTCTCATGAAACCGCGATTTCCTCACGATTTTGATGGCTGGGCACCGCGTGCCCGCTTCGTATCGCTCTCCCAATACAACGTGGTCCTTCATCGAGACCCCGAGCAGAGCCTGAATTTCATTATTCGGGCCGTCATGGAATTGACGCGATTCTGTAAGGAAGAGGCGACGATCCGGATGTGGGAGGCCTATCACATCGGCCGTTGCGTGATCCTGGCCACGCACCTGGAACGGGCGGAATTGTACGTTGAGCAGTTTGCGGAGAGAGGATTGCCGACTTCGATTGAGCCGGTTTGCTAGGCGGATTTGTTCGAGCCGATGGCCCGCACGCTAAACGGCTTCCCGAATCACGCTACCTCGCATTGCGGGGATTACGCGCCCTTCCACATCGCGCAGTTCTGTTTCGGAACCATATCCCAGGCAATGCAGCACCGTCGCGTGAATGTCGTGCGGCTCGACTTTGCCGTCTTTCGGATGGCCGCCGATTTTGTCGGACGCACCAATCACTTGTCCGCCACGAATGCCACCGCCGCACAGGGCCGCACTGAAAACATGGCCCCAGTGATCGCGGCCGCCGGCCCCATTGATCTTCGGCGTGCGACCGAATTCGCCGATCCACACAACCAGCGTCGAATCGAGCATGCCACGTTGATCGAGATCGTCCAGCAAGGCCGGGTACGCCTGGTCCATTTGCGGCATCAGCACGGTCTTCAAACGCTCGGCATTCTTTTGATGCGTGTCCCACAGGGGGTTGCCGGAATTTTCGTCCCCCTTCTCGCGCGGCCAATTCACTTGCACCATGGTCACGCCAGCCTCGACCAGCCGGCGAGCCAGCAACAGGCTTTGCCCGAACTTGCCGCGACCGTAGCGATCGCGCACGGCGGCCGGTTCCTCGTCGAGTTCAAATGCTTTTCGTGTTCCCGATGTGCGCAACAGATCGAGAGCTTGACGCTGAACTGCCCCGTAAGGGGAGCGATCTTGCTCCCCGAGATGTCGATTCACTTGCTCCAGAAGAGCTCGCCGATCGTCGAATCGCAGAGGGGCGATATCGCCCGGCAACGAAAGTTCAGGCACGCTAAATCGCGGCGAATTTGGTTCGCAGGTTAACAGCCACGGGTCAGCCGAGCGGCCGAGCCAGCCGCCGAACTGGCCGGGCCAGGGGTTGTTCGGGTTGTTGCGAATGTGTTCCGGCAGGATGACGCTCGCCGGGATTCGCCCGGCGTCCTTGCGAAGATGTCTGACGATCGCAGCCAATGAAGGGGCGTCGTTTGGCGGGCCGGGCTTGCTCGACTCTTGATTCATCGGCGTGTGCGGCAGGCCGGTGAGAACCCAGTAACCGCTGGCGGAATGGGCATTATCGTTCGTCGAGACCGCACGGAGAACGCAGACCTTGTGGGCAATCTTGGCCGTCTGCGGCATCAACTCGCCAACATTCAGACCGGGCAAGCTGGAGGAAATCGGCTTGAATTCGCCGCGAATACCGACCGGAGCGTCCGGTTTCGGGTCCCACGTTTCATGTTGAGGAGGGCCACCGCCCAGGAACACGAAGATACAGGCCTTGGCCTTGCCGTGTGGTGGTGAAGGACTTGCGGACACTTGCGGAATGGTCGAGGCCAGACTGAGTCCAGCAGCACTGAGGCCGCCAACTCTGAGCCACTCACGACGTGACAGATCCTGGAGAGAGAACATCCAATTACTGTAATTGGGAATTGCTGCCGAAGCAAGAAAGTCGAGCCCTCATCACTCACGCCGCCATTCTGGCCAGCGAATCCGCGACGATTTCATCTTGCCGATCAACCCAGGAGAGCAATTTTTCCAGCAGTTCGTCAGGCGCCACGTCTCCCGATGGCAGCGGCCAATGTTGACGCTCCGAGGCGACGAGTTGCAACGCGGCCCCACGCGATTCGGGTTGCGACCACAGACGAACGAAGCACGAAAAAACACGGCCACGCCGGCAGAGGCCGCGAACACCGTTCCAGGCATCCGTGTCAGTTCGTGCGGCGAAGGCAAGTTGGCCCGCTCGTTCAACGAGCCATTCGACGAGCATCCGGGCCTCGACATCGCCGAGCCCGCGTGTAATGGCCTCATCGTTCAAGATGTAACGCTCGAGTGGCGTGATCTGCATGTCCGGCCGTCCCCCCTCGCGGCACGGGCGTGGCAAATTGGCAGTCCCCCCCAGGACCATCAACAGCCAGTCGTCTTCGCCCATGTTTCGAGTGGCGGGTGTATACCCGATTGTGAAGGAAACGCAACGCCAACCAGCCCGATGCAGGCCGATTGAAATTCTTGCCAAAATCTTCCAAGTCGAGTTTACTTTTGCCTTCTCCGCGCTATTACTCATTCGTGTTCTGAAAGTTGGTTCCCTTTCACTCCTCATTCCGTTCGCCGCCCGCTCGCATATCATTTCTTCATCCCGGTCACATCGTTGCACTCTCATCTGGAGATACTCATGACCCCACGCATCTGGGCCGCACTCGCGGCACTCACGATCGCCGTGACCGCGTCGGCTGCGGACTCGAACGACACTCGCTTGCTATCTCGGCCTGCCGTCTCCGCGAAGCACATTGCCTTCGTCTATGCCGAAGATCTGTGGATCGCCGACCGCGACGGCAAGAACCCGCGTCGGCTCACCAGCGACATTGGCGTCGAAACCTATCCGGTTTTTTCGCCGGATGGTTCGCTGCTCGCGTTCAGCGCTCAGTACGACGGCAACATGGACGTTTACACTCTTCCCGTCACGGGCGGCACGCCGAAACGGCTGACCTATCATCCGGGCGATGACGTCGTTCGCGCCTTCACGCCGGATGGCCAAGGAGTTCTGTTCAACTCGGGCCGGCATGTGTTCAGCAACCGGCACATGCAATTGTTCACGGTCCCGCTGGATGGCGGCATGCCGACGCAATTGCCAATCCCCTGGGGTTTCGAGGCCGCGTACTCGCCCGATGGCCAGTACATCGCCTACACACCTGTCCGCGATGCAACCGCCCAGTGGAAGCACTATCGTGGCGGCACCAACTCGCGGATTTGGATCTATTCGGTCAAGGATCACGAGACGGTCGAGATCAAGCAACCGGAAGGACGCTGCAACGACGCCGACCCGCAGTGGATCGGCAACAAACTCTTCTTCCGCTCGGACCGCAACGGCGAGTACAACATTTTCGCTTACGACCAGGCGACGAAGGATCTCAAGCAACTCACGAAGTTCACGGATTTCCCCGTCCTCGACATCTCGGCTGGTGCGGGCCAACTGCTCTTTGAACAGGCCGGCTACTTGCATCTGCTCTCGCCGGATTCGGCCGAATCGCAAAGGCTCAAGATCGGCATCGCGACCGATCTGGTCGAGACGAGGCCCAGGTTCGTGAAGGGTGGCAAGTATGTGCGTGGCGTCGGCATCTCGCCGAGCGGAGCACGAGCGGCGGCTGAATTCCGCGGCGAAATCGTAACCGTTCCCGCCGAGAAGGGCGACCCGCGTTATCTGACCACGACGCCGGGCATCTACGAACGTGATCCCTCGTGGTCGCCGGACGGCAAGACGATTGCTTACTTCAGTGATGCGAGTGGCGAATACGACCTCGTGCTCGCCAATCAGGACGGCAAGGGTCCGTCGCGTTCACTGAAGTTAAAGGGAACCGGCTTCTACTTCAATCCGGTCTGGTCGCGGGATTCGAAGAAGATTCTCTACCGCGATATCGCAGAATCGCTGTACATTCTGGACGTCGAAAGCGGCAAGATTACGAAAATCGTGGAGCCCCGCTTTGGACTCGACGGTAGCGCTGTGTACTCGAGTTGGTCGCCCGATTCGAAGTGGGTGGTTTTCGCGATGAGCACACCCGCCCAGATTGGCCGAGTTTATGTCTACTCGCTGGAAACAGAAAAGTCGTTTCCCGTGACCGATGGCCTGAGCGAAGCGACCAATCCGGTTTTCGACGCCTCGGGCAAGTACCTGTATTTCCTGGGTTCGACCGACACCGGCATGAGCAAGCACGGCTTCATGCAATCCTCCGCCGACAGTCGACCGCCGCGATTCTCGCTGCATTTGGCCGTTTTGAAGAAGGAGTTGCCGTCGCCATTCCTCAAGGAATCGGACGAGGAGAAATTCGAGTTGCCCAAGACCGAGCCAAAACCCCGGATCGTTGGCGAAGATCGCAAGGACGGAGAAGAACCGAAGAGCAAAGGCAAAGCTCAAGGCGAAGGGGCCGACAGCAAGGGGCCGAACCCGCCGAAGAAAGACGGGTTCACGATCGACTTCGAAGGACTCGATCAGCGGATTCTGTCGATTCCGGTGCCTCCCGGGAGTTACGGCAATCTCCAAGCCGGTGCAGCCGGGCAGGTCTTTTATCTCGCACGGCCTGAGCCTTCGGCAGATCGGCGCGCCGGGCCAATCGGTGCCACAGTCATGCGTTTCGACGTGGACAAGCGCAAGGGCGATGCTGTTCAGGGCAACGCCCTGATTTATGAATTGACGCCGGACGGCAAGAAGATGCTTTTCGCTTCACCTGGTGGACGTCCGGAGTCGGGTATGACCTGGACCATCGCGTCGGTCCCTCCTTCCGGAATGCCGACGCCGAAGGGACTTCCCGCAGGCGTGTCACTCGGCGATGGCAAGGTGCTGAACCTCGACTCCATTGAGGTCCGTGTCGATCCGCAAACTGAGTGGAAGCAGATTCTGCACGAAGCCTGGCGCGTGAACCGCGACTTCTTCTACGACCCCGCCATGCACGGCACCGACTGGCCAGCCATGAAAAAGAAGTACGAGCAGTTCTTGCCGCACCTCACCAACGGCGGCGATCTGTACAAGGTCATCCGCTGGATGCTGTCCGAACTCGCCGTCGGCCACAGCTACACCCGGCCTGGTGAACGCCTTTATGAAACGAAGTCGGTCAAAGGCGGCCTGCTCGGTGCCGACTTCGAAATCGCCAACGGGCGTTATCGCTTCAAGAAGATCTACGGCGGACTGAACTGGACTCCGCAACTGCGTAGCCCGCTGACTGCCCCCGGCGTGAACGTGAAGGAAGGCGATTTCCTGCTCGCGGTTCGTGGTGCCGACCTCAAGCCGCCGACGAACCTGTACTCGCTATTCGAGAATTCCGCAGGCAAGTCAATCGAACTGACCGTTGGCCCGAATGCGGACGGCAAGGGTAGCCGCGTAGTGACTGTCGATCCGATTGAGAGCGAGTACGCTTTGCGCAACATGGACTGGATCGAGAGCAATCTGAGCAAAGTTCGGGCAGCGACTGACGGCAAGATCGGCTACGTCTATGTCCCGGACACGGCGTTCCAGGGCCTGACGTACTTCAAGCGTTACTTCTTCCCACAAGTGGATAAGGACGCGCTCATCATCGACGAGCGTTTCAACGGCGGCGGACAGATCGCCGACTACTACATCGATCTGCTTCGCAAGGATCCGATCAGTTACTTCGCTCCGCGTTACGGCGACGACTGGAAAGTCCCGAGCATGGTCGTGAAGGGCCCAAAGGTCATGTTGATTGACGAAGGGGCCGGTTCTGGTGGCGACATGTTGCCGTGGATGTTCCGCAAATTCAAGGTTGGCCCTCTGGTCGGCAAGCGGACCTGGGGCGGGCTGGTCGGCATCTCACAGTATCCAACGCTCATGGACGGCGGCAACGTGACAGCCCCCGGCTTCGCGTTCTGGGCACCCGAAGAAGGCTTCGGCGTTGAGAACGTCGGCGTCGCTCCGGATTACGACATCGACATCTGGCCGAAGGACTGGGTGGCAGGCCGCGATCCGCAACTGGAGAAAGCGATCGAGCTGGCGAAGAAGGCGTTAAAAGAGAACCCGCCGAAGGAAGATAAGCGACCGGCGTATCCGAAGCGGGCGTTGCCAAAGCCCCTCTCCGAAACGGAGAGGGGGATAAAGACAGGCCAATGACTACATCACTTTCCCGCCGCGAACTCTTCACGCTCGGCTCCGCGAGCTTCGTTAGCGTCGGCACGGCACATGCCGAAGCGCTCAAGCCGAGCCTTCGTGTCGCGCACATCACCGACGTGCATATCACCAAGCAACGCGAGGCACCCAAGGGGGTCGAGGCGCTCTTCACGCACATGTTTGGCCACAAGGATTGGGCGCCGGAAATGATCTTGAGCACCGGCGACATGGTCATGGGCATTGATGGTGCGAAAGTGTCGGCCACGAATGCGGCCGAGCAGATCGGCATCTGGAAGAACGCGATTAAGAACGTGAAGGTGCCGATTCACTATTGCCTGGGCAATCACGATTACTGGAGTGGCTTCGAGCCGATTGCCGACATCCCCGTCGAGATGAAGTACCATGCCCTCACGGTGAAATCGCTGGAGATGCCGGGCCGACACTACAGTTTCGACAAGGGTGGCTGGCACTTCATCGCCCTCGACAGCATGAGCGATTGGCCCAAGTATGGCTATCTCACGAAGGAGCATTTCGACTGGCTCAAGGCTGATCTCGCCAAGACTCCGAAGGATACGCCAGTTTGTGTGATCTCGCATCTGCCGATTCTGAGCGTGACCGGCATGTCTTACGGCGACACCTGCCGCAAGGGGAACGACAATCTCATTCCGGGAATCTGGCATCACGCCGATTGCTGGGCGATCTCAGAAGTGTTTCGTCGACACCCAAACGTGAAGCTGTGCCTCAGCGGCCACATGCACACCTGCGATCGTTGCGAGTATCGCGGCGTCTGGTACATTTGCGGCGGGGCCGCGAGCGGGGCTTGGTGGCAGGGATCCGAATATGGCTTCCCGCCAATGTACGGCAAGCTCGATCTCTTCGCGGATGGCACCTTCCACTACAACTTCATCAATTACGGTTGGAAGGCAAAGGCGTGGAAGGGCAAAGAACTACAGTTGAACTGAACGAAATTTTCCTTTCAGACAACGGCGAACATGGACACTCGACCCAACCTCTCTGCAATCCGTGCAGCTCACGCGCGGATCCGACCGTTTATTCACCGCACTCCTGTGTTGACCTGTTCGGCACTCGACGCCCTGGTCGGCGCAAGCCTCTTCTTCAAATGCGAGAACTTCCAGAAGGTCGGGGCGTTCAAGATTCGTGGTGCGACCAATGCCGTGCTTTCGCTCACGGATGAGGAGGCGTCTCGCGGCGTGGCGACGCATTCTTCGGGCAATCATGCGGCCGCCCTGGCACTCGCGGCTCGAAACCGCGGAATTGCCGCCCACGTGGTCATGCCTCGGAATGCACCCGGAATCAAAGTCGATGCCGTTCGTGGCTATGGTGGCCGGATCACGTTCTGCGAGCCCGATCAAGCGTCCCGTGAAGCAAAAGTGGCGGATGTGATTCGTGAAACCGGTGCCTCGCTCATTCATCCCTACGACGACGATCGCATCATCGCCGGCCAGGGGACCGCCGCCCTCGAATTGCTCGAAGATGTCCCCGACCTCGATGCCGTGCTCGCCCCGGTTGGTGGCGGTGGCTTGCTCAGTGGGACCGCGATCGCCGTGAAGTCGTTGTTGCCGAAGACTCGCGTCGTTGGCTGCGAACCGGCACTCGCCGACGATGCGGCCGCGAGCATGCGCGAAGGCCGGATTGTTCCCGCTCGGCCACCGCTCACAATTGCCGACGGTTTGAGAACGAGCCTGAGTGAGCGCACGTATTCCATCATCCGCGCGTTGGTCGAATCCATCGCCGTGGTGGAAGAGGACGAGATTCGTGCCGCGTTGCGGCTGGTGCTGGAACGCATGAAAATCGTCGTGGAACCTTCGGCCGTGGTTCCGCTGGCAGTGATGCTGAACCGCGACTTGGATTTAAAGGGTAAGCGAGTGGGGATCATTCTTTCGGGTGGAAACGTCGATGTTGGCAATTTGCCGCTGTAGTTTCAACCGGGCCGCCTGCTCTACGAAACCAGTTGATCCGACAGAATCTCCAGGCACTTGCCTACGGATTCTCGCCCAGCGAACGGCGATTGGTCTCCGACGCAACAATGATCGCGACGGTCGTAATTCCTGCCATCGCGATCAAGTAAATCGAGATCGGCCACGTCTCGCCAAGGTACTCTTTCAAAAGAAACGCGGACAGCAACGGGGCGACCCCGCCCGAAAGCGGGGCGGCGAGTTGATACCCGAGCGAGGCGCCGGAGTATCGCACACGGGTGCCAAACAACTCGGAGAGAAACGCGGCCTGCGGGCCGTACATCGCGGCATGACCGACCAGGCCGATCGTGATGGCCAGCCAGACGCCGAGCGTCGTACCGAGTCCGATCAACCAGAAGAACGGGAACGCGAAGGCCGCGAGGAACAACGCGCCTGCCAGGTAGACTGGTCGTCGGCCCACGCGATCGGAGATTCCGCCGAATAACAGCGTGGCAAACAGATGCACGCAGCCGCCGATCACCACACCGGCGAGGGCGGTATTCCTTGGGAATTTCAGATACTCCGTCACGTAACTCAGGCTGAAAACCGTGAAAAAATAGTACGACGAGTTTTCGGCCATCCGGGCTCCCATCGCGAGCAGCACACTCTTCGGATGCGTCGTGATCGCGTCTAGCACGGGGATGCGAGCCGCCGGTTTCTCCTTCAACGCCTCGGCGAAGATCGGGCTTTCCATCACTTTCATGCGAATGAACAAGCCGATAGCCGTTGGCACCAGGCCAAGTAAGAACGGCACTCGCCAGCCCCACGACAGAAAATCCTCGGCCGGCAACTGCGAGAACAGGGCGAAGGTTCCCGTCGCCAGGATCAGCCCGGCCGGTGCCCCTGCTTGCACCCAACTGGCCTGGAAGCCCCGTCGCTTGCCATCGCCGTGTTCAACGACGAGCAAGACTGCCCCCGCCCACTCGCCGCCCACGCCCAGTCCTTGAATGAAGCGCAGCAACACGAGCAAGATCGGAGCCGCGACTCCGATGGAGTCGTGCGTCGGCAACGTACCGATCAAGAATGTTGAGGTTCCGACAATCACCAGCGTGACGACCAGCGTTGCCTTGCGTCCAACGCGATCGCCGAAGTGGCCGAACAGAACGCCGCCGATCGGCCGTGCGAAGAAGCCGACGGCGTAGGTGCCAAACGCGGCCATCGTGCCAGCCACGGGATCGAAGGTCGGAAAGAAGAGCTTGTTGAAGACGAGCGCGGCCGCCGTGCCGTACAGGAAGAAGTCGTACCACTCGATGGCCGTGCCTATGAAACTGGCGGCGACGACCTTGGCGGTGGAAGTTGGTTGAAGTGGGGAGGTCATATTGTCCAACCGCTTAAACTCTTCGCACGACGTGTAGTCGTTGTAAGACACTCGAACACTAATCTTCAAGAATCTTCACTGATCTGTCTTGGAACTTGGCATGTTTGCGGTTTATTAGCGTAGATCAGTGAAGATGAGTGTCCTGAATAGTAGTCCCCTGGAAAACCCCGAGTCCGCCCGTGCCGCTTCGCATCTCCGCTTTTCCCAAGTGTTATCTCGACAAGATTGCCGGCGAACGCTCCATGTCCGTGTTCGAGTGGATCGAGATGGCGAAATCTCTCGATGCCGATGGCCTGGAGATGTACGAGGGGTTCTTCACGAGCCTCGATCCCGGCTATCTCAACTCCGTTGGCGATGCGATTCATTCGGCCGGGTTCGCGATGCCGATGCTGTGTTGCTCGCCGGACTTCACGCAGCCGAGCAGCGATGACCGCAAGCGTGCGGTCGAGCGTGAGATCCAGATGGTGCATGTCGCCCGGCGACTTGGCGGGCCCGGAACCGTCTGCCGGGTTCTGAGCGGACAACGCCGACCGAACATAGATCGCGAACAGGCCATGTCGTGGGTTGCCACGTGCATTCAGGAAGTCTTGGTCGTGGCCCGCGAAATTGACGTGATTCTCGGCATCGAGAATCACTACAAGGATGGCTTTTGGCAGTATCCGGAGTTTGCACAGAAGAAGGACGTGTTCCTGGATTTGGTGAACTCGATCTCGGATCGAACCCATTTCGGCGTGCAATTCGATCCATCCAATGCACTCGTTGCTGGCGATGATCCGATCGACCTGCTGAAGTGCGTCGCGGATCGCGTCGTCAGTATGCACGCCAGCGACCGCTATTTGGTGGAAGGAGCCTCGCTCGACGAATTGCGTCAATCCGATGGCACGCTTGGCTACTCGCCGAATTTGAAACACGGCGTGACGGGCAAGGGGTTGAACGATTACGACACGATCTTCAGAATCCTCGCGGAAAACAACTATCGCGGCTGGGTCAGCATCGAGGATGGCATGAACGGCATGGAAGAAATGGCGGAGTCGTTGGCGTTTCTGCGACGAATCACCGCGAAGTACTTTCCGGAGGCCTGACGTGAAGCCGATTCGAACTGCCCTCATCGGCTGTGGCAAGGTCGGCCACATTCATGCCGCCGCACTGACGGCGTTGCCGGAGGCCGCGTTCGTCGCCGCCTGCGATACGTCGCTTGACCGGGCCGAGGCCTTTGCCGCGAAGTACCGCGTGCTGCCGTTTGCCGATCTCACTCTCATGATCCGCGAGGCAGGTGTTGAAGCCCTGTTGATCGCCACCCCACATCCGCTTCATGCTGCGGCTGCCGTTGAAGCAGCTCAGGCCGGGATTCATGTGCTCGTCGAAAAGCCCCTGGCCGCGAATCTGGCCGATTGCGATGCAATGCTCGCTGCTTCTCGAAAGAGTGGTGTAACGCTCGGGGTCATCAGTCAGCGGCGATTCCTCGAACCCGTGCAGCGGATGAAGCAGGCGATCGATGCGGGCAAGATTGGTGCGCCAGCGCTCGGCGTGTTCATCCAGTACAGTTGGCGCGACGAAGCGTACTACCGCTCCGATCCCTGGCGAGGCAAATGGGACACGGAAGGGGGCGGCGTCCTGGTGAATCAGTCGCCACACCAACTCGATCTGTTGCTCTGGATGATGGGGCCGGCGGCTGAAGTCTCGGGATGCTGGGCGAATCTGAATCATCCCAGCGTCGAAGTGGACGACACGGCTGTCGCCACGATTCGCTTCGCGAATGGTGGACTGGGTTCGATTGTCACGAGCCTGTCGCAGAGGCCGGGCATCTACACGAAGGTGCATATTCATGGCCGCAACGGTGCGTCCGTCGGCGTCGA
>SIAJ01000020.1 GCA_009691845.1 Gemmataceae bacterium
TGTAACCAGCACTCGGGTCAAACGCGGAGGGGTCAATCTGCAGCAAGAGGTCGAGCCTCACCAGACCGAAAGACCTCCCCGCGGCTCCCCAAAGAGATTCTCCCGGCTGCGTAACCGGAGTGGAAGAGAACATACAAGCAGACGGCGGGGCATGAATCGTTTCTGGGACTTCAATCTCTCCGGTGCCCCGCCGGCTGCTGAGCGGTGTCGTTCTCTCGCAAACCAACACGACGATCAACGGAATAGAAAAGACCTCCAGAGTCGTCAGCCGCGAATTCCTACACTGGTTCTGCGGGTGTAGAGTAGCAGACAGCTCATCAGGCTAATCCCCTGAAGGCGTGGGTGCGAATCCCACCGCCCGCGCTCGCTCACAAATCTGGCCGAATAATCCAAGAACAACCTGACCATTGCACCGTTCACGGGGTAGTATTAGTCGAACGCTTGAATGATCGCGCGGCGTTCTTCAAGCGACATCCGGCGAGGATCGTTGATCCTTCAGAACGAGGATGGAACCGTTTCAATTCTCACACGCGAGGAATGCATCATGGCGAAGGGTAACAACTCTCAGAACAAGGACAAGAAGAAGGCCAAGGCCGCTCCGAAGAAGGCTGCGGTCCCCGCCAAGAAGCCAGCAGGCAAGAAGTAGTCTGGCCCGTCGGAACGAGCAAGTGTTTGCGTCGTTCCCATCAATGCAATACCCGGCCTGCATTCCGCCAGGCCGGGCTACACTTCTCCATCAGCAATCAAAAATCGATCTAGGGCACCGGGCCGAACTCTCGCGTTTCCACCGATAGGAACTCGATCGGTCGATGAATTGCGAAGAAGTACGTGCCAGACCAGATCCCGGCCGGCGGATCGAAAAGTGGGGCTCCCGATAGGAGGGTATCCACACGGAGGCGGTCGCTCCCGGTCCCGCCGTTGAAAACGATCCTCGTGTTCGTCGATGGGGCGACCTTCGCGAAATCATTCCCGGCATCGCCGAACAACTCGAGCAATCCGAACCCCACCGGCAGGCCGATGCCTGCGACGAATGTGTCGCTACCATTCCCACCACGAACCGCGATGTGTTCGACACCCGAGTGCTTGATGGTTCGGCCATTGACGGCCAGTGTGCCCACGACAATCGAGAACGAATCTGCACCCGCAGTTCCAACGATATGAATCCTGTCCGAGCCGCCCCCACCATTCAACGTCAGTCCGGCGGTGCCGATCGGAACGCCAACCGAAAAATCGACGTTGTAGGCATCGGTGCCGGCATTGCCGAACATCTGCTCGAAGCCAGTGAGGTAGAGGGTGTCCCCGGTACTCGTTCGCCGATAGTACGTTTGGTTGGTGCCGGCCCTGACTTGCCAGGCCGATTCCGTTCCAAGCCCTGTCACCAGATCGGTGGTTGTCGATGGGGCGACGATGTGGTTCAGTCCTTTTGCGAGCCCCAGTCCGGCGAGGGAGGCAGAAAAACCCTCATGGTTGGAACCGGTGAGGAAAACGGCCTGGGTTGTCGGCAACGCCGAAAGGTTAGCGGTATCCGATCCATTGCGACCATCGAAGGAGCCAGACAAGCTACCGGCAGGCAGGCGAACAAGAGTATCCGAGCCGCTGCCCGCAATCAGGTTTTCAATCGCAGAAAACGCACTGAGCCCGACGACCGTGCCGGCATTTGCTCCCGCGAGCGAATACGTTCGGCCGACGCTGTCGCCATTGAGCGTATCGTTGCCCTCACCACCTGAGACGCTTCCGGAGAGTGAACTTCCCGATCCGAACGTGAAGGAGTCGGCTGCTGATCCGCCCTGGACAATTTCCACGTTCGAGAAACCAGCCGCCAGTATGCTACCGATCGTACCAGCATTCATACCCGTGATTGCGAAGGTTCGGGCCGAATTGTCGCCGATGACCGTGTCGCTTCCCGCTCCGCCTTGAATCGATCCAGTCAGGCTTCCAGGAGTGGTGAACTGGAAGGCATCGTTGCCGATTCCGCCCGCTAAGTTCTCGATGCCCACGAAGCCGTTTGCCAGGATCGTGCTCACCGTTCCGCCATTACTGGCGTTCATGGTGAAAGTGCGTCCGGCATCGGTTCCGGAAAGTGAATCGGACCCCGCACCGCCATCGATCGTCCCGTTCAGTACGCCTGCTGATCCGAAGTTGAAAGCATCCGGGCCGGTGCCACCCTTGAGGGTCTCAACATTCACGAACGAGGACACCTGACCCGCAACAGCACCAGCGTTCGTGCCAGTAATGTCGAACGCCTGGCCAACATTGTTCCCCGTTAGCGAGTCATTCTCCGTGCCTCCGTCCAGGAACCCGGCCAGCGAGCCCCCGTTCAGGAAGAACGCATCTTGATTGGCCCCGCCATCGAGAGTCCCGGAGAAAGTCCCTCCGTTGAGCTGGAAGGTGTCATCGCCTACGCCACCGAGCAACAACCCCGTCAGGCTACCGGCGTTCAACTGAAACAGGTCGGTCCCCGCTCCGCCAGCGAGCGTTCCCGAGAGGCTAAATCCACTCAAGGTGAATGTGTCGTTCGCGGTTCCCCCGGTGACATTCTCGATCTCCGAGAACCCGGCCGCGAGAACGCTCGCAATCGTACCAGCATCCGAACCCGTGATCATGTAAGCACTGTTGGCATTTTTTCCGAACAACGAATTGACGCCGCCGCCGCCTTGAACTGTGCCGCTCAGTGAACCCGACGCACCGAAGGTGAACGTGTCGGCTCCCGTGCCGCCTTGCAGGTCCTCGATGCCGACGAATCCGTTCACCAGGATGGTGCTCGCCGTCCCTCCGTTGCCGGCATTGATGGTGAAAGCGTGCCCGGCGTCGGTTCCGGAAAGCACATCGGTCCCGGCTCCACCGTTGATTGACCCAGCCAGCAAACCGGAAGCTCCGAAATTGAACACATCCGGGCCAGTGCCACCCAGCAGGGTCTCCACACTCGCGAACGCGAAAACCTGCCCCGGAACCGAGCCAGCGTTCGAACCGCTGATCGCGAATGTCTGGCCAACATTGTTTCCCGCGAGCGAATCGTCTCCGGGTCCACCATCCAACAACCCGGTCAGCGATCCGCCATTCAGGAAGAACGCGTCTTGGTCGGCCCCGCCATCGAGAGTCCCTGAAAACGTGCCGGCATTGAGTTGGAATGTGTCAACTCCAGCCCCACCGCCGAGAGTCCCGAACAGGCTGCCCCCGTCCATCTGAAACGTATCGTTCCCCGTTCCCGCTGTGACATTCTCGATTTCAGAGAACCCGATCGCGAGAGCACTGACAATCGATCCGGCATCCAGTCCCAGGATCCAAAACGTGAGGCCGGTGTTGTTCCCGAACAAGGTGTCGATGCCACCGCCGCCTTGAATGGTGCCGACGAGTGAACCGGATGCACCAAAGGTGAACGAGTCGGCTGCCGCACCACCTCGTAGATTCTCGACGTTAGTGAATCCTGCAGCGAGAATCGAGCCAACCGTACCGGCATTCGCTCCGGTGATGGAGTAGGCGAGACTGGAGTCATCGCCGGTGATCGTGTCGGAGCCGTTGCCGCCATTGATCGTACCGGTGAGAACGCCAGCCGCACCAAAAACGAAGGCGTCGCCCGCAGTGCCTCCTTGAAGATTCTCGACACTGGAGAAGCCGGCAGTCAGTATTGTGCCCAGAACGCCCGAATCGGACCCCGTGACAGTGAACGTGCGCGAAGTATTGTCGCCGATTATCAGATCGGTTCCGCCACCACCGACGATTGCGCCACTCAGACTCCCGCCGGTCGAGAACTGAAAGGTGTCGATGGCGGAGCCACCACTCAGGCCCTCCACACTGGTAATCGCCAGCGACCGACTCGTTCCCACGTCCACGTGGGTTCCAGCGTTGGCTGCTGAAATCGTCCAGGTGCTGTTGGCATTTCTGCCAGTCAACGAATCGGGATTCGATGTGCCGATCAACGAATTCACGTTCAACAATCCACCTGCGATCGAACTTCCGGCCAAGTTGAATCCATCGGTCGAACCCAAGGCCGAGACCGTCAAATTTTGACTGGCGAGCGCGGACAGGTTGACTGAGTCGGTGCCGCTGCTCGCGTTGAATGATCCGGTGAGACTGCCACCGAGTTGGACGATCAGGCTATCGGCGCCCGTTCCTCCCACGAGTGTTTCGACACTGACGAACCCGGTCAGAATGGTTGCAACATTCCCGGCATCTGCTCCGTTGAGTGTGAACGTCAGGCCTGCATCGGTCCCCGTGAGGGAATCCGTACCTCCGCCACCGTTCACCGTACCGGTCAAAGACCCGCTGCTCGTAAACGCAAAGGAATCCGCAGCCGAGCCGCCGGTCAGGTTCTCTATATTCGTGAATGTCGTTGAGGAAACGATGACGACCGATCCACTATTCGCGCCCGAAATCGAGAAGGACCTGCCGGTGCCATCACCCGTCATGTTGTCTGTTCCGACTCCGCCGTCGATCGCACCCGCGAGACTTCCGCCCGCGAACGTGAAACCATCATCCAGGCTGCTGCCCGTGAGGTTCTCCATACCGTTGAAAGTCAAAGTGCTCGCACCGCTTGCCGTCAACGTTCCGGCTCCGGCAGTTGTGAGCGACCACGCCCCAGCGACGCCCGGCCCGATAACCGTGTCGGTCCCATTGCCGCCACTGAAGAGAATGCCACCAGCAGGCACGATGTTTCCACCCGAGAGATCGAGGGAGATCGAATCAGTGCCGTCGTTGCCTCGGATATCGATGATGCCGCTGATCGACGCGATGGGCACATCGACCGTCGTCGTGTTGAACTGACTCGCCCCTGGTCCCGCGATAGCACCGACCGGATCCGTAACGCGGTAGTTCGTCCCACTTCGCACGACTGAAAATAGGTTGTTCGCCGTGGAGCCGATCGCTTGCAAGTTCCCGGAGACGACCGCGACCGTCGAACCCGCGGACACTGCCGACAATTGCAGTTGATACATCTGGGCCTTGTTCTCTGCTCCGGTGACCCGCACGAAGAACGAACCTCCCGAGAAGCCCGAGTAGATGCCAGCAATCGTCTCGGCCGCTCCCAAACCACCCGTGTTGGCCGAGGCGATCACGGTTCCGCCCGAATTCAGGAACTCCAAGGTTAGATCGCTCTGCTGTGAAGAGACGAACGTGACCGCGGTACCATTTTGGGGCGCGGACTGATAAGTCGGACCGACCGGAGTGACGACAGCCGTGATCAGAGCGTTTGGATTGACCGTGAACGAATAGACGTCAATGTCGCCATCGTCATCGATGCTCACGAAGTCGGTCGCCGTGGCACCCGTCAGTTCGCTGGCCGTATTCCCACTGGCCCCCCGGATAATCGGTGTGCCAATCGCCAGATTTCCAATTGCCGTCGCAGTGACGGTCGTTGCGTTCGCCGTGGTTTTCTCGTTCACATCCCCATAGAGGCGGTGCAAACCCATCACGTCATCAAATTGAGGCCCGTCAAAGCTGGTGTTTAGAAAAGGCTCCATCAGCGTGTTGCCGTCGACCGGCTCTTCGTGGGCCAAACCCACGCCGTGCCCCTGCTCGTGCATCAGTATGTTGCGGAAAGCCCGTGAAGTATTGGTCGTACTGCCGATGAATGAGCCATCGTTCGTGTCGATGACCATGTCCCCACCATTGGGGAAATAGTTGTAAGCCAGAATTCCCGACGATCCATCGATCGGATGGCCACCAATGCGCACGTCGGGCCTCACGCCCGGGGATCCTGCACTGCTGTTGAACGCTGCGGAGTCGTCGGCCGCGAGGTACACATACGTAAGGCCGGACACGGCCGCGTTGCGGAGCAGGGAGTTCTGGAAGAGCGAAAACCAAGGCCGGAGCGTAAGATCGGACCCGCCGGGTCCGGCACCGTAGAGCCCATCCATGAAAGCCCGAAGCGAACTGGACGAACTTGATTCGCCTGTTAGCACTGCGGGTAAAGCCATGCCATCGGGGACGATGCCCCAGGTCAGTACGACCGCTTCCCGAGTACCTACAGGGCCGTTCGTCGCCGTCGTGCTCCATTTGGCCGCCGCCTGGAAGGCAGTTGTATTTCCTCCATCCGAATGATGGATGTCGTCGTGATGCTTGTCTATGTACTCCTGAGAAGTTCCCGGCGCGTAGATTGGGTCAACGAGAGGGTTTCCCGAAGGTACGGTGCGATCTTCCAGGGGCTGGATTTGGAGCAATCGCTTTCGTCTTGTCGCGGATGCCGGCCGGACACGGTAAGGGTGCATGGGGTGGTCTCCGGCTATCCTTTGGTGGTGCCACCGAACTATTTTACACACTCAGCGAACCAGGAACGACGAACGCCGCGAGCCTGCAACGTTCGCGGATCCCGTCCGCTTGACTTCAAACACTCTTCGACTTGTACAGAGCTAAACGTCGAGATAGAAGCAGTCCCCTTCCAGCGGCACCAGTGGGTTCACCTCGGGTGCCAGGTTCGTGTTCAATGGCAATATGCCGTTGGTCGACTTGGTTCGAATGCTGCCTCCCGGCGAGCGGGATTTGAAACCCATGGCAACGCCGCCATTCTCCGTGTTCAGGCCACTCAGTCTGACGGTGCCAATCGTGTCGGCCACAACTCGGCTACCCGAGAACGCGAAGTTGAATGGATTGGCAGTGTCGCCGATGGTCTTTGCAGTCGTCGTGAATTTTCCGAGCCTGAATGCCGCTGAGGGGAGGTCAAAGGCACCTCCTGTGTTGAACGTCTCACCGGGAGTGTAATCCAGGTACAGGTTGCTATTCACAAATCGCCCGACTGTGACGCTATTCACGTTTCCTTCCCGAATATCGAACGTGGAGTTGAACACGGAACCCTTGGCTGTCAGCGTCTTCAGTCCGAATGACTTGGTAGTGCCGTCG
This sequence comes from Gemmataceae bacterium, assembly GCA_009691845.1. GTDB lineage: Bacteria > Planctomycetota > Planctomycetia > Gemmatales > Gemmataceae > SIAJ01. The sequence continues at coordinate 6,832 of SIAJ01000020.1, forward strand.
TTGCCAGTGAGTGTGAAGGTCGAAAAATTAATGTCTCCGGATAGGCCGGATTGCTTGTCTCCCTTGACCATGATGGTGCCAATCGATCCCGCAGTGACATTCAGCCCGTTGATTTGTCCGGCTGTGATCGAACCGATTCCGTTTGTGATGTTCCAATCCCCGAATCCGGCCAAGCTCAGGCCAACCTTGATTTTCCCGACTGCGAGGGCCGAGATGGCGGGGACCGCATTGGCTTTCGTTGTGAATGCTGAAATCATGCCCGGCGTGTTGAGGTTGCCAATGAACTGGAAGAACGAAAGCGATTTGAGATCTCCAATCGTTCCAGGTGTCGCCGTTGCAATTAACCCGCCTACAGCAATTGCATTCGGCGCGATGAAGGCACCCAAGTCACCCCGAATTCCGATCGGGCCAAGAATCACGGTGTCGTTCGACGCGTTTGCTTTGGTGGTCAGCTTGATCTTCGATTTGAGAGTCGTGTTGGCGGCCAAGACGTTCAATCGTCCAAAGACGTCTGTAAACGCGGTCAATTCGCCAGCGCCCGTCAGCCTGACCGTATACCCGGTGCCGTCCGCCTCGTGGGCCGACAAAAGGCCACCCGTTGTGATCGGGATCTTGGCGATGGTCACATCCGTCGACGCTGGGCCGTAGTTCGTCACTCGAATCGCATCTGACCCAAGCAACAGGCCAGCGTTCAGCGGTGCGTTATCAAATCTGCCCGCCGAGTTTCCACCGAAATCAATAATCTTGACGTCCCCTGCTCCCGGTAATTCGCTTGCCCCGGCTGAGTTAATGAGACTCCCGCCATTAATGAACAGATCTCCCGAGACGAGTATGAGGTCCGGCAATGCACCGAGATCGAGATCGTAATCGCCAAAATTATAGGTCAGATTGCCAGTAATGTTCATCGAACCCGTCGCAGCACTGCCAGCCGGAGACAGATTGCCATCCGTTTCTACGAACACGTTGCCCGTGATGAATCCTGCACTCGACAAGGTTGCCTCGGTTGAGTCGAAGACGTTGTCGCCTACGTTCACAGTCGTGGCCGCGATCGTGCTGAGGAATGTGGCATCCCCACCAGCAAACTTCAGACTGTTGAGAGGCGTGACGGCCCCAACAGCCGCGTTCAACTCGACCACATTCCCATAAAGGGTCAAGTCGTTGTTCCCATCGATCGCACCATTGAGTGACAGGGTGCCAATCTCCGCACGGAAGGCCGTACCTGCCAGAGACATGTCCAGCTTGGCATTCACGATGATATTTCCCGACGAACTCGAGAGACTGGAATCAGAATTGGTTGGTTGGAACGAGAAGGCGGAGATGTCGATATCCCCAGACTCCGCCATGGGATCGATCGGCGAACTATTGTAACTCACGATGCCCGAACTGGTTCCTGCTCTCAGGGTCACGCTCGCGGCGCTTTTGATAATCGAGTTATTCTGAATGACGATATCGCTGTCATCGCCTGGATCGGTTACGTCGATGACAAGATTGAGGTTGTCGGAAAAGTTCATGAATACGTTGTTCAGCACGATGTTAGCCGAATCATCCGAAGTCACGTCCGTTCGAAAAATCAGACTCCGTGTCACAGCGCCGAGGTAATCCAGATCATCCTGCAAGCCATCGAAAGACCAACTGATTGAGCCGGCTTGCAGGGGGACAGCCTCCGGACCGGTTTTCACGACCACATCTTCGCCAGCGTTCAGGGCCGTCTCGATGTCGTCCACATCCAGAACGGCTTCAGTACCGGTGGACTCAAAGGTGCGTGTACCGAGTGTCAATGTGCTGGAAACATTCGCAGTCAATGCATCGCCATCGATCGTCAGATTGTAGGCTGGCACGGTCCGCTGTTCCAGCGATTGGAGTGCGAGTTGACGGCTACGCGCAGGCAATCGCTTGCTTGGGGGACGCATCGGGATGCTCCAGATGTGAGTCACGTTGGTGAAGACGCTTGCGAGTTCTAGCAAGTATACGATAATTAGTGGACATACCGAGAGTAAGGCCATTCCAAGGCCCGAATTTTCCGCTCCCCCCGAACAACCATTAGAGTCTCAAAGCTTTGTCCTGTTCATCAGCAGAGTCGGGCGAATGCCCGCGAACGGGAAGACCAACGACAAAGGGCAAGCGGATTCACTTCCACTTGCCCCTTGAGTCGGGTCGATGCGAATCTATCGACCTGTGGTCGCAACGGTTGTTGCTTTGGATGCGTCCAACTCGGCAACGCGGTCGGCAGCCACCGCAAGCGATAAAGCCTTGGAGCCGCTAACCTTCTCGGTCAGGAACACGCGATCGGCACCCTGGATGCGTTCGAGAGAAACCAGGATCGACCGCTTATCGGTAACGCCCATGAGTTCGAGGGCTGCACCGTTCTCGGCCGAAATGGTGGCCGCCGCTTCGTCTTTCATCGCTCGCTCGCTCAACGCCTTGAAATACCAGATGCGGGCATCTCGAGGCGACTGCTTGATCGCGGCCGCCAGGTGATCGCGGGCGGATGCGAAGTTTTCGTCCGAAAAGAGCCAGAGGGCGTCGGCAAAGAGTTTGTCGGCACTGGCCGAGACTGGGACCGCTCGGTATTCCGGAGCCTTGCGGTTCGGGGCGTCGTTGCTGCCGACGGTCATCGGTCGTCCGAGCGAAGGTACCGTCCGATATGGAGCAGCGTACGGCGTCCAGAACGGCGAGACGGCTGGATAACGGGCGGAGCCGAACACCGGAGGAAGAATCAGGGGATACCCGCCGCCACCACAACAATGCGTGAAGCAAGTTGAGAGGCAGCAGTCCGAGCCGCCATGTCCGGCGGTATGCCATGGGCCTCCCATCCACCAGCTATGTGGCCACTTTCCGCTCCAGGCGTCGCCCCACATGCCCGGAAGTACGGGACCAGGCCAGTAATCGAAGGCTACGGCCGGCCTGGAGCTTCTCTGCAGGACGAGGGCCTTCCTCAACTCGATCTTCGGTACTTCCTTCTTCTCCAATTCCTTCTTGGCGGGCTCCTTTTTTGGCTCCTCTTTCTTTGCCGGCTCAGCCGGTTTCTTCGCTTCCTTGGGTTGCTGTGCGGCTGAAATGGCTCCTCCGATAAGGAGGGCCAGACTTGCCACGAAGAGGGGTCGCCACGAGATCGCCATGTGTCACCTCGGTTTAGGGCAGGGGGGCCAAAGTCAAATCGATGTAAAAGAATGCAGCAAAGACGTTTATATCAGATTGTCAAAATGGGTCAATTGTAAGGCTTGGACAGTTTGCGAGGTTTGTTTCGACTATCGGCTGTGGGACAAGAAGTTGCTGTTTCGTCGCAGTCCTTCGTCGCGGCACATGATTCCGATCTTGTGTCTTGTTTGCCAACAAGATCGGAATCATGTTGCCACGCTTGTTGCCGATTGGCCTTTAGGCTCTTGCAACCTCGGGCCGTCGATACCAATGATGAAATGGCTTCTCAATAATTCGTCACTCAATCTTGAGCGAGTCGATAAAGGCCTTCGCTCGTGGCGTGTGGGCGCTGGCATCCATTCCCATCGAAGTCAGCACGATGATCCGATCCTTCGCAATGATGACCAGTGCTGCGATGTTAGCCATTTGGTTATTCTTGCCCGTCGGTATCTGTAGCGTGAATGATCGAGCTGGAAAGCCAAGATGCTTGACGGACCGAATGTCCTTGAGAGCTAGTTTTTTCGCCACGAGTTCCTTTTTGCCGTCCTCAACTATTGCATCCAACACCTGCTCGTCGGTTAGTCCCATTCGCTCCTGTGGAAGCAGAGTGTGCGCAGAAGTGAAGGTTTCACCCCCGGCCCCGCTCTCATAGCTTGTCCTCTCAAGTTGACCAAACGGAGGGGAATCCTCTGTCTTGATTTCTTTTTTGGGCTGCGAGGGGAACTTCATTCGGTAGCGGCCGCCTTCCTCGTGGATATCTACCCATCCAGTCGTTAAAGCCGCAGGCGCTGCCGCAACGGAAGGTACTCCGGGACCGCCCGGTGTACCACTAGCTGCTGTCGGTTTGGAGTCTTCGATGAAGCCGAAGTAGATGCCGAAGCCGCCGCCGATCAACACCAACGCCCCAATCCCAATCAGCACGAATAACATCAGCGGCGGGCCGGCGGGCTTCTTCTTGCTCTTCTTCTTGGCCTTGGGTTTTGGCTCGTCGTCATCGCTCCGTCGGGCGTTTCTCTTACCCTTCGCGGGCGGGGATACCTCGGTGGCATCATCCTCGTCGCCTGCGTCGGATCGGCGTTTCGCGGTTGTCGATGGGGCAGGGGTTTTCCTCTTTGCCGTCCGGGGCAAAGGCTCTTCCGCGTCGTCATCTCCTGGCAGTCGTGCGACGAACGGCTTGCCACACTTGGTGCATTGAACGCGTTTGCCCAGAACCGACTCGGGGGCTTTCAGCGTGGCCTCGCAGTTCGTGCAAGTGGTAGTGATGAGCATGGCGAATGGGGGTTAGAGATGAAGAGATTGTAGCCGACGGGCCGTCCGCACCCCAAGTAATTTTCCGGCCGGGTTCCTCTTGCCACGCCATCTTCAGGAGGTCATACTACAATACTTACCAAACGTACGGCGGGGCGCGGGGTCATTCCTGCGCCCCGCCGACGTTCTGTTTTGCGGGTAGAAATTGCATGAATGATCGGTCGCACGATTTTCTCAAAGAGCTTCTGGAGACGCCCAGTCCCTCCGGGTACGAGCGACCGATCCAGAACGTGGTGCGCCGCTGGGCCACGCCGCTCGCGGATGAAGTGCGTACCGATCGGCATGGCAACGTGATCGCCTCGCTGTTCCCACAACAGCGAACGCCCAGCCCCATGAAAGTGCTTCTGGCCGGGCATTGCGATCAAATCGGGCTGATGGTCCAGCACATCGACGCGGAAGGATTTCTGTATGTCCAGCCCATCGGCGGTTGGGACATTACGATTTTGCTTGGGCAGCATTTGACGGTATGGAGCAAGACCGGCCCGATCCCGGCCGTGCTTTCGCGGAAAGCCCCGCATTTGCTCACGAACGAGGAGCGAAATAAGGTTCCTCAGTTCCAGGATTTGTGGGTAGACATCGGAGCCCGCAACAAGGAGGAAGCCGACCAACTCGTGCGAGCGGGCGATCCGTTGACGATCGCTCTCGGCTACCGCCCGTTGCGGAACAACCTTGCCGCTTCGCCGGCCATGGACGACAAGGTCGGCCTATGGGTTGTGATGGAAGCGTTGCGATTGCTGAAGGATCGCGAACGTAGGGTTGCCGTGTATTCGGTGTCGACTGTCCAGGAAGAGATCGGACTGCGGGGAGCGGCCACCAGTACCTACGGTGTGAACCCGCACGTGGGAATTGCCGTCGATGTCTGTCATGCGACGGATACGCCCGGTAACGACAAGAAACAACTGGGCGAGATCAAGCTGGGTGGCGGGCCGGTCCTATTCCGTGGTCCGAACATCAATCCGCACGTGTTCGACGAACTGGAAGCCGCCGCTCAACGATTGGGCATTGCCTATCAGGTTCGAGGCGTGCCCAAGGCGACTGGAACAGATGCCAATGCGATTCAGATTAGCCGCGAAGGCGTGGCCACCGGCCTGGTTGGCATTCCGAATCGTTACATGCACAGCCCGGTCGAGGTGGTTCACCTGGATGATTTGAATCAGGCAGCAATTTTGCTGACCGAGTTTTGCGCGAGCGTTTCGCCAGAGATGGATTTTACCCCTTGAGAGTGGTCCTGAGTCTTCGATCACTGACCGAAGACGCGGGTTCCTGACTGAAGACTGGAGTGCCAGATGGCCGACGACCGTATTCCGATTACTCGTGAGGGCTACGAGAAAATCAAGGCCGAGGCAGAGCATCTCAACGGCGTGAAAATGATTGAGATCACCAAGCGTGTCGCCTCCGCGCGTGAGTTGGGTGATCTCAGTGAGAACGCGGAATACCACGCCGCCCGCGAGGATCAGGGGATGCTACAGGCCCATATCGACCTGTTGCGTTCCAAGCTGGCCCGCGCCTACATCGTCGATCCTTCACAGTTGCCGAAGGATACGGTTGTGTTTGGCACCAGGGTCACCGTCAAAGATCTGGACATGGACGAAGAGGAGACGTTCGAACTCGTTGGCCCAGGCCAGGACGACCCAGATAAGAATCGAATCCTGACAACCAGCCCGATCGGCCAAGGACTGTTGGGAAAGAAGAAAGGCGAAGTCGCGGAAATTCCGGTGCCCCGTGGCACACTGCGATTCAAGGTGATGAAAATTTCGTTCGCGGATAATTGAGGAAGTTGAGGGCTAAGGGCCATGTGCGCACCGCCATTTTCTGATTTCGAGCGAACTGGGAGGGCGGTGACCTCCGAGCAATTCTCGCCCGACGCCCCATGAGCTATCCTGGGGCGGAAGATACCTGGCAAAGACAAAACTCCATCTCGCTTCAAGCCCGCTGGGCCTGAAAACACATTCTCAGTCCCCTTCCCGTTTCCGCGTCGAATCCGCATCCAGCCCGTTCAGGCCTTCCGAACTAAACTTGCCAAAGCTTTGCTCGGCCTCGGCCGCCCCTTCCGGGTTCTCGATGAGTTGGCGTTTCAAATCGCGCCGGCGGTGCTTGCTGCCCGCCCGCTTGATCGTCTGTTTCAGCTTGCGGAGTTCGCGCTTCTTTGGGTCAGCGGGCATGTTCCATACTCCATTCTAAGTGAATCAACCGCTCCGGATATTGTTGGCGACCGATGCCTGGCGGCCACAGGTCAACGGCGTGGTCCGCTCCTGGGAAACCAGTCTCGGCGTTCTGAAGGAGCGTGGCCACATCGTTACCGTCGTGGAACCGGGGTTGTTCCGAAACTTTGCCATCCCCTTCTACAAGGAAATCCGGCTCGCGCTTCCGTCGCGGGGACGGATCACTTCGCTCATTCGAGAATTCAATCCGGATGTTGTGCATATCGCAACAGAGGGGCCGATCGGCCTGGCGGTTCGCGCCTTTTGTATTCGCAACCGCTGGCGTTTCACCACATCGTACCATACCCAGTTTCCGGAATACGTGGAAGAACTGCTACGACTCCCGGCACGCTGGTCGTATCGGTTCATGCGCTGGTTCCACGGCGGCTCGTCGGCCGTGATGATTTCGACGCCTACACTGGAAGCGAATTTGAAGGAACGTGGCTTCCAGAATCTGTGCCGCTGGTCGCGGGGCGTGGATCTGAAACTCTTCTATCCGCGTGAGAAGACCTGGACGCAGTATCCCCGACCCATTTTGCTGTATGCCGGGCGGGTATCCAAAGAAAAGAACATCGAAGCGTTCCTGGCCGTCAAACATGCCGGCACCAAGATGGTCGTTGGCGATGGACCACTGCGTGAGCGGTTGCAGAAGGCATACCCCGAAGTCGTCTTCCTCGGTTATCGCAAAGGGGCGGACCTTGCCGAGGCTTACGCGAACGCGGATGTTTTCGTGTTCCCCAGCCGAACGGACACCTTCGGCCTCGTGATGATCGAGGCGATGGCCTGCGGTGTTCCCGTTGCAGCGTTTCCTGTAATCGGGCCAGTTGATGTCGTATCCGCTCCGGGCGTCGGTGAAATCCATGAGGACTTGGAGGTAGCAATTCAGACTGCACTTCGCGAAGGCCAACCCGAGGCCTGCATTGGCCACGCACAGAAATTCACCTGGGAACGCTGCACCGACCAGTTGGAGGCGAACTTCGTTCGAGTGGCTAATCCGTGACCTGCCTCGGTCGCGGGATGCCCATGAGTGTGGACGTTCGCTCCGCAAACGGCAAGGCTTTAGCCGGGGAAACGCGACTCTGGCGGCTGAAAGCCCTGACGTTTGCGGAGCGAACGTCCACACTCAACTCCCGGCACAAGCTTTGCTCTTGGAGGGAACTATTCCTCGGAGTCCGTCCATGCGATCCGTTCGCCACGCCTTCACGCTCATCGAGCTTTTGGTCGTCATAGCGATCATCGCCATTCTGATCGGCCTGCTCTTACCGGCCGTGCAGAAGGTTCGCGAGGCGGCCAATCGGGCGAAGTGCCAGAACAATCTGAAACAGATCGGACTGGCCCTTCATAACCACGAGGCGAATCGTGGCTACTTTCCTCCGAGCATGAACGCTCCGGTTGGGGCCACGTTCGGGACCAACAATGGTTCCTGGTCGATTCATGGGCGCATTTTGCCTTACGTTGAACAAGACAATGCTTTCGTGAAGGTGAATCTGGAAGTCGCCTGGGACCAGCAACTCGCATCGGGCATTCCTCAGACCAAGATTCCCATCTACCTCTGTCCAAGCGAAGTCAATAACCGATTGCGAATGAACGGCGGGGCAGCGTACGTTTACCCGCATACGTACGGCTTCAACTTTGGCACCTGGCTCGTGTGGAACCCAGCCACGGGGGCCGGCGGAGATGGGGCCTTTCATCCGAACTCGAACTTCACGACCTCGGCCTTCGTCGATGGCTTGAGCAATACGCTCGGTGCCTCCGAGGTGAAGGCGTTCACGCCCTACATGCGTAACACAGCCGATCCGGGCCCATCGGCCCCGTCCATGCCCTCTCAAGTCGCCGCCATGGCTTCTGGCGGGCAGGCCAAGTTGGGACCGACCACAAACGACAATACGGGGCACACAGAATGGCCCGATGGTCGAGTGCACCACAGCGGGTTTACCACGATCTTCACACCGAATACGAAGGTCCCGTTCACGTTCGGCGGGGCCGCGTACGACATCGACTACAATTCCAGGCAAGAAGGGAATAGTGCCACCCAGCCGACCTACGCGGCCATCACAGCACGCTCTTATCATTCCGGAGGGGCCGTCAACGTCTTGATCATGGATGGCTCCGTTCGCACGATTCGTTCGAGCATCGATCTCACCACCTGGCGAGCCCTCGGCACGCGGGCTGGCGGCGAAGCCCTCGGCGACTTTTAGTCGATGCGTAGCCGCACTCGTCCGAGTGCGGCTACGGAATCACCAACATTTCTTTCAAAGTCGTGTTCACAAACGATACCCTCCCAATTATCTTCTTTGTGTCGGTCATGCGCTTCTCCGGTCAACCTCGTGAGGTGTCACAACATGTCCACTTTTGTCCACAAACACAAAAGATCGTTTTTCAAACTGGCCCTCAGCCTGACGATCGGCTGCCTGATTGGCAGTTCGGCCCTCGCCCAGGATCGCCCGGTTCCCGCCAAGGATGCCCCGGGCAAGATGACCTTGCCCGATGGCTTCAAGGCCACGCTCTTCGCCGGCGAGCCGGATGTGGTGCAGCCGATTGCGTTCACGTTCGACGACCGTGGGCGCATGTGGGTGGTGGAATGCCTGTCGTATCCAAACTGGAAGGCCGATGGCTCCGGGGCTGACCGCGTCACCATGTTCGAGGACACCGATGGCGACGGCAAGCACGATGTGCGGACTGTCGTTTACGAAAAGGGCTCGAACCTGAGCGGCATCGAACTCGGCCATGGGGGCATTTGGCTGTGTTCGGTGCCGAACCTCGTGTTTATTCCGTGCGATTTTAATGCGGATAAGCCTGTGCTACGCGGCGAGCCGCAGGTGGTGCTCGATGGCTGGAACATGAAGGACACCAAGCACAACATCTTCAACAGCCTGATCTGGGGGCCGGACGGCTGGCTGTACGGCTGCAACGGCATTCAATCGCGGTCGTTCGTCGCCAAGCCCGGCACGCCGATGAAGGACCGCACCGAGTTCAATTGCGGAGTCTGGCGTTATCATCCGACTCGCAAAGTCTTCGAGCCGTTCGCCCACGGCACGACCAATCCGTTCGGCCTCGACTACGACGAGTACGGCGAATTCTTCATGACCAACTGCGTCATCAAGCACCTGTTCCACGTGATCCCCGGCGGGCACTTCGACCGCATGTACGGCCAGGACGTGAACCCGAACACCTACAAGCTGATGCCAAGCATCGCCGACTATATCCACTGGGCTGGCGGCGACTGGACCAGTTCGCGAGGCAACAAGCCCGAGCACTCCGATGCCGGCGGCGGCCACGCTCACTCCGGGGCGATGGTTTATCTCGGCGACAATTTCCCGGACGAATATCGCAACACGCTGTTCACCTGCAACATTCACGGCAACCGCCTGAACCGCGATGTGCTGAAGCGAAGCGGCTCTGGCTACAAGGCCGAACGAGCAAAGGATTTCATGTTCGCGAACGACCCGTGGTTCCGCGGCATCGCCATTCACTACGGCCCCGACGGCGGCGTCTTCGTCAGCGACTGGTGCGACACCGGCGAGTGCCACAACTACGAGAAGGTTGACGTGACCAACGGGCGGATTCACAAGATCGTGTATGGCACCCCGAAGGCTTGGAAGGGGGATCTTTCGAAGCTCAACGACAACGAGCTGATCGAATTACAGAAACACAAGAACGATTGGTTCCCGCGGCACGCTCGGCGGATATTGCAGGAGCGCAAGAAGAATGATGAATCAAAAGAAGATACTCGAGTTCGTTTGAATGAGGCCTTAAGCAAGGCGCCTACGGCGTATGAAAAAATTCGGCACATGTGGACTCTCCATTCGCTCGGTGAATTGCCACCGCCAGTATCAAAAGAAATAAGAGAAAAAAATGACGCAATCGAGTCGTGGCAGTTTCGCATTTATTTGGAACACGTCGCCGTAAACTCGCTTGCAGACCGTGGGCGGGCAAGTTTGGCCCTTTCCAGCCCAGCCGGTCGTTTGGCGGTAGCATCAAGTTTGCGACAAGTTCCTCCACGAGAGCGCATGGTTTTACTTCTGGCTTTCTTCGAAGCGATTAAGAAAGAGGATGCAACAGACGACAATCTACCTCTGATGACTTGGTACGCGGTGGAGCCGTGCGTGGGACTCGATTTACAGCAATCACTAGGGTACCTCTTGGCAGCGAAAATTCCCCTGGTCCGAGAGTTCATTGCCCGCAAACTTACATCGCTCAATACGGCTAATCTAACTCCACTTCTCGAACTTGCGAGTTCGACAATCGATGAGGCAATCCGGGGCGATGTGTTGCAAGGTATTCTCGATGGGCTTGGTGGCGTTCGCGAACTTACCACTCCAAAAGCTTGGAATATTGCAGGACCGAAGTTTCTCGCTAGCTCTAGTAAAGAAGTCCGCGACCGCGCCATGATCCTCGCCGTCACCTTCAACGACGAATTGGCCATCGCCTCGATGAAGAAAACCGCGAGCGATTCGAAGGCCGACGTTGCCAACCGTTCGACTGCGTTGCGTGTGCTGCTCCGTCGCGGCAAGCCCGATTTGCTGCCGATTCTTCAGGAACTCGTCAACGACAAGACCATGCGGGCCGAGGCGATTCGTGGCTTGGCTGCGTTCAACGATCCGGGCACGGCGGCCACCTTGCTGAAAATCTTTCCGACGCTCAGCGAACCCGAGAAGGAAGATGCCGTGCAAACGCTCGCCTCGCGGACCGACTGGGCGCTGGCGTTGCTCGATGCCATCGAGCAGAACAAAGTGCCCCGCCGCGATGTTTCGGTGTTTGTCGCCCGGCAGATTCAAGGCTCGAAGGACAAACGCGTCGGCGATCGGCTCACCAAGGTCTGGGGGCAGATTCAACCGGCGAGCGCTCAGCGTGTTGAACTGACCAAGAAGTACAAGGCGATTCTGACCGAGGAGGCTTTGAAGAAAAGCGATCTCGTGAAGGGCCGGCAGGTGTTCGCCAAGAATTGTGCTTCGTGCCACAAGCTGTACGACGATGGCGGCGACATCGGCCCGGCCCTCACCGGTGCCCAGCGTTCGAACATCGATTACATCCTGGAAAACGTGCTCGACCCAAGTGCGGTTGTGCCACGCGAATATCTGGTCGTCTCCATCGACATGAAGAACGAACGCCGCATCAACGGCATCGTCCGGGCGGAGACGGCGAAATCGCTGACGATCCAGACGGCCAACGAAACGCTGGTGTTGCTGAAGGACGAGATCGAAGCCCGCGTGCAATCGAAACTGTCGATGATGCCCGAGGGGATTTTTGACAAACTCGGCGAACAGGAGGTGCGAGATTTGGTTGCGTATCTTCGCGGACGGGAGCAGGTGCCGCTGCCGAAATGATTCGGCGAGCCTGACGCGCCAGCGAAGGAAATACATATTACGTCGGCGTGATTTTTCCTTCGCTGGCGCGTCAGGCCCGATGCGGAATTTGGCTCTACGTGCTTTTCCTTCGCTGGCGCGTCCGGCTTGTCGCTCCGCTCGCCTTGCACTCATTCCGCCCCTGGCCGTATACTCTCTTCACTTCCGTGCCCATTCTTTTCGGGGTTTTGCAACGATGCGAATTGCTCTCCTATTCACGCTGACATTCTCCTTCGCGATCTCGGCCGCCGAACCCGATTGGCCGACTTTTCGTGGCCCAAAACGCGATGGTTTATCGCCCGATAAAGGCTTGTTGAAATCGTGGCCCACGGATGGTCCGCCTCTGGCGTGGAAGTCCGAGAATGTCGGCGACGGTTATTCGAGCGTCGTCGTGGTCGGCGACAAAGTCATCACCATGGGAGACAAGGGCGATTCCTCGTACGTGTTCGCCGTGGGCCGCAAGGATGGCAAAAAAATCTGGGAAGCCAAGGTCGGCAAGTCCGGCGGCGGTGGTGGCTACCCCGGCCCGCGTTGCACTCCGACCGTGGATGGCAATTACGTTTACGCGATCGGCCAGCATGGCGACTTCGTGTGCGTGGCCTTGGCCGATGGCAAGGAACTCTGGCGACACAACCTGGCCAAGGACTTCAAGGGCTCCGTCGGGAGTTGGTTCTTTTCCGAGTCCCCGCTCGTCGATGGCGACAAGGTGCTTTGCACCCCAGGCGGCAAGGAAGCGACCATGCTTGCACTCGACAAGAAATCAGGCAAGGTGCTTTGGAAGGGGTTTACTCCCGATGGTGAGGATGCGGGCTATTCGTCCATCATTGCCTACACGGGCCCGGGCGGGAAGCAGTACGTCACGCTCACGTCCAAGAGCGTGGTCTCATTCGCGGCCGAGACGGGGAAGTTTCTCTGGCGCTATGGAGCGACCGGATCGCGCTTCGCCGATAACACAGCCAACGTTCCGAGCGTTGTCCTCATGCCGGCCACGAACCAGTTGTTTGCCTCCGCCGGATACGGGCGTGGTGCCGGGCTGTTTCAAATCAGCTCGACTGGCGGGAAAATGGACGCCAAGGAGGTCTACTGGTCGGATAAGCTCGCGAACAAGCACGGCGGGATCATCCGCGTCGGCGATTATTTGTACGGCGACCAGGACGACTCCGGACGAATCTGGTGTGCCGAAGCCAAGTCCGGCAAGGTCATGTGGAGCCGGAAGGATCGCGATGAAGGGGGCGGCTCGGCATCGATTACTTATGCCGACGGAATGTTGTACGTGCGTTATCAGAATGGCTGGGTTTCCCTCGTGAGTGCCAACCCGAAAGAGTATCAGCCGATCAGCACGTTCCGAATTTCGAACGGCAGCGGCAACTGCTGGGCTCATCCAGTCGTGATCGGCGGCAAGTTTTACGTGCGAGAAATGAATACCATCTGGTGTTTTAACGTGGCCCAAAAATGATGCACACTCGTCGCGAATTCCTGGCTGGCTTGGCCCTGGCCCCCGCACTCGTCGCGGAAGCCACGGACCAGCCACAAATCATTGATACGCACACGCATTTCTACGACCCGACCCGGCCCGAGGGAGTTCCCTGGCCGGGCAAGAATGACAAGCTCCTCTATCGCAAAGTGCTGCCCGATGAGTTTGCAAAGCTCGTGAAGCCGCACGGCGTCACCGGCACGGTTGTCGTCGAGGCCTCGCCCTGGCCGAAGGACAATGACTGGTTACTCGATCTGGCAAAGCGAGAGCCGATCATCAAGGGCATCGTTGGCCGGTTGTTCCCTGGCAAGGCAAAGTTTGCGAACGAGTTGAATCGCCTGAAGAAAGAGCCGCTCTTTCGCGGTATTCGCATCGGCTCCGGCGAGTTAAAAACCGGCATGGAGAACGAAGCCTATCGCAAGGACATCGACCGATTCGCCGAGGCGGAATTGACGCTCGATGTGAACGGCGGTCCGGAGATGCTGACGGACGTGGCAAGATTGGCCAAGGACTTTCCGAAGTTGCGGATCGTAGTGAACCACATGGCCAATGTCGCGATTGATGGGAAAGTGCCCCCCGAACAGTGGCGGAAGGATATCGTCGCTTGTGGAAAGCAGACGAACGTCTGGTGCAAAATGTCCGCGCTGGTCGAAGGATGTCGAATGCGCGACGGCAAGGCTCCGAAGGAGTTGGCGTTCTATCGCCCGACGCTCGAAGTGCTCTGGGACGCCTTCGGCGTGCAACGCATTGTGTACGGCAGCAACTGGCCCGTCAGCGATGCGTTCGCAACCTATGCAACCGTCTTCGCGCTCGCGGACGAATTCCTGACGGCCAAGGGAATGGAGGCACGCATCCGCGTCTTTGGAACGAACGCGTTCGGCGCGTATGGCTTAACGAAATCGTAGCCCTCTCGCTCCGCGAGAAGGCTACTTTGGAGGCATCTTTCTCCCCTCAAGAACGCCGCAATGGACCGCTGTCGGGACGACCGATCCGGAAACCGTCAGGCTCGCCTCCTTCAACCACGAACCATACTCAGCCGCCGAGTATGCACGTCCTTCCGTGAGCGAGAACAGAGAGGCTGAGTACAACGCGATCGACAGCGGCCCGCCGAGATCGTCGTTCAAGAACACATCGTGAACCAGCAATCGCCCGCCTGTAGGCAGAGCATCGGCGCAGCGATTCACCAGCGTGCGGCACTCAGGTACATCCCAGTCGTGCAGAATGTTTGACAGGAGCACCACGTCGCAGTCGGCGGGCACAGGATCGGCGAACATGTCGCCGGGCCGCATTTCCAGGCGATCCGTCACGCCGTAGGCCTCGGCCATCTCCTGGGCGATCTTCAGAACCTCGGGCCGATCCCAGATAATCGCCCGAAGTTTCGGGTTCTTTTGCAAGCAGGCGATGGCGTAGATTCCGGAACCGCCGCCGACGTCGAGCAAAACGTTCGCATTTTGAAGAGGCACGTTCTCGGCCAAGAAAGGGGCGCAGTTTTTGGCCCGCCCGGCGAGAGCAAGTGTCAGTCGACGAGCGGAAGCCTCGCGATCCATCGCGGACTCCATCCCTTCGCGGAAGATGTACGAAGCCCCCTCCTCATCCTTGCGGTTGCCCGCTGGTTTGTTCGTCGTCAATCGCTCGGCCATCGCACGCACGCCGGGCGATTCGGAGACCAGGCCGATGTAACCCCCCACATCAAAGTAGGCACCCGGCACGAGATGCTCTCGTACGGCCCGCGTAAGGTCCAGCTTGCCGTCCGCACTGAGCACGAGCAGTTCCATCGCCCGCATGGCCGTGATGAGCACGTTGGCCGATCGTTCTGAGAGGCCAATCTCCGCTCGTAGTTCCGCGAACGACTTGGGCCGTTCGGCAAGTCGGCCGAACAGGTTGAAGTCGACCGAGGCCACGGCCAGCAATTCGGTGGAATAGAAATCCCGGCATCGTTCGAAGATCCTGGTCGGATCTGTATCGGGCTTGGTAACGGCAGATAGCGGCATTCTGGATCCACAAAAGGTACGAAGGGAAAACTCGGATCCTTCGCTTTCTACTGGCCTGATACGCAGGCGATATTGTACCGGCTTGCCAAACATTCCACGTACAATTGCCCTCTATGAATGAAGCGTCCAGCAAGCGGCCAACACGCACGCGGTTTATACTCGTCGCCTGGCTGTGCGGGTTGGCTGGGGTCTTGTACCTCGACCGCGTGTGCATGCAACAGGCCATCGCCCCGATCAAGGCTGAACTGAATCTCACGAATACGCAGATCAGCTATGCCTTGATGGCTTTCACCTTGGCCTACGGCATTTTCGAGATGCCGACCGGCCGACTGGGCGATCGGATCGGATCGCGTTTTGTTCTTACGCGAATCGTCATCTGGTGGTCGCTGTTCACGGCACTCACTGGTGCGGCATGGGGATTTTCAGCATTGATCGTGGTTCGATTTCTGTTCGGTGCCGGCGAAGCAGGGGCCTTTCCGAATGCGGCACGAGTCATTTCACGCTGGTTCCCGGCCCACGAACGCGGACGAGTTCAGGGCATCATGTTAACCGCTGCCCAACTTGGAGGGGTCGCAGCTCCCACGGTCGCGGCCGAGCTAATTCAATTCATCGGCTGGCGCTGGGCGTTCGTGGTATTCGGAATGCTCGGCGTCATCTGGGCATTCGGGTTCTGGTGCTGGTTCCGCGACGATCCGGCCAAGGACCCTCGGGTCAATGCAGAAGAACTTGCAATCATTCAGGGAGGCGGGCCTCCGCCATCCGCCCACGTCGAACCGATTCCATGGAAAGCCGTGCTGAGCAACTCCGGCTTGTGGCTGCTTGCGGTCGTCATCGTGTGCAGTTCCTTCAATTCATATCTGTATTATTCGTGGTTCTCGAATTATCTGGAAGTCGCTCACAAGTTAACGAACCGGCAAGCGGGACGGCTGAGTTCACTGGTGCTCGCGGGGTCGGCCATCGGCGTGTTGTCTGGCGGCATGGTCGCGGACCGCATTCTGAAAGGCCGGTTGCCGGTCGTTTGGGGTCGCCGCTTGCTCGGCTGCGGGACCTACCTGCTTGCGGCGGGCTGCCTCATGTTGGCCGTGCGTGCGGAAGAACCGCGGACGCTGGCGATGCTGGCGGGCCTCTCTTGTCTTTGTGTTCAACTCACGCTGCCTACTTGGTGGTCGGCCACCATCGAGCAGAGCGGCAAGCACGTCGGTGCCCTCTTCGGACTGTTGAACATGATCGGTCTGATTGGAGCATTGTGCTCGCAATGGTACGTCGGTGCCCTGTCGGATGCACGGAAGGCTGCCGGATTCAAGGGTCGCGAGCAATGGGACCCGATGTTCGACCTGTTCGTTGTTGTGCTGCTAGTTGGATCGCTGGCGTGGCTGCTGTATCGGAAGCGTCCCCTGCCTTAGTGGGAAATGTAGCCCTCTCGCTCCGCGAGAGGGAGGCAAAGGCACTGCCTAACGCTGAATCGTCGCGCCTTATCCTCAGGCCCGCCGCCCTCTCGCGGAGCGAGAGGGCAACACTGGGGCATCCATCCTTGCAGGGTTGACAAAGCACTAGCCTGAATTCCCATACCATTCGCGCACCTAAAAAGTCGAGCGTGAGCGAGCTTGTCCGGTGAGTCGTTTCTCGGCGCCTCAACCGAAGACCAATTGCAGGCGTTTGTGCTGCAGCCAAGGAACTCTCAGATCGATTCCGTTGTAGCCGGCTGCCAACAGCAACAGCGGAAGCACCGATGAAGTCCCGGAACAGGTGCTGCGCTTTCGCCATCTCGTACCGTTGCCGATGCGATTAGCCAGCATGCGGTAGAGACCGCTCGCCAGGAGCGGCAGTTGCACCTCGCAGTGGACTTTGAGTGCGACCCAACTCGACAAGGCATCCAGGTGAAAGACATCGATGCCGTCTTCGATGGGCATGCGTTGGGCGTAGTGGCCAACGCGTTGTTTCCATTTCGATGCGTCGCCAGACGGAAAGCGGTTGCTGGACGTTTTCTTACAACCACCGCGGCGTGCGTCAGCGCAGCGTGACGAAGTCGATGCCTTGCGGATGGACTCAGTTCAAGTGGGCGCAGGTGGTGAGCTTGGAATCGAAAATGAGTTCGTCTGGCCGTTGGCCCGTGTGCTGTTTCCAGGAGTGTCAGCCTTCAAACAGCGATGGCCCATCCTCGATTTTCTTCTTCTTGCGTGGCTTCTCCGGCGGGTCGAAGGCTCGGCGTTTGCTCGCTTCGGGAAGTTGGTGCCTCGACTCCAGTTCGCTCATGATGCCCGCGGCTCGTTCGAGAATTGGCTTCGGCACGCCTGCCAGTTTAGCAACGTGGATGCCATAACTGCGTTCGGCACTTCCAGGGGCGATCTTGTGCAGGAAGATCACGTCCGCATCCCGTTCGCGAACTTGCACGTTGTAGTTGCGCAGATGCTTGAGCGACTCCGCGAGTTGGGCCAGTTCGTGATAGTGAGTCGCGAACATCGCCCGGCAGCCGACCTCGTCGTGCAAGTGCTCGGCAATCGCCCAGGCCAGAGAGACGCCGTCATACGTGCTGGTGCCGCGGCCGAGTTCATCGAGGATCACCAGGCTTTTTGAGGTCGCATTATTCAAAATGTTCGCGGCCTCGGTCATTTCCACCATGAACGTGCTGTGCCCGCGGCTCAATTCGTCGCTTGCACCCACGCGGGTGAAGATGCGATCGGTCATGCCAATTTTCGCCGACTCGGCCGGGACGTACCCACCGAGATGAGCCATCAGCGTGATGAGTGCGGTTTGCTTGATAAACACCGATTTGCCCGCCATGTTGGGCCCAGTGATCAGCCAGAAACGTCCGCTCTCTGAACCAAGCAAGACGTCGTTTGGCACAAAGGTTCCGACAGGCAGCGTTTGATCGAGGATTGGATGACGGCCTTCGCGAATTTCCAAAACTGGTTCGTCGACCAGGATCGGGCGAACGTATCGACGCGAGGCCGCGAGTTCCGCGAGGGACGAGAGGAAATCGAGTTGAGCCAGAACCTCCGAGGTATTCAGGAGTCGATGCGTTTGTGCGGCTACCTGCTCGCGAAGCTTTTGGAAGAGGTCGAGTTCGAGCCCCAACGAGCGTTCGCGAGCGGTGAGGACCTTCTCTTCGTACTCCTTCAACTCGGTCGTGATGTAGCGTTCGGCATTCTTGAGCGTCTGCCGGCGTGTGTAATTATCGGGAATCTTGGAGCCATGGAGATGCGTGACTTCGATGTAGTAGCCATGCACGGAATTGAAGCCGACCTTGAGACTCGGAATGCCGGTCCGCGTGACTTCTTGCGACTGATAGCGTGCGAGCCAGTCGTTGCCTTCACGGGAGAGTTGCCGCAGTTCGTCCAGCTCGGCGTGATAGCCCTCGCGGATCATGCCGCCGTCTTTGACGTTGGGCGGCAGTTCGTCGGCAAGTCCGAGATCGAGCACTTCGCGAAGATCGGGACAGAGTTCGAGACGTCCTTCCAATTCGTTGAGCAACCTGGCCCCACGTCCTGCAATCTTCGCCTTGATCTTCGGCAGCTCACGCAAGGCCTTGCGAACGCCGCCCAAATCGCGAGGTGACGCTCGATTCGTGGAAACCCGCGTGGTCAAGCGCTGAAGATCGGGCAGTTCCTTGAGCATGTCGCGCAAATCGCTCCGCAGCGAAGTTTGCCGTAGGAATTCCTCGACAACGGCCAGGCGGGCTTCGATCTCGGCACGTATGGCGAGCGGCGAGAGAATTGCATCGTGAAGAGTACGGGCCCCCATCGGCGTGACGGTGCGATCCAGTGCGCTGAGCAGAGTTCCTTCGCGTTGGCCATCGCGCACGGTTCGTGTGAGTTCCAGACTGCGACGTGTGACTTCATCGAGTGCCAGGTGCCGGTCGGCTCGGTAGGGCTTCAGTTGCCGCAAATGGCTCAGGCTCGATTTCAATGTTTCTTGCAAGTACAGGAACAACGCGCCGGCGGCCGACACACACGTCTGTTGATCGTCGAAGCCGAACCCGGACAGCGTGATGACCTGAAAGTGCGCGTGCAACGCCTCGCGGCTCGTCTTGAGATCGAACGTCCAATCGGGCCGCGTGGTGATCGCGGAAGGAATCGCGAGACGCGTACTCTCCCCGAGTAGTGGTATCGTTGCTTCGGCGACGATACACTCGGCCGGGCGCAGACGATTCAGTTCGTCGGCCAAACGATCGGCGGGCACGTCGGCCGCACGGAACTCGCCCGTCGTGACTTCGACCCAGGCCAATCCACATGTTTCCCGTCCCACAACAAGGGCGACCAGATGGTTCGGCTTGCCCGGTTCGAGCAGATCGTCTTCGGTGACAGTTCCGGGCGTGACGACGCGTGTCACTTCGCGCTTCACGAGTCCCTTGGCCTGGGCTGCGTCCTCCACCTGATCGCAAATCGCGACGCGATAACCGGACTGAAGCAGCTTGCGAAGGTAGCCTTCAATGGACTTGACGGGTACACCCGCCATGGGCATCGAGCCATCGCGAGTGGTGAGCGTCAGGCCAAGAACGCGCGAGAGAAGTTCCGCATCTTCTTCAAAGGTTTCGAAAAAATCGCCCATGCGAAAGAGCATCAGCATTCCGGGATGCCGGGACTTGGCCTCCCGGTACTGCTGCATCATCGGGGTCATTGGAAGAGTGCTCAAGAAATGGAGACCGAAAACTTACTGTTTCCCATTCCGAAACTTTTGCATCACGATCGTGCGGCCATCGTCGACGAAGGAAACCGAAGACATGTAGTAACGGATGAGGAGCAGGCCACGCCCACAAGGGCGTTCGAGGTTTTCCGGTGCGGTCGGATCGGGCACATCATCCGGATTGAACCCGGGACCTTCGTCGGTGATGCGGACGTCGAATCGTTCTTTGTTGAGGGTGTAGACCACGCGGACGATCTTGTCCGGGTCCATCTGATTGCCGTGCTTGATGGCGTTGACGAGCGCTTCCTCGACCGCCATCTTGATGGCAAACGCTTCCGGTTCCTCGAAGGCGTGTCGAACGACGCCTTCGATTTCCTCTTGAAGTAGTCGCGCCGCGTCCAAGTCGGATTGAATTACAGTCTGTCGGCCGGTGTCGGTCATGCTTGCCAAAGACTCCAAGTCTCGACATTCCGGCTCAAACGATGAGCCGGGGGAGTGCAACCTGAAACTAGGGGCTAGAAGGACTTAAGGGCTGCCGCTTCATCGGGCAGAATTGTGAACAACTTATCGAGCTTCGTAATCTCGAACACCTCGCGAATTTCCTTCGAGATGTTGCAGAGAACGAGCTTCCCTCGAACACCTTGGACCTTGCGGTTCATGGTGATGAGCTTGCCCAATGCGGCGCTGGACAAGAATTCGACATTGCTGAAGTTGAGAAGGATTTTTCGGCGACCCAATTCCTCCACGAGTCGGAAAAGGTCGTCGCCGATCATCTGGATATTTTGTTCGTCCAGAATTTTCTTATCCACGAATTGAACGACTGCTACGTCGCCCGAATCTTCGACTTCTAAACGTCGGCGGCGCGGCTGCTGACTCATATCTTGAGTCTCCCAATAAAAACTCGGCCGGCTCGGCCGGCGGTTCGTCGGTGGTCACCGAGGTAGATCTTAATGATTGTCGAGTCTGAAGGGTCCCGTGTCAAGCGAGCCCGCGCGCTTTTCGCGAGAAGTACAAAAATCCCCGGCCAATTGGCCGGGGCCAAGTCATCCGAACCGGGGATCAAAAACCATCTTTATCCTTCTTGGGCGTCGTGGAAGGAAGCTTACCTTCGGTGTCGGCTACCCATTTTTTGAACTGGTCCTCTCGATCTTTTCGGTCCGTATCGGCTTTGTCGTTCGCACTCGTCCGTAGCTCCAGCGTGCCATCCGGGTACATGAAGAGCACCTCGGCACCGGCCTCGTCCTGAGTCCTCGGCAGGCGATTCGTTTTTTCGCCGGGATTCGGCGGGATTGGCAAGTAGACCTTCCCACCTGCCACCTCCACGGTTAGCAATGTTCGGGGGCGAATCGGCTCCAAGAAGACGCCCTTGCGAGGTTCCTTGCCCTTGACTGCCTTTTCGCCGGGAATCTCACGAAGCACGAATGCGTTGTCCACGGACGACCAGAACGGCAACGGAGAAAAAGCCTTGCCCGAGACATATTGGCCACGCGAGACGAGCAATTCGTATAGAACCCAGTCGCCAACCGGCTCGGTGAGCTTTTCCGTCAGATCGAGATAGCCATGCCAGCGATGGAATTGCATGATGGCCTGCCCATCCTTGGGCTCTTTCATTGGCGTAGCCGACTTACCCGGGGGGGTTGGATCGACCACATATTGGTAGCCACTCTGCGGGATTGAGACTTTCTGCTTGAACTCGTACCAGTGCTCGTCCAGTGGGGGAAGCTCTTCGTTGTCCGCGTCGGACGCTTTCGAAACGAGGTCCTTCTTGCCGAAGTTGGGATTCTTCACCCTGACACGCATGCGATATTCGTGAACGAGTCCATCGCGAACGTCCGTGTCGTACACGCGGACGAAAATATGATCGGGTGGTTCGATTGTAGCCGAAGCCGTAATGTTCTCCGCTGCGCCCTTGGTTTTGCTGAGTGCAGGTGGAAGCAGGCCCATGTTTCCGCCTTCGCCGGGGTTGTACAGGCCCGCATTGGGGGCATCGCCGCGTTTGTATGGGTTCCGGTCTCCGCCGAACTTGTTCTGCGGCGGCGGCAGGGCGGGCGCCTTGACATCTTGCTTCTTCATCTTGGCGATGCTGGCCATCAGGGTTGGAAGCCGCATGTCCGAATACTTGCCGGCGATCTCGTGGGGCAGCGGCATCACGAGCAAATTGTCTTCGTGTACCATCACACGCTTCAGATCCATCGAATCTTCGTTGTAGTAGAGCTTGACCGCGCGAAGGTCCTGGGATTCTCTCGCCAGGTCGAGCGAGGTCCAGTCTTGGAGCATGATCAGCTCGGCAGAACCGACCGATTTCTTGCGGTACAATCGCCTTTGCACGTCCACGCCGTTGAAGGTCGGCATATCGTCCGGTCGGGCGTACAGTTCATCTACCTTGAGATAACGGAGAGCCTGCTTGAATTTCTCAAGCTGGGCAGCGTATGGGAACGAGGCCTGGAGAACGTTCATCCGTTGAGGACGAATCGTAATCGCAAGCCGTCGCCCATCGAGCAACTTTTCGATTTGCTCGTCGTTTTCGCCTTCGATGTAATCGACTTGTTCACGTTTGCCCGCGGCTTGTGGACCGGAGAGCATGCCGCCACCGGCCGCACCACCGAATCCAGCTCCGCCGCCCATTCCGCGACCGCCGGGTAGCCCGGGTCCTCCGGGTCCGCCGGGTCCGCCGCCCATGCCGGCACCGCCGGGTAGCCCGGGTCCGCCGGGTCCGCCACCCATGCCAACACCACCGGGGCCACTCGGTCCGCCGGGACCTCCAGGGCCACCCGGGCCAACTCCCACTCCCGGGTCTTTGCGATTGGGAGGCACCATGTTTCGAATTCTCTTGCCGAGCTGTTTGACGAAATCAGCTCCTCCTTCCACTTTCACCGATGGATCCTTGGCCGAGATGACCCCGACGCGAACGTTGGTCACGTTGCCGTCGGTATCGCGTTCGATTACGAAGTCGTTGGCCAGGAGCTTCAGAACTGCCATCTCGACCTGGCCCTCGGTCACGCTGAGAACGAGTGGCGTAATGCGCCGGCTATCTGGTGGGGCGGTGGGGTCGTAGTAGTCTTTCGTGGTCGCCAGGAGAGGGATGGGAGCCAACGTGACCTTCTCCGTGATCTTGCCGTCGAGCACGGGGATCGCGGCAGTCGGCGAGGCCATCGCAGTCGTCAATTGGCCCGCTTTCCCGTCGACCTCTTTCGCGAAGGCGGCTGGATCTTGTGCGCCGCTGGCCAGGTCCATGAGACCCAGCGCGACCAGGAGCACGGCAAACACGGCCGCGACGCCGAGGCCGATCTTTTCACCCTTCTCGATGAGGAAGTTCTTTGCGCCGGCTGAATTGGCCATGATCTAATCCTCTTCGCCCGAGGGCGTGAATGTTTGAATCTCTCGGAAATCCAGATGCAAGCAACTCACTGCTTTGATGGCGGTGGTGCGATTGGGGTCACGGGAACCTTCGGATCCACTTTTCCAACCGTCGCTGGCGTTTCATCCTTCTTGGCGGTGGACCCCTCGAATTTTTCGTACAGCGAGGTGATGCCGTACACGTCGAGTTGGATGAGATTCGAGGCAACCTGATCCTCGTTGCTGCTTCGCGGCGTGCTGCTTCCACCTCCGCCAGGGTAGCCTGACGGAAAGCCTGACGGAAAGCCTGGGCCGCTGGGTATTGAATCACCAGCACCTCGTGGTCCACCGACTCCCGGTGGACCCATCGGTGGCGGGGGAGGAGGAACCGGCCCGCCGACTCCGCCACCTGTTCCCGCGCCAGTACCTGTGCCCGTATCTCCCGTTGAAGATGAGGCAGTTGCATACGTGAGGCTATTGCGGAATCGCATCAGAGACGTTTGAACGGTTTGAAATCGAAGCTTGCTATTGGACAAGGCAGTGAGTGCGTCTTGAACATAGGCCTGGTCGAGAATGAACCTCAGGCCAACGGGCATGGCACGGACCTGGTCGGTCCGGTTGATGTACCGGCGACGGACGAGGCCATTAAAGGTTGTTGGTACTTCGGCTGAGGCGGCATCGCCACCTGGCCCACTTGGCCCGCCTGGTGGCCCCATGCCAACGCCCCCTGGCCCCACGCCGGCAGCAGGCGGTCCTCCCACTCCCATATCCATGGGTGTACCCATGCCTGCTGCGGCAGCCTCATCGGCCACGGCCTTGGTGCTGAAAGCAGCCATCTGCAATTCAGCCAGGCTGTTCCGATCGCTGAGTTGACCGAGAACCAGTTGTTCAAGTCGTTTGATCGGAGCGGTCCGGGTATCGAAGACCTGCTCCACGCGGTAGATGCCCCGTGGGGTGCCTTCAAGTACGGTGTGCTTTTTCTCCACGAACTTGACAGGCTCACTCTTACCACCATGAAGCGAAGTCCCCTCGATTACGTAACGGAAGGGTCGTGTATTGGCGTCCTCGTTCAGCCAGATATTGAGAACCAATTCATTGTTCGCGTTATAAGGTTGAAGACGGTCGGTTCGATTCTTGATGGTCCCCTCGACGACGGATCCGCCGGGCTTATCGACGAGTTTGAGCTGGACTTCCCAGATGCGATTAGAAAAAGTCCGCTCGCGGATGCCGGTCTTTTCGTCGGCCTTGGGTTCAAAACGGCCCGCGTCGTTGTTAATCTCCGCCAGGGCTCGGATGAATTCTTTTTCGACCCAAAAGTCTTCCATCGCGAGCCATACATCTTCCGATTGTGGCGTGCGTTTCCACACGGGCACGTGTCGCAGAACCGTGTTCCAGCTACCGGAGAATTGCAACGGAGCCGCACTGGCGACCAGGGAGCTATACTCCTTGACGTAGTGATCCCGGAAGGCATTCAGGAAGCTGTCATTCGTGATTTCATTGCCGAACTTGAGGGCCTTCACCTTCTCGACTTGTTCGTCGCCCAGCGACTTCGGCCACTCGTAGACTCCCTTCTGAATCTCCCACATTTCTTTCCATCGCTCGGTGCGCAAATCGAACAACTTGCCCTTGCGTTCCTCATACAGTTCGAGAGTTTTCTTGGGTTGGGCCTTCGCTCGATCGATCTCGGCTCGCGCAGCTTTGTTTTGTTTATCTTTGTCCACGGTCGCCTCGGCGACGCCGAAGACCAGGCCGATCCATGCGAGGAACAAGCCGATCAGCACGGGGATGAACAACAGCCAAAAGTGCTGCTTCTTCATCATCTCGGCATCGAGTTTGGCCATTCGAATCACTCCACTTGCGAAACCGTGTCCGGGCAAGAAACATTGGCTTGAAGCACCGATTATTTTTCAATCTTCTCGTCAGTCGAGCCACCACCCGTCGCCCTTTGGGCGAACGGCGTGGCGTTTCAGGTCATGGGTCTTCCGACTTCGCACCACTACTGGTACCGCCAACTGGGGCACCGCTCGCTCCACCACGTCCGGGTCCGGAAATTCCGCCGGTGCCCGAGTCCGAAGTCGGGGCGACGCGATCCTTGATCTGACGCAATTTGTCCGAAGGCGTCGGCTCTTTCCAGGCAAAGACCAGGATGAATTCGAATCGAGGCTTGATTTTGAGCCCCTTGGGCGGGGGCGGGTTTGCCGCGGCACCAGGAGCTTCGGCTCCGCCACGTCCGCCGGGCCCAGGTCCCGCACCTGGGAAGCCCACGTTTCCTGCGCCGGGCCCAGGTCCCGCACCTGGGTAGCCCACGTTGCCTCCGCCGGACGCGACGATCGCTCCACCGAGCGGCACCCATGAAGAACCCGTGCTGCCGCCGCTGGTCGACCCTCCGGTAGCGCCCGGAATACCGGGTCCGGAAAGCCCCATGCCGCCGCCCGGAGCACCCTCAGGAGTAGCCCCGCCTGCCGCGGGAACGAGCGGATCGAGGAGGCTGGACTTGATGTTCACGAATATGCCTGGCGAAGGATTTTTGTCTTCCCACACGTGGTACAAAAATACGTGGCTGATCTTGCCAAGGATCGGATTCGCCGCCAGTATTTTCTTCTCGCTGTCTTCTTTCGGTTCCACGCGAACCAATGAGCGGGTAATGACGTTGTGAAGCAACGTATCCAGAATAAAACGGTCGGTTTCCGACGTCGTTTCCGGGTGCCAGTAGGTTGAGCCGCGAACTTCGACGACCCAGCCTTCGCCGTCGGGCTTGAGTTCGACCTCGGTGGTCGGGATCGGAAGCCCTGGACCAACCGGTCGCTCGGGCTTGTTTTCCCACCAGTCGCGAGGAGCATACTCCGCACCGGGGAACTTGCGTCGATTGTCGATTTCCTTGCGGCGTTTGCCTTCGATGTTTTCGTAGAAGGCCTTGAGATCCTTGGTGTGCCGTCCGTAGATTGCTTCGATGTCGATCGTCGCGAGGAACTCACGCTTGTCGTCGTCGGTCATGGCCTGGAGCGGATCGATGCCTTTACCAACTCGTTCCTGGAGTTTCTGCACGGCCCGACGACCCTCGATGGTCGCCCAGTATTTCTCAAGGCCACCGACCATGTTGTAGGCTCGCCTGTCGTCGGGGTTCGACTTCTCGGCTGCCGGACCTGGGACAGGAACCGACTCGTTCATGAACTTATTCATCGCCAGCCAATTCACGCGCTCGGCTTGACCGGCAACAATCGATTCCACTTCGGTCTGCGTCTGCTCGACTTCTTTTTTCTTGGTGGTGATCTGCGAATCAACCCCAGCAGCCGTGGTAATCACATTCTTGGCTTTGGTGATGGAATCGCCGATGCGAGGATCGCTCACTTGTTTGAGCGGAACCGAATAGCCGTAGGCCAGCACGGTTGTTCCCAACAGCAGTGAGGCAGCGGCAGCCACGGCGTAAGGCTTCTTGGCTCGGACTTTCCGCTCGAAGGTGATTTCGGGCGGGAGCAGGTTCGTTGTCAGCCGGGCGACGGTCAATCCCTGCAATGCAAGCCCATAGGCAACGGCAAATGAAAGCAGGTGCTCCTTGAAGACCGGGGCGTCGGCGACGACCTGCCCGGAACAGCGGACGAACTTGTCTGGCTTGCGGACCTCAAGGGCCAGTTTGTCTGCGAGGAATTTCTGCAGGCCGGGCAACTTGAAAGCGCTGCCGAGGCCGACCATGTATTCGATCTGAGCATCGCGATGGGTGTTCGTGAAGTAGCCCAGCGATCGCTGCACTTCGCTCACGAATTCTTGCAGCACAGGCCGCAAGGCTTTCAGAATATTCGCCAACTCCGGCGACTTGGCCGCGTTCCGTTTCAGATGTTCCGCCTTGGCGAACGTCAGTTTCAATTCCTTGGTCAACGCTCGCGTAAAGTGATTGCCGCCGACTGGGATGGGACGTTGCCAAATAATACGGCCACCGTCTGTAATGATGAGGTTCGAACCATCGGTACCGATATCGAGGGCCACCACGCATCTCTTTTTGCCGACCGCCTGGGCAGGTGCGACCTCGCCATCGATCCCGCCCCGTCTGAGCAGGTCGTAGGTGACGTAATTGGTTAATGCGAGCGGGGCCATTTGCACGTGATGGACTTCCAGTTTCACAGACTGGAAGTGGCCAATAAAGCGGCTGATCATGTCCCGCTTCATGGCGAACAGGCCGATTTCCGTGTCCATGGCAAAGCCATCGGTCACGATACCATCGCTAATTTTTTGGAAGTCCCAAACGACTTCCTCGAGCGGAAACGGGATCTGCTGCTTGGCTTCAAACTTCACGATGTCGCTGATTTTCTTCTCTTCGACTGGCGGGAGCTTGACGAAGCGTGCCAGGCCGGATTGGCCGGGGACGCTCATGGCCACCTGGTCCCCCTTGGTCGGATTCCTGGAAAGGAATTTTTCCAGGGCTTCGCGAGTCAACTCGTCCGGGTTGGCGTCCGGCTGCGAAAGGATCTTGGAATGCTCGACGTAGTCGAACGCCGTGGCGGTCACGACGCCATTAATCTGTTCGAGCCGGAGTGCCTTCAAAGCACATTGACCGATATCGATACCCCAGATGCCTGGATTGACGGCCATGGGACACTCTCACTTCGGACTGGGAATGGGCATTAAACAGGTTACATCGATCCTAGACCTGGCCAGGCAAGCCGGCAAGCGACGTGGGATGAAACTATCGACGGGGAAAGGCTACCACGTCGGTAGTCGGCCTGTCAATCATCATAACACTGAAGAGCAAAAGATGTTGGCGCGGATACTGTCGGTCGAACGGACTGGGTAGCGCTAAGGGGCAAGATTCCAAGCTCTTTCCATTTGTAAATGGACGGGGATCCCACCCCAAAAATGCTTCAAGCGTGAGAACAACATCGGACCAACCGTCGACAAGGCAGTTGAGCCATCCCATCACTCGGGTCATAATTCTTAGTACCACAGTGCTTTACGACAGATGGCCCCAACCAGAGCCAGGGACCTTCTAAAGTTGCCACGGAAATTTAGTCGTCAAGACAATCCGAATTGGTCCCACACATCCGTATTGTCAAGAAACTCGCAAATTGGCTGGATCGAGCCTGGGCCTCCCTGACCAGCTGATCGTGATCCTGCGCTGGTATTGCCGGATTCAGGGAGGGCGAGGCACCTGCTGAGGCTTTGCCCGTGGCTCGGCAGGAGCCTCGTCCTCCCGAGTCCGGACACCACTCCTGCTCGCATCGCTGTCTTAAGATTCGGTTGAGTGTTTCTCCCGTCTGACGTGACTGGCCCGTGCCGTGCCAGCATTGGCCTGTCCGGATAATTGCTAGAATCTCTTGTAGCAGGCACGCAGTTTCGACCAAGAGACTCGATCCTGTGCCGGCTGAGTTTCGGAATTTTGACAATCTCCTTGGATGTAACAGGGAAAACGGTCATACTGAATAAGCTCACCCGGATGGCCACCCAGGCACTAAAACCGGCGTAAGCAGAGGAGGCATCCGTGACAGATCCAATGTTTGAAGGCGACTGTGTCCGTCATTCCGCGGACAAGTTCGTGGGGTTCCACGTCGGCTACACGCGGCTTTCCGCATTAATGGAACGCAGCGGCGACGTCCGCGGCGTTCGAGTTCAGCTACCGGATGGGACGATTCGGATTGCTTCCGAGTTCAACCTTCAAAAAGTCGATTCGGCCGAGTTCGACCAGTACTCGGTCAGCCTTGGGATCCCGCCCAAGAGTCGTAGGCGTGCTTCAACACCGGCACGGATTTAGCCGTCACGAAGGAGTCGAACGTTACGGGTTAGGAATCGTTTGGAGTACCGCTCATGACCCAGGGCGAGACTTCGGA
The DNA here is from genome assembly GCA_009691845.1 of Gemmataceae bacterium. Classification (GTDB taxonomy): domain Bacteria; phylum Planctomycetota; class Planctomycetia; order Gemmatales; family Gemmataceae; genus SIAJ01. The sequence goes on from SIAJ01000020.1 coordinate 36,064, forward strand.
AGCGAAGATTCCCTCCGATTCATGCTCGATAGCGAATTCGGTCGATGAGCATGGATCAGATTCGCCACGGAAAATAAGGAGACTTGATGAGGCAACTAGAACGGACATCATGGGTGGTCTATACGATGCCCATCAAAGGAAACCCGGAAGGAATGCGAGCCGTTTGCGAACGGAAAGAATGGGACGCGATGGAACGCGATCGGCCGGGATATTACACCATCATCCGCACAGACATCACGAACGAGGGTGAGGCCGAGAAACTCGCCCGAGGCAAATCGGGCGACACGCCTCCTCGGGCCACCAAAAAGTTGCTCTTTCAGCGTCCCAGCGAGCCAACGCCCGCAGCAGTAGTGACTGCTGCACCAGCGGACCCAACTACTGCGACGAGCTAGTGTTATCCTTCGGTTCTGGGAACGCTAATCTCTGATTGGCGTTCCCAGAACCGGGGCGACACAGTCCAAAAATCATTTCTCATCGACAATTCACGAGCGCGGTTTAAAGTACCTTAAGATTTTTCTTCCTCGCTTGCGAGCCAATCATGACGGCTAAACGCACAACCTTCGTGGCCCTCCTGGCGACGATCCTCTTCGTTTCTCCACTTCTGGCCCAGGCCCCGCCCAAGAAAGAGGTCGCAAAAACAACGGCGTCGCGGGTCGAGAAAAAAACCTACGACTTCAAGCTAGCGGGCAAGGAAATGGAGTACGCCCAATTCGTGCCGAGCAACTACGACAAGGAAAAGACGTTTCCCCTGATGGTCTGTCTGCATGGGCTGTTCAGCAACCCGCAGCAGATCATTCGCTACAAGGGCCTAACGGACCTCGCCGAGAAGCATGGTTACGTCTTGGTCGCCCCGATGGGGTACAACACGACCGGCTGGTACGGTGCCAAATCACCGCTCGGTTCGGGCAAGACCGATCCGGAAAATCTGAGCGAACTGAGCGAAAAGGACGTGATGAACGTACTCGGCATTGCCCGCAAGGAGTTCAATATCGATCCGGATCGAATCTTCCTGATGGGTCACTCGATGGGTGGAGGCGGCACGCTGCATCTGGCGATCAAGCACCCCGACATCTGGGCCGGATTGGCTCCCATCGCACCCGCGATTTACCGCCCGGCAACGGACGTCGCGAAGATCCAACACATTCCGGTAATCGTCGTTCAGGGAGCGAAGGACTTTCTGGTCCCCGCGTCGGGCACCAGGAAATGGATCGACGAGATGAAGAAACTGGACATGAAGCACCAGTACATCGAAGACCCGAATGGCGATCACACGAACGTCGCAATCACGTACTTGCCGAAGATCTTTGAGTTCTTTGCGACGCAAAAACGGAACGGGAAGTAGCAGCACTACTTCTTTCGCAACACGCTTCCCTCCTCCAGGATGCTCCAGAGTTGATCCCAAAGCAACTCCGGGCTGGGCATGCCCTCGCCGCGAGCCCAGCATGCTTTCGCGGATTTCAAGCACTCCAAGCAGTCGTCTCTGACTCGGCCGTCACCCACCTGCTTTGAGGGCTGAGACTTCGTTTGCGAGGTTGAGCCAGGAGGTTTTTTCGGTTTCTGGGCGTCGAGGACAATGTTGCACAATTCATCCGCTCGCTTGTTCTGCTCTCGACGCACGTGAGTGAACGTGACCGAATCGAACGCTCGCTTTAATTGGCTGGCCTCCTGAAAGAGCGATTTGAGGTCCTCGTTTTTGACGCGGTACTCGCCGTTCATCTGCTTCACGAGCAACTCGCTATCGCTATGAATTCGCACGTGTTGCAGGCCAAGTTGCTTCGCTTTTTCCAGAGCCTTCAGCAACGCCGTATACTCGGCCACGTTATTTGTCTGCTTGCCAAGCAGGCCCGACTCTTCGACCGCACCACGTCCGGGGGCTTCGATCACGATCGCGTAGGCCGCATCCCCAGGGTTTCCGCGCGAGGCCCCGTCAATGTGAATGTTGGCAGCACCGTCGCTCATCGGTTCGCTCCGCTAAGATGATTCAAGTCGGCCATTCTATACGGAATTGCAGATCGGGGAGCTTTGTGTTCGAGCGTGTACTGATTCTGGAAACCTCGGGAAAAGTCGGGCAGGCTGCGCTCGCAACCGGCTCATCCGTCGTCGCCGAATCGCGCCTCGGTGAGGAACGTCGGCGGTCCAGCGATTTGGCGATGGTTGTCGATCGACTCCTGAAGCAGCAAGGTTGGCGAGCCCGCGAGTTGACGGATGTGGTAGTCGGGCTGGGACCAGGCAGCTACACCGGCTTGCGGGTTGGATTGGCTTCCGCAAAGGCCATGGCGTTTGCAACGGGCTGCCGGTTTCACGGGGTGGAAACATATGCGGCGATCGCGGCGCAGGCTCCCGCTGCGGCCACTTCAATCGCTGTCACGGGCGACGCTCTTCAGGGGAAGTTGTTCCACCGCCGCTATGGACGATCGGGATCTGGACTTCTCGAGCCTACATGTTGTTTCGAGATTGTGGCATGTGACACGTGGGCTTCATACGACCTATCCGGCACATATTTCATTGGCCCCGGCGCAAACTTGGTTGCTGGCAAGCCTGCCGCACGCGAATCAGTTGCCACACCTCTACCAGTGGGGTTACTCCATGTGGCAATGCAACTGCCTTGGGCCGTCACGAATGATGTTTGGCGTGCGGAACCGTTCTATCTTCGTGGCAGTTCGGCGGAAGAAAAGGCAATAAGCGACGCGGGCAAGATTGGGACATCGAAGCCGCGACCGTAAGGGAGCGGTCAATAGCGGCCAGCCGGTCTCTTTGCCGCTCCCTTACGGTCGCAGCTCAGAAAATCTCTCAGCTTCTGGCACGCGAAGTCTAGAATCGAACGCGCACCGGGCACGGCGTGGCAACCCAAGGAGAGTTGAGAGGCGTTCGAGCGTCCGGAAGGTGCGATCTGGATTTGCTGATCGCTTCAGTGACAACAGGCAAGGACTGGCCCAACCGTGGTCGATCCGATCGCGGAGGGCCCGCTGCTCCATCCCGTTCCTTTTCCACAATTGTCAAACGGACATACGGAGACAATTTTTCATCGGCCCCGTGAAGGCCGATTCTGAGTCCGAGTATCCGAATGACCCGACTGCCGGCCGGGAAAAGTATGGAACGGGAGGTGCCCGGAAGCAACGCCGTCACCATACGGGCAGAAGAAAAAGCGCCTTTAGGTACCAAGGCGCTAGTTGCTCCCGGCTTACAAGCGACCTAGCCGCCGATGATAATCGCGGGCGGACCGGACGGGTTCGGGCAGGAATTGCAAGGCGCTGCCACGATGACTGGCCGAGCCGAATACGAGTTCTGTTGACAGAGTCGGCGATTGGCGCAGCCCATGAGCGGAAGGATCGCCAGGGCCAGTACGGCCGTCCATTTAATTCGATTGAACATAATAAGTCCTCGAGAGGAACGTCGGGGTTGGTTGCGTCCCATCCGTGACGAGCGTCGTAATCGGCCTAGCCGTCACGACCCGATAATCGGAGCGATTCCTTCCGAATGGCGAACACTTTCTTCAAGGTTTGTTCTTCGCCTGCAATAACAGTAGATCGGCAAAAAAGCCGAATCGCAATTCGAGGCCGGTTTTTTCCGCGCAAACCTCACGACTGTGAGAAACCGTACCGACTGTATCGATTGTTCATGCGGGTTGTGCCGGGTAGGGCGATTGATAACGGTCGCGATCATTGTGCCGACCCGCCACAAAGGATCGCTCGTATGACCGATCCCATTTTTTCGACAGGCTTGCCGAAGCGGGATTTGGGTGCTAAACCTTCCAAAACGATCCAGGAGAGGTCATGGCAGTTGTAGTAGCGATTCGGCCGGCGTTCGCGGGTGCCCCAGTGGCTGCCCTCGCTGCCGTCGTTCTCGCCGCCGCCGCCGTCACTTGACACCGGGATCGATCCGAAAATTGCGATCGGCCCCGGAGTTGTCTCCGGGGCCGCTTTCGTTTCCAGGGAAAGCGGTCATGAACTCGTTGCCAGTCTCCTTCTCGAAAAAGGCGATTCGGACGCCCGAATCACCCATCAGCCAGTTCATGGAACTGGCTCTGTCGAGCCCGCATCTCATCAGCCTCGCGGCCGGGATGGTTGATGGCGGCTCACTCCCCGCCGGGCCGATCGCTTCCGCCGTCAGTTCCATCCTGAACGATCCCAAGACCGCACGCGCCGCCTTGCAGTACGGCACGACCCAGGGTTACGGGCCGTTGATCGGCCACATTGTCGAGCATGTCGCCAAACTGGACGGTAAGACTCCGAAGGAACTGGGCGTTTCGGTCAAGGATGTACTCGTGACCACCGGCTCGCAGCAATTGCTGTACATGCTGAGTGAATTGCTGCTCGATGCCGGCGACATCGTCATTACCGAATCCCCCTCGTACTTCGTGTACCACAGCGTGCTGGCCGGGAACGGGACGAGAGTACTTACCGTGCCGATGGACGACGACGGCATGATCACCGATGAACTGGACATCTTGCTCGAAAAGCTAGACCGGGCCGGCGAACTGCAGCGCGTGAAGCTGATCTACACGGTCGATTACTTCCAGAATCCCACGGGCCTGACTCTTTCGCTTGAACGACGCAAACACCTAGTCGAAATTGTCGAGAAATACGCCAAGAAGCAGCGGATTCTGATTCTGGAGGATGCCGCCTATCGCGAACTACGCTACGAGGGGGACGAACTCCCGAGCGTGAAGAGCTTCGATCCGAAGAATCAGCACGTGATCTACGCGGGAACATTCTCCAAGCCCTGTGCGCCGGGATTGAAGACGGGTTATGCACTCATGCCGAATGAGCTGATCGAGCCCATGGTTCGCCTGAAAGGGAATCACGATTTCGGTTCGAACAACCTGTCGCAACATATCATCTGCAAGCTCCTGGAAACCGGCGATTACTCGCGGCACGTGGAGTATCTCCGAGGCGTGTATCGCCAAAAGCGCGATGCGATGATGCAGGCCCTCGATGCCGAGTTTGGCGATTGGCTGGGTGTCTACTGGACCCGGCCAAAGGGGGGCATGTTCGTGTGGCTGACACTGCCCGCCGAAATCGAAACTTCGCCAGGCAGCAAGTTCGTGAAGGCCGCTCTGAAGGAAGGGGTGCTGTACATCCCTGGCGAATTCGGCCACGTCTCCGAGTCGGGTCATGTGCCGAAGAACGAAGCTCGACTCAGCTTCGGCGATGCAACCCCCAAACAGATTCACGAGGGTATGCAGCGCCTGCGAAAGGCGGCGGACTCCGTTCTCAAGACAGAAGCCATGGCGAGCGGAGCGGCGTGAGGAGATCCCGAGGTAGTAACTCCCTGCCCCTCGCTTCGCTTCGGGATCCGCCATAAACGGCTCCGCCAGAGGAGCCCGAAGCGAAGCGAGGACGGAAGTAACTGCTTGGTGGTTTGTCATTCTGTTCTCCAGCTTGCCTGGCCGTTCCGACCCGTACCGGCTTCCCCATTTCGGGCCAACCCCGACTCTTCTCAAGGAATCGGTTCGAGGGGTTCTGCGGGCTTTGCCGAAGAAAGCACCGACGTGGAAAGTCGCCACCGGAGTGCTCATGCATCGCTGCCCCTACGCCTGGCTCATCTGTCTGCTGCCAGCCCTCACGGGGTGTTTGCATTTCGTCCACAAGAACCCGAAGTCGGACCCATCTGTTTGGAAGCTTTCGGATCAAGTTCCGGAGGAGAGCAAGAGTTGCGTTTACGTTTTCTTGTTCGATCCTCTCGATCCGCTCACCTGTTCGAATCTCAAGGGAGTTCGCGACTACCTCCACCAGCTCGGCTTCACCAAGACCTACTATGGCCAAGCCCCGCACCTCAGCTACTTTCTGGAAAAGATGCAAGCGATCCACGGGCGGTGTGGAACCGCTCGATTTGCAGTCGTCGGATACCACGTCGGTGCCGACTCCGCTCGGCAGTTGGCGGAACTGGCCACCGAGTTGGGTCTCCCCGTCGATTTGGCTCTGTATCTGGAACCTCGTGGCGACGCGTTTTCGGAGGCAAAAGAAACTGCTCTGAACACGATTACATTGCGGGCGGAAGATTTGCCGCCACTCGAGAAGCACCACGATCCCGAGCGTTCGACATATCAAGTCGGGAAAACCGGCGTCCCGACGCATCCGAAGACGCTTTCGATTCTCGAGCGTGAACTGTCCCTGATTGCGATGACGATACCTCCGCCAGTACGTGCGAAAGCCAAGAGAGTGTTTCTCGTGGATCCCATGCCGTCACCACGCGACGTCACGCCAAAACCAAAAAAACTTCCCGATGAGTGGCAGTTCCTTCGTCCGCGCAATCCCTGGGAGGACGGGTTTCAACCGACTCAAACTCCGGAGGAGTCCTTCCCCCCGCCGCAGAGCTTGCCTGGGCTGCCCGCTCCCAAACCGAAGCAGTAGATGTTTTGGGCTGGCAGGAACCCGCCAAATGAAAAATGAGAAGATTATGAAAAAGGCCTCTTGCGGACGTTAGCGAGGGAGGGTAGGATTCGTTTAGATGAGGTTCCACCTTGTCTGCATTGATGGGCCGAGAGGAGCACAGGATTCGAGACTGAGTGGGCGTCGGTTTCGGGTTCTTTCTCTCGGCCCTTTTCTACACACAAATCCAACGCAATTTTAGCCACTTTTCTTCACTTAGATTTGATTTCTGCAGCAGAGAGCAAGCGCGAAGCAGTAGATTTTTACCTCTCCGAAGGATCCTTCAACGGGCTCCTGGATCACCACTCGCCATCGACAATAGTTCTTCCACACCGGGCCTCGTTGGTCGCTTCCAGATCTCGGAAATCGGCGGCGAGATCACCTGGCTCACGTACGAGCGAGAGGTAACGCAATCTGCGACCAAGAGTACTGAACTGATGACGGCAGCAATCTTCACGAAAGCACTCGGCTTTTTCACGAGACCAGCCTTCTACACATATTGCCCAGACTTCGCGGGTGGACCTTGCCGAGCGCGGTATCTCACGCAAGGGCCAGTGTTCAGGGGACACTTGGTCCATCGTCCTTCTTCGCGTCCAGTACTCGCGGCATCGATTTCGAGCCGGTGTTGGATCGAACGAGGGGTGGATGGTCGGCTTCGCGGGGCAATGCACTCAGCAACGAGTTCTGTGTGGCGGACAATAACAGCAACCTTAATGAGGACGTGCGGCTTTTTCATGGGAGCCTCCGATGTTCGAGACTTTCACATGGCCATTGTCCCGAGGTTCTAGCGTGTGGGCGAAACAGTTGTGTAACGCGTATTTCGGGTTTGTCGCCTTTCGCTCCGCGAAAGAGCGAGGCAGGCCAGCCCAGGAGCGATTGAAGTCATCGCGGAGCGAAAGGCGACAATCGAGACAACCTCGGAGCCCTCACACTTGCCCGGCCTTCGCTCCCTTACCTCGCTTACTAGGTCCATCACCCGAACTTCGAAATTGCATTATTTTCCGGCATTTTTCGGCAGCTGCCACCGGTAGAATGCTTGCGAGCGTCAGGAGCCATCGGGCTTGCCTAGGCCTCCTGATGAGCAGGCCGACTGCATGGTTCGCGCCACTTTCGCCGCTCATCCGTCAAGGACCGACGGTTCCAAGTACGACTGTAATGTTGGCTGGCGCGATCCGGCGCGTAGTGTCAGGACGACACTCGCAACGGCGAACCGTTGGCCCCGTTGAACCTGACTCAATGGGTTTCTTCGGGCTTAGCCTCCCAAGTTGTCTTCTTTGACTCATCTTGGGAAAGCATGAAGTCCGATGAAGTGTTGTGTCGGAAACAACGCGAATTGTGGGGCTCTTCCGACCCCCCGTCATTCTGGGCCCCCGCCCAGCTTGGCCCGGACGAGTCCCGGTACGAACTAGCCTCGCTTAGAGGAATGCTTAGCAGTTGTTGCGGATCAGTGGCCCCACAACGATTGCTATCGGCGGACCTCGGCGCAACCACCTTCCGGCGGAGGTTGGGCGCGCGGCGTGGCGCCTGTGTGAAATCTGGAGTGCCTGCCAATGAAAAAAGTATTCACGACGGGACAGGTCGCAAAGATCTGCAAAGTCGCGCCTCGGACCGTGTCCAAGTGGTTTGATAGCGGCCGTCTCCGCGGCTACCGTATTCCCGGTAGCCAGGACCGCCGCATTCCCCGCGAGCAACTCATCCGGTTCCTCAAGGAACATGGGATGCCGCTTGGGGAGCTAGAAGACGAAGAGTGGCACAAAGTACTCGTCATCGGAGCGGAGAAGCTGTTCATCGAACGGCTTCGCGAAATCCTCCCCGAAGCCGACGACTACAAGTACGAAATCGCCCAGAGCGGTTTCGAGGCCGGCATTATGGCCGAGTCCTTCCACCCTGACACGATTGTGATCGACCTCGCCCTCGGACGTTCCGAAGCGATCCAAATCACCTCGAATCTTCGCAAGAACCGGGCCTACGAGACGACCATGATCGTCGGCCTGGCTGGCGAAGACGAGGCGACCCCGGAAAAGCTGACCGAGTACGGATTCAGCGAGGTCTTCAAAAAGCCGTTCGACGTGGCCCTGCTCGCAGAGCGGGTGCGCACCCTAGCCGATGCCAAACGGGACGACATGTGATTTCGTTCTTCCTCTCCTCATAAGGGAGAGGGAGAGAACCGAAATCCTGGCGCTCCTGCCGATTCAAGCCGCGCGGCTCCGCCCCACCCGAAAGGATTTGGGAGGTTGGGGCCGCGTGGCATTTTCATTTCCCTCCCACGTCGTGCCTGAAGAAAAAACTAAGCCGATCGCTTCAAATAGATCCTTCGCAGTTGGCAAAATCCCAATTCGATTCGGCTCTCAGCACACTTCGCCGAAGTTCAGCCCCGGATCTGCCCTGGCGGTTATCACACCGAATTGGTTCCGCAGCTATCTGGCCGCCGGAATGCCCAAGGAAAAGCTGGCCGCACTTGCGACCGATTCTGAGTGCGGCGATTGAATAAAGATGTACCAAGAGCGTCAAAGGCCGTCGTGAGTGATGACGACCCGTGACATTCATTGGCACATCTTGGTTTTTTTTTAGAATTGCCCCATGATCATCGACGTTCATAGCCATGCTTGGGAGTATCCACGTCACTTTGGCGACGACTTTCGTCGGCAGGCAAAGCGGGCTCGGGCCGGCGTGGAGGTTGATCTGACCGTGCGTTATGAGGCTTATCGCCACGAGGCACCGGCGGAAACGCGGACCATTGTCTTCGGCGGTAAGGCTCGCAATAGCGGCTTGTGGGTCGAAGATCAGTTCGTGGCGGACTATGTCCGGGCCTATCCCGAAACATTGATCGGCTTTCTCTCAGTCGATCCGACGCAGCCGGGCTGGGAGCGCGAAATGGTCGAGGGGCATCGCGACCTGGGCATGCGTGGCATCAAACTCCTGCCGATGTATGCAGGGTTTCAGCCCGACGACTCGCGACTCGATCCGCTCTGGAGATATGCCACCGAGCATCGACTGCCCGTACTTCTGCACACGGGAACGACGTTCATTTCGCAGGCCCCTCTCGACTGTACGCTCCCTCGACATATCGACCGCGTGGCGATTCGCTTTCCCGAAGTGAAGATCATCATGGCCCATCTCAGCCATCCGTACGAAGGCGAATGCGTGGTCACGATTCGCAAGCATCCGAACGTCTATGCCGACGTCAGCGCCCTACATTACCGGCCGTTTCAGCTTTATCACAGCCTGATGCTGGTCCAGGAATATGGCGTCTGGGACAAGGTATTGTTTGGCAGCGACTATCCATTTACGACCGTGAATGCGTCGGTCGATGGCTTGCGAAAACTGAATGCGATGCTGGAAGGAACGGCCCTGCCGCGCTTGAACGAAGACGCAATTGAGGCGATGATTCACCGCGATTCGCTTGCAATTTTGGGACTTTGTTGATCGCACTCTGAACTTAGCGCGGTTGAACCGCAAGCATAGTAGTCGGCACACTCTGTGTGCGGACTACTTGAGTGCCTCTCCGCAACTTGCAGAGAAGTGCACAGGTAAGAATCTAGCCCCCCAATCTCCTCCCCTAAGAGGGAAGGAGGAAAAAACCCCAGTCACTTCTTCCCCCTCACCAATTCTGCAAACGCCTTGCACAGCACCGGGGCTGCTTCCGGGCCGACGCTGTTTTCTTCGCCGTACTGGTCCTTCTTGCGGCCATAGCAGTACGGGGCCTTCGCGTCCCATTGGCGTTTCGGGATGATGTAGCCGATCTCGTCGTTGCCCAGGCCAATAATCATCTTGTGCTTCCCCTTCATCTGCCCGTACAGCGATGGCTCGATCGGAGCATCTTTGAAGTCGGCCGCTGGATCGGCCGGGTCTTGTACTTTACCCAGCACGAGTTCCGGGTAGATTTCGCCCGGCACTATGGCGACTTCGAGTTCTCCCAGCCTGAGATAACCCAACTCGGTTCGAATCGCCCCGGTGCGTGTCAGGTCCTTGGCTTCAACGGGCTTGGCCGGATGGGGATCATCTTCCCACACGTAAAAAACGCGTTCGAGAACTCCGGCACTCCAGCCCATCTTGTAAAGGAAGTTCGCGACAGGCACATACACGTCCGTTCGACGAGCCTCGAAGGGAGTGAGCGTAATTGGCTTGGCATCTTTCAATGCTTTCTCGGCCGCACGCGCGACGGCACGGCCAAATTCGTCGTTCTTCTCCCAGGTGCCGTCCTTGAGAATCTCGCCTTTCGCGTTCTTGATTGGCACATCGAGCGAGGTCATCAGTCCGCCTACGGTGCCGGTGAAGTAAGCGACGGGACACCCCTGGCTCTTCTTCAACTCCGCGACCGTCACGCCGACATAGTCGGAGGTGAGTTCAGTGTTTTTGGAAGCCATCGTCTCCGGATGGCAATTCCATTGCACAAGCACGCCGATGGGTTTGCCGTCGGCTCCCTCAAAGCGGATCGTCACGAGATCGTCGTGCTTCACGTACGGCTCGCGATTATCGGTGATCAGTTCCGGCGTCTGAATCGAGCCGATTTTCGCAGACGCCTTGGCCAAATTTTTGTTGGCGTCCTGAACCGCCTTCACGATCCCGGCTTCCAGGTCCTTCATGTAAGCCTTGTTGATGCCGCTTGAGAATGGACTTTTTCCCCACAGGCCTAAAGTATCCGGGCCTTCGTGATTGTGGGTGCTCGAAACGCACACGTAAGTGAAGCCTTCGAGTTGCTTGCGTACGCTCTGTGCCGTTGCATTGAAGAGGCCCACGACATCGACGCAGACCAGAGCGATCTTCTGCTTGCCATCGGAAAGCACGACGGCCCGAGCCATGATTGGATCGTGAACCTTGGTTGCCTTGCGATTGTGGGAGAAGCCGGCGATGAAGATGGGTTTGTCCTCACTGAGTTTCGGCGTGACATCCACTTCGCCGAAGCCCACCGAGAGTTCGGCTGCTTGCGTGAAGGAATAAACTAAGAGAAACGCGAGGAGAGAACGCATGAATGAACCCAGATTCGTGGTCTCGGTCGAGCCGTTGGCTCGACCGTTAAACGGATGGGCTTAGAATAAGCGATAACCTTAAACTTGAAACCAGAAACTTGAAACTTGAAACTTCGATTGTAGACGAATCGCGTTGGGACCTCGATGCCGAGGCCATCGTCGTCAAGATTCGCTGGTTCGGATTGTTGCTCGGCTTCGCCTATGGAAATCTGGGCCCGGCCGATGCCGACCGACTCACGTGGAACGCAATTCTCTCGCTCGGGCTCGTGTATACCCTTTTCGATACCTGGTTCTACCGTAGGCATCGCGTGTTCCTGGGGGAGTATCCGCTCGTCGTCTCATGCATGGAGGCGTTGTTCATCGGCCTCTTGTGCGTTTTCGAGGACAGCCTCGATAGCCCCTTCCGATACTACTATTTCCTTTCGCTCTTGTGCTGTACGCTTCGCCATACGGCACGGGTGACGGTGGTCACGTTTCTTCTGCACTGCATCAGCTATGGACTTGTCTATGCGTGGGTGCCGCATCGCGAGGGGGCGGTCTTCAGCCTGCTCATGCTCGTCGTAATCCTTGGCTGGGTTACGTGGGCATCGAGTTCGTTGGGCCAACTGCTGCGTCGCGTTGGTGATCGCCTTTCGTCCTTGAACTCGGCCTTGCGCGAGAATCAAGCTCTCCTCGAAAGCCGCATCGAAGAACGGACATTGGAACTGCAAGAGACGCAGGCTCAACTCATGCACCAGGACAAAATGGCCGGCTTCGGGCTCCTGGCTGCCGGGATCGCCCATGAGGTGGGAAATCCACTCACCTCGATCTCGACCATCGTGCAGGTTTTGGAGCGACGTGACCCCGATGACTACACGCGCGCGAAACTTGCCCTCGTGGGTGGTCAGCTTGCGAGAATACAGGGGATCGTCCGGGAGCTAACAACTTTCGGGAGGCCCGCCAGCCAGGAGCGTGCATGGTTCTTGATTCATGAAATCGTCGAGGAGGCGTTAAGCATTGCCAAGTACTACCTCGGAACGAAGTCGCGAACGATTCTGTCGCAGGTCCCAAACAACCTTCCCCCGCTTTTCGGGGTCCGCGATCAGCTTGTGCAGGTGATATTCAATCTGGTCCTCAATGCGATCGATGCTACGACCAAGGGAGGTACGATCGAGGTGACCATGTCCTTCGTGCCTGGGGAGCTGGAAATTGCCATTCGTGATAACGGCACGGGGATCGATCCGGTTCATCGCCCCCGAATCTTTCGCCCGTACTTCACGACCAAAAAACAAGGAACCGGGTTGGGTTTGTTCGTGACGCAGAGAATCGTCCGCGAATATGGTGGAGACGTTGCCTTCGATTCCGAACCTGGAGCGGGGACTACATTTCGAGTTCGACTCCCCGTGCCCGACCCGCCCGCGTTACTCGACAGTCGATGAGGTCGCGGAAAATATTGCCGACAAATCCCCGTATTCCTTCTACATTCTGATGAGTTCTGGCCTCAAATCGCGCCAGGTATTAACGCCTTCGGCGGCCGAGTCTTTTGATCGAATGCTCGCATAGTTCGTTTCCAGATCTGTTTCGCGGCCCCACCGTCTCGAGTTTGCCTGGTTGGATGCAGGTGCGAGACTCGATGTCCCAAACCCGGCCCAAGAGCCTGATCGCGCAGGGTATCGCCGCCGCCAAGGCGAACGACCGCGCGCCCGCTTGCTCCTGCGTCAGGCAGTCGAACTCAACCCCACCAGTTCAGATGCCTGGCTTTGGTTGGCCGGTGTGTTCGAAATCCCACTCCATGCTGTCCGTGCACTCGAGCGAGTTCTCGTTCTCGACCCCACCAACGAACGGGCGAAAGCAGGGTTGCGAGTTGGACGAGTTGAAGCGGGAATCCAGGCAGCCCAAGCAATCGACGCAGCGACGCTCGAGCCTGGTTGCTTCAAGCCACTACGGACGATCCAGCCAACGAGTCCGCCTGGTTGGCCGCCACAATCCGGGCCATGGTCGCCGTTGCTTCCCGTGGTCCAGACGGCGAACCGAAAATCGATGTGCCCGCAACGAACACATTGGCACCCGCTCTCGCACAGATTGGCACCGTGGCCAGGTCGATCCCCCCATCGACTTCCAATTCACACTTCGGGTTCAACCGGTTGATGAGCTTTCGCAGTGCGACAATTCGGTCGGGGCTCTCCGGAAGAAACGCCTGGCCGCCAAAGCCGGGCCAAACGGTCATGCACAGGGCGAGATCGACTTCTGGCAAGTAAGGCTCGAGGCACTCGACCGGCGTGCCAGGATTGATCGCGAGGCCGACTTTCGCTCCAAGCGAACGCACGTGACGGATCAACGGGCCGGCATCGGAGAGAACTTCGAGATGGAAGATCAACGAATCGGCACCAGACTTGCGAAAGAGTTCCACGAACTTTGCGGGGTCCTTCACCATGAGATGGACTTCGAGGGGCAATCGAGTAACAGGGCGAAGCCCCTTGACCACCACTGGACCCATGCTGAGGTTTGGTACAAAATGACCGTCCATGACGTCGATGTGGATGCGATCGGCCCCGCCAGCCTCCACCTCGCGAACCAGTTCGCCGAGTTTTGAGAAGTCGGCTGCCAGGATGGATGGCGCGATGGCTGTCACAGTCTCTCCGTCAAAAAACCGATCCCAAATGCCATTATATCTCGAATAGACAATTGCGAACGGTCTTGCGACCGGGTAACGTGGTGAAAGGAAGTCTTGTGAATACCACATTTCGAAAGGGCCCTACCATGCTCTCTCACGCCAATTTGGCTGAGTTCCGAAAAAGCCTGCTTGCTCTGGCCGAGCGGGCCGAGGAAGTGCGCTCGGAACTTACAACCGAGGCGGATCAGAAGGAGGGAGATGGCCTCGCCGTCGATCCATATCGTCCGGCGGAATTGCACAACCAGGCTGCAGGCGAGGTGGTGACTGCCCAACTCCGCGATCTTGAGAAGGGCATCGAGCGTGAAGCGTTGCTCGCCGTCGGTCGCATCGACAATGGCACGTTCGGCAAGTGCGAACGCTGTGGCAACGCGATTCCCAAGGGCCGACTGGAAGCGATTCCCTACGTGCGCAACTGCATGAAATGCGCGAGTTGAAGAAAGAGCATCACCATTTTCAGATTTTCCACGGCTGTCGTTGAAGTCGAACATTCGTAGCACGATCTACGCACGGAAGGTCCGCATTCAACGAGTCAATCGATGATCGAACACGAACAACGCCTTGAAGACCTGCTCAGCGAGCCAACGCCCGAGGTGGTCGAGACTCTCGGCAGGCTGCAGGGCGACATCATTTTTCTCGGCGTGGCCGGCAAGATGGGGCCGACGCTGGCGCGGATGGCCCGGCGGGCTTCGGAGATTGCTGGAGTTCCGCGTCGAATCATCGGGGTCGCGCGATTCTCTGTCGGCGGGCGCGAATCACTGGACGCACATGGCATCGAGACAATCGCTTGCGATTTGCTGGATGAAAGTGCCGTCGCTAAATTGCCGGATGTGGCCAACGTCGTCTTCATGACCGGAATGAAATTCGGGGCGACGGGAAACGAATCCGCGACCTGGGCGATGAACAGCTACCTGCCGGCAATCGTGTGCAATCAATTCGCCCGCAGCCGGATCGTGGCCTTCTCAACCGGCAACGTCTACGGCCTCACGTCGGTCGACGGCGAGGGCTCTCGTGAAACGGACGTGCTCCAGCCCATCGGCGAATATGCCATGAGTTGCCTCGGACGGGAGCGCATGTTCGAGTATTTCAGCCGCAAGCTGAGCATCCCAATGGCGATCATCCGCCTCAACTACGCCTGCGAAATGCGCTACGGAGTGCTAGTTGATATTGCCAAACGAGTCTGGGCTGGTGAGTCGGTCGATCTCGGAATGGGTTATTTGAACACGATCTGGCAAGGGGACGCCAACGCGATGGCCTTGCGGGCGTTCGACCATCTAGCCTCGCCGCCGTGGGTCGTGAACACGACCGGGCCGGAACGCTTGGCGGTCCGTGAACTTGGCGAGCGGTTTAGCCGCCGGTTGGGAAAACCGGTCCACTTCACGGGAACGGAATCCGCCACGGCATTCCTGAGCAATGCAGAAGCTGGCCTGAAACATCTCGGCTCGCCGCGAATTTCCACGCTGCAACTGATCGAATGGATTGCCGACTGGGTAGCAAAGGGCGGCAAGAGCCTGGGTAAGCCAACGCACTTTGAATCGCGGGATGGGCGGTATTAGCCGCTATTGTGCAAGCGAGCCGGGCCGAGCACCGTGCGGTGCTCGGCAATCGCTTTACGAAGTTGAACCGACACCAGGGCCGTGCGACAAGCACTCTTCGCAATAAGGTGCATGTGCGAATGGGAAGCGGTCACGTATTGCGTCGCTTTTTTTCAGCATTCTCATCCAGCCAATCTGCGTAGATGAGCCGCGGCGCATCGTCGTCCGGATCATCGCAGTTGGCTTGCAGCAGGGCGTCGCGGTCGGTCATGGTTTGTTCACGGAATCAACATGAAATCGATGACTATCCTAAATTTTTCCGCAACCGTAAAATTGCTATTGCAAATAGCAGCTGCGGATTCGTAAACTCTTGAACCGCGACCTACTGAGGTTGACGGGAGCCCGGAACATGGTTGTTCCGGAAGGCCGCGGCCCCCTTGCCGCATTCGATCATGGAAGGTCCCCTTGTTATGGCAGCCAAAGAGAATCCACGTCCGCTCATCGGCATCAACACCGATTATTTCAATGCCTCCAAGACGTACTCAGCTCACGCCCGCGTCAATACGGGCTATTTCGATGCCGTCGTCGCGGCCGGGGGTTTGCCGATTCTGATGCCGCCTTTGGGCCGAGAGGCCGAGATCAACGCCCTGCTCGACAAGGTCGATGGCGTGATCCTGACGGGCGGACAGGACATGGACCCGCGGCGAAATGGCCAGGCAATGACGAACAGCATTCAACTCATGGCCGAACGACGGGAAAACAGCGACCGCATCATGATTCGCCGCATTATCGAGAAGCAAATTCCCGTGATGGCCATCGGGTTGGGGATGCAGCAACTCAACGTGATGATGGGCGGAACGTTGCACCTGCACTTGCCCGTCGATTTTCCGAAGGCTTTGCCGCACTTCGACCCGACCGGTGCGGTGCATCGGCATATCGTGATGCTCGAACCGGATACGCGGATCGACGAGATTTATGGCGGTGGCGAATTGCGTGTGAATAGCCGGCATCATCAGGCGATCAACACGCTGGGCAAAGGTCTGCGAATTGGTGCCAAGTCGCCTGATGGCGTGATCGAAGCGATCGAATGGGAAGAAAACGAATGGTTCTGTATGGGCCTCCAGTGGCATCCCGAAGCGGACACGGCCTCGGCACTCGACATGCAACTCTTCGAGTGCTTCGTGCAAGCAACCACGCGGGAAGTTCCACGACTGCAACTGGTGGCTGCCTAGAAGATTCGTAGCTGAATTCGTGAGAATTCAGCTTTTTGTTAAAAAGTGGCCTCGCGAGCTGAATTCTCACGAATTCAGCTACGTGCTCAATCTTTCAGCTTCACATCGATCTTCGCGTTCTTGCGAAGGCTTGTGAGCAGATTCTGTTTCACCTCGGCCTCGTAGCATTCGCGGACGTCGGCGGCGACTTCTTGGTACTTCGTGGCCTTGCCTTCCTTGCGTTCGGTCAACCAGATCAGGTGAAAGCCCGATTCGGTCTCGACGATGTCGCTGACTTCACCAACCTTCAGTGCGAAGGCGGTTCGTGCGAAGGCTTCATCCACCTGAAATTTTCGTGCGATCAAGCCAAGGTCTCCACCCTTGGGACCACTCGGGCATTGCGAGTAAGCCTTGGCGGCTGCAGCAAATTCCACCCGACCGGCCGCGAGATCGGACCGAATGCTCCGCAACCTCGTGCGGGCCTTTTCTTTCTCCGCGTCCGTTGCACTTGAACTGAGCCGCAGCACGATGTGGCTAGGCCGCACGCTCGTGCGGTTGAAGAGATCGCGAGTTTGCTCGTAATACTCACGGAGCCGCTCCTCGGTTGCTGTCTTCTCAATATGCTTGGCCAAACTGAGCATCAGGGCGAAGTTCTCCCTCACCTGATTGGCCGTCAGCCCAAGCTCTTTCAAATACGCTTCGACAGTCTTCCCTTCCGCCTTTTGGCTGGCCTCCAGGGCCGCGAACTGACGTTCGACTTCCACAGCCTGCACTTTTGGTCCGTGCTCCTTCAGAAACTGTCGCACGAGGCGGTCGTCGATCAGCACCTGGAGCGCGTCGGCCCTCTGTTGCCGTTTTTGCAAATCGGACATCGGCATTGCGGGCGGTGGGATTTGTGCGAGGGCCGCTTCCAGTTCGTTCGATGTGATTGCTTCGCCATTGACCGTGGCCGCGACCTTGTCGGCCGCGAATACTGGTAACGCGGGGATCAGGAGACAAAGGAGACCACGAATGAATGACACAGCCACCTCCTCGTACTGCTCGAGACCAACCGAGGCGTATAGCAAACGTTGGCTGGGAGCGGAAGGTGAGATTGGGCTCGCCATCCCTCAAAGCATGGCCAATACATCATCCGCCGAAATATCGTCAAACGATCTCACAACGCGATCCGCACCGGCTTCTTGCAGCTTTTCCTTGGAATGATGGCCCACGAATGTCACCGCCACGCACTTCATGCCGCCCGCCTTGGCCGCTTGCACGCCGGCAATGGCGTCCTCAAAAACCACACAGCGATTCGGGGGCACGCCGAGACGTTCGGCCGCGACCAGGAATACTTCCGGGTCTGGCTTGCCACGTTGCGTGTCTTCCATGCCGACGATGGCCTGGAAGAAAGGGGAACTCTCCGTGAGGCGCAGAATCAGGTCGAGATTCCCACGGGGCGCGCTCGATCCGATTGCCTGACGCACGCCGAGTTCGGCGAACGTCTTGAGTAGAGCGTTGACTCCGGGCAACAACTCGATCCCTTTCACGGCCTCGCTGCGATAGTACGTCTCCTTGCGTTCGCCGATGTCTTGTACTTCGCGATCAGTGAATTCCTGGTGGAATAGAAAGCGGATGATTTCCGGATTGCGTCGGCCGAACGTGGCTGAGAAATCCTCGCGGAAAAACGGCCGTCCCATCTCGTTTGCCAGACGTACCCAGGCGTCGAAGTGCATCTCCGCCGTATCGACCAGCGTGCCGTCCACGTCCCAAATCACCGCAAATGCTTCTTGTCGCATAGCTTGCTACTCCTTCAGCGGGTCCGACCGTTGACAAGTTCGGCCACGAGGGTTAAGTTTGACTGAAGCCACTACCTCATACGATTTACTCATGCCCGAGTCGTCGAGCGAACACGAGGCCGAAGTTCTGGCAAGTTGCCAGGAAGCTATCGGCTATACCTTCCGCAAGCTGGAACTCTTGCGCTCGGCACTCACGCACACATCGGGGGCGAATACCCGACAGGATTCGTTCGAACGCCTGGAGTTCCTCGGGGATGCGGTACTCGGCCTCGTCTGCGTAGAGCAACTCTACCGTCGCTTCCCTGAGTATCAGGAAGGGGAGATGACCAAGGTCAAGTCCGCCGTGGTCAGCCGGGTCACTTGTGCCGGCTTCAGCAAGGACTTAGCACTGGGTGACTATCTGTTCCTGGGCCGGGGCATGCAGCCGAGCGGAGATCTCCCCTCGAACATGCTTGCCGACGTTTACGAATCGGTAGTCGGTGCGATTTATCTCGATGGCGGCATGAAGGCGGTCAAGAAATTCATCGAAAAGCATCTGGATGCCGAGATTGACCGTGTCGTCAACGATGCGGCGAACAACAATTACAAATCACTCCTACAACAGGTCGCACAGCGGGAATTCGGCGGAACTCCCCGTTATTCGGTTCTGGACGAACAAGGCCCCGATCATCATCGCTCGTTCAAGATAGCCGTGCTAGTGTCCGGTAAGCGATTCACAGCAGCCTGGGGGCCGAACAAGAAGATTGCCGAGTCGCGGGCAGCGCAAAACGCCCTCGCGGAAATCGACAGCCAGCCAATCCCATTCAACTCGGAAGATTCGTGAGTCCAATGGCGATTCGCACCATGCCTTCCTACCCGGTGAAGTGTACAAGTCAGGATTGTCCTCACGAGGCGGCGTTCAAGATCGCGTCCCGTTGGAGCGATGGTGTAACGCATGAGCTGAAGACGTATTTCCTGGCCTGCGAAGCGTGCGGATCAGAGTTGTTCGCAAAAGCACTCGAGAAGAAAGCAGCCTGCCGCCTGACAGCCAACGAATCGCTCGGCGACCCCGAGGTTTTTGAACTCACTCGGGGTCATCGCGATCGGCAATTGGTTCGGCGACAGGAACTGGAAGCCCGGCCTCACTCCGCATCCTGATCGCCGTCGAACTCTTTTTTCTCGGCTTTTTTCTGACTGAATGCCTTGTTAACGGCTTCCAGAAGCCGTTCCATCGCGAACGGCTTGCGAATGTAATCGACCACGCCCAGGTATTCCGCGTAGGCTTTGTGTCGACTGCCTTCGTTGGCCGTGATCATGATGATCGGCGGAACGTCTTCCTTGCCGCGAAAATGCTCGAGAACGGGGTAGCCCCCTATCCGAGGCATCATCATGTCCAGAATCACCAGGTCGGGCCGGTTGTTGTAGATGACGGTCTTGGCCTGATTCCCATCATTTGCTTGAATCACCGCATAACCTTGTTTTTCGAGCAGGGCCCGCAACCCATCGATCAACTCCCGATCATCGTCAACCAGCAAAATCGTTTTTTGTTGGGTCATGGTACTCGTCTCCCAGCGGCGGTGAGATTTCAGCATACCACGATTAATGGAGCGGGACAAGCGACTCCTTCTTCTCGTGGTAGTCTGCACACTCCAAGTACGGACAATCGGCACACGAAGTGTGCCGACTACTATGGCTACTCACCTTTCGCCAATCCCCCCGAATTGGGTACAACACAACAATTCGAGTGTCAAATCAAAGGGGATGGTTCATGCCAGCGCGGTTCTGTGTACTGGCAAGCGGCAGCTCGGGCAATTGCGCCTTCCTTCAGGTGAATGGGTTCGGCTTGCTCATCGATATTGGCCTTGGGCCGAGGTTCGTTGCAAGCCGCCTGGCGACGATCGGTGCCTCCTGGCGAGATGTACATGCTGCCGTGCTAACCCATACCCACTCCGATCACTGGAAGGATGCGACGCTCGCGCACTTAAAGCAAATGCGCCTTCCCTTGTATTGCTCCCCTCGGCACCACGAGGATCTGAAGAAATACGGAGGCCGCTTCACCGCCTTGCTGCAGGAGGGCCTGGTTCGATCGTTCGAGGCGAATATTCCGTTCGACCTTCCGGCAGGCATCCAGATCACTCCGATTTCTGTCCCGCACGATGCTGAGCCAACGTTCGCGTTTCGCTTAAATGGTCCGCCCGGCCTGTTCGGTCCACAATGGTCGCTTGGATACGCTTCGGACCTGGGAGAGGCACGCGAAGACCTGTTGACAGCGTTTCAAGGAGTGAGTGTGCTCGCGCTGGAGTTCAACCACTGCGAACACCTGGAGCGCATGAGTCTTCGCCCCAAGTTCTTGATCGATCGAGTCCTGGGGCCACTCGGGCATCTTTCGAACGATCAAGCATCGCAGGCAGTTCAGAGCATCGTGCAAGCTTCAGATCGAGGTGCCTTGAGACATTTGGTTCAGCTGCACCTGAGTCAAGATTGCAATCGACCAACCTTGGCGGCCCAACACGGGAAAGATGTGCTGGCCGAACTTGGCTCATCGGCCAAGGTGATCACGGCTCAACAGTTCGCGACATCAGACGTCATTCCCTTGGAAGGGGATTTTGCGCGTTCCCGGCCCATCGCCGTCCAGCCATCGGCCTGACACCGGTTCACATTGTTCCGGTTGTGACGACCAAGCCGGACGTGCCTTTCTGAACAGGCCGATCGCAGTTGACGATTCTCCGATCTTCCCGCCGATGGAGAGATTGTGGTTGGCACGGAAGCCGACCGGGATGCGGGGAGGACCTGAGATGCGGCGACATGGATGGGCGTTTGGTCTCGGGTTGTTCGTGAATAGCGCGGCGATAGCCCAGCCGCCTGCGGACTCCGAGCGCTATCCCCTCGCTCCCGATTTGCCGGGCGTGGTGGTCGGTCAGTCACAGTATGGTCGGCCAGTGGGCAAGGTTGTGGCGATTGGCGGGCAAGGCGAGAAGCAGGTTCTCGCGGAGCCGGCCCCTGTTCCGAAGGCGATTGAAAGGGATCGGGAGACTGCCGCGCCAGCCCCGGCTGACAAGCTAGCAATTCCAGCCGAAGCCATGCCCGGTTACCCACGACCGACCCAGGGTCTTGGTCTGGGAACCGGGATGCACCTGGATTGCGTGCATCGCCTGCAAGAGTGGCTCTGCTTCCGTTCGCGGGCCAAGGCAGGTTACTATGTTACGCCCTATAATTACCCGCTTCAGGCTTGGTTCCCTGGCGACCCCAAGCAAAAATCTTTCAGCCAATTTCCGTCCGTTGAGATACCAGCGACTGGGAAGCATCACCACTCAACCACAATCACGAGGCAGGAAGTGGTTAGCCCAAGTCCTGTCGTGATTCCACCGACGAGCGAGAAAACCATGCCGATGCCGACCCCCAAGACTGGATTGCATGGCCCGTCGATCCGCCCGACGGCACCGGCTGGGGAAGGCGATTTGCCACCAGGATCCCAGAAGGTGAATGTAGGGTTGAGTTTCACGCCCGGTGTAGCCCCGATTTCCAAGCCGACGACACAAACGGACCGCGTCTCGAATTGGCGGCCAAAGTAGATTGGAAAAAGTGTCTGCCAAAACGCCGCGAGGGAGGAGCATTAGCTCACTCCCTCGCGGCGCAAATATTGCGAACCCGTTCTTACTTCAAGCCAACCGCGGGTACCATCAACACAGGTCCGTTGCGGCTCGTGCTATCCAACTCGAACGGCTTGCCCTTGCCTTCTTCGATGCGAGCTTTCGGGATGCTCATGCCCGGAGGGGGGAGCGATTCCATTTGCCCGCTGAACCCGGTAGCGGGGAAGGACGGAGTTCCGGAGGGGATCACCATCGCACCACAACCCGGATCGGCGGCGGGCATCGCCACGGGCGACGCATTGGCCTGGCCACGGCGGTTGCATAGGCCTGGACGATTGGCAAGGATGCCGCATCCAGGGAGAAGCACGATCAGAAGCAAGGCGATACCAGCGAGCCGGGTGCGGGTCATGGTGGGAAGGTCCTTGTCCCGGAGCTGTGAAAGCGCCAGGGCGTAAGTAATCCAGGGGGCGGGCTCCTTCCCGTCACGGTTCCGATCTTGAACGATGGTCAATTCTGCATGGTGAAGGCGATTGGGCAAATCAGGTTGTCAAGTATTGATCGCGAGTTGGCGAAAGCTGGCGAGGGTTGTCCGGTTGTAACGGAAGTGCGGGTGGATGTGACTTCCGCGAAGTGAAAAGGGGGAAGCGAATGGCTCGCTTCCCCCTGCTGTCGTCCTGCTTATTCCTTGTCCTTCGTACCTCGGCTGACCTTCAGTTGGCCACGAAGATAATCCAGGGCCATCTCAAGCTGCCGATCCTTGAACTCTTTCTTGGTCTCCTTGCGTGGGATATCTTTCCGTTCGATCACACCCCAATTGAGAATGCGATCGACCAGTTCGTCCCTCTCGGCCCGGTCAAGCTTCAGTTCAAAGCCCTTGTCGGGCTTCACGCCCCATTCACTTTCGTCCTTGCCGTCCGTGCTGGCCTTGTTCAAGTTCTTGCCGCTCGGAGGCCAGAAGGTCGCAGTGGTCAGCTTGATTGTGCCGCCGGTGGCCGCGTGCTCATCGACGTTTTGAACACTTCCCTTGCCGTAGCTGCGTTCGCCCATGATGACCGCTCGTCCATGGTCCTGCAAGCAAGCGGAGAGGATCTCGCTGCCGGAAGCCGAGTCGCCATTGACCAGGCAAACCATCGGGAAGTTCAGATAGCTGCCCGGGCTCTTGCCCGAGTAAGTGTTCTGGTTTTCCTTGCGGTTGCCCTGGCGAACGGAAACGATCGCGCCATCATCAATGAACAAGTCGCTGATCTTTACTGCGGCTCCAAGGTATCCACCTGGATTGAATCGCAGATCCAGCACCAGGCCCTTGACGCCTTCCTTGTTCAGTTGAGCAACGACTTTTTCCGTGTCTTCGGCAGTATGCTTGGCGAATGATGTCATGCAGATGTAGGCGATCTTGTCCTTGGGATCGATGTAGTAATCCCAGGAATCGTCTTTCGGATTGCGCTTCGCTCCATAAATGCTTTCCACCAAAATCTTGCCGCGTTCCAGTTCAATCACCTTGGGCTTTGCCTCTCCTTCGCGTTCGATCTTCAACTTGATCTTCGTTTCAGCCAGTCCGAGGATCAATTTCACGGCATCGGAGGTTTCCATGCCCTTGGTGGAAGTGATTTCGGGTGCTGCAAGTGGCTTGCCACGCTCGTCAGTCTCGCGGATGATCTCGGTGATCAAGTCCCCTGCCAGCACGCCCCCCTTATAGGCCGGGCTTTTGAGAATTGGCGTCACGACCAGCAGGCCATTCCGGGCGATGTCCCGGCGAATCTGAACACCAATCCCCGTGAACTCGCCATCGATTTCACGTTTGAAATCCTTGACCTTTTCCTTGTCGACGAACGTGGTGTACGGGTCCACGAATTTCACGAGCCCCATGCGCATCGCGATGCCAACGTCCTTATCTTGATCCAGGTCCTCGCGTTTGCCGAGCGGCTTGCGTGCCTCGATCATCAGGTCGAGGATATCCTTGTCGGACATGTCCTTGGCCTTATCCAGCTTGGCCTTCATGTCGTCTGGCACCGGCACATCGGACACGCGATAGAGTCCCCGGATTCCGTTGGCCGTCATCTCACCCAAATTGAGCTTCTTGATGTAATTGGCGCGAACGTAGCCGAGGCCGTTCAACAGCTTATCAGCGAAGTCTTTGGATTCTTCCGCCGAGAGAACCATACTGGTATTGATGCGTTCACGAGCCACGAGCAGTTGCTCGGCACTTAGATCGCCATCCGCGAACTTCTGGTAGCTCTTGCGCAGTTCCTGCATGGCCTTCAGCCGCGGCATACGACCGAGCAGCTTCTGGCCCTCCTCGGCAACGACCTTGTCCAGCTTGGCCGACTTTTGCAACTCGTCGTACTTCTTCAGGCGGGATTCCACCTTGGAATAAACGTCGGGGTTGCGGGTGATCAAGAAGTGATTTCCACGACCCAAGGCGAGCAGCGACTGGGCAAATTGTTCTTCGATGGGCTTCACCATCACCGCGGCTTTTTCCTGCATCTGCTTGCTGGCGTACTTCACTAACTCATCAACAATCACCGAGCCATCCGGCTCGTATCCATCCGCATCTGCCTTGCCATTAAGGGCCTCGGCGATCACGGTGGTAAATAGTCCATTCTTGTTCACGCTCAAAGGTGTTTGCAGGCCATTACCGCAGAGCAGAATGACTCGGCCGGGCAGCGGCTCTGCATCCAGATCGCCTTCCTTCAGGCCCTGAAACACTCGGACGAATTGAACGATGTTCGGAGCAAGAACTGCTTCCTTTGACTCAAAACCTTTCAGGTTGAAATCGAGGAACACGCCCACCTGCTCGGACTTGAGGTCCTTGAGTTCCTTTTCAAGATCGCCACCGAAGATGCTGTCCTTGACGCGATCCTTAAAAGTAGAGTCCGTCGCAAACAAGCATGTCTTTTCGCCTGCGGTCGCACCCTGCATGACCATGTAAAGGAGGAGCGTGTCGTCCTTGCCGACCTTCTTGGCGGCCTCGCCGATCGCTTTCAGGATGTTGGCCTTCGTGCCCTGGAGGGCACCGATCTTGTCGTCCTTCTCCGAGAGCAACACCGTCAGGTCGTCCTTGGCGACTCCGCCCTTGCGAGCATCGCCCAGAATCCCGGCCATGGTGCGAGCGTCCTCGTCGGCCGTCACACGTGCCTTGATTTCCTTGTCCGCAAACGAGCCGATACCCACGACGACGGCGACCGTCTTCGTCTTGGTGGGTTTGTCGTCTGCGTAGAGAACGCCGCCCAAGAATAGGGCAACGACGCTGGCAATGCTGCCGAGCCAATTGAACCGATTCATCGTCAGTCCTTTCGTAACACCCGGGGCGGGTGGTCGCTACCCCGTGAGGAATCGAAATCGTGCGGAGTGTCCCGATTTGGGAGGGCGAGGCTCCTGCCGTGCCACGGGTGCAGGCTTGGCAGGAGTCTCGCCCTCCCAAAATAAGACACTACCAAATCGTGTGGTCGGGGAATCGAAACTCAGGTGGAAAAGTCCGGGTGCGAATTCCAACCAATCGTCCTTCGACCCATTGTGCCTATCCTTCGTCCCCCGTCAACCTATCTTACGCGTGAACTTCAAGCAAAGGTTACTCGAAAGTCTCGAAAATGTAACCTCGGCTTCTTGGTTAGAATTTCCCAGTACGTTCGTCGCAATCGACTTACGGTCGAGCGAGCCGCTGCAAAACCTCCACGCCACGTTGAAGTGTCTCGTCCGATGCCGCATAACTCACGCGAAAATGCGTGTCCTTGCGGGAAAACGCGCTTCCGGGGATGACGAGCAGGTTGTGTCGAATTGCATTCTGCACAAACTCCGTGGCCGATCCCCAGGGGGCTTTCGGATACACGTAGAACGCCCCACCTGGCCGAGTGATTTCGTATAGGTCTGACAGTGACTCGAACATGAAATCTCGTTTGCGACGGTAATCCGCGACGATTTCAGAGATGTCGCAATCCAGTGCGGCGACGCCCGCATGTTGCACAATCGACGGGGTGCAGACAAACGTGAATTGTTGCAACTTGGCCATTTCCTCGATCAAACGTTTCGGCCCATGAGCGTAGCCAATTCGCCAACCCGTGATCCCGTAAGACTTTCCGAAACCATCAAGGACCAGGACATCCGGATCGAATTCGGCAGCCGAGCGGAAGAGCCCCTCATACCAGAACGAACGATAGATTTCGTCCGCAATGAGAAGGACACCTTTTTCGCGAGCCAGGTTTGCCAGATCGCGAAGGGTGTCGGCATCGGTCGTAATACCGGTCGGGTTCGAGGGGCTGGAAAACAGAATCGCCTTGGTTCGGGGCGTAATTGCCTCGCGGACTTTTTGCACGTCGATGCGAAAATCGGGATAGGTGTCGAGCACGATCGATTTGCCGCCCGCGAGTGTCACCAGGTGCGGATAGGCCACGAAGTACGGGTCGAACAGAATGACCTCGTCGCCGGGATTGACCGTCGCACACAGTGCGATCATCAAGGCCCCGCTGGTCCCGGAGGTCACGAGAACCTGTCGCTCCTGGCCCGGCAATCGCACCGCAATTTCGGCTGCGAGCTTTTCCCGTAGCGAAGGAATTCCCTGCGTGACCGTATAGCCGTTAGCGCCGCGATCGATAGCGGCCTTCGCGGCCTCCTTGATCGGCTTCGGCACGTCGAAATGCGGCTGGCCAATGCTGAGATTGATCGGCTTCTGCATTCCCGCAGCCAGTTCGAAGATCTTGCGAATGCCCGAAGCCTCGATCAGCGACATGCGGTCGGCTATCCAGTGGTCGTTCATGCGCGTTTGTGCCCCTTGGGAACAAGGGGGTAGGACGTCCGAAAGCCAACGATATCGAAGATCGTCATTCTCTCCCTGCTCTGCTAATGGTTGAAAACAAACTCCCGGCTCGTCAGCACGGCCCAAAACAGATCCTCTAGTGCCTCGCGGCGGGTCGCCGGCGTGGTTCCAGCTTCCTTCATCAGGCCGACCATTTTCTTCAACTCGACTTCCGTTGGTTCGCGGCAGAGGGCCCGCTGGAACACGCGTTTCACCAGGTCCGGGTCGGAGGTTGGTCCGCCTAGCCAGGTGTTCAATTGCCCCATGGGCGAACGCAGTTTGTCGTTCAGGACCTGCCCATTGTTCAGCATGAGCGCCTGGCCAACCGTCGAATCCTGTTGCCGTTCGCACGAACAGGTCTGGGCTCGGTCCGGGCGGCCGAACGCATCGAGGAAACTCGATGCGACGCGTGAATCCGGCAACTGTATCGCCCGCGTGCCTTCCGGGTAGTTCGTCGTCGCGGCCGTCCCACCTTCCACCCCGGTGTAGACCTTCGTGAAGAGCGTGGGAACATTGGTCACTTGCGACAATGCATCGAGAATCACTTCACCAGATAGCCGCCGCACGACGTACCGGGAATAAAAGCGATCGTCGCTTTCGTTGCCTTTCACGGGCCGGCTCGAACGCTGATAGGCCGCGGAGTTCATTACCATGCGAACCAGGTGCTTCACGTCGTACTTATGCTCGATGAAGTCTTTCGCGAGTGCATCGAACAACTCGCGATTGGTGGGCGGGTTCGTCTCGCGAACATCGTCTTCGGCTTCCACCAGGCCACGACCGAGAAAGTTCTTCCAGACGCGATTGACGAGTGCTTTCGCAAAGTACGGATTGTTGGGCGAAGTCAGCCAGGTCACGAAATGCTCCCGGCGATCGGTCGTGTCGTCGAGCGATATCGGCGTGCCATCCAGAGGCGTCGGCGGCATGGCAATCTGTCGGCGCGGATGCAGCACGTCGCCGGTCCGTTCCGGATGCAGAATAATCTCCCCGACTCGTTCGCCGTTCTTCATGCCGACTCGGCTAAAGAGGTTCGCCATCGACCAGTATTGGTCCTGCGTCCATTTCTCCAACGGATGATTGTGACAGCGGGCACAGGTGATGGACATGCCAAGAAATGTGACGGCTGCCGACTCGCTCAACTCGGCCACGTCCTTGTGCAGCACGAAGAAATTGCCGCCACCATGCAGGAGTGAACTGCCGCTCGATAACAAAATATCGCGGGCGAAACGGTCCCATGGCTTGTTGTCCGCGATCGATTGCCGAATGGAACGATAGAAGGCCCACATCGCCTGTTGCGGCAGTTTCCTCGTGGAAACCAGCATCGTGTCGCACCACTTGTAGGCCCAGTAGTCCACGAATTCCGAACGTTCGAGGAGGGCATCAATCCATTTCGCACGTTTGTCACGCGCAGGGTCCTGGAGGAACTTCGTCAATTCATCGAACGTGGGCAAAATGCCGGCCGCGTCGAGATAGGCTCGCCGCAGAAACTCGGCATCGGAGCACTGGGCCGATGGTGGCAGCTTGAGTTCGCCAAGTTTGCGCAGAACATGCTCGTCAATGAAGTTCGACTTGGGCGAGCGGGCAATAGCCTCCACATCGAGAATGTTCGGGAACGGCGAGGACACGGTCATCGTGGCCACGCGATTGTTGAACATGGCACTGATGGCCGCCTCACCGTTGCCGCCAACTTTGATCTGGCCGTCTTCATCGACGTCGGCGACCTGGGCCTCGCTGCTGACGAACTTCGCCAGGCGAGTGACATCGACCACGCGTCCATCGCTGTAGTTGGCGAGCACGATAAGGCGGGCAGTGTCCTTCGGCTTCAGCGTGGCACCACGCGGGTAGACTTCAATGCTGGAAACGGCTGCATCAGAATTCGAGACACCCAATGCGCCGCCTGCAATCCAGTCGAGAAGAATCTGATGTTGCCAGCCTTCTTTCTCGATTCGCGTGCCACCACCGTGTGGCATGGTGCGTGTGGCTTTCAGAACCATCAGGCTGTTGGCGGGTTCGCTGCGATCGACGCGGCGGGCCAGCGATTGCCGGGTCAGTACGAAATGATCGGTGTCGGGATCGTAGCCACGCAGGCTGAGCTTCAGTCCCCCCTTGCCGGCAAGAGCACCGTGGCAGGCCCCCGAGTTGCAGCCGGCCCGCGTGAGGATTGGCAGCACGTTGTTGCGAAAGCTAGGCGGCGTCGGATCGGTGAATTTCGAGACGCGGACCTTTGCCGTGGCCGACTGACCATTTGAGTTGGCCGTGATTGTCGTCTCGCCATCGCCGATCGCTTTCACCAGTCCAGTTACATCAACTGTGGCAATCTTGGAATCAGCGGATACGAACTTGGCTCCGGTCGTTCGTTCAGCGATTGCTCGGCCACTTTCTTCTTCCAGCAACAACAATTGTTGGGAGGCGCGCGAACCCGTCAACGGCATGACGGGTGGGTACAGTTTCAACTCGCCGGCCACGCAAGGCAGCGACAGAACCAGGGCAAATGCAAGTTCGCGCAGTCTGTACATGTGGAGAGTTCCGAGGAGCCTAACCCTTGATCAGTTTGTCAAACACCGTGTACCAGAGCACGATCCATAGGATCGGATCGATCAACCCCAGAACAATACCGGCAATCGCGTGGCCCGTGCCGTGAACCTGCGGATTTTTCTTTTTCTTGACGAGGCCGAAGATGCCCAGGATGAACGCGATTGGCCCCAGGACAAAGCACAGGATCGGAATGAGTCCGAAAACACCGCAATAGTACGCGGCCAGGGCCGGTACATTTCGGAATGGAACCACGGTCGCAAAACCTTCGCCGCCTCCGGACTTCTTGTGCGGCTTCTCACGCCGAGGCGGAGGAGCGTCATCGTAGTCGTCGAGATCATCTTCGTCACGCCGACGTCTGCGCGGACGATCGTCCTCGTTCTCGCGATCATCCTTCGGCATCAAAACAACTCCTTGATGGGTTGCAGGCTATACTCGGCAAGCGGAATGGGTCGGCCTTGCGGACCAGGCAGGTCCTTGTGCGGGTCGAGGCCCAGGCCGCGGAAGATGGTCGCGGCCACTTCGCCGGACGTAATGGGTCGGCTCTTCGGGGCATATCCCAACTCGTCCGACTCCCCAATCACCCGGCCACCTTGAATTGGCCCGCCGCCCATCAGGATCGTCCACACGCCCGGGTGATGATCTCGTCCACCGGCGGGGTTGACCTTGGGAGTGCGGCCGAACTCGCCCATGGCCGTGACAATCGTGTTCTTCAACAAGCCACGCTCGGTGAGTTCTTCGAGCAGTGCCGAATACGCTTGATCGAAGTTCGGGGCCACTAGCTTCGACATCTCCTGAATGTCCGTGAACGGCTTGGAGCCGTGAATGTCCCAGGTGATTTCGTCGAACACCGTCTCGAACATGTTGACGGTCACGAAACGCACGCCGGCTTCGATGAGTCGCCGGGCCATCAGACAACACTGGCCGAACCGTGTGCGGCCATAGCGATCGCGGACCGCGTCCGGCTCTTTTTCGATGGCGAAGGCATCGCGAGCCTTTGGGCTCGACATCAGTCGATAGGCCAGATTGAAGTTGTCGTCGAGTTGCTTGGCGGCCGCGTTTTTCTCGAATGATTCGAACGAGCCATCGACGGCGTCCCGCAACTTCTGCCGGCGTTCCGCACGTTGGGCGGAGATGTAATCGGGCGGCAGCAGATCGGGCACCTTGAAGTTCGGCACGGATGGATCGGCGTTCAGTACGAAGGGATCGTGGTTTTTGCCGAGATAGCCTGCCGTCTGTCC
The DNA here is from genome assembly GCA_009691845.1 of Gemmataceae bacterium. Lineage (GTDB taxonomy): Bacteria > Planctomycetota > Planctomycetia > Gemmatales > Gemmataceae > SIAJ01. The sequence continues at coordinate 66,707 of SIAJ01000020.1, forward strand.
GTGCGGCAAGTTGCCCCCCGTGCGGCCCATCGGTCTTGGCAACAACACGTGGGCTGGGAGTTCGCCGCGACCGCCTTTCAGGTAGCCAAGCGAACTGCCAATGTGCGGATGCTCGATACCACCGGAAAAAAGTCGGCCAGTCTGCATCATCTGATGGCCGGTATCGTGAACGGCCGTGGCCGTGTGATAGACCGAACGGATCAACGAATACTTATCCGCGTGCTTGGCCATCTTCGGGAAGATCTCGCTGATCTCGATACCCGGCGCACTGGTCTTGATCGGTTGGAACGGCCCACGAATCTCGGCCGGGGCTTTTGGTTTCATGTCCCAGGTGTCAATGTGACTGGGTCCGCCGAGCAAAAACAGCATGATGCAGTTGACGTCCGAATCCTTGTTGCCGCTCGCTTCCTGGGCACGCAGGTAGTCCGGCAGCGTCAGGCCCAGCGTGGCGATCGAGCCGGCATGAAGGAAATCGCGGCGACTGCCAGAGCCGCACAAGGAAGCAGGTCGGGGGGCATTGAGACAGATCATGGTACGCTCCCGGTCAAGTCAGAAGGTCGTAAGGGAATTGTAACGAGATCGGACAAGAAAGCGGGCCAATTCGGGGTGCCAAAGCCAAGTCGGCGGCGAATGGAGAAGGTTGCCCTCATTTGGATAAACAAACGTTGGAAGGAAATTCACCCTCGCCCAGGCTTAACATATTTTTCACGAGATTCGTCCACTGTGTTCTTGAGATTGAATCATGGCTTGAACCCCATGGTCTACAACTACGTGGGGACTGACCTCCCGGTCTGTCCATGATCCAAAACTATCTTTTCCCCAGCATGACAAAACCTGACATTCTCTGCCATCTCGATATGCGAACCAGGCAAGATTTTCGGTACGGACAGTCTTACTGCTCACCCTTGACACCGAACCGAGCGAACTGACGCACTGTTGACAGCCACCTGGAGCCAAACGATCTTTTGCTGGCGCGGACAAAAGGGGACATTTTGCGACACTCCAAGCCGAAGTTGAGGAGAATCTCAAATCGACACAACGAAGATAGCGCGGAGGGGTGGCAAAGTGAAGAGCAGTTTGATCCGTTTTGTCGGATTTGCCGGCTCGGTCGACAAGATAGCCGACGAGCGCTGGCCTTGGGTCAGCAAGCGCGGCAGGCCGGGAACCCGTACGGGAAAGAGCAAGGGCGCAACTCGTCTAGAGGTCCGATACGAGATGCGACCCCTTTGTGCTCTCAGCCCTTTATTACTTTTCCTTTGATTTCGCCCGTCTCCTGATAACGTACGAAGTCAGCAAGACCAGTAAGACAATTCCAGACGCCGACATCAGCCACCGGTTGCGACGATACCAAGGCGTGCCAAGCTGATACTCCCACTCCGATAATTCATCGCCGGTGACAGTCAGCTCCCGCATCGAGCCATCCCCTTTGATTCGGTAGTGCTTGCCGTTACGCTGATCGGCGACGATTCAGCCCTCGGGAAAGCTCACGTCGAACTGATCCGCGGCAATCGCATGACCGCTTTTGATCTCCGTCACTTGACTCTTGTACGGGTGTAACCCGTCATCCGCACAGCGTGAACGGGGTGTAGTTTTTGAGCAACTTGCATAGGTTTTTGATTCTGTCACGTTCTAGGCGGGCTCGGTAGTCGTGAAAGGTATCGCTCAGGTCGGCTTGGTGGATGGCTCTCAAGTGGAGCATGGCTTGCGAGCCAGGCACCTTCCAGCGCATGCCGGTTCGGCACATTCGATCCATCACCAAGTGTCGGCACGCTCCCTCGATCACACCTGTCGCGATCGGATAGCCTTCTCTCAGGTACTCGTGGTACTGCATGCGGTAACGGTTTTTCTGGAAGTAGTTGCAGATGCGGCCGATGGCTTCGCGGTCCTTCTTCGAGAGTTTCCGTTTGGTCGCCTGTTGCCGCAGACTCGAAATCACCCCGCTGACCTTGCCTTGCAAAATACGCAACCGCCAATCCCGCGCATACGCTTCCTGATGTTCGCGATGCGATTCCAAGATCTTCGCCGCGCTCCATACGTAGCTCGACACGTGAATGATGTCGAGGATGTCGATCGTGGATCGATCCCCCAGGCAAAACGTCGCTGTGTTCCACAAACTCGCTTGCCCATCCATCAACCGCACCAACGGTTGGCCCTTCTGATGCCGACGCTTGACTTGCTCCGCCGCCCACGTGAACGCTTGAATGTCGCCGGGCATCGGCTCCTCATTCTCCTCGACGCGAGTCCGACAGCCGACCACGGCCTTGCCGACCGGTTCCGGTCGCTTCGTGGGCGGTTCGTCCGTGGGTTCGCGGAATAAGGCATCAACGATCTGCTCGGGCGTGCGGACAAAGCGATCCACCGAATAGACCGTGGCCAGCGTGGCCATCTGGCGGTTGCCCGGATGCTCGCGCTTCTCGAAGGCGGGAACCTTCTGGGTTGTCTCACGCACCATGGGTATTCCCTTGCCGTCGCCGCTCACGACCAGAATCTCCCCTTCGTCCTTGGCCGCCGGAATGGGCAACTCGAACAAGAATTGCTCGGCCGACTCCGCGAGATTGGCGTGGATGCGTTCGAGACTGTTCACCGAAATCGTTTCACCGAAGATGGCATCGAGCGTTTTCGCGGAACGGTTGAAGGCTTGCTCGACGCCCAGCAGGTGTGAGATTTCCTGGAAGCGGGGTGAGAACTTGCTCTCGGGAAGTTGCATCCGCACGTCGACCGGGCGGAAGTCGATTTTCCGATCCAGGTTCCGCCCGTAGACATAGGCGTGATAGACGTGTTCGCCAAACAGGGTGCGGAGTTCGCGTGGCCGTGGTTTGTCGCTCCGCGTCATGGGTCCCTCCTCGCTGTCAATGCTCGGCCCGAGATCGCCATCGCCCTGAAGCCGCAGGTACTCGGTGCAACAATCGTGTCCGACTTCCAAGAGCATCGCGAGCAGCTTGGTTTCAAATTCCCGAATCGGTCGGCCCTGCCGGGCGGAGCGACGAACGAAATGCTTGAGTTGGTCGAGTTGGTCGACAAGGAAACTGGGGTTGCCTACATCGAAGAGATCGACAACAGTCATCACGGGCCTCCTGCAATGAGTGTGGCTTGGTAACCTTCTCAAAGCAGATAGGCCCACTTTTTCCTACCCCATTCGCCGACAGACTATCTAGCTTCACTACAGATGACGGGTTACACCCGTTCGCGATCAGCCTGGCCAAGCGTCATCCCGTGAAAGACAGCCTCCGCGGCAAACTCCTCCGCTGCGGCTACAACACCGACTTCCTGACCGAATTCCTTACACTTCAGAAGGTTTGATGTGCGCTGGCCCTGCATCGCCATCGCAGTCCGGGCACTGATCGGGGGGCGGGGCTTCGTAGGTCTCATCGACCTGTTCGGGCGGGGGAACCGGACGATGCCCATGTCGGCCATGCGCTTCGCCCGACTTGCGGCCGGGCGTTTTCGGATCGCGCTTGGGTTTACCTTTGGCGAACGGAGCGGCTTGACGCTTGGCGGACTTCTC
>SIAJ01000002.1 GCA_009691845.1 Gemmataceae bacterium
GAGCCATCTCGCGCGTTTGGGAGACCACGGGGCAATCTCGACAGAAGCACCATGCCGCCGCTTTTCGCTTGTTCTCCCAGGCGGTGTAGAATTGGGACGAGGTCATGCGACTGCTATTGGTCTCACTGTTGCAATCGTTCGTTCCGGGTATGCGCTGGTGGTCGATGATACGCTGTGCCCCAAACGCGGAGCGAAGGTGGCGTGTGTGCGAGAAGCGCGGCACGAACGCGAAAGCCGAGCATCGAACCAAGATCGATCTGGCGGCCGACAGGATCCGGAAACATGGTTGCTGGAGTATTTGGGGACGGCCGCATGAAATCGGCTGCACATGCGCCCACAGAAGCCATATCAACAAGTGTTGATGCGTTCCCCTGAGCGAAAATATGACACCTGCGACGTGAAAGATACACGCCGTGAAGTGCGAAAGACTAGTCGGAGAGTAACCGAGGCGCTCGCTTCCCGCGAATCGAAGTCTTAGCTATCAACTCATTCGGAAATCTTTGGCCGCGGACGTACTCGACTGGCCTGAATCGTTAACATTTCGCCGCCAACACGCCCGGTGCCGCCGTCTTTGAATGATCGTGCCCTTCGTAGACGCCGAAATCGTTGAACCAGAATCGCTTCGCCAATCGGTACAGCACGTTCTTCTCGGGAATCTCTGCGCCGGGGGCATACTGGGAAGTTCGCGTCGTCAGATTGCCAAGTTCGATCAGAGCGGTTTGCCGCGCTGTCGAATCTTTGGCCGAGTGCTTTTCAATCAGGTCCTTCAGGAGGTCTGGGCGTTCGAGCACGATGCAGCCGCGTGTGGTCTGCTGGGAGAGTTCGCGGAATTCGCGCAGGAACGGGGACTGTGTGAATTTTTGCCGAAGGGTACGCGTGTCGCCCCCCTTGGCGTGGATGGACTCTTTCGAGAACTGCACAATGGGGCAAGGTTCGATGTCGCCCCAGGGATTGATGTGATGGCTGATGCCGGTTGCGGCCGGGCAAAGAGCCTGGCCCTCGCCGTCGTAGTAGGCGTCGATGACGACGATCGGTTTCTTCGCCCGAGTCTCGACGACGAATTGCCGGGCACGTTTTGCTTGCTCCGGCGTCAGGCACAAGTCCGGGTTTGGGTTCGGGCCCATTGGCCGATAGACATGGAACCAGGTGTATAGCACACCCATTTCGATCAAGCGATCGACCCAGCGGTCTTGCAACAGGTCATCGATGTTCGTGCGGCACAGGCTGGTGCAAACCCCCGTCATGACCTTGTTGTTCAAACAATTCTGAAGTCCCTGCATCGTCTTCGAGAGCACATCCGATCGGCCCCTGCGTTCATCGCTGACGATCTGGCTGCCCTCGACGCTGATGAGCGGAGTGACGTTGCCGAGCTTCCTCAGCCGTTTGGCCTTTTCGTCCGTGATGAAGTGGCCGTTCGTGAAGATTTGGAAGTAGCAGTCCGGATGAGCCTCGAGCAATTCGAATAGCTTCGGGTGCATGAACGGCTCGCCGCCGACAATGCCGAAGAATACGTTCCCCATGGCCTTCGACTCACGAACGAGCTTGTGGAAGGCCTCTGGTTGAATAATTTCTTGTTTCGATGCGACATCGACCCAGCAGCCCTGGCAGCGCAAATTGCACGAGTTGATGATCGAGACGTAAAGGAACGGGGGGAAAAATTCGCCCCGTTTCAGCCGTGATTTGTGCCGTTGAACCGAGAGCATCCCCTTCAGGCCCATGTTCCAGGCCAGCTTCCAGAGCAATCGCTTATCGGTTTCCAGCATCAATCGCTTGGCCATGCGGAGCATCATGGATGAAATCTCTGTGGAAGGAGTCTGCACTGGCGGGCAAATAGCACGCTATTCATTTTACGCATTTTGGGGGCGGGAGGAGAGAGTAGTAGGCACACGGAGTGTGCCTACTACTTATGGGTAACGAAAATAGCACGTGCCTCCCTTGAGAAGACACGTGCTGCGGTCGCTCAACAGCCAGTCGGCTGGCTTATTTATCTTTCTCGGCCACCTTGAAGAGCTTCTTCAACTCTTCGTCCAGCGTCGAAGCCTGGACGTGCCGGCTGACCACCTTGCCATCCGGGCCGACCAGGAACATCACGGGAAGGGCCGTGATCCCATAGCGTACCGCGAGTGGGCTGTTTTCGAGACCACCCGGCATGTAAAGGTGAGTTCCGCCGACCGGATTCGCTGCAAGGAAGGTGGTTGCATCTGCAGCTTTTGCATCGAGGTTCACACTAACCAGCTCCGCTTTTCCGGAAAAGTCCTTCATGCCCAGTTTGATCTTGTTGAAGTCGGTAGCCGCTAACTCATTCCAGCCTGCCCAATAGTAGACCACTGCTGCCTTGCCCTTGAAAGTATTTACATTGAAGATGGCCCCATTCGCAAGGGTGGGGGCCATGAGATCAAACTCCTTCCCTTCCAGTGTCAAACGATCGATGCAGCCCTGGGCTCGCTTGGCCAAGGCGTGTGTTGGGAAATTCTTTACGAGCGACGAGTACGCGGCCTTGGCTTCCTCTTCGGTCTTCGAGCCGAAAAACTCGTTCACCATGCCGAGGCCAAGAATCGCGTCCGGGGTGTCCTCCGCTGCCGGAAAATCTGTGACGAATTTCGTGAGCTTGGCCTTCCAGCCTTCCTGGAGTTTGGTCAGGCTTTCCGGTTTGTTGTCAATCTTGGTCAACTCTTGAGCGTACTGTCCGCTAATCTCACGCAACGCGAAATACGCGAGCATGGGGCTGGTGGCATCCTTGGTCAGCGCGATGCGCCATTCTCCAAGGCGGGCGAGTGCCGGCTTGTCGCCCTGTTGAGCGGCAGCCGCGTAACAGTCAGCCACCTGACGCAACCAGACGTCGCGTTTGTTTCGATCTTCCACCTTCGTATACATGGCGGCAATCTGCTCGATGATGGCCGCACGTGCGAGATTGAACTCGACAATTCCCGCCGGACCGGCTTTCGTTACACCCTTTTGATCGAGTTCGTTCAACTTGAGGATCAGTGCCTGGCCTTCAGGTCCAGAAGGGATTGGGATGCCGACAATTTTCTCGACGCCCCCGGTCTCGGGCACTGGTTCCATGCCTGGAGTAGGCGACTGCACAACCCGCCAGGCTTTGCCAACCTGGATCAACTCACCCGTCTGCAGCCAATCGTGTTTTGCGTTCTTGCCATCCCCTTCCTGGTACAGGATGGTGGCATGACGATAACGCACAAGATCGCTCGTCGAGTTCATGGCATCGGCCGCGATCGTTTGCGGCAGCTTGGTTTCAAGATGGACCCAAATCGTCTTGTCATCCAGCCTGGCAAGTTCCTTGCAGGTCTTCTGGAACTGAGCGGCGCTCGCGGCGAGTTTCGCCTGGATGCGAGCCGTCTCGGCGGCCGGCAGTCCAAGGGCCACGAGGTCGGCCTTCGAGATCATGAGGGCGTCGAGTCGCTTGCCATCCTTGTTCACGACGGCGGCCAAAATTTCCTGGCTGAGTTCTTCGGGCGAGATGGCCATCCACGAGTCGATCTTGCCATCTTCGTCGCTGTCCACGCCCCACTTGCTGCCGTTCGGCCCAAGCCAGCGGTACTGGTCGATCTTGCCGTTGCCGTTGCTATCGATCTCGCGGTAGGCCTCTTCGCCATCGCGATAGTAGGCGTACATGTTCACGCCGCCTACGCCGTTGGCGTCGTGGAATTTGCGAAGCACGTTGCCCTTGGCGTCTTTCACGACCCACGCCGTGGCTTGCTTGCCACCGGGGAGGACCTTGCCTTTTTCGAGTTCGATCGAGCACGTGGCCAACTCACCAGCGGTCGGCGTACTGACCTCGATGTTTGCTTGCTTGGGCTTGTAGGCGAGGATCTGCTCGACGGTTACGGCAGCAATACCGACCGATTGCAGGCCTGCCAGCAACATCAACGTCGACAGAAGTTTGAAGCCGATTCGCATCCTGAACCCCTCATATGTGATCCGCGTGACGCCCGAAAGGCGTGGCTGAACGCGGACGATGGACCGCTCTTAGCTTGTTTCTTCGGCCTGCAATCCCTGCCGTGTTCACGGAAGGCACGACCCGCGTGCGAGATTCGACTGCTACAACAGCCAAAATTTACCTGGGTCCCCCAGCGTTCGATCTTACCTACGCGGTAAAGGCTTACGGCCAGCTGCGCCGCCTATATGGATTGCCCAGCTTGACGGAGTTGTCAGCTGAGATATACTGTGAGGACACTTTAGGAACGAAGTGTCCAGGTCAACTCTGGCCAGGTGTGTGTTTCGGTCAAGGCAAAATCGAATGGATTCGATGAAGCTCACGCGCAAGCGACCCGGACTGCTCTCAAGACCAAACGGTCCCCACTCTCTTTCCCCTTCCTCGGTTTCTTTCACTCGACAACTTGCCCGCCGATTGGACTCTGTCCCGCCTCGGCGTAGGGTAACGGGTAACCAAGGACCACGAGTGAATCCCGTGCAAGGTGCCAGCGTGTCTCAGGACCGTGCCGCCCTGACACAACAAGTGAAGCAGGCGAGCGACATCGTCGCTATCCTGGGTTCATACCTGACCGTCTACCCCGCCGGCAGTGCCTTCAAGGCAATCTGTCCTTTCCACAACGACACACGCCCTTCTCTGCACATCGACCCCAAGTGGCAAAATTTCAAGTGCTGGTCCTGTGGCAAGAACGGGGACGTTTTCACCTTCGTCTCCGAGTTCGAAAAGATTACCTTCATCGAAGCTCGCGAGTTGCTCGCTCGCCGTGCGGGGATTAACCTGCAAGGCTCGCCGGTCGAGAACCAGCGTCGCGGGCAAATGCTCGACGCGATGAAGTGGGCGGAGGCAACCTACAAGGAATGCCTGCTCGATAACCCGATGGGCGAACGGGCCAGGCTATATCTGGCCGGTCGCAAGTTGAATGGGACCACCATACGCTCGTTCGGGTTGGGTTTCGCACCCGCGGCGGGCGACTGGCTGGTTCGGGCGGCCAACGCTAACCGGATGGACATGGAATTGCTGCGGGAAATCGGGCTGGTCGCTCTACGCGATGAGGGGGGCTATTACGACCGCTTTCGCGATCGCGTCATGTTCCCGATCCGCGATGCCCGTGGACAAACCGTCGGCTTCGGCGGGAGAATTCTGCCGGATTCTCAGTTCGCCGAACGTGGACCGAAATACTACAATTCATCGGAAACACCCCTGTTCTTCAAAAAAGAACTACTTTACGGTTTGGACGTGGCCCGCAACGCTGGCGCGAAGGCAGGTTACCTCGCGGTCGTGGAAGGCTATACGGACGTGATGATGGCCCATCAGTTGGGCATCACGAACGTAGTCGCGACGATGGGCACGGCTCTTAACGAGGCCCATGTTCGTCAACTTCGCCGGTTCGTGCCGAAGGTTGTTCTGGTGTTCGACGCGGATGCGGGTGGTGTGACGGGGGTGGATCGAGCGCTTGAGATATTCGTCGGCTGCGATGTGGAACTCGCCATTGCCACATTGCCCGAGGGGTTGGACCCGTTCGATTTGTTGGTCGCACAAGGAGCGGAACCGTTCCAGCGCGCCCTGGCCGAGACCGTGAATGCGTTGGATTTCAAACTTTCCCAGTTGCTCGCGAAAACTGGTGATAGTGTTGATGGAGCGAAGCGCGTGGTTGACGCGATTCTGAGTGTAATGGCATTGTCGCCAGAGACTCAGGGTCAAGCCGGGCAAGTTAAGCAAGAACTCCTGATTACTCGCTTGTCGCAACGACTCGGATTGCGGCAGGAAACAGTGTGGGCGCGGTTCGCGGAACTCAGGCAGGCCAAGAAGAAAGAGCCGACTCGAACTCCGCAGGCGGTAGCTCACTCCGTTGATGCGCCGGCCGTGGAACAACACCGGGCCAAACCGGCCAAGCCGATTGAAAAAGAACTGATTCAGATACTGCTTGCCGAACCTGCATTAATCTGCGAGGCGAGCACGCAGATTTTTCCGGAACAGATCGAGCATCCCGGTTTGCAGCAGTTACTTGGAGGGTTGTATCGGCTGTTCGGCTTGGGACAGGCGCCCACGGTGGATGGTCTGCGAGAAGTGGTGAACCATGCGGCTCTGATCGAGTGGGCGCTCGAAAATCAAGAGATTGGCAGAATGGCCCCGGATAAGCGGGCTTGGTTGAAAGACGTTTTGGCTCGATTTCGAATGGACCGCAAGGAACTCGTTAAGAAGAAGCTGATGGACAGGCTTCGTGCGGCCACGACTGAGAACGAACGGATGAATGTGTTGCGAGAGATCCAGGATCTGGACAGGGCCACGGTCGTTCGGGACCCTGAACAATCACCCTGATCCTGCTGGATGCAAACTCACCTGCACCCGGCTGTCGGCGAACGGATTTCGCCATCGAGGAGGTTCGGAATGGAATTGAAACTCAGCGATACGCTCAAGACGCTAATCGATCTTGGGAAGAAGAGCGGGTACTTGACCTGGGACCAGGTCAACGCCCAAATCCCTCCGGAGACGGTCGAGCCGGAACGGCTCGATCAAATCCTCGAGTTGCTTGATTCAAACGGAATCTCGATTATCGAGGAGGACCAGGCGGATGATCGGGCCGCTCGCTCGACGACCGAGACACCAGATCATTCTCAGCACGATCCGGATTCTCCCTTCGCCAATGAAGGCGACGGCAAGCACACGGACGACCCTGTCCGAATGTATTTGACCCAGATGGGCGAGATTCCGTTGCTCGATCGCGGCAAGGAGATTTCGCTCGCCAAGAAGATCGAGATCACGCGACGGTGGTTTCGGCGCAAGGTTCTCGAATGCGACTTTGCCCTTCGCTCCGTGGCGGAAATCCTCAAGAAGGTATTTCTCGAAGAACTCCCCTTCGATCGAACGATCAAGATCTCGCAAACTGAAAAACTCGAAAAGGACATGATCCTCAAGCGGATGCCGTTCAATCTGAAAACGGTCGAGCCGCTCATGGAAGGAAACACGGCCGATTTCGAGAGGCTGATCGAGTCGGGAGTGTCCGAATCGGCCAAGAACGAGATTCGTCGGCAGATCAAATTGCGGCGCAAGAAGGCCGTTACCCTGATCGAAGAGTTGAGCGTCCGGACGCAAAAAATTCAGCCGCTCATGAAGAAGATGGAGCAAATCTCCGCTCGCATGACGGAACTCGAGAACCAAATCGAAGACCTGCGTGGCTGTCGCGGGGCCAAGGATCGCGAAGAGCGCGTCAATCTGGAGCACGAACTTCTCGACCTGATGCGGCTCACGCTTGAAGAACCGGCCACCTTACGCAAACGCGTTCGGATCATGAATCGCCGCTTCGAGGAGTACGAGGACGCGAAACGCAAGCTTTCGGGCGGCAACTTACGCCTCGTGGTGTCGATCGCGAAGAAGTACCGCAATCGCGGCCTGAGCTTCCTCGACCTCATTCAGGAAGGCAACACCGGCCTGATGCGAGCGGTCGATAAGTACGAGTATCAACGCGGCTACAAGTTCAGCACCTATGCCACCTGGTGGATTCGCCAGGCCATCACGCGTGCGATCGCCGATCAAGCCCGGACGATTCGTATTCCGGTCCACATGATCGAGACGATGTCCAAGCTACGGAACGTGACCAAAAAACTCGTGCAGACGCTGGGCCGTGAACCAACGGTCGAGGAAATGGCCGCGGCCGCCGAGACGAGCATCGAAGAAGCCAAACGCGTTCTGAAAATCAGTCGGCATCCGATCAGCCTCGACCGTCCCGTCGGCGAGAGTGAAGACAGCTATTTCGGCGACTTCATCGAGGATCACTCGGTCGATTCGCCAGTGAACTCGGCCACGAACGAAATGCTGAAGGACAAGATCGAGAATGTGCTGAAGACGCTGACCTATCGCGAGCGCGAAATCATCAAGCTCCGCTACGGTCTGGGCGACGGTTATACGTACACGCTCGAAGAAGTCGGACGCATCTTCAAGGTCACACGCGAACGAGTCCGGCAAATCGAAGCGAAGGCCGTCCGGAAACTCCAGCACCCGGTGAGAAGCCGTCAACTGGAAGGGTTCCTGGACGGAATCAAGAAAACAGTCTAAGACATCGAGCGGCGACCTTCGGGTCGCCGCGAGTGTTTCAGGTCTTCGTCAAGTCCGCTATAGTAGCCTGCTGACTCCGTGTTCAGACTGTCCGCACACGGAGTGTGCGGATTACATTAGGCCGTCTCCATGCTCAACCCGCTGCTTCGTGAATTGCATCGTCTCCGCAAGCATCTCCGCGACTGCCAGGCCGAGATCGAACGGGCTCCGAAACTGCTAAAAGCCCATCAGGCGAAACTGGCAACCACCGAGAAAACCGTTGCGGACGCCAGGGATGAGTTGAAGAAGAGTAAGGCTGGCATCCTGACCTGCGAGGCACAAATCAAGTCGCTGAACCAGGCCATCGCGAAACACGAAAAGCAACTCGATGGGCTCACGGCTCCACGAGATATTACCGCCAAGCAACACGATATCAATAATTCAAAGGCCTTGATCGTCAAGCAGGAAGATGAACTGATGACGTTCATGACCGAGGTTGACGAGCGTACGCTCAAGCTGCCGGAGGTGGAGAAGACGTTGGTCAAAGCCAAGGCCGATTTTGCGACCTTCGAGAAAGATGCGGTAGAGAAATTGACACGCATGAAGGAGGAAGTCGCCGAGAAAACCAAGGCTCTTGCGGTCGAGGAAGCCAAGATTCCACCGGATTGGCGTGGCCAGTACGATCGCCTCGTGAAAGCCTACGGAGCCGATAGCATGGCTGTTCTGGAGAATCAGTCCTGCACGCAGTGTCGGGTTGGAATCACCTCTCAACAATTTGCCGATCTTCAACGGGGCCATGATTTCTTCTGCTGCCGAAGCTGCGGCCGGGCTCTTTATCTTCCGGCCTAGCGTCATGAGCGTTCACCGCATTCGACTCCACGGTCCCTGGCAAATTCGACCCCACGATGCTCACGTTTCGCCAGGCCGCATGACGATTCCAGGCTCTCTTCGCGACGGAGGCTTTACGGATTTCGCGGGGCGTATTTCCTTGCATCGTCTATTCGGACGGCCAACAAATCTTGAGGCTCACGAACAAGTTTGGCTAGCCTTCGATGAGGTTCGCGGATTGGAATCGATCGCCCTGAATGGCGTTCAGCTACACATGCAGAGCGAACGGTTGGAGTTCGAGGTCACTGGCTTGCTTCAAGAACGCAATGAAATTGAAGTTGCATTGACCTGCGAAGACGATCAGAGCGGCATAGTTGGGAACGTGTTGTTGGAAATTCGTTCTTAGTGCTTCCGCCTGAGTAGCCCTCACGCTCCGCGAGAGGGCTACATTTCTTAATCCCCCCACTTCTCAAGCGACTGGATCGTCTCCGCAAGCTGAATCATGGTCGGATTTGTTTGCAGGGCCTGGCGGAAGGAACGCAGGGCGGCCCGTTGCTTACGCATCTTCAGATAGCATTGCCCCATACCGGCGTTGGCACCAAAGTGATAGGGGTTCAACTCAAGCGCCTTCTGGCAATCCGCGATCGAGCGTGCAAACTCACCTCGGCGAAAGAACAGGATGGCACGCTGATTGTAAACCTCGGCGAATGTTGGTGCTTCACGGATCAGGTCATCGAGCCCGGCTAGTATTTCCAGGAAGTCCGGCAGGTGCATGATCCGTTGCAGGTCGGCGTTCTGCCTTTCGGTGCCGCCGCGGAACCACACTTGCCAAAGAGCGTCGGCGGCCATTCGGGCAGAAGTGGAATCCTCGTCATGAAGAACGCGAGCCAGGGCCGCGTTCGAATCCATCGTGCCGATCAGCCCGAGAGCGAGAACGGCCGCGCGACGAATCTCGGAATCGGGGCTCGCAAGGAGACGCTGGAGCGTTCCCTCGGAGTAGTAATTCAACAATTGCAGACGATAGCCGCGAAGTGCGTCGTGCATCCGGGCGGCCCAAAGGTCGGGGTCGTCAGAAGACTGCAAGCGAGGGAGTTGACGATAGAACTCAACAAGGTGGGCTACAGACACGGCGACATTCCTTTCGTGCCAATCCGTGGCACGAGTCCATTAAGGGGGGACTTCCCTCAATGTAAGCGAAACACCCATGCGATAGCAACACTCGATTTTGCGGTTTTTGCCGGGTCTGAATATCGTTCAGCAAGGACCAGAATGGCGCGAGCGAGGCTGGCGATTTCTCGATGATGATCGTTTCGCCTCGCTTGGGATTCGGCCTCGGTCTGGCTATTTCGGAGCCCCCATCGGGGTCACGGTCGGAGGCGTCGTGCCCATTCCCATCGGCGGAGTCGGAGTGCCCGCGATTGCAGCTTTGTTCTTCTTCCATGTCGCGACATCGACCGAGAGAACTTCCACCGCCCGCTTCAGTTGGTTGTCGAGTCCCTTGGCAAGATCTTCCGGAAGGGCCTCGATAGCCACGTCCGGAGCAACCCCTTCTTTTTCCATGTTGACGCCACGTACCGTAAACACCCCGGTCCGTGGTAGGCGAAACGACGAGCCATCGATCAGCCGTGTTTCGTGTGTGCCGATCACGAGACCTCCGGTTGACTGCCCAACGATTTTGCCGAGTCCCAACGCGCGATAGGCGGCAGGGAAAATCTCGGCATCGCTATACGAGCGGTTGTTGATGAGCACGGTCGTTGGCTTCGTCCATTTGCGATCAAAGTTCCGCATGACCAGCCCTTCGCTGCCGTCGCGCTGGCGGAAGAACGTGTGTTCCTTGGCACCGAGATAGTTCAAAACTTGATCGTGAGTGAAGCCGCCGCCGTTGTAGCGAACGTCGATTACGATCCCCTCTTTGTCGAAGTTATCCGAGTAGAGCGAGCGCACGAACTGTTCCAGGCCCGCATCGTCCATGCTTGGAATATGGATGTAGCCGACCTTGCCCCCGCTCTGCTTGGCCACCACTTCGGCATTTTTCTCGATCCAGCGCTCGTACATCAGCTTGCTGATATCGGCACGGCCCACCGCTTGTGTTTCGACCTTGCGCTTGGCCTTCGGGTCGGCCGGGTTGCTGGTGATTTCGAGCAACACCATGTCATTGACTCGAGCGTTCAGCATTTTGCTGAGATTCGTTTTGTCCGTAATCTCCGTGCGATCGATCGACAGAACAACGTCGCCGGCTTTGACTGCCAGGCCTCGCTTATCGGCAGGACCACGCTTGAGGACCTCGGCAATCTTCAGTCCGGGGCCCTTGTGCGACTCATCGAAAATCAGCCCAAGATCGGCGGTGAATTCATCGGGAGTACGCAGGAAGCTCGAGATGCCCAGGTGGGACGCATTCAATTCGCCGAGCATCAAGGTCACCAGGTTGTACAGGTCCTCTTTCATGGCCACGTGGCGAACCAGGGCACGATACTTCTCACGAATCATCTTCCAGTCCGAACCATGATGCTTATTGTCGTAAAAGCTGTTCGAAAGCAGCCGCCATGATTGATCGAACATCTCCAGGAATTGTTCCTCCTGACGAATGATCATCTTGGCCGAGAAGCCAATGGTCGATGGGGCGGGAGTCGTCCCAGTCAGATTGAAACTCCCCAGGCCGGGCGAGGTCGATCGAAGTTGGCCGCTGCCATCGATGAAGTAAATCGAGCCACCCTTGGTCCAGCGAATCTGATTTGGCCGCATGCCGCCGGTGGTTAATCGGTTGATGGCACCGCCATCGCTCGAGGCAGACCACAAGTCGTCGCCGCCTTGATTGCTACGGAAGGCCACGCTCTTGCCATTCTTGGAAATGCACACATTCGACGAAGGCGAGCCGACTCGAATCGTCCGCAGGTGCAGGTCGTCCCAGTCGATATCTCCGGGCAAAGGAGGTGTAACTCCCGATCCGCCGGCCGTCGCCGGCTTTTGCAGGGACAGGACATGCACGGCACTGGCACCCTGACGCTGGCTGAGAAAGGCAATTTTGTTCCCGCCCCAACTGACGTCGCCATTGAAGGTGGCATAGCGGGTCACGTTGACGGCCGGTTTTGTGCCATCGAGTGTCAGCAGGTACAGTTCGCTGGCGAACGACCCGTCCTGCCTGGCGTACACGATCCACTTGCCATCGGGAGAGAGGTCGTAATCGATCACTTGGGCTTGATCGACGAGGACTTTCACATCCGTGCCGTCCGGCTTCATGGTCCAGAGTTTACTCGCCTGGATGAAAACGATGCGATTTCCGTCCTGAGTGAAACTCGCTCCAAACTCGGCCTCGGGCGTCGTCGTGAGAGCCTTGGTTTTGAAACGATGTGCCTTCGCCAGTTCGGTGGTCTCGGTATCGTCGGATTCGAGCATGTACAAGTCCTCGTAGCCATTCCGATCCGAGACAAAAATCAATTTCTTGCCATCGGGCGACCATGCAAGCCCGTGCTCCACGGCAGACGTATCGGTCAGGCGGTTCGCCTTTCCGCCGCGTATGGGCATCGCAAAAACTTCTCCGTGAACGACGAAGGCGATGGTGTTCTCATCGGGAGACATCGCGTATTCGCTCATCCCCGACGTATGCGTGACCGTGCTTTCCGTGTTGGCCTTCACGTCGGCATGAACCTCCACCGCCAACTTCCGAGAGTTTCCATCGCGCGTTGAAACGACCCAGAGGTCGCCACCACATTCGTAAACAATCCATTCGCCGTTCGCACTGATGCGCGGCTTGCGAACGGTGTCCTCGCGATGTGTCGTCAATGGACGAGGAGAACCGACAGGCGCGACCGAGGGCATTCCATTCAACTCCTGCACGACGATGTTACCCGCCACGCCTTGCAGTTCGGTCGCGTAGTAGAGCTTTTTGCCGTCTGGGCTAAACATCGGTGCCGAATCCTGGCCGGGGAAGTCCGTGAGGCGGCGCACATTCGTGCCGTCCGCGTTGGCAAGCCAGAGGTCGTCGTTCGAAGAGCCGCGATAGTTCTTGCGATACCAGCTGCCTGGCCCACGCACGAATGCGGCGACGTTACCCGATGCACTGAGGGCAATATCCTTCGCATCCTGAAAAGGAAGTTTTCCTTCCTGGCCCCCTTCGAGTGCGATCGAATACAACTCCGGATTCTGTGGAAAGGCCGTGCTTCGTGTGGAAGAAAAGAGGATCCGCTTTCCGTCAGGGGTCCATCCGGTCACCAGGTCGTGTGCGTGGTCGAACGTGAGTCGCTTGGCTTTCCCTCCGTAAGAAGGGCTCACAAACACGTCGTATTGCCCGTGCCGATTCGAGGAAAATGCGATCCAGCGTCCATCCGGGCTGAACATAGGGCTCACATCGTGCGCTTCGTGCATCGTGATCGGGCGCGCGACTCCGCCGATGGCTTCCACGACCCAAATGTCGCCGAGGTAGCTGAATGCGACTTGTTTGCCGTCCGGCGAGAGGTCGGGGGTTCTCGCAAAACGAATCGGCTCTTGAGCCGATGCGAGACTGGTGACGAAGATCGCGAGCACGGCGGGAAGGAGGCGGCTGGTCATGGAATAACCTCGAAGAAAGCGGCGGCGGGTATTGCCCCAACCGAATTGTAAAGAGAGGAAGAAGCGGCAGACTATTCTTAGCGTAGCGGCAAAGATAGGCACCTGCAAAAGATAAGTACAACCATCCCATTTTACCCATATACAAGATGAGCCAGCGAACCCGGATAAACGGTATTTTCGGAAATACCTGTTCAAAATTACAAATGACTTATTAGGGAAGAATGAGACTTGCGAGAATCGTTAGTGACGACCAAGCCCATTTCAGTGTAGATTCATTAATACCGTATCCGAGTCGAGGTTCTGTTATGCGCGCCAAGCACACCGCACTCATTCTTACCGCAGGTTTTCTCCTGTTGCCCGCACTGTCCTGGAGCCAGTTTCCTGGTCAAGGCGGATCAGGCGGCGGTCGGAGCGGGTTTCAGATGGACCCGGATCAGCTGTTTAACTTCGCGTCCAAGGGCAAAGACGTCATCGTCGTCAGCGAACTCGACGCGATCTCAAAAATGATGTTCGACCGTATGTCGTCGAAACTGGGGCTTACGGGGAATGAGATTAGTCGGGAGCAATTCAAAGGCGCAATGACGCGAGTAACCGAGATGGCCAAATCCGGCGAACTCAGCGGCATGAACCTCCGCCCGGCCGAAGGCGGTGCCGGTGGCTTCAGTATGCCCGGCGGCATGACGATGATTCGTCCAGGTGGCGAAACCTCCGATCGCGATCGCCGTCGCGATGAATACTTCAAACGGCTCGATCGCAATGAAGACGGCTTGTTGGAATTCGACGAACTCTCTGGCGACCCGATTGCGGAAGGTCTCCAAACGGAACGAGCCAAATACGACGTGAACAGCGACGGCTTTATCGACCCCACCGAGTTCAGGACCTATTTGATTGCTCGCTTGCCAGCCCCTGAGAGCGGAGCGGACACTCCGGGAGTGCCCGGCGCACCCAAGGATGGCGACGAACGTAAGCGGCCGACGATCATTCGGGCCGGCAATCTGCCGCGTGACTTTCCGTACGCAGCACTGGATACGGACCTCGACGGACAAATTGGCCTCTACGAGTGGAAGAATGGTGGCAAGCGGATTGCCGAGTTCCTTCCCCTCGATCTCAACAACGATGGATTCATGACAGTTGAGGAGTTTTACCGCAAGAAGAAGGAAGATAGCGTTGCGGCTGCCGGATCGCAGGCAGGCGATTTCGCTCGCGGGGGGAGGCTTGGCGGGAACGGAGGCGATCCACGAATGCTTGCGGCTGGGCCAGGCGGAGCGTTGCCAGGCGGCAATCGTGGATTTGGCGGCGGTGACCGCGGAATGACGCAAGGTGGAAACAGCTTTGGCGGCGGTGATCGTTCGCGTGGGCCGGGTGGCGCCCCTGGTAGCACCCCGGGTGGCGAGCGAGAACGAGGTCCAGGCGGCCCCGGTGGTAACATGACCGTTCCTGGCGGGGGATTCGGAGGCAACGCCGGAACTGGCGGATCCGGTCGATTTGGCGGGATGACGATCCCCGGCATCAGCGATCTGCTCGGTGGTCGCGGGCTCGGTGGCGGATCCGGTCGATTTGGCGGGATGACGATCCCCGGTATGGGTGCAGCACCCGGCGCGGCACCAGGTGCAGGCCCGGCAGCGCCTGGCGGTGAACGTGGGCCAGGTCGTGGCAATCGCGGATCGGGTGGCGGCGAGAGTGGCGGCGAAACTCCTCGACCAAAGGGCAAAGGCCGGTAACCCCAAAGCCGTAGTGGAAAAAAGCAGAGGCCCCGGCAAATTGCCGGGGCCTCTGCTTTTGATCGCATCTCGGATCGAGTTACTTCTTGTTGGCCTTCTCGTATTCATCGACATACTTTTTCGGGCTGGCGTTGAACTCATCTCGGCAACCCGAGCAGCAAACATAATAGGTTTTGCCGTTGAAACTCACGGCCATCGTTCCAAGACCGCCGGTGATGATGCACTCGGCCTTCTTGCCGCCCGAGAATGCTGCGCCCTCTTTGCTCAGGGCGACCTCGACCATCTTTTTCGGGATACCAATGCCTTTCTTCTGCACGGCGACGTTGTAAACGAAACGAGCCCCCTCGTTATTCGTGCTCATCTCGACCGTGGTCTTGTCCTTCGATTCGGGATCATCGTGCGTTAGAATCAATTTCTTGGCCTTGATCTCGCCGAGGAAGACCTGGTCCTTCTTGTCCGCCGTCTTCACCGTCAATTGGTACTTCTTCTTATCCGCGAGGTATTTGAGCGTCCCTTCGGTGAATTGCTTGCCGCCTGTGACCTTGATTTTCAGGGCCGGCTCCGCACCCTTCAGGTCCCAGCCCCACTCGGCCGATTCCTTCCAAAGTTCGGACTTGCCCGACTTCGATTCGCCGTTGCCTTTCCATTGACCAATGAATTCGTTGAGTGCCTTGAGAGCATCCTTGCCGGCGTCGGGTTTGTCGGCCGAAGGAGCGCTGGCCACGAACAGCCCGAGCAAAGAAAGAGGCACAACTAACAGACGGAGTTTCATTCGAGTCACCTCGGACACGGGTTAGAGTTCATGTTATTGACGCGATTCAAGCCAATTCAGTTCCGGAAGGCGGGTACGCGTGTGCCGGAACACACATACATTTGATGTAGGACGGTAAAGAATCCGTTACAAGCGTTCCGGGCTCTAACGCAGAGCTTTCACGATTGAAGAGACCGTTTCATGCTCCGTACACTGCGTTGGTCCACCTGGCTTGGCTGGCAAATCGAGAGCAACTGGGCCGATCTTCGGCTGTTCGCGCTTTACCTCATCATTAAACCAATTTCCGGTTCACTCGTTCTGGTTTGCATGTTCTTCGCGGCCCGTGCCGTTGTGCAGACACCTTCGGAATTTCTGCCGTATGTCTATGTTTCGAACGCCTGCTTCGGGCTGGTCGGCACGGTGATGTTCGGAATGAGTTACGTTGTCGTCTCGGATCGCGAGAACTATGGGATGCTCAAGTACATCTTCATCAGCCCAGCCGTTTTTCAGGGTTATTTATTGGGCCGAGGGCTCGCACGGGTGATGGAAGGCCTCCTCGGCGGCATGGTCACGGTCTTCGCGGGATTGCTTCTCTTCTCCGAGGTACGCACGTCGATCGACGCCGGCATTGACTGGGCCTGGCTCATCATCTTTCTGCTCATCGGTGGTGCCATGCTCTACTCGGCCGGCATGATCCTCGCGGCCGCCGTGTTGAACATGCACCGCAACGGCATGTTCCTGAGTGAAGGAATCGCCGGTGTCGTTTACTTGCTCTCCGGCGTGATCTTTCCGCTCTCGGAACTACCACGCTGGTTGCAGTCGATCGCGTTGTCTTTGCCAACGACGTATTGGCTTGAAGGAATGCGTCGTTCGCTGATGGGGCGGCCGCCCGATGCCTCGCCGCTGGCCAAGTCGCCGTTGGCCCAGTTCGCGAATCTTGAGTTGGTCGCCGCTCTCGTGGCCACCACGATCGTGCTGACGATCATTTCGCAGTGGTTCTTCCGCTGGAACCTTCGTCGAGCCTGGCGGAATGGGAAGATCGAGGAAACCACGGGCGTTTAAAGCGTAAGCGAAGGCGGACCGTGAAGCCGCCTTCGCTTACGCTGCAGGCTCTGGCTCAGATCCCTCGTAGTCGTGTCGCCGTCGCCACCCGATCAACCGCGAGAGTAAACGCCGCTGTTCGCAGATCGCAGCCATATTTTTTGCGGACTGCGGAAAGATCGGCGTATGCCTTCTGCATCACTCGCCGCAGTTCTGTATTGACCTTCTCCTCTTCCCAGCGGAATTCTTGAACGTTCTGCACCCATTCGAAATAGCTGACGGTCACGCCTCCTGCGTTCGCAAAAATGTCCGGCACGACCGTCACACCGTTTGCGGCAAATACCGTATCCGCATCCGGATCCGTGGGGTGATTGGCACCTTCAAGAATAAACCTCGCCTTGACCCGCCCTGCATTCTGGCCGTTGAGCACATCGCCGAGTGCGGCCGGGATGAGCACATCGCACGCTTGATACAGCAGTTCGTCCGCGAGTATCGGCTCCGAACCGGGAAACCCCGCTACGCTTTTCGTTTTCGCGACGTGTGCCACGAGCGCGGGGATATCCAGGCCCTTGGCATTCGCGATCCCTCCCGACACATCGGCGACGGCAACGATCTTGCCGCCCGCTTCATTGAACAATCGCGCCGCCCACGAGCCAACATTACCGAAGCCCTGGATCGCATAGGTGAACTCCGATACCTTCTTGCCGAGATCAGCGAACAGGCACTCGGCCGCAAAGAGAATACCGCGACCCGTGGCGGCGTCGCGACCCAGCGAGCCTCCCAGTTCGACTGGTTTGCCCGTAACGACCCCTGGACTATGCCCATGAAACTTGCTGTATTCGTCCATGATCCAGGCCATCGTCTGCGAGTTTGTGCCCATATCCGGGGCCGGGATATCGGTGTACATGCCGATGACGTCGTGCAGCCTCTGTGTGAACTTCCGCGTGAGGCGTTGCAGTTCGCCCAGAGAAAGTTGCCCTGGATCGCAGGAGATGCCCCCTTTCGCCCCGCCGTAAGGCAGGTTGACTACAGCCGTCTTCCAGGTCATCAGGGCCGCAAGAGCGTTCACCTCGTCGATGTCAACTTGAGGGTGGTAGCGAATGCCTCCCTTCATGGGGCCACGAGAATTATCGTGCTGAACGCGATAGCCGACAAACGTGGCCAGCGAGCCATCGTCTCGAGTGAACGAGCATTCGACCTTGATCTCGCGATAGGGCGTCAGAAGTTGCTTGCGTTCGCGATCGGGCAGATTCAATAAGTCGGCAGCCGTGTTGAAGAAACGAGCGGTGGCTTGGGTGGGGGTCATGGGTGTGCCGCGTTCTGGATGGTTTTAAGGGAAACACGGTAGCATTCTGAGGTGAAACGATTATCCTCTGTCGACGCCCAGCCCGGCCTGTACCCATGCCCGCCAGCCGCCGTCCATGCTGATGACATTCGTATAACCCATTTTTTGCAGGTTGTCTGCGGCCAGTGCCGATCGGAAACCGCCGCCGCAATACAGCACCATTGGCGTGGCCTGGTCCGGCACGTTCTTCTCCACGTCCCGTTCGATCGTGCCTTTGCTCATGTGAACGGCCCCGGCACCGTGCCCGGCTGCCCACTCGCTTTCCTCGCGGACATCGACGACGAGAATCTTTTCGCCTGCCGCCAGGCGAGCCTTCACATCATCGACGGTGCATTCTTTGATGCGCGTCTTGGCGTCCTGAACAATTTTCAGGAAACCGGGTGTGTGTTGCATGGCCATGAAGTGTCTCCGGTTAGCCGCGACGCGATTTGGTTTTGCAGGGTGGGTGAAGTCTTCGGGACCCACCAGCCGCGACTGGTGGGTCCCGAAGACTTCACCTACCCTACCGGAAGCTATCGAAAATACCGATTCACCAAGTTCTCCAAATACTCTTGCCGTCCCGAAGTATTCGCGGCGACTTCGCCCTTTTCCAGCATGTATTTTTCAAGCGTCTCGAAGTTTGCTGAACCTTTCTCGATCTCGACCCCGACGCCCGAATCCCAGGTCGCATAACGCTGTTTGACGAAATTCTTGAGCACGCCGTCCTTCTTGATCGCGGCTGCGATCTTCAAACCGTGGGCAAACGTATCCATGCCGCCGATGTGGGCGTGGAACAGATCAATCGGCTCGAAGCTTTCACGGCGAACTTTCGCATCGAAGTTCAGGCCGCCGGAACCCAAGCCCCCTTGGTTCAGCACCACGAGCATGGTCTGCATCGTCGTGTACAGGTTGGTCGGGAACTGATCGGTGTCCCAGCCGATCAACTCGTCACCGCGATTGGCGTCGATGGAGCCGAGCATTCCGTAGCTGCTGGCATACGTCAGTTCGTGGAACATCGAGTGCCCGGCCAGCGTGGCGTGGTTCGTCTCCACGTTGAACTTGAATTGCTTCTCGAGCCCGTAGGTCCGCAGGAAGGCCATGCACGCGGCACAGTCCGAATCGTACTGATGCGTGGTCGGTTCCTTGGGCTTCGGCTCGATCAGGAATTGCCCGGTGAAACCAATCTTCTTGGCATAATCGCAGGCCATGCCGAGGAACTTGGCGAGATGATCGAATTCCCGGCGAAGGTCCGTGTTGTACAAGTTGTGATAACCCTCGCGGCCGCCCCAGAAGACGTAGTTCACGCCGCCCAGTTCCTTCGTGACCTCCAGGGCCTTCTTCACTTGAGCGCCCGCGTAAGCAAATACATCCGCATTGCAACTCGTGCTCGCTCCGTGAACGAATCGCTTGTTGCTGAACAGGTTCGCCGTGCCCCACAGAAGCTGAATCCCCGTGCGTTGCTGCTCCTCCTTCAACGCCTTGACGACCGCATCGAGATTTTTGTTCGTCTCGCTGAGGTTCTTGCCCTCGGGGGCCACATCGCGGTCGTGGAAGCAGTAAAACGGGCAGCCAAGCTTCTCCATGAACTCGAAGGCCACGCGAGCACGTTTGACGGCATTCTCGACGCTCTCGCTGCCATCGTCCCACGGGCGAATCGCACAGCCAGGCCCGAATGGATCGGAGCCGGTGCCGCGAAACGTGTGCCAGTAGCAGACGGCAAAGCGAAGGTGGTCCTTCATCGACTTGCCGTCGACCATTTCGTCCGGGTTGTAGTGCCGAAACGCAAGTGGATTCTTGCTATCGGGGCCTTCGTACTTGATCTTGGCAACATCGGGAAAGAATGCCATGTGTCTTGCAGGTGGTTAAGTGCTTGGGTTGTTAGATAATCAGCGTACCCGGCGAAGTTCGTTTGACGAGACCTTCGCTCGTTTGACTTTCTGCGCTGGCTGCGAGATGCTCCGCTCTGCGGAAATGTGAGCAGGCCAGTCACGGATGGCCGAGAAGCGTTCCGAAGGCTGTGTGCCTCAACTACGCAGAGCGTCAGCCGAGCGTCCGTGGGACAAAGCGTCAAACCAGCCGCTCCACAACCTTCCGTACCAACACGCGCAGTTTCTTTTCAGCCTCCGCCGCAACGGCCAGGATTTCCGGCAGGCTAGTCGGCTCCAGCGCGTCCGGTAGGCACATGTCTGTCACCGCACTGAAGCCGAGCGAACGCATCTTGGAATGGACGGCCACGATTACTTCCGGCACCGTGGACATGCCGACGACGTCGGCACCGATGGTTCGCAGAAAGCGATACTCGGCCCGCGTTTCCAGGTTGGGCCCGCTGACGGCCACATAAACGCCTTGCTGGACGTTGATGTGTTCCTCCCTGGCAATCGTGCGGGCCAGCTTCAGCAGTTCGCGGTCGTAGGCGTAGCACATGTCGGGAAAGCGGTCGCCGAGCCGATCGTCGTTCGGGCCGATCAGCGGATTGTCGCCGATCAGATTGATGTGATCCTCGATGATCATGATGTCCCCCTTGGCATACTGGGGGTTCATGCCACCGCAGGCGTTGCTGACGATCAACGTATCGCAGCCGAGCGCCTTCATCACGCGGACGGGAAACGTCACCTGTTGCAGCGTGTAGCCTTCGTAGAAGTGGAAGCGACCTTCCATGGCCAACACGTCCTTGCCACCAAGCGTGCCGCAAACCAGCCGGCCCGCGTGCGATTGCACGGTCGAAAGCGGGAAATGCGGAATCTCTTCGTATGCCAACGAAACGTCGGCCACGATGTCCTGGGCCAACGCACCAAGGCCGGTGCCGAGAATAATGCCCACTCGGGGCGTCTTCGCCCACTTCGAGCGAACCAGGGCGGCGGCTTCTTGGATTTGGTCGTAGAGCGGCATAGTGGCCAGGGGACAGGAGTCAGGGGACAGGGATCAAGCACCGAGTCTGAATCAGGGGGAAGTATATAGCGAGAACCTTACAATACATGATGGTATTCTCCGCGTACTGAACGCTGCACTACTTCCTGACGCCTGGACTCTGACTACGGTCCCCTGATTTCTGGCTCCTATCCCCTGACCCCTGATTCCTGCCATGGCCGTCAACCAACCCCCGCAGTACCACGATGCCGAGGCCGAGTACAAGAAGGCCCGCACGCCCGAAGATAAGCTCGTCGCCCTCAAGAAAATGTGGGTGATCCTGCCCAAGCACAAGGCGAGCGAAAAAGTTCAGGTCATCCTCAAGTCCAAGATCTCGGAATTGAACGATGAGATTGAGACGATCAAGGCTGGGCCGAAGAAGGCGACTGCCAGCTACAAGATTCCACGCCAGGGTGCAGGCACGATTGTGTTCCTCGGCGGGCCGAACGGCGGCAAAAGCAGCCTGCTGCGAAAACTCACGAAGGCGACACCAGAAGTGGCCCCGTATCCGTTCACGACACGCGAGCCAATTCCCGGCATGATGGACTGGGAGGACGTTCGCCTGCAACTGATCGACCTACCGCCGATCACCGCTGACTTCTACGAACCCTACGTCACGGACTTCGCCCGTACGGCCGATGCCGCCGTGTTGATCGTCGATCTTGGCGATGACGATGGCCCGTTTGCCGTGGAAACGGTGCTCGAACGCCTGGCGGGCCGCAAGATTCATCTGGTTGGCACGCCGCCGGAAAGCTCGGACGATCCGACGTTGTTCCATGTGCGAACACTGATGGTCGCGAACAAAGTGGATGCGGAAGGTGCGAGTGATCGGCTCGATATTCTCCGCGAGATGATCGGCGACAAGATGCCGATCCTGCCGATCGCGGCGGAGAAGGGCGAAGGCATGGACGAATTCCGCACCCGTCTTTTCCAGTTGCTCGGCGTCATTCGCATCTATGGCAAGCAACCCGGCAAACAGGCCGACATGAAATCGCCATTCACGATCCCCGATGGAGGAAACGTGCTCGATTTCGCGGAAGTGGTCCATTCGGATCTGGCGGAAGGCTTGAAGGCCGCAAAAGTCTGGGGCAGCGCCCAGTTCGATGGCCAGACAGTGAAACGGGACCACGTTCTACGAGACAAGGATGTGGTTGAGTTAACGATGTAATGGGGACGAGAATCTACTTTGAACACGAATCTTCACTAATCCACGCCAATAAAGACGCTGAAATGGAGCCTTCTGCTTGGATTCGTGAAGATTCGTGTTCAAGGTTCTTGCAAGTAGGCGTTCATTTCCCCGGTCCCACGCTGATCACCTTCACGCGTTGCTTGCCGGTTTCCACCGACACGGGCGAAGGCAATTCCATCTGGCCGACATTGCCAGCGCGGTCCATCGCTTCGATGCGAAGATAGATCGGGCCGGATAAGTTGGCCGGCAACGTCCAGCGATAGACCCCTTCGTTCTTGTAGCCGCTGACGATCACGTTCCACGGGCCATCGGACTTGCTCGCGTAATACAGGTTGATCGAATTGCCGAGCAGGTTCGTGTCGCTCGCGGTCCAGGTCAGAATCATCGAACCTTCGTCGGAGCCGATGGTCGGCGGTTGAAGATTCACGGCCGGGGCGGTTGAATCGATCTCGACTAGGCAATCGATTTCCTCACCTGGTTCGGGCTGCTTGCCTCCGCCATTCGGTCGAATCCGGATGCCGAACACGCCATCCGATGGGAGCGTCAGCTTGGCAGGAGAAATTCCAGCCGATTGATCGACGAGCAATTTCCAGCTCCGGCCACCGTCTAGAGTGGCCCAGAAGTCCGTCTTTTTCGTACTGCGGGCATTTTCCGGAAGTTCATAATTGATCGAGATCGAACGCGTGTTCAGAACCTCATTCGAAGCGGTCTTCTCAACCGGTTTCTTTTCAATGCCCGGCACTTCCGGCGGCATCACGTCGCTCGGCTTGAGCGTCGCACGATCCGGCGCGAGTGCCGGTGGGGGAAGAATATCAATCGGTGCCTTTGCCGCAGGGGCTTCGAGAAGCGGGGTCATCGGCATATCGGGCAGTTTGAGGTCCGGAGTTTCCGGAAGCTTGCTCGGTGCGACCGGAATCTTCAGGACCGGTTCGTTCGGAATGGGAACGTCCGGGCGCTCCGGTTGCTTGATGTTCAGCGGTTTCGGAATTTTTATGTCCGGAGTTCCATCCGGAAACTTGATGGCCGGCGCGTTCGGCAATACCGGAAAAGAAGGTTGATCGATCTTCGGAAATTTCGGTGGGTCTGTGAAGCCGGTACCGCGAACATCTGGCGGAATCGGAGCCGTGTATGGTTCGGCGTCTTTCGGCAGCAAGGTCGGATCAGGCCGGCCTCGATCGATGACGGTGGCGGGAGGACCATCGCTTCGCGCAGCACCCCCGAGATCGACCTCCTTCATGTTCCGATTCCCCGCCCGATCGGCCGCCGTCACGCGAATCTTGCTTTTCAAAACATCGCTTGAAGGCAGGCGAAACAAGGTCGGCGTATCTGCTCCGGCGGGTTGCAGCGGCTTCCAGGTAAAATCGGCCGCCTGGTAGAGCGCACGCAACGAGTGCGAGTCCGGGTTGGCGTCGCGAATCTGGAATTGAAGTAGCGTTTCGCCACGGCTCGTCGCGGGCTGAACGCTAATCTCCGGCGGCGTGGTATCAACGATGACGACGCGATGAGCGGCCGCGGCCTCGACGTTGGCCGGCGTGGCAATCCCCTTACGATCCACCGTGACAAACGTGAACTTGTATTCGCCGTCGGTGGGTGCCTTGAAGTCGAACGCGGCCTGGCTCGCGGATGCGGTCAGAGCGCATTCCCAGCGACCGGCTGGGCCTTGCACATAGAACTTGATCTCGGCGAGGTTCGCGCGTGTGCGTGCATCCATCTCCACGGGCATGCGGAGTGAGGCATGTTTGGTGTAGATCGGAGCCGGGTCTTGAGCAAAGACCACCCCGGCTTGCAGGGACAACCCTGCGACCGAAGCCAATCCGAACTGCCACAATCGTCTTTTGCTAATCTGGAACACGTCGATCCCCCTCTGAGTAGCCGGCCTCGCGAATCGCTTCCCCAACGATTTCGCGAACGATGAATTTACTTCGAGCCAATTCGCATTTCGATGCTCTTATCCAGAACTCGTCCCGTTGGCTGATCGGTTGAGTTCACGCGCAGCTTATAATCGCCCTGAGGCACATTCGGCACGCACAGGCGGAAGTTGCGGTAGTAATCCTGCGGTGGAGTCGAAACTCGGTCCGGTTCTTCCTTCGGCTCGGCCTTCCACACAACCTTGTTGGCCGCATCCAACAATTCCAGGTTGCTCATCAGCGAAATGAAATAGCCGGATTTCGGATCGCCCACGCAACTGAAGTTGGACAGTTCGAGATACAAGTAGACGATGTCACCCGGTCGAAACGTGTGCTTTTCCGGAAACGGCTCCACGTGTGCGAAGTTATGCACTTCACGACAGAGCCGCATGTTGCTCGCCTTGAGCGAGGCTTTCGATCGAAGCGGATTCGGTGCCTGCGTCAGGAGATCGAGCAGCATGTCCATTTCTTCCGGCTTCATCTGTGCGAGCTTGCCTTCGCTGAGCCGCACCAGGGCGGGCATGAGCGAGAGCAACA
The DNA here is from genome assembly GCA_009691845.1 of Gemmataceae bacterium. Taxonomy (GTDB): domain Bacteria; phylum Planctomycetota; class Planctomycetia; order Gemmatales; family Gemmataceae; genus SIAJ01. The sequence goes on from SIAJ01000002.1 coordinate 24,732, forward strand.
TCTGTTGACTGGCCGGATCGCAGGCTTTCAAATGATCAACGGCGTCTTCGGGTCGCTTCTGCTGGTAGGCACGCACGGCCTGAAGGAGGGGCGATTCACCGGTCGCGGAAACGGGCTGGATGGTCCCGACATCAGTCGGGACTGGTGACAGCTTCGGGTCGAGAGAAAAGAGATCAAGAGCGGCGTCATTTGGATGGACCGACGAGCCAATCACTCCAGGCGGTAGCACGGCCGGCTTGAGTTTGGGTGTCGGTGCAAGGACCGGAGGCGCATCATCAATATTGAATTTTGGAGCGAGCACTTCGGCAGGCTTGATCGTCGGTGCGGATACATTCGCAGGCGACTTCACCTCGTCCCGGGTCGGAATCGGCTTCAGTGGCTCGGCTCGAATGGTCGTTGGTGTCTCGACGAGCGGCAACGCTCCGATGCGAATCACCGGATCCCTTGCGCGAATGATACCCTCGGCATCCGGGATTGGATCCGGAAGCGCCACATTCTTTTCAACAGGGGTCGCGATCGGCTTGGCTGCCTCAACGACCATCGGCGGTGTAATCTCCGGAGCCTTGTGCTCGACGGGTATGAACTCCGTCAGGGCCGGCCCTTCCGGAACCGGCGGAGTCCCCGCGAAGGGTACTGTGTTTTTGGTGAGAGTTAACGGAGCTTCCGTCCGAATCTCCGCGAAGGACTCGGATTTCCGGGTCGTTTTGGAAACGAGGACCCCTCCCGTCGTTGTCTTCGCAACAACGGCCGGATGAACGCTGGGCCGCTGCGCCTCCGAGTTCAATTGCGGAGCCATGCAGGCTGGCAACAGACTTGCAGTGAACGCAGTACCCGCAAACAACAATCGTCGTGTCATCCCGGACCTCGCCCGCTCGGACCTTCGCAGTGAAGAAACCGTAGAGCCAGCGGAGATACCGCGACAGGCGGGACAGTCAAGGGCAAGTTGTCCCGTGGAAAACGTGGTCGTTTCTAACATTCTCGACAAGTCCCGCAGACCGCCAGCGTGGAGATTGCCCAGCTTTCTCCAGCCGCGTTGTCACGGCATTCTCTGTGCATTCGCCCGATTTCCGGGTACTCTGTAGATATGATCGATCGACGCAATTTACTCATACGCTCAGGCCTGGGGTTTGGGGCGCTGGCACTGGCGGACATGCTGGCGGGGCAAGCTCCGGTTGCTAACGCTCCCGGCTCGCCTTTGGCACCGAAGAAGCCGCACTTTCCCGGCAAGGCCAAGCACGTTGTTCACCTGTTCATGAACGGCGGCCCAAGTCAAGTCGATACGTTTGATCCGAAGCCGATGCTCGACAAGCATCACGGCAAGCCACTGCCTTCGACGAATCTGCGTACGGAGCGAAAGACCGGCGCGGCCATGCGTTCGCCGTTCAAGTTTCAGAAGCACGGCCAGGCCGGCATCGAGGTGAGCGAACTCTTCACTCAGACGGCCCGCCACATTGACGACATGTGCGTCATCCGCTCGATGCACGCGGAGGTGCCCAATCACGAACCGTCTTTGATGCTGATGAACTGCGGCGACGGCCGATTGCCGAGGCCTAGCATGGGGGCCTGGATCACGTATGGCCTGGGCAGCGAGAATCAGAATCTTCCGGGCTTCGTGGCCATGTGCCCCGGCGGGTATCCGATCGTTGCGACGCAAAACTGGCGTTCCGCGTTTCTGCCAGGGGCCTATCAGGGAACCTACATCGACACGCAGCATTCGGATGTGCAAAAGCTGATCGAGAACATTCGCAACAACGGCATGTCGCTCGCCGACCAGCGCAAGCAACTCGATGTGTTGAAAAAACTCAACGAGTGGCATCGCGAGACGCGTTCGACCGACCCCGCTCTCGAAGCCCGGATTGAATCGTTCGAACTCGCCTATCGCATGCAGTCCGAGGCGGCCGAGGCGTTCGACATCAATCGCGAGCCACTGAAAGTCCGCGAGCGTTACGGTGCCGGAACGCAAGGCCGCCAGCTACTCATCGCTCGTCGCCTGATCGAACGCGGCGTCCGTTTCGTGCAAGTCTGGAGCGGAGCCGGGCAACCGTGGGACAATCACGACGGGCTGGAAACTCAGCACCGCAAACTCGCACTGGACTGGGATCGACCGATTGCAGTATTCATGGACGATCTGAAAGCACGTGGCCTGTTCGATGAAACACTCGTGATGTGGGGAGGTGAATTCGGCCGCACGCCGGTTGCCGAACTTCCGGGCCTGAGTGGCCGCGACCATAATCACTACGGTTTTTCCATGTGGCTTGCCGGCGGCGGCGTCAAAGGCGGCCAGACGATCGGCGCAACCGACGATTTTGGCTTCGCGGCCGTGGAAGACAAAGTCCACGTACACGATCTGCACGCGACCATCCTGCACCTACTTGGGTTCGACCACGAAAAACTGACCTTCCGACTCGCGGGCCGAGATTTCCGGCTTACGGACGTGCATGGAAAAGTTGTGAAGCAGATCCTCAGATAATCACGACTCCGACTTCTTCCTTCGTGTTCTTCTTGGATAAGTAGCTGAAATGCCCCCGGCAGGATTCGAACCTGCGACCTTCGCTTTAGGAAAGCGCTGCTCTATCCCCTGAGCTACGGGGGCCGATACTATTTTTCCCGTCGTTTTTCACCATTCCCTAATCTTACCTTTGCTTGACTACACCCGATACTCCACCTTTTGACCCGTGCCACACGTTCGACAGGTGTAGTCTACACCCGAAGGGATCATCATGGCGAAGTAGAAGGCCGGCGGCAAGTTTCCTCTCTTCCTTCACGGTTCACTCAAGGATCGGACCACGGCCCGTGCCGCAAGAGTCGGCCGCAAGGCTACGCGGGATGAACGAACTCGCACATCCCCACGGCGTGAACGCACCGAGCACGACGCCTTCGAGGAGTGCGGGAGACTTCACTACCAGAGGAGACAAATTCTCCCACAGATTCCCAGGCCGAAAGCGGCCGGGATTAGCGAAGGGGCACATTCAGAGTTGTGCATGAATGACAGGTTTACCAGGCACTCTCAACGAGTTCATCTTTGGGAAGCATCAGGCATCCTCGCCGCTAGCGCCAACGCCAATCCAACAAGCGTAACCGTGACGAGGCTCAATCCCAAACTGACAAAATGCCACTCCGCGAACGATGAACGAGCGACCTCCGCCAACACCGAATCGGGATGGAACCGCTCGATCCGTAAGGCGGAAACCTGGTTCGAGATCGGCCAGCCCAGCACGATTGTCAGGGCCGCGAGAGACAGGACCACGACACGCAAGCGATGCACTTTTCCCGGTTGCTTTCGCCAGCCGAATGCCGTGATTAGCCCCAAACACGCACAGACTGCTTGCAATTGAAAGAACTTCGGGAACACGGGGCCCACGGCAGAGCCTGCAAGCGCGTTCGCGAGGTCCTTCTTTTGCGATTCCGTTGCCCCAGCGGCGATGGGGAGGTTTGCCGTACGGTCGCTCGGGGCCGATTTGACGACGGCTGGGAACGCTTCAAAAAACTGTGCTGGTACGACGATGAAGTTGAACATCACCATCGCTCCGAACCATAGGCCGACAGCCAGCACATGAATGCCGCGAACGACGGTTCGAAACATGGGCTTGTCCTCCAGACGATTCTCGGTTCCCTTCAAAATACGTTTCACGTTGGCAAAGTGTTTCAACACCAACAAGGCCGAGCCTCCAATGCAGAAGAGTGTGATGACGATCGACTCTTCCGCAAACGGATCGCGGACCGAAAGCAGCCGGGCCGCGCAGAGCATCGCAACCGCGGCGAGTGAGCCCAGCGACACCATCCGCGAACTCGCGGTGGCCGCAGCCCATGCCAAACAGGCGAGAGCCATCGGGCCGGGCATGAGCACGAACACGGTGCCTGCACCGGTTGCCACCCCTTTGCCACCTCGAAAACGCAAGTAAATTGGAAAAAGGTGGCCCAGGAATGCGCAAACGGCCGAGCCGACACGCAGTGCGTTTGGCAGCCCGAAGGCTTCGTGCAACTCGCTCGGTAACAGGCCTGTCAGCAAGACCGGCCCGGCACCCTTCATGAAATCGAACACAAAGACGAGCAAGCCGAACTTTCGGCCGAGCACTCGGCCCACATTGGTCGCCCCGATGTTGCCGCTGCCGGCGTGAAAAATGTCCACGCCGCGAGCACGGGCGATCAACCAGCCGAACGGGATGGCTCCGACAAAGTACGAGGCGACGAGAGTAAGGATGGCAAGGAGCATGGTGATCTCAGGCTACGAGCGTCCCACGCTTACGAGCGAGCACTTCCTCGAATATTCCGAACAATCGGCGATAGTGATCCTCAAACGTCCATTTTTGCCCGGCTTCCGCAGCAGCAAGTTTGCGAGCCGGCAACTGGATCGGATCGCACATCTTCGCAATGGCCGCCGCGAGTTCGTCTGCGTCGTGCGGATCTTGCACGATCGGGTCGCCCGACGGCAGCAGTTCGCTCGCGCCGTTGTAACGCGTAGTCAGCACCGGTAGCCCGCAGGCAAGAGCCTCGAGAGCCACCAACGAACAGGGATCGTAGAAGGTCGGGTGCACCAGAAAGTCCGCGGCGAAATAGGCATCGCGTGGATCAGCACGAAACCCCAAGAACCTCACGCGATCGCCGATGCCAAGTTGTTTCGCCAACGCTTCATACCGAGCGTACTTGGCACTACCGACTACCATCAGTCGAAACCGGCTTTCGCGCGGAACATGGGCCATCGCTTTCAATAGCTGAGCCAATCCCTTGAGCCGATAGTTCATGCCGATGAACAACCCGATGGCATCGTCGGCCGTTGCTTGCCAGGATAGCCGTTCAGCAGCCCGGCGTGCGAGTCGATCCACTGCGACAAATCGCTCCGGGTCAATCGATGCGTGAAGGACGCGTACCGAAGAGTGGTCCAGGCCGAGGAACTTTCGGAAGTGCTCTGCCACCATCTGACTGATGGCCAGCACCTGGGGTCGCGGCGAAGCCAGATACTGCCGGCTTTCCAGTCGGGAAAACGAGTAGGAACTCAAATCTAGAAGTCGAGCAAAACGAGCCGATACGCGATCGAGCCCCGGTTCGTGTTTGATGAGGTTTTGCACGCGAGAGGCACTGTGCAAGCCCCCCTGGGGATAGAGAACATCCTGGCCCCAGGTTTTGTCGAAACCCATCGAGACATCGACCGGGTTAGCGAGCAACGCATGAATGCATGCCGATGCGAATCGCCAGGGCTTCGAAAATCGCGGTCCTGTCGGCCGTGGAATCTTGTGATAGACGGTGGCAGAGGGTAATGCGTCCGCGTCCCACCGACTGGCGAACAGATGCACTCCATGCCCATCGCGGGCAAGCCGGCGTGCCAAATCGCTGATGTAGTGCTCGCAACCCCCACGAGCTGGCAACACACTCTCGTAGCACAAACCAATTTCCATTCGCTCCCCCATAGTAGTCGGCACACTCCGTGTGCCGACCCCCGCACACGGAGTCTGCGGGCTACTTTAGTTCTCACCCCTTCGGTGCATCATGCCGCCGATACAGTCGCCACTTGATTCGTGCCAGCCAGCCCACCAGCCAGGGTAAGCGCGTGTGCTGGCTATAGTTCTTCCAGAATCCCTGACGATCCGCTTCCGTCACACCTGGCACATCGGATGAATACAGAAGCTGGGCCAGGTCCTTCGCCTTTCGCCAGGGCAGCATGAAGCGATGGCGAGCCATGCGATGCAGATCGATCACGCGGACACGCCCGGCCCATTCGTTCGGAACGGAGTTCGTATCGCCCTTATCAATGTAGAAGTGGCAGAAGTACCAGTCCTTGTGGAACGTGTTTCGCCCGTGAAATCCGAGCGAGAGTCGAACGAGTTCATCGGAGAGCGAATTCTTCCAGCGATCGAACGTTCTGGCCTCAAGCGTTGACGATGCGAGTGGCACGGCCTCGTGCAACGGCAACATGTCTTTGAGTTCTTCGATGGCGATGAAGCTCTGCAAGTGGCCACGCGGGCCGACAAGTTCGCCAGCCGCCACGGCTCGTGGAACCGGCAATCCCTGTTTCTCCGCCCATGCGAGATGGTCCCACTCCTGTAATCCCGGAGACCAGGAGCGATGAGGAAACAGCACGGCCCTCAAGCCCAGCTTTCGCGGCAAAACGTAATGGCGCTTCAGGAAGACGATCAGTGTTCGCCCATCGGCCGAGGTCAAAGTCCAGCGTGCAATCGAACGGCCTTGCTTCTGGAAGAACTGGTCGGTGACTTCGACGGACATGATGCGGTCGAGCCAATCTGCCCCAGCGAATTCAGGCCAATCCGGAGCGTGCCGAATCTTTTGGTAGCCATGCTTCCAGCGCGACCAAAGCCCGCCGATTTTCTCGTCGCTCATCCGCTCGCTCCGAGAAATGCGTTGAGCCGTGCGTGATCCTTCGCCATGGTCGAACGTGAGAGACGGCGATTCAGCCGCAGGGATCCCGGAGTGGCGACAACTGCGTCACGACCATCCATGCCGAACGGATTGCCGACGAGGGTACAGCCCGCTTCATGTACCCGATCGAGCAGGCACTTTACCGCAGGGTGATCGGACTCATTCACGGAACGGCAGTCCAGCGGCTCGAACATGCAGAACGCGCTATTCTCGTGCTGCCCGTAGGCGAGCAACTTCGGAGCCGGAATCCCGTGCCGTTCGAGGTGAAAGAGTATCCGTGCCGTTCGCAACTCGGAGGATCGCCAGTGCTTCCCACAAAGCTTCGCCAACCATTTCCGAACCGGAATGCGATAGCGGGTGACGCGGAGAACTCCCTCACGTCCGTTGCGAAAGCGGTAATTCCTGCCGGCATTCGCGGGGTCGTAGAGCGATGCGATCACATCCGGCAGTTCGAATTCCTGAGCGACTTCGGGGATGGCACAAACCATTTCGCCGTGGATGCGTACCAGTTCTTGCTCGGCCCCGGGGAGAGCCAGTTGCGAGCGAATCGACGAACGACGGCCGAGTTTCGCGGCCTCGCGAGATACTTGCTCTTGGAACTCCGCAGGTAACGCCAGAACAGAGTTCGTGGCGTATGAACCGAGGAGAACGTCCCAGGTCTCACGATTCAGAAGCGAGTCTGCACAAGAGGCGCGGAAAGCGGCGAGCGAGCGGAGTCGGTTTCGAACCGGCACTTCCTTGCGAATACTCGCCCGTTGCCAATCGAGAATTGTGATCCGACCTGTGTCGGGATTGATCAGAAAATGCTTGGCGAACAGATCGGGCTGATCGATGCCCGCCTCATGAATCTCGGCAACGATGCAACCCAATTCCTTCGCAAGCTTGTCACCAATCTGTGGCAATCTGCGCAGGTCGATTGCCTCGTGCGCTTCTTCCACCAGAACGAAGGCCTGTCCATCGACCTCTCCGGTTGCGAGGCAGGTCGGGCCGGGAAGCGAGTGAAGCTCAAGGTGAGATAATACATCGGCTTCCCGTTTCGAGATCGACACTGGCCCGAATCCATCGAGCAGGTTTCGCCAGCGATCGCGCCAGCGCACGCGATGTTCCCGCTTCAAATAGCAGACCTCGCCGCCGATTCGGACCCGGGAGACATTGCGCCCGATGTGCCCGCTGACGACAACACCCGGAAGGTTCAAGAAATCGCGCGCACAGTTCAGGCCGCAAATCACGAACCTCTCCCGGCTGCTGAGGTGTACTTTCAGCCGGCCGCCGGCCCGTATCCCTGCTTCAACTTGCATGGCGCATCCTTGAAGTGGGGAATCGAGTTAGCAAGTCCTCGGAGGCCGCGAGAACCTCGGGCACCGTCAACTCAGTCATGCACTGATGCTCAAGCGGGCAGACACGCAACTGGCAGGGCCCGCAAGGAACCTTTTTTTGCAAGTTGATCCCCTTTGGGAAATACGTCTCCGTCCAGTCGATGAACGTCGGCCCGAACAGCGAAACAACCGGACGATCGAACGCGGCCGCAAAGTGCCGTGGCCCGCTGTCGGTGGTCACCAGCAAATCCGTTCGCCGGATGCAGGCCTTCGTCAGACCAATCGACACCGGACGATCCGCAAGGGACACGATTCCTTTTCGAGAGGCAAGATGAACGATTTCACGAGCGATCACGCGTTCGTTTGGACCGCACACAACCAGAACTCCGCACTTCCTGCGATCGGCAAGCTTGCTGGCCAAATCAGCAAAGTACTCGGTTGGCCAGAGTTTCGCGGCACCAAACGCTCCACTCGAATTTAGAGCGATGACCTCGTCGTAACGATTCAGGCCGTATTCCGTCCAAATCTGGTCGGCCTCACGTTCATCGGTCGGTGTCGTGAACAGTCCCATCCGGTGGCCCGGATCGGGCACGCCAAGCGGAGCGACGAGCCGATTGTAATCGACGATCATCGGGTGCGGTTTGAATCCGCCTGTCTCGTTTCGAACCTGTTCCAGTTTGTCGGTAAGCAGCAATCCCCTGCCATAACGATTGAAGCCGATGCGTCGGCGACACCTTGCCAACGCGGCGACGGTGGCGGCACGAAACGAATTCGGGAACAACACTGCGGCATCGACCCGTTCACGGCGCAATCGTCGGATCACTTCGACTTCTCGACGCTCGCGTGGGCCCTTCTTGTCGAACAGAATGACCTCGTCGAACCAGGGGGCACCTTCGAGCGTGGCCGCGACGTAGGGCTTGCACACCGAGATCAAGCGTGCATTCGGGTACTGCTCGCGCACGGCACGGATGGCCGGCGTGGCCATCACCACGTCGCCAATCCAGTTCGGTAAGAAGAGTGCGATCGAACGCATGATAGCTCAGATCCGGAAGACCCTCTCCGAAACGGAGAGGGAGAAAAAACTCACGCCACCCGCATCTGCTGAATGATCTTCGTCGTCGAGTACCCCTCTCGTAATCCAGCGAGATGCACACGGCCACCATAGCTTTCCACGAGGTCCGCGCCGACGACCTGGTCCTTGCGGTAGTCCGCACCCTTCACCAGCACATCGGGTTTAACTGCCCGAATTAGATCGATCGGCGTCTCATCGCCAAACAGGACGAGATAATCGACGGCGGCGAGACCGGCGAGCACAGCGGCCCGTGCGTCTTCGGAATTGATCGGACGTCCAGTCCCCTTCAGACCCCGAACGCTGGCGTCCGTGTTGAGCCCTACGACAAGGCAATCGGCCTGGGCTCGGGCTTCGTTGAGATACTGCACGTGGCCGAGATGGAGAATGTCGAAACAGCCGTTGGTGAATGAGATCCGTTGACCCAATCGCCTGCGGGCTTCGATTTCCGGGACCAGGCGAGCCAGCACTCGCAGCTTGTTCGATGCCGCATTCGGGTCGGCCACCATGGGCGATTGAAACAGATCGCCGAGGATCTCTTCACGCGACACGGTGGCCACGCCAACTTTCTCGACTTCCAGTCCGCCGGCCACGTTCGCCAACCGAATCGCGGACGGATAGTCGGCACCTGCGGCGAGTGCGAGGCCGAGGACGCTCATCACCATGTCGCCCGCACCGGTGATGTCGTAGACCTGTCGCTGTCGTGTCGGGTAGATGCCTTCGGTCCCGTCGCGATGGCAGAGCGCCATGCCCTCCTTGTCGAGAGTGACGATACCCGCTTCAAGCCCAAGTTGGTCGCGCAGTTGCCGAGCGGCCTTGACCGCCGCCGCGTGTGTGTCGATCGTCAAGCCGGTGGCCAGACTGGCCTCGAGGCGATTTGGCGTCATCGACGAGCAACCAAAATACTTCGAATAATCCTTGCCGCGAATCGGGTCCGCAATGACACGGATGCCGCGTTTCTTCGCGGCGGCAAGTGTCGCGGCCATGACGGCGGGCGTGCAAACCCCCTTGTCGTAATCGCTCACGAGCACGATGTCGGCCTTGCTCATTTCGGAAGTGATTGCCTGGCAAAGGCTCGATTCCACTGCACCGGACACCGGTTCGCGGCTTTCGAAATCGACGCGTAACATTTGCTGCGGATGTTTGTGCTGTGCCCGGCCGATGTAGCGTTCCTTCACCGTCGTCGGTCGCCCGTTGTCGGTTTGAACCCCGGCGTGCTCCACTCTCAAATTGCTCAGGATTTCCCGGACATTCCGAGCATCGGTGTCCTGGCCAACCACGCCGATGAGACTCACCTCCGCTTGAAGGGCACTCAACATGGTGGCCACGCTGCTCGCGCCGCCGAGGCGTTCTTCCCGCTTGTCCGCACGCAACAAGATCACCGGCGCTTCCTGGCTGATTCGCTCGGCATCGCCCCAGACGTAACGGTCGAGCATCACGTCGCCGACGACCAGCACACGCGGCTTGCCAAGTTTCTGCACGAGTTCGATCAGGTCAGACATTCCCACTCCCATCCCGTTCGGAAGCAACCACTTCCTGGATCTTTTTGTCGAATTCCATTTGGCCACTCTGAAATTGTAAGCCCACACGCACTGCCCATAAAGGTCGGCCTCCAAGTTCTCCGATTCGCAATTTTACCCAGTCCTTTTGCGTCGTCGCGATCCAGGCATCGGCAGGCAAGTTTGCGGCCCAGCCAGTCAACTCATCGACGTCCTCCCGTCGATAGGCATGATGGTCGGGAAACGAGCGAAAATCGACGATGTTTGCTCCCATTGCTTTCAGAGTCGCGCGAAATGCCTCCGGATTGCCGATACCACAAAACGCGGCGACCGTTCTTCCCGCGAGGGCAGTCACGCTTGTCTGATTCGTACCGTTCAACAACGCCATCGGTGTGTGAACCGTACGAACAACTGCGACTCCCGGAGCAATCCGATTCACTTCAGCCGTCAACTCATCGAGTTTCTCCACCGGGACCGAATCACAACGAGTGATCATTACGATTCCCGCCCGCCGCAGGTTTGTTCTCGGCTCACGCAAGCCACCGCGAGGAAACAAGTATCCGGAGCCCCAGGGATCGGTCGCATCAATCAACACGATGTCCAGATCGCGTGCCAAGCGCCGATGTTGGAAACCATCGTCGAGAACCAGCACGTCGCTTTCGGATTCCTCGATGGCCGTGTGCGCCAGGGCCACGCGATCGCGGTCCTGGTAGTGGGGCACATCGGGCAGGTTTTCTTCCAGAACCATCGCCTCGTCGTTGCGACCAGTCTCCGCCCCGTAACCTCGACTCAAGATGGCGACCATGTATGCGTGCTCGCGAAGTAACCGAGCCACATACTCTACGCACGGCGTCTTGCCCGTTCCTCCGACCGTGAGATTCCCCACGCAGATCACTGGCACCGAGACGCGATGAATGTTCCGTCCTTTGTCGAAGCGACGATTCCGCCACCAAACACCCACGCGGTATGGCCACTGCGTCAGCCAAAGCACTCGGCGAAGGATGAAGGCCAACGGATCGTGGGCTTCGCCACGAACGATTGCATGCCAGCGATCAGGGGACAAAGTCACGAAACCTCCGGGCGTGGAAGTCTAGCCTGAAAGGTAAATAGGGGTCAACGCCGGTTTGAGGTTGTGCGGCATGGCAGACTTGCAATCACGGTGTCAGCCGAACGTGAGGATCAGTGCGAATCTGGCTGTCCGCGGTCACCAAAGGACAGTCCAGCAATCGTGCCGTGGCTACAATAATCTGGGCTGCCGGATCACGATGAAATGGGTCCGGAAGACGCGTTGACTCGACTGCGGTCCCCGGGGTCAGCGGGAACACCTGAATCGGAGCCTGTGTCGCAAGCGACAACCATTGCTCGACCGCCATTCTGAGACGAAGCCTCCCGGGTTCAACGAGCTATGCAATTTCCCAACACGAGATTGCTGAATCGCCAACCCCATTCGGGGACTCGGCTCGGAGGTAAGGCAAGAACCCTGCATGCTGGTGCGCCCCTCCGTCCAGCCACCACACCCAGATGTGAGTGTCCAGAAGGATTACAGCGACACGCTCCATTCTTCCTCGGCAACAGGCTCGGCAGGCCGATCGAAAAAGAGAACGCTCCCTCGAAGTGGATGCGATGCAAGGTCAACCGCAGTCAGTGCAGGAATGACAGTCACATCCACATCGTCACCCGAGCGGAATGGCAAATGGTCGAGCGAAAGCTTGCCGTCTTCACGCAGAGTTGTACGAACTCGATGTCCAGGGTTCAGCGTTCGCACTCCTTTCTTATCCGTTCAGATTGTCCACGGGAACGTACGGTAAGTCAAGCGTAACCTTCGTGTGAAGCAGCGAACCGGCTCGGCCATGTCGTGACTGTCGAAGCGAGGTATCGCCAGCGCTCGCCCCCGGTTATAACATCCACTCCCCGCCCCGGAGACTATCCGTGCCGTTCGCTCTCATCTCGGATCAATCGACACTCGAATGGATCGATCTCGCCATCATGGGCGCATTGTTCCTCGTCTATTTGCTTTTGGCCATCCCATTCCGCAGCCTGGTTTTGAAGCCGTTTTTCTGGTTGGCGACAAGAACAATCTACCGTATTCGCTCGATTGGACAGGTGAATGTCCCCGCGACCGGCCCGGTCCTGCTGCTCAGCAATCACGTTACCTACATCGATTGGCTGCTCGTCTGGAAAGCTTGCCCACGCAAGGTTCGCTTTGTCGCTTTCGCAGGCTGGACCAAGAACCCCATCCTCAAGTGGTTCTTTAAAATTACCGACTCGATACTGATTGATGGCGAAGGCGGTCCGAAGCAGATCGTCAAATCGCTGAAGCAAATCACGGCCGCCCTGGATGCGGGCCAGGCGATTTGCCTGTTTCCCGAAGGGGCACTCTCGCGCGGCGGAGGCGTCATGCTCCCCTTTCGTCGCGGCTTCGAACGAGTGCTGAAGGACGCCAGGCAGCCGGTGCCGGTCATCCCGGTTTGCCTGAATCAACTCTGGGGCAGTATCTTCAGCTACTCCCAGGGCAAAGTGATTTCCAAGTGGCCGGAGCGAATTCCATACCGCGTCTCGGTCACCTTCGGCACGCCATTGCCACCAACGCTCACTGCTCCCGAGGTTCGACTGGCGATTCAAGAACTCTCGGCCCATGTGACGATCCGCGAGAGCAATCACCTGCGGCCCGTGCACCGCCAGTTTCTGCGAATGGCCAACCGGTTCTCCAAGATGTTTCGAATTGCCTGGGTCGATGTCTCGACTGGCACGCCACGCGAGATTAGCTACCTGAAGGGCCTGATCGGGTCGATGTGCATCGCTCGATGGTTGAAGCCACAAATTGGCAGCGAGCAGAACGTCGGCCTCTGGCTGCCCACCAGCGTCGGCAGTGCGCTGGCCAACATTGCCCTGAATTTCCTCGGCCGTACGACTGTGAATCTCAATTACACGGCCGGAATCGAGTCGATCCGATCCTCCGTGAAGCAAACCGGCATGCGGACGATCGTGACCTCGAAGAAGTTCTTGGCCCGTGTGCCGCTTGAAATGGAAGGTGTCACGCTCATTCATCTGGAAGATGCCTTGCGTGGCATCACGAAGTGGCAACGGATTCGCTCACTTTTGGCCGTAATTCTTCTGCCAGGATGGGTACTCGAGCACCTTGTGCTCGGCCTGGGAAAGCACAAGCTGGACGACATCGCCACGATTATTTTTTCGAGTGGCAGTACCGGCGAGCCGAAAGGCGTGCCCCTCTCCTATCGCAATATTTCCAGCAACACGGCAGCCGGCGTCGTTCATTTATCACTGGTGCCGAACGATCGTTTGCTCGGCGTGCTGCCATTTTTCCACAGCTTTGGCTACACGGCACTCCTGTGGTTGCCGATTCAAATCGGCGGCTCGGCGGTGTTCTATCCGGATCCACGTCAGGCCAAGGAGATCGGCGAGTTGGCGAAGAACCATCGCTGCACGGGCATGTTGGGCACGGCCACGTTCCTGCGATTCTATCTGCGTCGTTGCGAGCCGGACGATTTCCAAACCCTGCGCATCCTCGTCTGCGGTGCGGAGAAACTGCCGGTCGGACTTGCACAAGAGTTCGAGGCGAAGTTTGGTATCCTGCCGATGGAAGGCTACGGCTGCACGGAACTTTCCCCCATCGTGGCCGTGAACGTCTCGGATGTGGACGTGAAGGGCATCAAGCAAATCCGCAACAAGCTCGGTACGGTGGGCCATCCCATACCCGGGGTTGCGTGTCGCGTGATTGATCCCGATAGCGAAAAGCCGCTTCCCCCTGGCGCCGAGGGCCTGTTGCTCGTGAAAGGGGCGAACGTGATGCCCGGCTACCTCGGCCGGCCCGATTTAACCGCGAAGGCGATCAAGGATGGTTGGTACAACACCGGCGATATGGCCAAGATCGACGACGATGGCTTCATCACCATTACCGGGCGACTATCCCGATTCGCAAAAATTGCCGGCGAAATGATCCCGCTCGAGAAACTCGAAGAGGAAATGCACGCGGTCCTCGGCACCAACGATCGGGTATTGGCCGTGGCCGCGGTGCCGGACGATCGCCGAGGAGAACGCCTGATCGTCCTGCATTTGCCAACTCTCGCGATGGCCCCTCGCGAACTCGGCAAGCTACTGGGCGAACGCGGCATTCCCAATCTTTGGATTCCGGGTGATCGCGATTATTTCGTTGTGCATGAAATGCCAGTGCTGGGAACAGGCAAGCTCGACTTGAAGAAAGTGAAGGATTTGGCGGCGTCGGTAGTGAAGTGATGGCAAATCAGCAGGACACGGAGCGTGCCGAGTACACGTTTACAGCAGCCCCTTGACCGGCTTGCCCTCTGCGAGTTTCATCGTGCGGCCGATTGGGGTTTGCAGGACCTTGGTGTAATCGACTCCGACGGCCGCGAGGACGGTGGCGTGCAGGTCGCCGACTTCGACAGGATCGGTTGGGTCGTTCTTGCCCATCGGGTCGCTTTGGCCGATCACCTGGCCACCGCGGATTCCGCCACCGGCGATTGCGGCACTAAAATTCTTCGGCCAGTGATCGCGGCCACCTGCGGGATTAACCGACGGCGTGCGGCCGAATTCGCCCATGCAGACGACGACGGTTTTTTCGAGCAGGCCCCGCTCGCGCAAATCCTTGATGAGCGCACTGAAGGCCGGGTCGAGGATTTCGAGTTGCTTGGTATGTTGCGTGTGATTGTTCGCGTGCGTATCCCAGCCGGACAACGTCACTTCCACGCAGCGAACGCCGACCTGAATGAGCCGACGTGCCGCCAGGCAGCCACGGCCGAATGGTGTGTTGCCGTACATCTTGCGGACCGATTCGGGTTCCTTGGAAACGTCGAAGGCGGTCAGTTGCTCGGAGGACATCATCTTGCGGGCGTTGGCCAGCGTTTCGCTGTGCATCGTGTTCGCCACACGTTTTTCGCGTCCCTTGGCGAATGCGCCTTCGACGACATCCAGATGCTTGAGCCGATCGGCCTCGCGGCCCTTGGGCAGGTACGATTGCGTGTCTGGCACGGGACCGGCCGGATCGTCCATCAAGAAGGCGTCGTGCTTATCGCCGAAGAAGCCGCCACGGGCCGGCCATTGGCCGGGAAGAATGCTAACGTGTCGAGGAATCTCCACGCCGGTTGATGGGAGTTGATGACAGCAGACCGACCCGACCGATGGGTGCACGACGGTCGGGTCGGGTCGATGGCCGGTCTTCAAGGTGTACGTGCCGCGTTCGTGATCCCCTTCCTTGCTGACCATCGAACGAATCAGCGAGATCGATTGCATTTCCTCGGCCAGGCGTCCAAAGCCGGGTGCGAGTTGCACGTCCTTCAGGCTGGTCTTGATCGCCTTCGTACCCGCAGCGATATCCGTGCCCGGATGCGGATCAAAAGTCTCCAACTGACTTGGGCCACCCTGCATCCAGAGGACGATAACGGAGGTGGCTGGCTCGCGCTTGTGTTCGGATTCGCGAGCTAGCAATTGTCCCAGGGGAGTGAGCCAAGTTAGGCCAGAAACTCCCGCAAGCCCGAGAAAACCTCGACGATTGAGCATCGAGTGATAGCCAGCACACGGAGTGTGCCGACTACGATCGTGGTGCCCGCTGTGAGCTAGTGATTCCATGAGAACTCCGTCGAATTAATCAGAGCCCAGTAGATGTCTGCAAGTTTGTCGCTGCGTCCGAGTCCCGGTTCGTTGAGGAACTGCTCGAAGTACGTGGTTTCTTTCGGTGTCGGCCGGCGTGAGAGAATCGTCAGGTAGGCAACCTCCACGGCCTTCGGATCATTCGGCGCAACCAGGGAAATTCGCGTCGAGGCATTCACGGGGCTGCCGCCGATCCGGTCACGCACGAGTTCGCCGTTCATTCTGAGCAGGGATTGAGGGATGGTTCCGCCACGACCCTCGAATTCGTCCTCGCCGGTGTCGCCGTATCGCTTCACGAAGTTGCTTCGCTCGATTTGCCGTAGCAGCCGAATCGTAATGTGCGTCTCGGCATTGATGGTCGAGATCGAGGCAGCCTGCAGAACGCTGCCGGCCACCTGCTCCGGGCGAAGTCGCGTCAGCGGGAAAACGGCCCAGGCTTTTTCTTCCTTCTCGCCGACCTCGTACTTGGAGGCACTATCGAGGCGAAACGCTTCCGAGGACGCAATCAGGCGAATGAGCCGATGTAGGTTGAAGCCGTTCGCGGCAAAATCGTCGGCCAGGATCTGTAAGGGAACGGGGATTTGCACGCCTGGTTCCAGATTATCAATTGGCTCGACCAGGGGCTTGCCGCACATGATCGCCCAGACGCGGTTCACCGTGGAACGAGCAAAGAACTCATTCTTCGGATGTGTGACCCAGGCTGCCAGGCGATCGCGGCGAGCGCCATTCGCGGGCAGATGCTCTTTTAGGAACGGCACACTCGGCTCGATCACAGACTTCGTCTTCGTGTAGCGATCTTCCGCTTCGTACGCACCGTCGCCGTCCTGGATGCCGCGGAAGCCGAGATGGGCCTGGGCGAAGAATGCGGAGAGGCCGTGAAAGTCCGCCTGCTTCCATTCCGTGAACGGATGGTTGTGGCACTGGGCACAGTCGAGACGGATGCCGAGGAAGGCTCGGGTCACACGACCTGCCAGGCGAACCGGGTCAGGCTCGTTCTTCATTTCGGGCCTAACGGTAACGGTGATGAAGTTCGTGGCCGGGTGATCGGTCCACAATCCGTCGCCTGCAATGAGTTCGCGAACGATGCCGTCGTAGGGCTTGTTTCGAGCCACCTGCTCGCTGAGCCAGGTCACAAAGCGCCGACGACGATATTGAAGAAAGGGGCCGTCTTCGGTGCCCACGAACGCCCGTGCGAGTCGTTCGCCGAAGTAATCGTGAAAGCGTTGATCCTTGAGGACGTGGTCGATCCACCAGGGCATCTGTTGGTCGGCAGGCAGTGCCTCAATCTGCCGGATTTCTTCGAGCGAGGGAATCGTGCCCATGAGGCCGAGGGCGACACGACGAATCTGAATCAGGTTGGTAGCGAGTTCCGAGTGATTCAGAGACTTCTCGTCCCAGTCCTTGCGGAACGCGTTGTCGGCACGGACGACTGTCAGTCGAAAGTCCGGCTCGCGATAGGAGGGGGCAACGTACTGAGAGACGGGCGCAGGCTCGCTGGGCGGCAGCAAATTGGCGGCAAGCGTCGTCAGACCTCCGACGACTACGCCGATGAACAAGAGATTTCGAGCCCAGTCCACGCACATGCCTCCCGAATGATTTGCACTCACCTATGTTACCATGAATAATCGCTGTTGGTTTCACCAAATGTACTCATCATGCTCCGCGTGATGACACCGCAGCCATGTGGAAGGCCTTATTTCGGATGGTTTGCTATCCGTTCATCACGCTCGGAGCGTGATGAGTACGTTATCTATGGCGAAACAGAATTCGGGATCGTGGGTATTCTCTCCATGCGTGATCCGTTCGAGCCACCTCCGCTGCCCGCCGTGCCTCCGCCGCTTCCGGTGCCGGCCAGGACTGGCAGTTTAGCTCCGTCGTGGTCTCGAACGCAACAATCCGATCCGGAACCGATCGCGTATCCGCCCCCGTATCCGCCCCCGTTGCCAGACTCGGTGGGGTCGGACGCCACACCACCTCCGCTTCCCGTTCGGCGTGGCCGGAGTGATACTCGAACGTTATTCGCTGGAATCGAGTGGCTATTTGGTCTCGCGTGTGCGATCGTCGGCCTCGCGTTTTTGGCTTCGATCCCCGTTTTGCAATTTCTCAGTCTCGGCTATTTGCTGGAATCGGGTGGCCGGGTCGCGCGGAACGGGCGATTCCGCGATGGCTTCATTGGCATTCGCATCGCCGCACGGCTGGGCGGTATCGTCCTGGCTAGTTGGCTGTGCCTACTGCCCGTTCGTTTCCTCGCGGACATGGCGCATTCCGCGAACATTATCGACCCAGGTGGCGCGGCGGCCGCCCAATGGCGTATCGGCCTGTTTTCCGGGATGATTGCCGTCCTCTTGCACATCACACTTGCCTGTGCTCTCGGCGGAAAACTGCGGCACTTCATCAGTCCATTCAATGTGATTTGGGTGATCGTCCGGCTCTTCAGGGGGGGCTATTACACTCAGGCTCGCGATGCGGTTTGGGACGTGACGATGTCTCTGCGACTGCCACACTATTTTTGGCTGGGTATCCGCGGGTTCATTGTGGCCTTTGCCTGGCTCTTCCTTCCGGTTTCATTCCTCGCGATGGGTCACGGGAATTTCGCAATCGCTCCGCTGTTCGGCTTCATGGGAGCGCTTTGGCTTTCGCTCGTGCTGCTCTATTTGCCCTTCCTGCAGTTACGCGTGGCCTCGACTGGCCGCATGCGCGAGGGTTTCAATGTCCGGGAAGTTCGCCGGGACTTTCGCAAGGCCCCCTGGGCTCACGCGTTCGCAACCGTAATCACGCTCCTGTTCGCCATTCCGTTGTACCTGTTCAAAATCGAGATCGTGCCCCAGGAGGCAGCGTGGCTGCCAGGCCTGATCTTCATTTCGTTCATCTTCCCCGCTCGACTCATGGCCGGAAAGGCAATGGGGCGAGCCGGACGGCGACGCGAGCCCCGCCACTGGTTCTTCCGCCTGACAGGGCGTTTGCCAATTTTCCCAGTGGCCGTCTTCTACGTCACAATCGTGTTTTTTACGCAATACACGAGTTGGAATGGCGTGTGGAGCCTGTACGAACAACACGCGTTCTTGTTGCCGGTGCCGTTCTTTGGGATGTGATTTCGGGTGCGAGACACGCTTTGTGCGAATGTTGATAAAGAGACGGCTTTTGTAGCGGAATTCGTAAGAATTCAGCTCGACACTGTGTCGAGCACGCTAGACATCACAACCGACCTGTTCTTCCTTCGTTTGCGATGGAGGCTCGGGATGCACGCCCATCTCGCAAAATACCTTGACCAATTCCGGATCCAGACCGCCGCTCGCGGCATCCGCACGCAGGATCTGCAAGCACTCTTCGTGGGCCAGGCTCGCTCGATAGGAACGCTCGGAGGAGAGTGCATCGTACACATCGGCCACCGACAACACACGAACCGCCAGCGGAATCGACCCGCCGAAGAGACCATCCGGGTAGCCGCCACCATCCATCCGTTCGTGATGCCAGCGAATATACGGGACCAAATCACGAGTGGAACGCAAGGGCTCGATCATGCGCACACCCTCGAGCGGATGCCTTTTGACGATGTCCATCTCGGACGGAGTCAAGCGGGCAGGCTTGTCCAGAATCATGTCCGGCGTGCTGATCTTGCCAATATCGTGCAGTAACGAGCCACGTCGCAGCGTTTCCAATTCTACCGAGGGTAGCCCGATTTGTTGTGCAAGAGCCAGCGCATGCCTCGTCACTCGTTCGGAATGGCCTTGAGTGTACCGGCTCTTGGCTTCGAGAGTGCGGGCGAGAGCGAACAGGACCGACGCGGTGGAATCGAGTTCGTCGATCAAATGCTTCATATGCAAAAGCGACCGGCAGCGTGTGAGAACTTCAATCACCTGAAACGGCTTCGAGAGAAGATCGTCGGCGCCGACGTCCCAGGCTTGCAAGCGGGCTTCGAAATCGCTTTCACCGGTTACGAT
Organism: Gemmataceae bacterium; assembly: GCA_009691845.1. Classification (GTDB taxonomy): domain Bacteria; phylum Planctomycetota; class Planctomycetia; order Gemmatales; family Gemmataceae; genus SIAJ01. The sequence goes on from SIAJ01000002.1 coordinate 44,554, forward strand.
GACCACGGGAAGCAACGAGGTTGCCGGATCGGCCTTGATCTGTTTGCAGACCTCGAACCCGCCCATATTCGGCATGTTGACATCGAGAAGTATCAAATCCGGCGGCTGGTTTTCGACCGCGACGAGGGCATCACGGCCATCGTGGGCGCGCGATACTCGATAGCCTTCATTCACGAGAATGTGTTCGAGAAAAGCCCCAACGCTGGGATCGTCGTCGACCACGAGAACGTGCTTGCCTTTGGTGTCAATCGTTCGCATGGCATCCAATCCTGCCGGGGCCAGAAACAGAAGCGACCATCTGGCCGGTCTGAGGTGCCTTCCCAAGCTCATTCTAGACTAGTCCAAACGGACGCGAACTGTCACTGCCCAAATTGACATCGGGCGTGAATTTGATGTGTCTGTTCTCAAGTGGGGCAAATAATCCCGTTCCCCTACATGAATTCTGTCTGCATCATCGCGCGATTCGCAAGCGTGTTCGTGGGTCTTCTTCACGTTCGAACTGAGTAAGAATGTGACCCACGCGAACCTGTTGCTCCGCCGTCATGCGCGCCCAGGGAGCGTCCATTCGGCTGCGGATAACCAACGACTCTTCCACGTCGCCGTGCCCTTCGCGGATTAACTCCAACAGTTGCCGGGCGTACGCAAGGTATTCTTGTTGAGGATCCAACAATGTTCGCTTCAACGGGCCCTGAGTCGACCAGTGCGGTGGTACGGGCATAGCGAAGGTTGGCATGGGAACTCCTACCGGCGTAGAGTCAGGATGTTGGCCTTATGCCAGAAGCTGGCGAGTGTGTCGAGAGGAATTTTTGGCTTGCTCGGACTTGCTAGCCCACCCAGATTAACAATCCGGTTGATTTCTTGCAGTTCGAAGAATGCCAATTCCGTTGTTGACTCGCTCGCCGTTGACGTGCATGATCAAAAGTGGAGGAAGTTGACTCCCGCCAATGATCCGCCGGTTTCTCTTGATTCAGTACCTGCCTTCCGGGAATAGACATGTTCCCCCTTGCGTGGAATAGTCTGATTACACGTCGAGATGCGCTTCGCGTGGCCGCTGCCGGGCTTACGGTTGCGGGCCAGCCGCTGGCAGGCTTGGCCACGCCCCCGCACGCAAAGGCCAAGTCCGTCATCGTTCTTTGGATGGCGGGCGGCGTGACCCATCACGATTCGTTCGATCCCAAGCCGGATGCGCCGGAGGAAATCCGGGGCAGCTTGACGACGATTCAGACTCCCTTGCCCGGAGTTCGCTTCACAGAAGTCATGCCGAACATGGCACGTGTGGCCGGGGATATCGCTCTCGTTCGCACGTACGCCAGCGGCAACGACGATCACCTTCTGAGCCAGGCGGCACAACTTTCCGGGCGAGCGGTCAACCAGGCCCAGATCATGACCGAGCCGAACATCGGCGCGATTCTCGCCAGGATGCAAGGATCGCGTGCAGGTCTGCCAGGCTACATCGCGGTTCCGGGAACGACCCGTCCGGGACCTCCGCCTTACAACCTGTTCGTCGGCGGCTGGCTTGGTCGTGAATTCGCCCCGTTTTGCACGGGCGGTGCCCCGGCCAACGACGATTTTACCGCGCAGGTAAAAGAAGCCCCCGAAGACGAGTTTCACAAGCAGGGTCTGAATCACCTTCCGGGCATGAATCCTGGTCGATACGGCGACCGCCAATCGCTGCGTGAGCAACTCGAAGCGGAATTGCGCAAGACGGAGAAGTCGCGTGATCCCCTTGCGGCAAATTATCAGGGTGCGTTCGAGATGTTGCTCGCCCCGTCCGTGCGGCGAGCGTTCGAACTGGGCGAAGAACCCGATCGCCTTCGCGAACGGTATGGTCGAACCAAGATCGGCACGCGATGTCTAATTGCTCGCCGACTCGTGGAAGCGGGAGCGCGATTCGTGCTCGTCGATTACGGTTATGATCCGGAGTACGGCAACCTGTGGGACAACCACAACGCGGCCAGTCAGAATTTTCCCCACATCTGCGAGATGGCCAAGCGACCCTATCACCTCGCCGGCATCGACCGGGCGTTCGCAGGGATGCTCACGGACATGAAGGCACGTGGAATGCTGGACGACACGCTCGTCGTATTCCTGACGGAGTTTGGCCGCACGCCCAAGATCAACCCGGCCGGCGGCCGCGACCACTGGGGCAAGGCCGGCTCGATCTTCTTCGCCGGCGCCGGAGTACATGCGGGCCAGGTGATCGGCACGACGGATAAGAACGGTGCTCACCCGATCACGCCGGCTTATGGCCCAGGTGATGTGGCCGCGACGATCTACTCGGCTCTCGGCGTGGATTGGGACCAATTGCTCTACGACAAACAGAACCGACCTTATGCGATGCTTCCGGAAGGGAGTCCGATTCCGGGAGTACTCTGACTGGGAAGAGAACATAAGACAGAAGACATGCCACCTGGCGTGCAGAAAGAATCACATGCTCACGATCCGCGATCATCTACCTGCCCGTAACTGCCAAGGATTGCACCGTCGCGATTTCCTACGCATCGGCACGCTGGGCCTGGGTGGACTGAGTCTCGCCGACTTGCTGAAGGTGCGTGCCATCGCTTCATCGAGCGAGGCACGCGACCGATCGGTCGTGTTGCTGTTCTTGCACGGCGGACCTCCTCAGCACGAGACGTTCGATCCGAAAATGGACGTGGGCGAGGAATACCGCAGTGCCTTCGGGGAGATCCAAACCTCCTTGCCCGGCGTTAGCTTCGGCTCGACGTTCCCGAAACTCGCCGCCATGGCCGAGAAACTGGCAATCGTTCGTTCCTTCGCCTCCCGCAACGGCGGCCATGAATACACGGCTGTCGCGTCCGGCGGGAACGGCAGCAAGGCGACGATGAGTGCAGTGTACGCGTCTCTGGCCGGCACCATGAGTCCGCACGGCTTGCCACGCAACGTCGTCGTCTTTCCCGAAGCCGTGAAGGAAGGACTCAAACTCGGTAGCAATTTCGAAACCTCGGCCCTGCCTACGTTGACGGCGGCCGGCAGCCTGGGCTCGCAGAACGAGGCGTTCAATCCCGTTGGCGGCACGCATCTGAAAAAATCGATGGAACTGCGCATGAGCCGCGAGCAGTTCGACGATCGCAAGGCACTGCTCGCGTCGGTGGACAACCTGCGTCGCGATATCGACAGCCGGCAAGCGATTGAACGCGAGGACAAGTTCCACCAACAGGCGTTCGAGGTGATTACTCGCGGCATCGGGCAAGTGTTCGATCTCGCGAAAGAAGACCCAAAGACGATCGAGCGTTACGACACTTCCAAGCTCTTCACGCTTGAGGAAGTCACCAAGTGGTACGACATGAAGCGAGCCTCGAATCTGTTGGGCAAGCAAATGCTGATGGCCCGGCGACTCGTCGAAGCAGGCTGCGGCTTCGTGACCGTTTCTGATTGCGGCTGGGACATGCACTCGAACGAAAACAGCCCGAAGAACCTGGCCAGCGTGAAGTGGCTCGGCGGACAGGTCGATCATGCCGTGTCGGCGTTTCTGGAAGACCTCGAACAACGCGGCCTGAGCGACAAGGTTTTGCTGATCGTCACCGGCGAAATGGGCCGTACGCCGAGACGCAACAAAGGCGGCGGCCGCGACCACTGGGGCGAACTAACCCCCCTCCTACTCGCAGGCGGCGGACTGAAGATGGGCCAGGTGATCGGCCGCTCCGACAAACAAGGCTCTCGGCCCGTCAGCGAGCAATACACACCCGCCAACTTGTACTCGACCGTGATGAACTATCTGTTCGACGTGCCGAAACTGCGGCTGCGAACGGACCTCTCGCGTGAGGTGAAAGCGGCCATCGAGACGGGGACGCCGATCGGGGGACTGGTTTAGTTCCGAGGAATCGGGAAGGCTTCGTGGAGCGGTGTGCGAGAGTCCGTCTATCATTCATCCTTGAAGTATTTTTTCGGCACCTGCAATGACCACACCTCGCTGCTCAACGGCGTCGCATGTCCCCCCGCGATCCACAGTTTGTCCTGAAACACGAAGGCGGAATGTTCGTGCCGTTCCTTCCAGCAAGTTTCAGTCTTCAGTTGTTGCCAATCCTTGCCGTCCTTCGAGTGCCAAACGTCGCCCCAGTTTTTGTGCGGGTTATTCGACCAGCCGCCTAGTACCCACATGCGGTCGCGATAGGTGACGGCCGAGAACCACAATCGCGGCGACCAGGCGGCCTTCGGCGTGACCTCGGTCCACTTCACTCCGTCCTCGCTGCACCAGACATCGTTGGTCGCGGAGTACTCGGGCACGTAGTTTCCGCCGCCGAAGACCCAGATCTTGCCGGCGTGAACCACGGCTTGATGGTAGGCACGCGGCGACCAACCCGCATTGGCCGTGGCCAGCTTCCATTCCTTGCCGTCAGCCGAGGACCAGACATCGTTCTTCAGGCTCTTCTTGTCGCCAAAGTAATAGTTCTCGGTGCCGCCCAGTATCCACATTTTGTCCTTGAAGACGATGGAACCGGCCGCGATGCGTGGCGTCCAGCCCGCATTCTTGCTCACCTGCTCCCATTTTTCGCCGTCCGTCGAGGACCAAATTTCGTTGCTGGCCGAATGCCCTTTCAGCCGGCCGTTGAACCAGCCGCCCATCATCCACATCTTGTCGTTGTGAACCAGGGTCATCGGCAGATCGCTGTGCTTCCAGGCTGCCTCCTTGGTGACTAGCTTCCAGGTCTTGCCGTCCGGCGAACTCCACACATCGCGTGGTGGTGCCTCGAACGATTGGAACCAGCCGCCAAAGATCCAGAGTTGATCCTTGAAGACGACCTCGCCTTGAGAATCGCGGGGTTGCCATCCGGACTTGTCCGTGACTTTGACCCAGTTCGGAGCTTTCTCCTGGGCGGACGTATCACGGCACACCCAGCCCAGGATGACCGCAAGTGCGAAGACGGTACAGTTCTTCATGAGTTCTCTCGTTGAAGGCCCGGAACACGGTTCACTGAACAAATTCTATGGCGAAGCTGGGCTCGACCAGCCCGCGATGAATACACTTCCTCATAGCCGGGGACATTCCCACCGCCCGGCGTTCACTCTCCCAAGCAACTTGGAGTTTCCCCATGCGGATGGTTTCTCTCGCGTGCCTGTTGGCCGCATTTGGTTTTGCGAGCCCGGCCGTGGTGGCTCAACAAAAGGACAAGCCCAAGGAAGTCTGGACCGACTCGGCCGACTCGACGCTGCCGCTCGACTTCAAGATTCAGGGCGAATACGTGGCCGAGAAGCTCGGCGTTCAAATCATCGCCCTCGGCAAAGGAGCGTTCCAGGCTGTCGTATTGTCAGGCGGCTTGCCCGGCGCAGGTTGGGACGGCAAGAACAAAAGCCTGCTGGGCGGCATGCTCGATGGAGAAGTCGCCAAGTTCAAAGCCGCTGACGGCAAGCGCAACTATCTCGCACAAAAACCCGAAGCATTCTCGGCTACGTCGAAGTTCCCGCCTGATGGCCATCAAGCAGCATACTCGGGCACGGCCAACGGCTCCGTGTTCACGCTGAGCGGCGTCGGCGAGGCCATTGAACTCAAGAAGATCGAACGCAAGAGTCCGACGCTGAGTGCGAAAGCTCCCGAAGGGGCGCTGGTTCTGTTTGACGGCACCAACAAGGATGAATGGACGGCCGGCCGAGTGGATGCCAAAACCAAGTTCCTGAACACAGATGGCGGGGATCTCAACACCAAGAAAAAATTCAACAACTACACGATGCACATCGAATTCATGTTGCCTTATCGCCCGGATGCTCGTGGCCAAGGTCGCGGGAACAGCGGCTTCTATCAGGTGCTGATGTACGAAGTGCAGGTGCTCGATTCGTTCGGCCTCGACGGCAAGAACAACGAGTGTGGCGGGGTTTATCAGAAGGCTGACGCGAAGGTCAACATGTGCCTGCCGCCGCTAATGTGGCAGACGTATGATGCCGAGTTTACCAATGCGGTTTCCGAGGGCGGCAAGGTCGTGAAGAACTCTCGCCTGACCCTCAAGCACAACGGCGTCGTCGTGCAAGACGATTTGGAAATCAAGGGTAAGACCGGCGGTGCCCGCAATGAAGCGGAGGGTACACCCGGACCAATTCAGCTCCAGGGACACGGTAACCCGCTGCAGTATCGCAATATTTGGATCGTCGAGAAGAAGTAATCATCCCGACGACACCTGCCTCCCTGGGGATGCAACCTGCACTCACCAGTTCGAGCAGGTGTCGCCTTGTTATCTCGACAGTTTGCTTCCTTCTATTCGGAATTCTTTGAACTCTCGCAACCTCATCGGCGTCGATGCCAGCAAGGACTGGCTCGACGCCGATGACTCGGATGGCATCGACCGACTCGTCGCGTGGGTACGCGATATCAACCCGGAGCGGATCGTCTGACACTGAATATTCGGCTACGATCCAACCCGAAGTCTTGGCTCTGACAGACCACCAGGCACTTCCGTGTCGGACAGCACTTCAGACTGCGAATGAACTCCCTGCTTCATTGTGACCAATCCGTCGGCGATCGCTCCCAGCGATGTGCCTCCAGTTGTTTGAGCAGGTCCGCAGGCAACGGTCCCGCGTCGCTGGACGCAATGTTGGCACGCACGTTGCGATCCTTCCGCATTCCAGGGATTACCGTGGCTACGTCCGGATTCGAGAGCACGAACCGTAGCGCCATCTCGGCCATCGTCGTTCCGTTTGCAACCAGCGGTTTCAGACGATCTGCACGCTCAACACTCGGATGGAGATTGGCGGGCACGAAATAGGTGTTGCGCCAATCGCCTTGCGGCCACGTGCTGTCTTTCGTCAGGATGCCCGTGAGCGTACCTTCGTCGAACGGCACACGGGCGATGACGGCTACGCCCAGCTCGCGGCAAACCGGGAACAATTCATCAGCCGGGTTCTGATCGAAGATGTTGTAAATCACCTGGACCGCATCGATCAAGCCTGTGCGAAGAGTGCGAATCACGTTGGCTGGCTCCCAGCGATTCACGCTGATGCCGAACGACTTGACCAGACCTGCGGCCTTGACGGCCTCGACTCCTTTCTGCCAGCGATCATCGTTCGCCCAATCGTCTTCCCAAACGTGAAATTGCATCAGATCGAGCGAAGAGAGCCCAAGGTTCTTCAGTGTGACCTCTGTGGAAGAACGGATGTAGTCCGCTGGGAAAACATCTTGAAGTTGGAATCCTCGCCGCGATGGCCAGGTGCGATTCTTCGGAGGAATCTTGGAAGCGACAATAAGCTTCTTGGCGGGATTCGCACGCACGAGTTCGCCGAGCAACTTCTCGCTGTCACCATCGCCATAAGCCAGCGCGGTATCGAAGAAGGTGCAGCCCAGATCGACAGCAAGTTGAAGCGAGCGGCGAGTTTCGTCGTCGTCGCGGCCCGTCCAGCCCGCCAAGCCCCACATTCCATAACCCACCTCGCTGATCTGCCCACCCAGTCGCCCAAACGTCCGATATCGCATTGTCCATCTCCAGAAAGTTGTCTTCATCCTAGCCCGCACACGCCGTGTGCGGGAGAGCAGCACACGGAGTGTGCCGCCTACTTTGCAAAATTGATCGCGTGATGTCGTCTGGCAGTGACAAGTAATCTGCAAATACATAGCAAAAATCTTGACGACGCCCCGAAGTCGTGTTTGTGTACTAGTAGACCGGTACACCATGTCGATTGTTGGCTTATGATCTTGCAGGTCCAGCCGGATTCACCGGTCTCGATTTACGAGCAGATTGCCAATCAAATCGTGTTTGGCGTGGCGGCCGGCGATCCGCCATCGGGAGAGTTGGTCCCAAGTGTCCGCGAGTTGGCGCAGCGGTTATTGGTGAATCCGAACACCGTCGCTCGCGCCTATCAGGATCTGGAGCGGTTGGGCATCCTGGAAACCAAGCGTGGCCGCGGCATGGAAGGGACGGCCAGGGCTCCGGACTTATGTGATGCTCGTCGACGAGAGATCATCCGTTCGCGATTACGCGAGACACTTCGACAGGCGGCATCGGGCGGGTTGACGGCCGAGGACATTCACGAACTGGTCGAGGACGTCGCCGGAACAGGGGGGAATCATTATGAGCGCGGTCATTTCCATACGCGGACTCACGAAGCGCTACGGGAGCAAGACGGTCGTCGATCGCCTGGACCTCGAAGTTCCCCAAGGGTCGATCTACGCATTTCTGGGTGACAACGGGGCGGGCAAAACCTCGACGATCAAGGTCTTGGTCGGCATGCATCCTCCAGATTCCGGGTCGGCCGAGATTCTTGGTAAAAACTGCTGGTCGAAGGCCATCTCGCTCCGTCACCGTGTCGGCTACGTTCCGGAGAGGCCGCGATTCTACGAATGGATGACCGTTTCCGAAATCGGCTGGTTCACCTCCACCTTTCATCGAAATGGTTTTCTAGGGAAGTTCCACGAAGCCGTTGCCGATCTGGGACTCGATCCGACGAAACGCTTGCGCGATCTCTCCAAGGGGGGCTACGCGCGAGTGGCCCTGGCCCTGGCCCTGGCACCCGAGCCGGAAGTGCTGATCCTGGATGAACCGACTTCGGGGCTTGATCTGCTTACGCGCAGGGACTTTCTCGCGAGCTTGGTCGATCGAGCGTCGGAGGGGCGGACGGTCTTCATTTCGAGTCATGGGATCTCCGAACTGGAGCGAGTCGCGAGTCACGTCGGCCTGTTAAGCCACGGAAAACTCATCATGTCAGGCCCCGTTGAGGAAGTCAAAAGGCAGTTCGCTCGGCTGCTCTTTCGTGTCCAGGGAGAACCCCCGGATCTCGCGAATCTCGGGCTGGTGCTTCATAAGCAGATTCTCGGCAAGCAAATGGAAGTATTGATTCAGTCGCCCGTGGCCGGCATGGCCGACAGAGTTCGCAACCAGTCCGGTGTGAGCGAACTGGAGGAATCGGTGCCGAGCCTGGAGGATATTTACGCGGCAGTGATGCGGCACGTCGGACAGACGCCGAAGGAGGTTCCACGATGATCCCAGCCATCCTGTGGAAAGAATGGCGAGACCAGCGGACGATTGCCGTAACCATTCTGACGTTTGGAGCCCTGGCACTCGGTCTGACGCCTCTGATTGCGACCGCCACGTCCGGCCAGAACGTCCTTGAAGGTGGTGGAGCGCGTGAACTCATGGCGCTGGCGGTAGCCTATCTTGCCGGGAGCGTGTGCGGATCGATGTTGTTGGCCGACGACAAGGAAATTGGCACGATCGAATTTCTGGACAGCCTGCCCTGCACTCGTCGAAGTCTCTGGCTTGGAAAAGCGACGTTTGGTTTGGCATTAACCCTCTCGATGTGCGCTCTGATCGCTGCCATGGCTTTCGCGTTTAAGTGCATGGACTCGCGAATGTCTGCCGGGTCCTATGCGGTACTCGTTTTCATGGCGGGAATGCATGGTTTTGCGTGGGGAATGTTTGGCGGGGCCGTGGCTCGTTCGACTCTCGGGGCCGTTTTTCAGGGCGCGGTCGGTTCCTGTGTAATCGGGATTGCGGTGGCCATTCCGTTTGCCGTGATCCAGGGGCCAATGAGATTCGGGCGTGGTTTCAGCCTGTCCTTGTACCTGTATTATGCGGCCTGGATGCTGGCCGGTCTGGTCCTGTCGGCCCTCGTGTTCACGTCCATCGATCGAAAAAGACTCTCGTTGGGATCGTTCAATGCATCGAGTTCCTACGCGGGTATTTCAAAACCGCGTCGAACCTGGCGGCCACGATTGGCATCGCTCATTTGGCTTTCGGCTCGACAAAGTTTATGGGTGGCGCTGGGTGCTTGGGCCGCCGGCTTGATGTTCGGCGCAGCCCTGATTCCCCCGGATACGATTCCGCTTTTGATCTGGCCGCCCGCCACCCTCGTGCTAGGCGTATTGGCCGGTGTCACGACTTTGAGCGAAGAACAAACGAAGGGTGTCGCACGGTTTTGGGCCGAGCATCGACTGCCGCTCGGCCGGATGTGGCTGACCAAGGTCGCATTCCATTTCCTGCTCGCGGTGGTGGCAGCGCTCCTGATGTCCGTGCCCTTGTTCGCGGTATCTCCCGCGTCCCCTTTTCGCACCAAACTTCTGCAGCAGTTCGACATGGGACTTCGCTCCAACCTTGGGATGTTTCTCTGGTTTGGCCTGGTCTACGGATTTGTCATGGGGCACCTCTCCGGCATGTTGTTCCGCAAGACAATCGTTGCCGGCTTGTTTGCGGTGCTTTCGTCCGTGATTTTGGCAGGCTTTCTCGTACCGTCGCTGATCGGCGGCGGCATGAATCGTTGGCAAATGTGGCTGCCCGCTCTCTTATTGTTGCTCACGGCTCGCGCTCTGCTCTATCCCTGGGCAACCGATCGAATCGCCTACCGCGGACCGATTCTGCGAGCCTGTGCTGGTGTCGCCCTGGCTTTGGGAAGTCTGCTGCTGGGCATCCTCTATCGCATCCACGAGATTCCGGATGCGCCGGATCGGCTTGCGGAATCCGAATACGTCGAGGATCTGCCAGGTTTCGACCCGAGTGATACAGGCCGGCTGACACGCGCCATCGCGTCGCAATATCGGAAAGCGGCGGAAGAAGCCCAGCCGCTCTTTCCACCCCGGCAAGCCGGTGCATCGTCCACTCCCTTGCCGAGTATGGATCACTCTCTCCTGGAGCGGGCCGCTACGACAGGCTGGACGCCGCAGTATCAAATGTTGAAACCTTGGCTCGATCGCATCTTTGCCGAGGACTGGCCGAGTCGACTGATCGAACTCGACCAAAAGCCCCAGGGATTCTTCGAAGATCCTCGAGAAATCAACCACTTTAGCCCATTGGACGACATCCGGAATCTGCGTGAAATGATGCTGGCCGTGCGCATCCGTGGCCTGCAGTTGCAGGCGGAGGGTGATCCCGAAGCTTATGCGCGCCTGTTGCGAGGTGGGTTGGCTGCCGTGCGAAACGCGCGATTTCGTGGCTCGTGGCGGACACCCGATGCGGCGATAGAGTGCGAGGAGGTGTTGCTCGGCGGCCTGTTCGTCTGGCTAGGGGATCTCGATGGCCGAGCCGATCTGCTTCGCGGTGTTTTGGCGAGCCTCGTTCGGCACGAGCGGGAGATGCAAACCAATAGCGACGATTTCTTCTGGGCGGAACGCGTCGTCCTCGCCAATACGTTGCAGCAAGTCGGCACCTGGCTGCCAACGCATCTGGATGGTCGACCGCCTGGCTCATCGGGTGCGAAACCACCTTCGGAGTTCGAAGCCGAGCTTGTGGCAGTTGCCTGGAACATCCCCTGGGAGCGAGTCCGACGGGAACGACTCCTTCGATTATCCACGGACACCAATCGCAAAATTGATTTCACCTTCACCTGGCTGTCCGGCCTTCATCTGAAGAAGAATTGGAAATCCGAACGACTGGGACGCCTGAAGGAAAGCGACCGTCGCGGATTAACGGTGCGGCGATTCGCGTGTATTCGCCTGGCTTTGCATTTGTTCGAGCTGGAACGTGGCCGGCCTGCTGAAGACTTGAATGAACTCGTGCCCGAGTTTCTGCCAAGTGTACCGCGTGATCCGCTGTCCGCGGGATTTTTCGGCTATCGCCTGTCCCAGGGAGAGCTAATCGAATTCGAGTTCAGGCCGAGCGTCGGTTCGTTGTCGAGACCGGATCTGTTGTTCAGTGAACTTGGGCCAGCGACCGTCTATGTCGAGCACTTCGCGACCGTGCTGCCACAGTTCGTCAGTGCCATGCCATCCCCTCGGCAGGCACTGGCAAAGAGTGGAGTGGTGGAGCCTGTCCTCCCTGTAGTCTTCTCTTCGAACCCACCCAAGCAAATCGTGCCGCGCGGCGTTGGCATCTTGTGGAGTTCCGGCCCGGATGGTGTCGATCACGGCGCGAAGCGCAACGGACCCAGCGGGCAGGGCGATGATTGGATCGTGCTCGTCCCGCCAGCCAGGAAACTCTCACCCACGCCTTGAGACCACGAGGAGTGAGTGGTTAGACGACACCGAGGGACCGGGACATGAGTTCGTTGATCCGCCGTGAGAAGGCTGCGGGGTCTTTGACCTTCGAGCCTTCCGCGATCACGGCCTGGTCGTAAAGCAATCGCCCATAATTTTCGATTCGAGGGTCGCTCGGGTCTTGGGCGTAGAGAGACAGGAGTGCCGAGACTGCCGGGTGCGAGGCGTTCACCTCGAGCACGCGTTTCGACTCTTCTTCCACGCGCCCCATTTTCATCATTAATCGTTCGTAGTGGGCGGTCATGCCTTCCTTGTCTGCAACGAGGCAGGAGGCACTTTCCTTCAGCCGCCTGGAAAGCCGCACGTCGCTGACTTCGGGCAGTTTGGTCTTGAGCATTCCCAGGAATTCCTTGTACTCCGCATCTTCAGCCGTGGGCCCGTCGGCTGGAACATCCGTATCCGAGTGATCGGCCGGCTTGAGAGATTTGCCGCGATATTCGTGCAGGGAGGGGAAGAGGAACTCGTCCATGGCTTCGGTTAGCAGCAGAACCTCCCAGTCCTTTGCCCGAAATGCTTCCAGGAGCGGGGACGACTCGATGATCTCCCGGCTCTCGCCGATGAGATAGACGATGTCTTTCTGCTCCGCCGGCATGCGCGAGACGTAGTCGGCCAGAGTTGTGTATTTGCCTGTTTCCGTCTTCGTCGATTGAAACAGCAAAAGATCGACGAGTTTTTCCTTGTTGGCCCAGTCGCGGGCGGCCCCATCCTTGAGCATCACTCCAAGATCCTGGAAGAACGCGACGTACCGGTCGTACTCCACGTTCTTCATGGCCTCGAGCGCTTCGATCACATTGCGAACCACGTTTTTCTGGATTTTCTCCAGGAGCGGGTTCTTCTGAAGCAGTTCTCGTGAAATGTTCAAAGGGAGGTCGGACGAATCGACGATGCCACGCACGAAACGGAGATACGGAGGGAGCAGGCCCTCGCATGAGTCCATGATCAGTACGCGCTGGATGTAGAGCTTGAGGCCCTTGGGCTCTTCCCATGTGAGCGAGAACGGCTTACGGGATGGAATGAAAGCGAGTACGCGAAACTCGTTGTTTCCCTCGGCTGTGTAGTGAATCACTCGACCAGGCTTGGCCGAATCGTTCGAAATCTGCTCGTAAAACGCCTCGTATTCCTCCGGCTCCACCTCTGACTTGTTTCGCAGCCAGAGGGCTGTACGTGTGTTGAGTTCATCCTCGACAATTTCTTTCTTACCCTCGTCCTCATGCTCGACGTCCATCACAACCGCGTGTTCGATGAAGTCCGAATACTTCTTCACGAGGGAGCGAAGCGACCAGGGTTTCAGATACTCCTTCGCATCTTCCTTCAGATGAAGGATCACGTCCGTTCCGCGTGTGGCTTTCTCACACGACTCGACCACGAAATCGCCTTGGCCGTCCGATTCCCAGCGCACGCCATCAGCGGGGGAGCCAGCGGTTCGCGAAGTCACGACCACTCTGTCGGCCACCATGAAAGACGAATAGAAGCCGACGCCGAATTGCCCAATCAAGTCTGGACGGAGTTTTACGTCCTGTTGTTTGAGCGAATCGAGAAAAGCCCGCGTGCCTGACTTCGCGATGGTCCCCAGATGATCGACGATGGCATCGCGGTTCATGCCGATGCCATTATCCGAGATCGTCAGCGTGCCAGCTTTCTCATCCGCACTGAGCTTGATCTTCCAGTCCTTGTTCCCTTCGAGGCGATCTTCGTTGGAGAGCGAATCGAAACGCACCTTATTGATGGCATCCGACGCGTTGCTAATCAGTTCGCGCAGAAAAATCTCGCGATTCGAGTACAGCGAATGCGTGATGAGGTGCAAGAGTTGCTTGAGTTCGGTCTTGAATTCCATCTTCTCGGCAGACATTTCTTGAAGCTCCAATTGTTCAGGTAGGTACAAAAAGGCACGAATTGCAGTCTTTTGCGAACTCTGGGTGCCAATGGTTTTTCCCAAATTGTACGAGTCGCTTACAATATGTCATGCGAACAATCAGCGGCTTGGCCTTCGACAACACCTACGCCCGGCTAGCGGACGCGTTTCACCAACGTGTCCAACCCACGCCGGTGCCTAGCCCGTATCTCGTCTCCTTTAGTCCGGATGCGGCTCAACTCCTGGACCTCGATCCTGCCATTGCACAAACGCAGGAATTTGTGGAGGCTTTCGCGGGCAATCGCCCGTTGCCCGGAAGCGATCCCGTGGCGATGAAATATGCTGGCCATCAGTTCGGATCGTACGTTCCGCAGCTTGGCGATGGCCGGGCGATTTTGCTCGGCGAAGTTCGCAACGAAGCCGGCGAAAAATGGGATCTGCACCTGAAGGGGGCAGGCAAAACCGCCTTCTCGCGTTTCGGCGATGGCCGGGCCGTCCTGCGATCGAGCATCCGCGAGTATCTGGCCTGCGAGGCGATGCACGCACTCGGCATCCCGACCACACGGGCCCTCTGCGTAATCGGCACCGATCTCGAAATTTATCGCGAAGGAGTCGAGACCGGCGCCCTCGTTCTCAGGATGGCCCCGAGTCACGTTCGTTTTGGCTCGTTCGAAGTTTTTGCCCATCGCGAACAATTCGATCGTGTTGAACAACTGGCCGACTACACGATTGAGCAGTGTTATCCGCACTTGAAAAAACGGGAGGGCAAGTACGTTGCCTTCTTACGCGAAGTCACGGAACGCACCGCCCGCCTGGCCGCCCACTGGCAATCCGTCGGCTTTGCGCACGGCGTACTCAACACGGACAACATGTCGATCCTTGGCATCACGCTCGACTACGGGCCGTACGGGTTCATGGAAGATTTTGATCCGGGCTTCATCTGCAATCATTCGGACGAAGGGGGTCGATACGCGTTCGATCAACAACCGAAAATCGCCTACTGGAACCTGACCGCCCTCGCCCAATCGCTTTTGTCACTGATGAGCGTGGACGATGCCAAGGCGGCACTGAATGTGTTCCCGGACGTCTTCAATGGCCACATGCATCGACTGATGACCGCGAAACTCGGGCTGACTTCCGTGGTCGATGAAGACATGACGCTTTGGACTTCACTGCTCGATTTGCTGGCGGAAGCAAAGGTGGACTACACGATCTTCTTCCGGCAACTCGGCAACTTTGTCGTGGGCGAGCGAAACGAACATCTTCGAGGCCTGTTCGCAACAGCGGCCAAGTTCGATGAGTGGGCCAAGCGTTATGGGGAACGATTGCAAGGAGAGAACTCGAATGACGCACATCGAAAGACGCGCATGGACCGACTGAACCCCAAGTTTATCCTGCGAAATTATCTCGCCCAAATCGCGATCCACAAGGCCGACCTAAAAGATTATTCCGAAGTGGATCGCCTGCGAAGTGTGTTGCGACTGCCGTTCGACGAGCAGCCCGAGATGGAGCATTACGCGAGGCCTGCCCCCGAGTGGGGCAAGAAATTGGTGGTGAGTTGTTCGTCGTGATGTTCCCTCGCTTCATAGGTATCCGACGAATTTCTCGCGTCTTGCGAGCAGTCCAAGGAATCGATCGAAGCTTCTACGACCCCTGCCGGGGTCGACGAGAAGGATGCCTTGCTAACCGGTGGTCTACGCTGCGCTCCGACCACCGGCTAATTTCTGCGACCGCTTCGCGGTCAGAGGAGCATCCCGGAGGGATGCAAGAGAATAGCCGATGATCGGAGCGCAGACCCCCGGCTAATTTCTGCGACCGCTTCGCGGTCAGAGGAGCATCCCGGAGGGATGCAAGAGAATAGCCGATGATCGGAGCGCAGACCCCAGGCTAATTTCTGCGACCGCTTCGCGGTCAGAGGAGCATCCCGGAGGGATGCAAGAGAATAGCCGGTGGTCGGAGCGCAGCGTAGACCACCGGGCAATAATTCGACAAACGGCTCTCGACTCCGAAGGAGTCGCAGAAGCACGGCGTTCGGTTGGGGCAGGGCCCGCCATGAGGGCTCAACCGGTTGGTTCATATCGCGAAGTGGATGGCAAGCCCAAATGAAAAATCTTCGCTCACGCTTCTGCGTGCCTGCCCATCCCCAGCAAACGAAAACAGCCGACCCGAAGGCCGGCTGTCTCAAGATCAATCCGTCCGGCCTTTTTAGAACGAAAGCTGGATGCCGAAGTTGAAGCCCGACAAGTGGTAATCGGTAGCTCCAACAATGTCGCGGGCAGGAGCCGGAGGTCCGCTGGAACCGTTGAACGTCGGTGAAATCGGGACCATGCTCGGGTTCATGGTCTGGGAGATCGACGGCGTCGGTCGGAGCACGTTGCTCACCCACATGAACGTGTAACCGGCCTGGAGCCGTAAGAACGAGCCGACCTGGTAGCCGACGTTGACATTGCCTTCGCCGATCATCGCGAACTGGTCGCGACGATGGCGATACAAGTCTTGTGGCAGATTCAGCAAGCCACCAACCTGGGAACTCGTCACGCCGTTCGCAACAAAGTTCGTGGAACCGTGAAGGTCGATGTATTGCCGCATATAGCCAGCGCCACCTTTACCGACCAAGTTCAGGAAGAAATTGCCCAAGCCAATGTCGCCCTTGAAGCCCACTTGACCGCCGTAGAACGAGTTCGTCGTGCGGATGTAGTCCGTGGTCGTGGCGCTGTACGGTGCGAAGGCCGGTCCGAAGAACGCCCCGGAGAAAAACCCACCGCCGCCCGGGAAATAGCTCGAACCGAGTGCTCCCGGAGGAACAGGCGCCGGAGGTACGCCGAAGGTGTTCGAGGCCGTGTCGAGCTGGAATGACTCTCGCAATTCAAAGAACCGAGCACCGGCTAGCAGTGTCAGACCGCCTGGAGCCGAGCCCGAGTTGTAGGCGTTGTAAACCATGTTCGCTTCGCCACCAAGGGCCTCGGTTTTAGCGGACACGCGAATCGAACCCGTGTTGATGGCGGGCGAAGCTACGATATAGCTGCCGTGGGTGATCGTGTTCGTGTCCACGAACGGAATGGCAAGCGTTGGCAAGCCGAACTCGTTTGAGGTGTAGCTGAACTCACGAGAAGCACTGTTCATCCAGAACGCGCTGAATTCAGCGCCGAGTTCGCCTGATTCGTCCAGAGAGAAGCCGATCCATGGTCGAAGTCCGGTCACGGAGTCGAAGGAAATCGGGCGATCCAACGGACCAAGTGAGGAAGTCGTCGGGCGACCGACGATGCCGAAATCAGGAGCCGAGGACGTGGTCACGAGCGGATATTGCATCGAGAACGACCTTGGAGCCCAGATCAAATAGTCTGCCCCGACCCATAATCGAGGCGGGCCTTGTCGTCCCGATCCGCCAAATAGACCTCTACCGCTTCCGTACCCGCCTGGCTGGTTCGGGTCGCCTTGACCCATGCCGCCCATGCCCATTCCAGGATCGCCGTAGCCGGGAGGGGCCATCCCTTCCATCCCACCAGGACCCTGGAACGGCTGGCCGTCCGGTGACATGAAGCCCGGAGGACCCATCGGTCCCATGGGCACCATACCCGGAGGCGGCGAGGAAGGGCCGGTGGGCCCTGTCGGCGGAGTCTTTGGCTGGCCGAATGCTAGCCCGGCTCCAGCCGTTAAGACGGCTAATGAACCGAGGATTCCCTTTCGCATGTGTCCCACTCCGTGAGTCGCCTTCCGAGGCGACGCGACTCGTGATGCGCCGACCACCCTAGCGATGTCTGGCTCCGCTTTTCCTAGATCGGCAGGATGAACCCGAATCATTAGTAAACCCGGCACTCACGGCACAAATCTCCAAATCGCTACAGGACATCCTTTCGGATCGCGCGATTTCGTGCTTCCCTGTCTTCCCCGGTCGGGTTATAGTTACCTCACCTACCTTCCTGCCCCCTCGGCTTAATTCGCGGATTCGACCATGGCACGGTTTTTCTCGCTCGTCTTCCTCGTTCTCCTCGCCTCGTTCTCCTTCGCGGAATCCGTGCCAACCGCGATTGACCGGCTGATTGTCGCCAAGGTGAACGGCGCGAAGGTCTCCAAGCCTGCTGAGGACGACGAATTCTTGCGTCGGGCCTACCTGGATTTCGCGGGGACCATCCCAAGCGTCGAGCAAGCCCGTGCTTTTTTCACGGACAAGTCGCCAGACAAGCGGGCGAAGTTGATCGATCAATTGCTTGCCAGCCCAGCTTACCCAAAGCGGATGGCTGACTTATTTCACGTGATGCTCATGGAGCGGCTGGGCGACTTCCCGGAATGGTCCACCTACTTGAAAACTTGCTTCGAAAAGAACACCCACTGGGATGCCATGGCCCGCGATATTCTTCGCGCGAGTTCGACGGACGCCAAAGGGGCCTCGTTCTTTCTCTCGAAGCGGCTTGAGAATTATGGGCAAAACCCGGTCGACTACTCCGCTCTGACTCGTGACATTGGCCGACTGTTTCTCGGCAAGAACCTGCAATGTGCGGAGTGCCACGACCACCTATTCATCAAGGACTACAAGCAGCAGGATTTCAAAGGGATCCACGCGTTTGTGCAGAATACCTATCTGGTCGATGCCAAGACTGCGGCCGTGGCAGAGAAGCCAACTACCACCAAGCTCGACTACATGTCCGTGTTCAAGAAAGTGCCCAAACAAACGGGGCCATCACTTCCAGGCGGCAAAGAGTTTGAACCGCCGCCGTTGAAGAAGGGCGAGGAGTACATCGTCAAGCCGGACCCGAAGACCAAAATTCCCGGCCAGTTGAAGTTCAGCCCACTGGCGATCTTGGCCGAGGAGTTGCCGAAAAAAGACAATACGGATTTCGCTCTGAATGGTGGTAATCGCATTTGGTTCTTGCTCATGGGCCGCGGCATCGTGCATCCGCTCGATCTGCATCACAAGGAAAACCCCGCTTCGCATCCCGAGCTTCTTGCATTACTCGCAAAGGAGTTCGCTACCCACGACTTCGATATCAAATGGCTGTTCAAGGAGATCGCTCTCTCCCAGGCCTACCAGCGGTCCAGCGAGTTTCCCAGCGGAGAAACGAAGGTTGCTCCCGAATCGTTCCGAACCGCAATCGAAAAACGGCTCTCGGCCGAACAACTTCTAGCCGCGATGCAGCAGGCGATGGGCGTGAAGGCCGATGCAGCCGTCTTGACCAAGGTGAACAAGGCTTTTGCAAACGCCCCTCGCGAGCCGGAAGACGAAGTGAACCCTTCGTTGAAGGCGGCACTTTTTCTACTGAACGACCCGGCCGTGCTGGCCTGGCATGTTCCCAAGGGCGGCAATCTGGTCGAGCGATTGGGAAAGCTGACCGACGACAAGATCGCAGAAGAACTGTATCTGTCCGTACTCACGCGATTGCCCGCGACGGACGAACGTGGGCTGATCGAAGGCTATTTGAAGAAAAACGTTGGGGAACGCGAGAAGGCAATTGGACGATTGGCGTGGTCGCTGTTGGCATCGGCGGAGTTTGGGGTGAATCACTGATCGGGTTTGCCTTCGAGCCAACCGCTCGAATAGGATGCCTGCGAGGATCGTTCGAGCCGCTGGCTTGAACGCTAAACGAAAACGAGACTGTCATGTTGCGATCCAACCTCTGTACCCCCGCCGACCATCATCTCAGCCGCCGCCAATGGTTTGGCACGGCCGCCGGCGCTGCATTCACGGTTGCCGCACCGTCTTTCGCCCAGACGGTAAAGAAGAAGCACAAGCAAGTGCTCTTCGTCTGGCTCGACGGCGGGATGTCGCAACTCGAAAGCTGGGATCCAAAGCCGAACACACAGTTCGGCGGGCCGTTTCGGACGATTCAGACCTCCGTGCCGGGCATTCACGTTTCGGAACTCTGCCCGAAATCGGCGAAGGTGATGCACCACCTCGCGCTCGTGCGCAGCCTGTGTACGCAGGACAATTCGCACTCGGCCGGTGTCGAACGCATTCAGCGTGGCGACCCGAAGAATCGCGGCGTGACCTACCCCTTCTTCGGCGGCGCGGTCTCCAAGTTACTCGGCAACGGCGACAGCGGTCTGCCTCCGTACATCTGGATCAAGCCGATGAGCGGCGGTTTCATCCCCAAGGACGGCGGCTTCCTCGGACCGAAGTACGGCGCTCTTGCGCTTGGCGATGGCAAGCCGCCCGAGAACCTGCTCCGGCCGGCCACGATGAGTGTAGCCGAGGACCTCGAACGCAACGACCTTCGCAACTTGGTGGACAAGCGCTATGCGGAACGCCGGAGCAAGGAGAACATCGAGGCCACCAAGTATGTCTTCGATATGGCCGCCCAACTTCAGAAACGCCGGGATCTGTTTGAAGCT
This sequence comes from Gemmataceae bacterium, assembly GCA_009691845.1. Taxonomy (GTDB): domain Bacteria; phylum Planctomycetota; class Planctomycetia; order Gemmatales; family Gemmataceae; genus SIAJ01. The sequence goes on from SIAJ01000002.1 coordinate 64,638, forward strand.
CCGTTTGCCCCGAAGGATCAGGAACGCTACGGCACGCACGATCTGGGTCGGCATATGCTGCTCGCTCGCCGAATGCTCGAAGCTGGCGTGACCTTCGTGAAGGTAAACTCCTACGGCTGGGACACGCACGGGGACAACTTCAACGGCCAGGGCAGCCTGGTTCCGCAATTCGATCAGGCATTTGCCGCAATGATCGAGGATCTGCACGAACGGGGCATGTTGGACAATGTGCTCGTCATCGCCATGTCCGAGTTCGGCCGCACTCCACGAATCAACGGGCACATCGGCCGCGATCACTGGCCGGAAGCCTGGTCGCTCGTAACGGCCGGCACGGGCATTCAGAAAGGCGTCGTCGTCGGCAAGACCAACGACAAGGGGACGTTTGTCGCCAGCGAAGAGCACGACATCGGCCACATGTTCCACACCTGGTTCAAGGCCCTTGGAATCGACCCCAAGGCCACCGAATACGATAACGAAGGCCAACCGCTGCCGATTGCCCACGACGGGTGCAAAGCAGTGAAAGAGTTGCTGCTGTAGGACAGGCCTCCCGGCCTGTCTAAGATTTGACAGGCCACCCGGCCTTGTCCTACGAGAACTTCCATGCCAACCGACCCCAAAGCTCTGCTCGCGAAATACCAGCCCAAGGCCGCCAAGCCGATTAGCCTGGATCAGCAACTGTGCGCCCTTCGGTTCAGCCCGGATGGCAAGACACTCGCTGCGGGTTCGTTTGAAGGAAGCGTGCGTCTTTGGGATGCGTCGGCCAATCCCATCGCGGAGAGTCCGGCATTAAAGGGGCACAACGGCTGGGTCCAGCGCGTTGCGTTTCATCCGGACGGCAAACGCCTGATCTCGGCCGATTCGTGGGGCCAGGTCATGTGCTGGCCCTTCACGGAAAAGGATGCCAAACCGGTCTGGTCTGTGCCCAATGCGCACGATAGTTGGGTGTATTCCCTCGCCATCAGCAAGGATGGCAAAGTACTTGCCACGGGTGGCCGGGATAAGACCATTCGCATCACGAACCCGATTGATGGCAAGAAACTCAACGTCTTCAACGTCGGCGAGCATGTACTCACGCTCGCGTTTCATCCGGATGGCAAATCGCTCGTCTCCGGCGATCTGAAGGGGCAGATCAAGCAATGGGACCTGGCCACGGGCAAGGTCGTTCGCGAAATGGATGCGAAAGAAATGTTCCTGCGTGATCGCATTCAGGACGTGGGCGGCGTGCGTTGCTTTGAGTTCAGCCCGGATGGGAAGTCACTTTTCGCAGGTGGCAGCTTGCCGAAGAGTGGCGGCTTCGTCCAGGGAATCTCGCTCATACTCTCATTCGATTGGGCAACCGGCAAAGGAACTCAACTCTACAAGGGTGCGACCGAGAACGAGGGCTACGTCTACGACATGGCCTGGCATTCCGGCGGTTTTCTGATCGGCATCACCAGCGGCCAGCCGGGACAAGGGAAACTCTTCTTTCAGCAACCAGGCGATGCCGTGCCCTTCTACACACAAGCGATTCCGAATCCGCATTCGCTGGCCATGCATCCGGAAGGAAAGCGGATTGTCCTTGCTGCCACCAACGCGAACAGTTCCGGGAATGGCCGGGCGCTCGGCAAGAACAAAGAATATCCCGGCAACTTCTCGCCCTTGCATGTGTTTGATCTGCCGGCTTAGTCCCGAGTCAAGGCTTGGGATACTTCGCACGGTCGAACATCGCACATCCGAGCCACAATCTTGACTGAACGAAGTAAATAGGCGATCCCAGCAATGCCCACGCTCAACGTCGAAGTCGAAATCCTGGCCAAGGGGAGAAAGCACCAACCCGCAACTGGCGAGCAAATCGGGGCTTCGAGCGACTCCAAGAAATCTTCCAGAATTCAGTGAACTAATTTCCACCTCCGGCGTCTAATTGGTGTGGGTGCAAGATCCGTTCGCTTGAATGGATCCGGCATTCTTCCGTTCCTTGCCTCCCGGGGAGTTCACCGGGTCACCTCGACTTATTCCATCTCTCTTTCGCCTGATTCATAACAAGAACGGAACTTTCGAATTCGTTTTCGGCTTGGCAATCTTGCCTGTCTGAAAGCATGGGAGCATCACAATGCGAAACAGCAACCCAACGCGTCGAACATTCGTGACAGCCGTCATGGGAAGTGCGGGGGCGATGGCCGGCTGCACCGATTCAGCCCCCAACGGGGTGTCGCAAGTCGCCGTTCAACCAGACCAGCGAATTTCGTACGGAGCAGGCGAGCATCAATTCGGAGAACTGAGGATCCCGAAGGATGCCGGCCCACATCCCGTGCTCGTCGTCATTCATGGCGGCTTCTGGCGATCGGGGTTCGACTTGCGACATCTCGATCCCTTTTGCTCGGCACTAACGGAAGCAGGCTGGGCCACGTGGAGCATCGAGTATCGCCGTATCGGCAACGAAGGGGGCGGCTGGCCTGGCACTTTTCACGATGTTGCCGCGGCAACCGATAAGGTGCGAGACCTTGCCGGCCCGCATTCACTCGACCTGAAAAAAGTCGTGGTCGTCGGTCATTCGTCTGGCGGACACCTCGCTCTTTGGGTGGGCGGGCGGAAGCGGATTCCCGCTGACAGCGCGTTGTACAGCAAATCGCCCCTTCCGCTGAAGGGTGCTGTTAGCCTGGCGGGCGTCTGCGATCTGAAGCGAGCCTGGCAACACAACCTGGGCGGCGGGGTCGTGAACGATCTGATCGGCGGATCGCCCGAGCAGTTTCCCGATCGCTATGCGGCTGGTTCGCCGTATGAATTGCTTCCGCTCGGGCTTCATCAAGTGCTCGTTCACGGTCAAGGCGACGTCGGCGTACCTGTCGCAATGAGCGAGGCTTATGAAAAACGTGCAGTTGAGCTTGGAGATTCGGCCCGTCTCGTCGCAATTCCCGACACCGGGCATTTCGAGTTGATCAATCCCGGATCTCGGCAATGGCCGCAAATTGTCGACGCGCTGGCCATGTTGCAGTGAAGCGCCAAGATTTCACGCTCGGGTCGAAATTGAAAGCGTGTCAGCCCGATTATCGTCCCGGTGATCTCAATCTTCCTAGCGCAGTCCTCACCACGACCGCGTCCAGATTTACACGAGTTCACTTACCTCACCTGGAACACGACCTTCGCCCAGTCGAAATACTGCAAGGAAAAAGGCCTGGCACTGGGCCTGAGTAAGAATGGTTACGAGGCCCAGTTACGCTACTCCGCCCAACGGTCCGGCGAGATCTTCAAGATCTTCGAGGAAGTGTTTGGCGGGAAGGACCGCCTGGTTCGTGTGCTTGCCGCGCACGGGGCCCACGTCTGGACCGGCACCACGGCCATGGACTGGAATGACGCCTACAAGGGGGCCGACGCCATCGCCAGCGCTCCCTATTTCGACGGCATGTATGGCGATGCCCGGACCGCCAACAAAGTGTCCGAGATGAGCGTGGATGAACTGCTCGCCAAGAACCGCGTCCGAAACGCCGAGTACGCAGCCGAGGCCAAGATACGCGGCTTGAAACGGATGTGCTACGAAAGCGGCCAACACCTCACCGGAGTCGGCGAAGCGGAGAACAACGAAAAACTCACGAAGCTTTTCCACGCAGGATGGACTTGTATCTCGAAGACCTGAAGAACTGGCAGGAGGTCGGCGGCAACACGAACTGCGTCTTCTCCTCCATGGGCAAGTACACCAAGTGGGGAAACTGGGGCGTGCTGGAATGGCACGACCAGGATGAGAAGGACGCCCCGAAGATGATGGCAATTCGGGAGTGGATGAAGAAGGAACGGTGGCGAGCGGAACCGCATAAGCGGCCCGAGGAGGACAAAATCGGACCGCTTATGCGGTTCCGCTCGCCTCGCACTTTTGTATTCTCACTTCATCACCCTTTGAGGAACACACTGTGCGTTTGCTCTCCATTCTCACTCTCTGCCTCGCCCTCCCCGCCCTCGCTGCGGAACCTTCCCCCGTCGCGGGCTATCTCAAGCGGCCAATTCTTCCCGCGGACGACGTCATGCTCGAAGTACGAGACTACGTCCGGGGCAAGGTTCCGCGACTGCATCGGCCGGGGAGCGAGAAGAGCAACATTCAGACCGCAGCCGACTGGGAGAAGGAATCCGAACGCATTCGCCAGGATGTGCTCAAAAACGTGGTCTTTCGGGGTGAAGCAGCCAAGTGGCGGGATGCGAAGACAAAAGTCGAATGGCTCAGTACGCTTCCAGGTGAAGGCTATCGCATCAAGAAACTCCGATACGAAATCCTACCGAACTTCTGGATCCCGGCTCTTCTTTACGAACCAGAAAAGATGGACGGCAAGGTGCCCGTCAGCATGGCCGTCAATGGGCATGATGCCAGCGGCAAAGCAGCCGGGTACAAGCAGACGCGTTGCATCAACATGGCCAAGCGCGGCATGATCGTCCTGAACGTGGAATGGCTCGGCATGGGGCAGTTACGGTCGCCGGGCAATCGGCACAGCGTCATGAATCAACTCGATCTGTGCGGCTCAAGCGGCCTGGCCCCGTTCTATCTGAGCATGTCGCGCGGGCTGGACATCCTGCTCGCTCACGAAAATGCCGACCCCAAGCGCGTGGCTGTCAGTGGGCTCTCCGGAGGTGGCTGGCAGACGATCACCATCAGCAGCCTGGACTCCCGCGTGACCCTCAGCAATCCGGTTGCGGGATATTCGAGTTTTCTGACACGCATCGACCACTTCAAAGACCTCGGCGACTCCGAGCAAACGCCCAACGACCTGGCGGTGTATGCCGACTATACGCACCTGACGGCCATGATGGCACCGCGTGCGACCCTCCTCTCCTACAACGCGAAAGACAACTGTTGTTTTGAAGCGACTTACGCACTCGAACCGCTGCGGGCGGGGGCGGCCCCATTCTTCAAACTCTTCGATCGCGAGAAGTTCTTGCGGACGCACGTCAGCGATTGGCCAGGCGACCACAACTTTGGCATCGATAATCGCCAGGCCCTTTACAAGATGCTCGGCGACACGTTTTATCCGGGAAATTCGAGCTACAACCCAATCGAGATGGCCTGCATCCAGGAGATCCGCAAGAAGGAAGACCTCGAAGTGGCGTTGCCGGACGGGTCGCTCGATATGAACGCACTGGCGAAATCGTTGTTAAAGGAATTGCCACGCATCCCGAGCAAGCCAAGCGATCGAGCGCAGGCCAAGAACTGGCAGGCCAATCAACGCAAGACTCTCGCGGAAGTGCTGCGAATCTCGCCCGGAATGAAAGTAACCGCTGATGCCTCGCCTCGCGGCGAGGCCAAATCGGAAACTCAGAACGGAGTGAAGTCTACGTTCCGAGTCATGCAACTTGGCGAGAAGTGGAGCGTGCCGGTGGTCGAGATTTCAAAAGGCGAGCCGAAAGGCACGACGATTTTGATTGCGGACAAGGGCCGGGCAAGCCTGGATGCCGAAGTCGAAAAAGTGATCGCACGCGGCGAACGAGCCCTGGTCGTCGACCTGTACTATTTCGGCGAGAGCCACCCAAAATCGCACGACTATCTTTGGTCGCTCATGCTGGCAACTGTGGGCGATCGCGCTCTCGGGTTGCAGGCAAACCAACTCCTGAGCCTGGCCCGCTGGGCCAGTCGCGATGGCGCCGCGCCAGTGAATATCGCGGCAGTCGGCCCACGTTGTAGCGTGATTGCACTCGCGGCCGGAGCGTTGGAGGAGAAAGGGATTCGGCAAGTGGAAATCGTCTCGCCACTTGGCAGCTTCAAGGAGTTGATCGAAACGAATCGAGGCTTCGAAACGTCGCCGGAGTTGTTCTGCTTCGGCTTACTCGCATCATTCGACGTGAAGGATCTCGCCACACTGGTTGCACCGAGACCCGTCATCATTCGCGATCCCTTGGAACGCGCGAAGGCCGAATTCAGTGGTTTGAGCAATTGGTACGAGACGCTGGGTGTGAAGCACGACCCGCTGAAATAGGTTCCAAACAGACGACAGGATCGGGAAAAGATTCTGTGCCGAACTAGGAGGTTTGTTGTTGTCTTGGGGGGTCGCGAATGCTGACTCTACACCCCTTCAACTCGGCCTCTTTTTTGTTCCGGCCCCGCCGTACTGAGACGCAAGCCAAAGTCGGCGGGGTTTGTTGTTCGTTCTCAGCCAGCTAGCAATTCTCGTAGCCGCACTCGCAAGAGTGCGGGCAACGCTTCCCGCGTTCTGACGAACGCGGCTACTTCAACCCTCCTTCACCCGCAACCGCCTCACCTTCATCTCTCCGAATTCCGCGCGGATGCCGAAGCCAGTGGCTTTTCCTTTCGTGGCGATCGTCTTGACCGCCTTATCGTTGAGCTTGAACTCCGCTTTGTCGCCCTTGAGGATGATCTCAAGGCTATTCCATTCGCCGACCTTCCAATCTTTCACATTGCTGGCCGAGAGGTCGAACTTGATGCCGCGAAGAAAAAGGTCGTTGTTGCACTTGGCATCGGGCAGGAAGTCGAGCTTGATCTGGACGTCCTTGTCGAACTCCTTGGTTGTGAAAATCTTGACGTCGCCTTTGACCTTGGGATCGATGTGGAGGACGCCATCTTTGAGCGTGAAACGGCTCGTGAAAGCTTCCGACTTGCCGTCGAGCGAATCACCCTTCTCGGTTTTCCAACCCGTTAGATCCTTGCTGATGAGCAGCGAGAAGCCGTCCTCAAGTTTGAAGTCGTCGGCCCGCACGCAGGGTGCGAGTGCGAATGTCACCACGATCGCGGAGAGAATCGAACGCATGAGGTTCTCCAGAAAATGCTTCGGCACACAGAGTGTGCCAACTACGAGGGGTCATTTTCCTTTGGCCTGATCGCGGAATACGCCGCTCATCAGGTTGTCAACGGGAGCATATTGATCCGTCAGCACGATCTTGGGCTTCAATCTTAGAAAGTGCTCCAATCGCTCTTGCTCTAATTTATGACAATACGGGTCCTTGATTTCGTCCTGTTTGATATACGTCTCCTTCGCGACGGCCCGGATATTGGCCAGGTCGATCGGATGCTCGGCTCCGTAAATCACGTAAACGTGTCGGCCTTTGGTGTCCTTGAACCCGTCAGGTTCCAGGATTTCCACATACGGGAACGATTCACGCATGGTGTAGATTGCCGCCCTCCAGAGCGCTCCCTTCTCAATCGAGTCGATCAGCGTTAGCAGATAGGCCCCGCCGGGAGCAAGCGTTTCCTTCACCGCCTCGTTGTATTCCTTGGTCATCAGGTGATACGGGACCGAGAGGTCGTTGACCGCGTCCTGCATGACGTACTGATAGTGCCCCTTGCGGGCTTGATCGCGAATGAATTGCCGGCCATCCATGTGAAACGATTTCACGCGTGTGTTCCGGGAGAACTCGAGCTTGCGATGGGCAATCTCGGTCACACCCGGATCGATCTCGACCACATCGACTCCGACATCGGGCATCATGTGTTCCACCCAACGCGGGAATGTGTAACCGCCGCCGCCAATAACGAGAATGTCCGTGCGTCCCATGCTGCGAGCATGGCGGACAAGTTCACCCTGAATTTCTTCGTGAGGATACCCAAGCCAGGTCGGATCGTCCGGCCGAACATACGAGTGAATCAGGTGATCGAGCGAAAGCGTCTTCGTCTCCTCGCCAAATCGGCCGTAGCGATCGTCGCCGACCTTGATCGCGTAGTATTTCGTTTCCAGATCGTAGCCGGTGCTTCCGTAACCGATCGCGAACAATCCCACCGCACCCATGAAGAACACGATGCTGCCAACAGACAGCATGGGCGTATTTTCCCAGAGCCGACCGATGACGAATGCCAGGACCAGCAGCGCGAGCGAAATCAGAAAGACCAGTCGGGCCATCCCGAGCGTGTCGATCAACAGATAGCCGGCGAAGAACGTGCCAACGATCGCACCGACCGTGGACCAGGCGTAAATCGTCCCTGCCGTGCGTCCTGCCCGTGCCGTATCGGGAATGCTGAGGCAAATGACCTGCGGCGAAATCGAGCCGAGGCAGACCATCGGCAAGAAGAATAGAATGAAGGTCCAACTCATCACGTTCCAGACGATGTCTTGCCCCGTGAGCTTGTCGTACACGCCGACGCGTGGGTTCTGAAAGAACAGATTCATGAGCACGACCAGGCCCGTGAACAAGGCCGCACAGAAGAGGCAGATCGCAAGCGGGCCGCTCGGTTTCGGAACCAGTTTTTTTTCGCTGGGAGAATCGTACGCCAGCCCAAGCGAGATCGCTCCGCCGAGAGTCGCTCCGAAGAGATGGAAAACCAGTGAACCCAGATCAAACCCCAGGCTGTCGTTGATGTCCTCGAATTTCTCGGCCAACTTCTCGACACCGATGGTGGTTCCAAACGAACGGGTTACAGGATGGGCAACCGCGAATCCGATGACCGCCCCGATCAGGAATAGATTCACGTTGTGCCCACGTCTCGTCTTGGAGGCCTGTATTCTCCAGAAGGCCAGCGCCAAAAATACCAGCCCGCCTAGCACTCGTGCCATCCACCATTCGGGTGAAGATTCGGATGGCCAGTTGTCAAGTCGAAAGGTGCGGACAAACGCAGGCCCGGCCGCGAAACCCAGGGCCGTGCAAATCAGCAGCGCGAATCGCTTCATGGCTTCGCCTCGCCCACGATCCGCAAGCACGCCGCCCAGATAGTTTCCACACGCAGTCCCCGCGAGCATAACCCCGATGATCCCGGTCCAGGTGAAAATCGACACGCCCAGGACCGGGGCAAGGAGGCGAGACGCCGTCAGTTCAAGCGACATGCCACAGAAACTCGCGACAAACACAACCGCGAAAGCCTTGCGAATGTCCTTGCGGAATCCGAGCGGATCGTCCTTGATCGCGATGTTCGACTGAGCGGCCGCGGCGGAAGCCGGCAGGCTGAAGTTCACGAGGAACATCGGTACGGACAGCATCGCGAGGCCGACGGCCACGCCGATCGAGATGGAGTTGAGCGTATAGTCGGCCATCAACCAGAAGCCGGTCGCGTAGTTGCCGAGCAAGCAGCCGAGTGTGCTGAAGGCGAACACAATTCCCGAGATTCGACCGGCCTTCGAGACGTCCGAGAGCATCAGCTTGATGGTCAACGGCGTCATCAAGCTCAAGACGAACGCGGGCGGCAGACAGAACAGCGCGGCCAAAATCGGGATGCGCGGACCCAGAGGAAGAACGCGATCGAAGCCCGTGTTTTGAAAGAGTGTCCAGCCCAGGATGAGCGACAACGAACTGATCGCGCCGAGAAAGAGCAACTTGCCAAGCGTCCTGGTCGAGGGCGAGCGGTCAGCCAGCTTGCCGCCGAAGTGATTGCCCAGTGCAATGCCCGTGAGAAAGACGCCGATCACGCACGTCCAGGTTTCAACCGATGAGCCGATGAACGGTGCCAGGTAACGCCCGGCAAGGAGTTGCAGAACCAACAGCCCGGAATTCGCCAGGAACACGACGGTCCCGAGTCCAGCTAGCAAGCCCGGATGAATCGATCGAGCTACAGCGAGGTTCATACCGGATTCCATACGTGAGTGGGTAGCTTTGTCTTATCTTGCGTGATTCGAGACGGCAGTATCGGTGACCTTTATTCCGAAGAGTTCACGCCAAGCCGCCAGGTCGCAAAGTAAACCCACGAGCACAATCCTGAAAAGGACTTGTGTGGAGCAATGTAGAAATGTGCTTCGTCTTCGCTTCTTTGCGTCTTGGTGGCTTGGCGTGAACCACCTTTTTGTACTCACAATGCGTAGAATACACGATATTCACCGGGGAGGAACGTCATGGCATCGTCGCGATTCGTGATCGGCATCGATCTGGGGACCACCAACTGCGCCTTGGCCTATGTGGACACGGGCAAGGGTGATTCGCCGAAGTGCGAAGCCCTGCCGATTTCGCAGGTCGTGAATCCCGGCGTGGTCGAAGAGCGTTCCTTGCTACCGTCGTTCATGTACCTGCCCGGCCCGAACGAGCAACCGGCCGGTAGCTTGAAGCTCCCGTGGGATGCCAATCGCGATTATTGTGCCGGGGAATTTGCACGCAACTTCGGGTCACAAGTTCCAACTCGATTGGTGTCGAGCGCGAAATCGTGGCTGTGTCATCCCGGCGTGGATCGCCGCTCGGCCATCTTACCGTGGAAAGCTCCCGAGGACGGCCGCAAGATCTCGCCCCTCGATGCCTGCATGCGTTATCTAAAGCACATGGCGGAGGCCTGGAACGCCCGCATGGCGAAGGACGTGGCCGCCCATCGCATGGAGTTGCAGGACATCATTCTCACCGTGCCCGCGTCGTTCGATGCAGTTGCACGTGAATTAACGGTCGAGGCAGCACGGTCCGCCGGTTTTGAGAATCTCACGTTACTCGAAGAACCGCAAGCGGCCTTCTATGCCTGGCTCGATGTGTGCGGTGAATCGTGGCGTGATCAGGTACGCATCGGCGATTTGATTCTCGTCGCGGACCTTGGCGGCGGCACGACCGACTTCACACTGATCGAAGTCGGCGAGGAAGGGGGCAATCTTTCGCTCACTCGACTGGCCGTCGGCGATCACCTGTTGCTCGGCGGGGACAACATGGACCTGGCCCTGGCGCATGCGGCCGGGCAAGCGTTTGCGGCCAAGGGTGCCAAGCTCGACGCCGCCCAGATGTTGCAACTCGCACACAGTGCCCGCAACGCGAAGGAAGCGATTCTCGGCAACCCGAAAGTCAATTCGGCAACGGTCACGGTCCTCGGCCGTGGCAGCAAGGTCATCGCCGGGACTCTCAAGGGTGAACTGACGCGAGCCGATGTTGAGCGCGTGATTCTCGATGGCTTCTTCCCGGAATGTGGCCGCGATACCGAGCCCGTTCGCCAGCGCACCACTGGGTTGCAAGAACTCGGCCTGCCTTATGCGGCCGACGCTGCGGTCACCAAGCATCTCGCGGCCTTCGTCACACGGCAGGCTGAGCACCTGGCGAATCGCGAACCGCCGAAGGGCCGCAAGAAGAAAACACCGACTGGTTTGCCGACGGCCATCCTCTTCAACGGCGGCGTGTTCAAGGCCAATCCGCTTCGCGAACGGCTGACGAGCGTACTGAGCAAGTGGGCCAAGGAAGCGAAAGGGGAAGCGGTACGCGTGCTGGAAGGAACCGACCTCGATCTGTCGGTTGCACGCGGTGCAGCTTACTACGGTCTCGTTAGGCGTGGAAAAGGCGTGCGGATCCGTGGCGGCACGGCACGGGCCTACTACATCGGCGTCGAAACCGCGATGCCGGCCGTCCCGGGAATGCCCAGGCCGATGAAGGCTCTGTGTGTTGCCCCGTTCGGCATGGAAGAGGGAACCGAAGCCGATATTCCAGGCCAGGAGTTCGGCCTCGTCACCGGCGAGCAGGTTGTATTTCGCTTCCTGGGCTCATCGCTTCGTCGCGAAGACGCGGCGGGAACCGTGGTCGAGGAATGGAATCAGGACATCGAGGAATTGAGCCCGGTTTCCGCGACGCTCGAAGGCCAGCCCGGTCGGGTGGTCCCGGTGCATCTGCACACCAAGGTGACCGAAGTCGGCCAACTCGAAGTCTGGTGCCAAAGCCGCGACGGCAAAGAACGCTGGAAGCTGGAATACAGCGTACGGGAGAAGGGGGAGGAGTAACAGGCGGCTCCGCTCGCCTGTCAACGAAAGACGAAATGCAACCCACAATCCTCATCGACCGCGTCCGCTCACTCGTCAACCGCTCGCGGTTGCTCGAAACGGCCACGCAACTCGTCTCGATTCCATCGCCCACTGGAGACGCGGGCAACGTTCTCGATGAACTCGATCGGATGCTGACACACGAGGGGTTCTCGACGCAACGCGAGGCCGCCACCCACCCGAAAGCACCAGCCGTTCTCACCCGGCTCGATTCGGGTCGTCCGGGCAAGTGCCTGCAATTCAATGGCCACCTCGATGTCGTGCATCTGCCGTTTGTGCCCCCGTCGGTTGATGGCAATCTCTTTCGTGGTAGCGGATCCTGCGATATGAAGGGTGGAACTGCGGCCGCGATCGAGGCAATGCGGGTTCTTCGCGATGGCAAGCTGCTGAATCGCGGCAGCATTCTGTTCGTCGCGCACGATTTGCACGAGGCCCCGTGGGGACTTGGCCATCAGTTGGATGATCTCATCCGTCGAGGCATTCACGGCGACGCAGTGCTGATTCCCGAACCGCTCAATCAGAACCTGCCTGTGCTCGGTCGCGGCTGTGTAACCTGGAAGGTATTCTTGAAGCGGAGCGGCGCACCGGTTCATGAGGTGATGCGGCCGGCCGACGAGCCCAGTGTGATCGCGGCCGGGGCCGATCTGGCAACACGCATCGGCAAGTTGAACGCGACTCTTTCACAATGCGAAGAAACACTGGCTGGAAAGCCAAGTGCGTTTATCGGCCAGGTTCATTCGGGAGAGATCTACAATCAGTATCCGCAAGAGTGTATGCTGGAAGGCACGCGGCGCTGGCTGCCGGGAACCGATTCCACGGTGGTCGAACGCGAGTTTCGCTCCCTGGTCGCGGCAGTCGAACGAGAACACCGCGTGCAGGCCACGATCGAATGGCGATTCATTCGTGGTGCGTTCAGCCTGAATACCGGCGATCCGTTCGTGGCCGCGTTTCAGGATTCCTACAGGGCGGTATCGGGGTCGCCTTTGCCGACCGGGCCGAAATTGTTCGTGGATGACGGCAATAGTTTTAGTTCGACTGCGAATGTGCCGGCCATCACGCACGGCCCGCGTGCCGGTGGGCAGCACACGGTCAACGAATGGGTGGACATCGACGATCTGGTTCGGGTTGCAGTAGTGTATGCTCTAACGGCAATCGCCTTCCTCAACGACTGAGGCGGCCATGCGATACGTGTTTCTTTCGGCCATCCTGATCTCCTCTGCGAACTCGGTTCGCGCGGATACGGCACCCACCGCAGAGCAACTCCGGGAGTGGGCACGTGATCTCGACAACGCCAACTTCCGCAAACGCGAGGCCGCCGCACGCAGCCTGAAACAGGCCGGGACCGAAGCGGCCGTCGTGCTCTCTCGTACTGCAAAGACTGGCAGTTCGGAGGCCTCGGACCGAGCCTTGCGGATCCTCGGTGAGATGGTCGAGGCTGCGGACGCGAAGGTCGAAGCCGCGGCCCGCCGACAACTTCGCCGACTGGCCGACGGCGAATCGACCGTCGCGAACGAAGCACGGGTCATTCTGAATCGAAAACGCAATCGACTTCTCACTCTGCTCGCGTTTTCTGGAGCAACCTACCGAGAAGACAATCGAGGCGTGTGGGCCGTGGATCTGGATGAAGTTGCCGACATGGAGTCGGTACTTCCCCTGTTGAAGAACTTCCCGGAGATCGAAACTCTTTCGATTTCGAACAAACGATTCACCGATGCGGGAGCAGCGTACCTGGCCGAGTTGCCGAATTTGCAGGACCTGAATCTCTATCAATCCAACATCGGCGACGAAGGCATGAAGCACCTCACGGGCCTCAAGAACTTGCGGCGAATTCCGATGGGCGAGACGCGGGTGACGGACAAGGGGCTGAAGGTCATCGCCGGAATGACCCAACTCGAATACGTCGGCGTGCGTGGAAATAACGTGACGGACGCCGGGCTTGCTCACCTGAAAGACCTGACGAGCTTGAGGGGTCTCTATCTCGGCCAGACCAAAATCACGGACGATGGGCTCAAACACCTGGCCACGTTTACTCGACTGCGAGATCTGTATCTGCATACCACGGCCATCACGGATGCGGGCCTCGAACATTTGACGGGTTTGAAAGACCTCCGCGATCTCTATCTTGCCAAGACCAAGACGACGGAAGACGGGCACGCCAAACTGAAACTCGCCCTGCCCGACGTTGAAATTGATGTAATGTTTCCACGCTAATCCCCTCCTCGATGGCAGCCACCATGTTGAAACTGCTTGAAGCCGCTCAGACCACCGAAGAGCAATATTTGCGGCACATCTTCGTTCGCGATCAAATGGCCGAGTGGTCGAAGAGCCCGCTCATCATGGCGAAGGCCGAGGGGGTCCACTACTGGGACGTGAATGGCAAGCACTACTTGGACGCGCTCTCCGGCATCTACACGGTGTCCGTGGGCCACAATAATCGCCGGGTGATCGAGGCCATCAAGCATCAACTCGACACGCTCCACTTCTCGCCGCCAATGCACGGGACCAATCCCGTGGCCGTGCAGTTGGCAAACATGATTGCCGAAGTTGCTCCGGGCGATCTGAACACCGTGAAGTTTGAGTGTTCGGGTTCCGAAGTCAACGAGGCCGCGATCAAGCTGGCTCGCCAGTATCACCGCCTGACGGGGAATCCCGGCAAGTACAAGGTGATCAGCCGCTATTCTTCCTGGCATGGCTCGACACTCGGGGCACTCTCTGCATCCGGATTGAAGAGCCGAAAGACCGTTAACGAGCCGATGGCCCCCGGCTTCTTGCACGTCTTCCCGCCGACCTGTTATCGCTGCCCGTTCGGCAAGACCTATCCAACGTGTGAGATCACCTGTGCCACGCTCGTGAACGATGTGATTGAGATGGAAGACCCGGCCACGGTCGCGGCCGTGATGGTCGAACCGATCGGGCACACCGGCGGCATAATCGATCCCCCGCCGGAATACTTGCGTATCCTTCGCGATGTATGTACCCGGCACAATGTGATGCTGATCTTCGACGAGATCATCACCGGCATGGGACGCACAGGCCACCTGTTTGCGGCCGAGACGTTCGATGTTCTGCCTGATGTCATCTGCACGGCCAAGGGACTGAGTGGCGGGTTCACGCCCCTCTCCGCGATGATTTGCCGCAAGCCCATTGCGGACGTGTTCTGGGGTCCGGTTGCGACCAACCCCGGCTTCGTTGAGGGCCACACCTTCGAGGGCAATCCCGTATCCTGTGCGGCCGGCATCGCGGTCCTGCGCGAGATTCTTGAGAACGATCTGTGCGGCAACGCCCGCCGGCAAGGCGCGCGATTGCGAGCCGGATTTGAGAAACTGGCCGCGAAATACGGCATCATCGGCGACATTCGCGGCAAAGGTCTTCTGCAAGGCATCGAGTTCGTGAAGGATTTGAAGACGAAGGAACGATTCCCTGCGACTCCTGGCATCGGCCTGCAAATCGGCCGACGAGCCCTGGCCGGCGGCTTACTTTGCCGGTTCGATCCGCATTGGATTGCGTTCGGCCCGGCACTGAATGTAACGAGCGAACAACTCGACGAGATGCTGAGTATGCTAGATCGCTGCATCGGCGAAGTGCTGAACGAGACAGCTTGAGGATAAGAGTGCCATTTCGGAGTGGATTGATGCCGGGGAACGAAAACGTGTTGATCACGCGTTGGCGAATCGAAGCAGAGTCCGAGGAAGTGGTCGCGATCATCGAGGTGATCGGCGATTTCGCGGAAAAAAGAATCTGGTCGTTCGAACGGGACGAATCGTTCGCGAACGTCACCTGCGACTGGCCCTTGCGGGCAGACAAGTGTGTCCTTCGCACGCTGTCTTTGTTGCGCAAGCCACTTTTTCGCTGGAATCTCAACCGGGCGATGTTGCGTGGCCTGGAAGAACTTCGGCTAGAACTCGCCAGGCTTCGACAGCTCAACACCGGTCCGAATTATCGCTGAAAGATCGGCAAGTAATCCGCAGGCACGGACAGGGCCAGGATGGCGATCGAGGTTTGATAAACCGGCCCGGCCGATTGGGCTTCCATGGTGCGGCTCCAGCTTCCGTCGGTTTGCTGGCTGGTGAGGAACTTCTTCTTGATCATCGTGTAGTAATCTTCCCAGTCCTTGCCGCCGATCTGGTACATGGCGTGGCAGGCGTAGTAGTGGCCGTAGAAAAAGTGCTCGCGTGGGAACTCCATGTTCTTCTTCATGTAGTCGATCGACTTATCGATGTTCTTGTCGTATTCGCCAACGAGCTTCAGCACGCAGATGCCGGCCGCGGTGCGGGCGAAGCCAGGGGCTCGATTGTATGGCTGATAGGTGTAGCCACCGGAGTTCGCGTCGTAGCAACTGTTGATGTACTCCAGGGCCTTTTTCATGGTCTTGTCTGGCAGATGCAGGCCAGAGTCCTTGGCGCCACGCAGAGCCATCACCTGCATGATGGTCACGGAAATGTCCGAGCCGGTCGGCTGGGGCTCATAGCGCCAGCCGCCATCCGCGCTTTGGCATTTCACGATCAGATCGACGGCTTTCTTGAGTGTCTTCTTCACGTCCTCGTCACCGGTCATGCCGAATAGCTGGGTCAGGCACAGCGTGGCCATGCCGTGGCAGTACATGTTCCCCATGCGCGTGCCGATGAGATAGCCATCGCCCTCCCGAGCACTGGCCAACAGGAACCGCGTACCCTTGGCGACCTCCGGGCCGTACTTGCCCTGATTGGGAACGTGCCCCTGAGACATGAACGCCATCAGTGCGAAGCCGGTGATGGCCGTGTTGTTTGGGTAGCGGGAATCACCCCAGGAGCCATCCGTATTCTGCTTGGAGGCAAGCCATTCCAGCGACTTGGCCGTCGCCTTCTTGACTTCGTCGTCCATCTGGCCTTTTTTCTTGTCGGCCGCCTGCGTGGAAACAGCCATCGAAAGGCAAATGAGTGCACAGAGAACGAATCGCATGGTTGGCTCCTCAAGTAAGGAGCAAGGAGTGAGGAGTGAGGGGGAAACCCCCAGACTCATCACTCCTCACTCCGCACTACTTACTGAAAACCTGACATTACTTCTTGTCGAGTGACGGCAACGTCGCTGGCTTGCCGCCCGCCACGTTCATGAAGTACTGTCGAATCATGGCCCCGTATTCCGGCGGCAAGGTGCCGCTGAGGGCCTGCTGGATCATTTCGCGTTGACGAGCTGGGAGGTTGATGAATGCTCCATCGCCCTTCACGTCGTTGAGCTTGGAGGCGGTATTCTTGAGCGTGCCATCAGGGTTGCGATCACCCTTACCTTGGCCATCGTTCTTCTCGGGGCTCGGCCCCATCCCCATCCCCATCCCCATCCCCATCCCCATCCCCATCCCCATCCCCATCCCCATCCCCATCCCCATCCCCATCCCCATCCCCATTCCCATTCCCATTCCCATTCCCATTCCAGGTTCCATCCCCATTCCCATTCCCATTCCAGCTTGAGCCTGTGCTTGAGCGGCCTGGAGGGTGTCCAAGGCTTGTTGCAGGGCTTGCTGAGCTTGGGCTTGAGCGGGTTGTGCCTGGCCGGGCGTACCTTGCTGCAACGCTTGTTGTGCCTGGGCTAGCTTCTGGGCTGCCTGATCGAGTTGCGGCTTCACGGCCATTGGGGCTTGGGCTTGGGCTTGCTGCAACGCGGCCTGGGCGGCTGCGTTCGCTTGTTGAGCATTCTGCAGAGCCTCGGTGGCCTGCTTGATCTGGTCCTGAACCTTGGCAAGTTCGCCCGGCGTCTTGGCCGCATCTGGGTTCGGTTGGCCCATGCCCATCGGCTTGTCGCCTCCCATTGGCTTATCGCCAGCCTTGGGTTCGTCGCCGGCCATCGGCTTGTCGCCAGCCATCGGTTTATCGCCAGCCATTGGCTTATCGCCCGGCATCGGCTTGTCGCCGGCCATCGGTTTGTCGCCAGCAGGCATTGGCTTATCCCCGGCCATTGGCTTATCACCCGGCATCGGCTTGTCGCCGGCCATTGGCTTGTCACCGGCAGGCATTGGCTTATCGCCCGCCATCGGTTTATCCCCAGCCATTGGCTTATCGCCCGCCATCGGTTTATCGCCTGGCATTGGCTTCAAGGCATCCAGGGCTTTCTGCTGCGCTTCGATGGCCATCGGCAGATCACCCATCTTGAGGGCCTCGGCTGCTTCGGCCGCTGCCTTCTTGGCTTCATCCTTGTTCAACTCAGCGGCCTTCTCAGCCACCTTTTCTTGGAGCTTTTGCAAGTCAGCGGCCGGGTTCTTCATCGGGTCGCCCGGCATCGGCTTATCACCGAGTTGCTCCTGAGCCTTCTTGGTTTCATCCTGAGCTTTCTCGGCTTGCTCGATCGCTTTTGCGATCTGGTCGGCCGCGTTCATCGGCGAAACTTGTGGTTGCAACTTGGCCTGATCGTTGGCCTCCTGGGCCTTCTTCTCGGTCAGGGCTTTGGCCACTTCCTTGGCTGCGTCCTTCAGGTCCTCGGCGGCCTTCTTGCCTTCCTTCGCGGCCGGATCAAGCTTCTTGTCATCGAGGTTTTTCTCGGTATTTTCCTGCTTGGCGTTGGCATCGGCGATCTTCTCGGCCGCCTTCGGAGCAGCGTCCTTCACCTGATCGGCCACGTCTTTAGCTTCCGGCTTCAATGGCTTCTGATCGCGGGCCAGGTCGTCCGCTGCTTTCTTGGGATCGGTCTTGCCGGCCTCGGCGGCCTTGTCAGCTTCCTTGGCTTTATCTGCGACGTTGTCCTGCTTCTTGGCCAATTCGTCGAGCTTCTTCGCGGCGTCTTCCAGCTTGGCAATATCATCGCGACGTTTTTCAATTTCCTTGGCCTGATCTTCAAGAGCTTTCTTCGCATCGGCCAGCTCTTTCAGGGCTTCATCCTGGTTCTTGACGGCATCGAGCCCCTTCTTCTCGTCGAGGGATTTGGCGGCCTTGTCCATTGCCTTCTCGGCCTTGGCTAAAGCGTCCTTTACCTGTGGCTTCTCGGGAAGCGGTTGCTTCTTCAGTTCCTCTGTCTTCTTGGCAATCTCCTTCTGTTCCTTCGAAATGGCAGGCATCTTTTCGGTCTGCGTTCCCTTGGTGGCTTCGGTCTTTTCCTTGTTCTTGGTCTCGTCCTTGATGAGCTGGTCGACCTTGGCGATCGCGTCCTTCACGGCTTCGAGCGGGTCGGTCTTCTTCTTCTCTTCCTTGGCAATCAGGTCGTCGAGTTTATCGCGAGCGTCCTTCAGATTCTCGGCCGCTTTTTCTTGAGGAACTGCGGCCTTTTCGTTGCTGCTCTTGGCCTCGTTGAGCTCCTTCTGGGCCGCCTTCATTTCTTCTTCGGCGGCCTTGGCTTTGTCCGCAGCGTCCTTGGCGAGGTCCTTGATGAGGTCGCGGGCCTGCTTGGTGTCGAACTCGTTGCGGGCTTGTTTCTGTGCCATATCCCGTGCATGGCGGATTTGGTTGTCGTTGCCAAAGGTGCGCGCGGTCCGAGGCGGCGGAGCGGCTGTTTCTTCCTTGATCTTTTCCTGCGCCACAATGGCCTTTTCGATCTTGGCTCGGGCTTCCTTCAACGTTTCCAGGCGATCGCGAGGAGAGCGAAGCAACTGAGCCAGTTCGAACAGGCTTTCCGATGCCTTTTGTTGATTCATTGCGACGGCATGCACCACGTCCATGTCGCCGGTGCTGAAAATCCTCTGCGTTTGTAAGCGATGGGCGAGCGTCTGCACATCCTGAATCTTGCGGGCTTTTTCGGAAGATTTCGCAGCAGCCAGGCGATCTTTCTGCTCGGCGGTCAGGAACGGCGGCAGCTTTTCGAGTTGCCCGAATAACGCTTCCAGATCGCGGTTCAGGTCGCCTTGCTTGTCAGCCTGCTCGGTTGCATCGGAAACGATGCCACGGCCACGGACCCGGCCATCTTTCATTTGCTGGGCAAGCGACATCGATTCGAGACGCAACTCATTCTGATCGCGGGAACCGCGTTCGAGGCGTTCCGCCGCTTGGTCGAGTGTCTTGATCGTGTCGTATTTGAGCAGCAGGCCCTTCAGGTTCTTGACCACATCGCGATGGCGGTCGTAAGCCTTCTTGGCTTCGTCGGTCGCGGTCTTGTCATCCGGCGCCTTTACGGACGCTTCCAGATGGGCGATGACGGCGGTCATTTCAACCTTGCTCAGCCCGTTCAGCGTCTTCGCGGCATCCGTCAGAAGCTTTTGCTCTTCGCCCTGATCCAGTCGATGGTAGGCCATGAAGCGAAGCATGGTGCCGAGACGGCGAGCGATCTGCTCGGTCTCGCCCTGGATTCGCTTTTGCGACTCCGTCTGATCCGGGGTGATGACCGGACGAGTGGAAACTGTTGCAGTAGGGGCAACTTTTTCCTGTGCCTGGGTGATGGCACCGATGCTCATGGCGAGCACCAGGAATGCGACTGCGGACAGGCCACGAGAGGACATGTTAACTCCTCGACTGACATGCCGGGGTTTGACCGGCGGGAAGAACGAAGGGACACACACGAAACAGGGCGAAGGAAGGTCAACCAGCGGAGAGAAACCAGCACATACCTAGTGAACAGTATCGGACAATCCTTAGACGAATGCAATCCAAAACTTCAGTGAAGACACGATTTGTGGATTCCCACACTTTCTACTCAGGCCTCTTGCCGAAGAGTTCCCGCTGTTTTTTCTCCAGGTCGCGGATCTTGCTTTCGGCCTGTCGGGTCTGGTCGAGGCGAAGCAAAACGTCGCTGGCACTCAGGATTTCCTTGATACGGGCTTCGGACTTGCCTGGCGGACGTCCCAGAGTGGGGTTGCGGTCCAACACCTCGACGTAATATTCAACCCGATCGCCGATCTCAAGTTTCGCCAGCTTCCCCTCTTCCGTGAGCTTGGTCAGCTCGGCCGTCTGGAAATCGAACCGCCCGCCACCGGTCAGATAGTCGGGCACGGTCTCGCGATCCGGAGAGGTCACAGCGTGAAACCCAACTTGCTGCCCATATTGAGCATTTACGAAGGTGCCATGCGTCGGATCGAACGGACCGGACTTCGCGTCTGCATCCCGTTCAATCAGCGGCAGCTTGCCCCAGATTCCGCGTTCATTGATGCGAAATCGCAGCCAGGCTTCCTTCACGCCTTGAGGCGAACGGCAGCTGTAAGCGACTGGAATCTGCCCACCCAAAGGGATCGGCAACCCTTCAATGATGTCTTCCTCGGAAGGCTTGATCCCAGGCTCCGAATAGCGTTCGGAAAGTAGTCGAACGACTGGTGGTTCGTCGGGGGCGATCTGGATGCCGCGCCGCGGGGGTGTCGAGTTGGCGAAGCCGTTCACGTCCTTGACATCAATATGGTAGGCAATCAGGTCCGGAGTCAGGTCAAACTCGGCATTCGCTGGGTACTCGGTTTCTCCCGTTGGAAGCACTTCTTCGTTGCCCGGAAACATCAGCACCGTCATTCGATGGTATTCCCCGGTGCCATCGCGGGTCCTGGCAATCAACGTGAGCTTCGCCTCGGAAATTGGTTTCTGGACAGCGATGCGAACTCGGGCCGCCGAGTTGGCCAGGCCCGTGATTTCACCCTGCGACTGGTAGGATTCGTAAGGCTTTCCATCTGGCCGATTGCCGAGAAATTTGGGCAAGCGGACCCAGGCATCGGTTCGCGTCACCACGGGTCGAGGTTCGAATTTGACATCGCTTGCCTTCTTGGTGCGCCCATCGCCCACCCAGGCACGATGCGTGAAGTTGATCGAGGAGTGTGGAATTCGAGCCGCGAAGATCGTGTGGTCTTCGTCGAGTCGTCGTGCAAAGGCGAGGGGGTACTCGTCCGTCGGCAGGCCTTCGGGCTTGATGCGAATGGTGCCCGCAGCTTCCTCATTCACACGACCCGTGACGATATACTCGACGGTCACTTCGTCCCCGGCAGGCCACAACACCGGTGTGTTGTTTTCAAGTTGGTTGAACCGTGGAATCTCGGTCGACGAGAGCATCTGCCTTTGCAACAAGATTTTCAGCAAGCCCGGGCCATAGGAGAGGATCATGCCCGAAGCCAGCAGCATCGGAACACCGACCAGCCCTGCCGCCCATTTCAAACGGCGAAAATCAGCGAAACGGCCAAACGTGTGTTTGCTCGAAAGCTCTTCGGACTCGCGAGCAACGGCCTCGATCAACTCGGGGGACATGCCACCCGTTCCTTCTTTCCGCGAGAACTGAATCGATGTGACCAGCCGATGGCCAAACTCGGGGATGCCTTCCTCGACTCGCTTGGCGAGGCGGATGATCGAAGGCCCTTTTAGCCACGGACAAACCAGCCAGAACCAGCCGGTGGCCCCGAGAACAACAACTTCGATGAGAGTCAGAATCGTTCGAAGCGTGAACGGTGTTTCCCGTGATTTATCGACGCGCCAGTCGATAAACGTGCAGAAGGCAAGGAGAGCAAACGCGACGGTTAACCAGCGCGTCAGGCCCCAGAGAACGTGAAACAACATCTCGCGGCCCCGGAGGGCGGAGAGCTTTGAGAGGCCGATGCGGGGTATGGTGTGCATGGAGGTCGTGGTTCGACTGTTGGCATTACCGCAATGAGTGGAATCGCGGTCCGGCGGGCAGGTTACTTCGCTACTTCTAATTGCTCTGGAAGTATCATCTTGAGTTGGTGGCCGGAAGGCAATGTTTTTCCGTGAATCTGATTGAAAACGTCGCGACCCACAATTCGAACCCGAGCGTGAGCGAAGGAAGATTACTCCGACAGAGATCCAAAAAAAGGACGGCTTGGATCCATACAAGATGGATGCAAGCCGTCCCTGCGGGCGATTCGTTTTTGTGAGTCTAGAAGACTACGCAACCGCTTCCTTGCGGCGGCTCCGCATGAACCGAGCACCCATCATTAGCGGCAGTCCGGCAGCCAGCAGGAGAATCGTCGAAGGCTCCGGTACGCCGGATGGCGTATCAACCGGAGGTGTAGGCGGGGGCGGTGTTAGCAGGTCCGTCCCAGAAGGTGCCTTCGTGTGCGTGATATGGTCTTCCTCGCGAATCTCGCCGTTCGGATCTTCCACGTGCGTGCGGCTCACGAAGTCCGTCGAGACGTTTGATTCCGGATTGGTCGAAAGGGCCGAGAAATTCCCGAGGCCAATTTGCCCGATGAGTGGGGTATCGCCCGTGTAAGTCCAGACGAGGTTCGGCGTCGCTGGATTGTCGTTCGGCACCGTTCGCCCAATGTTTCCACCTTCATTCATCGCAGCGAACGCGAACTCAGCCGGCTGGTCGTTCGATCCGGGAATCAGCCCCGTGAAATCGCAAATCACGAACGGATCGCCGTTTTGCAACGTGGAATTCGAGGTGAGCATCACCCCGTAGGTGTACCGATAGTTGTCGCCGTCCGGAATTACTGTCGCGGGCAAAGGCAACAAACCGCCCTAGGCAGCCGTGCCAGTTCCGGCCAGCATCGCCAGCGCCAAGGCCATTTTCCAAACACGCAGTTTCATGAGCTTCTCCTTCTCTCGACAAGTCCGATTGCTGAGAAGACCGGACGGGTCTTGCTGTACATTCAGGCGAAACGGCTCCGCGGAACCGCCAGTGAAGACGCGGGGAAATACCTCAATCCCAGAACCGATCCAGAAGAACTTGTTCCTCTGGATGTCTGGCTAGGCCTTGAGGACTGGAAAAAAAGAAATTCCGCGACTTCAGCCAGAAAAGCGTGCTTTTTCTTGCGAGTACGGGGACTGTATTCTACGCTTCCACGGAGTTCACCATTTCTGAATGTCAAGCACCCTTCGCCCTGGCTGTATGGAAGCATGATCGAGGGAATGTCCCAGGAATTGAAACGCTCAATTCTAGTATCCGCTCAGCATTTCACTGACAACAGACACGAAGTGTCCTGGAGGCCTTGCGATGGGCAATCGGAGACCGCAACCTAGATTTCTGCGCCTTGAAACCTTTGAGGCCCGCGAGGTTCCCGCCTCTGGCCTGTTAAAGATCGATCCAAGTCAGTTTGCGACCGATCGAGTGATCGTGAAACTCGCTGCGAATGCCACCCCCCGCTCCCCCGTGATTCGCTCCTCGGAGAATTTGGGAGGCGGGTTGCATCTCTTGACTCTCCGAAGCATCGTTTCGCTCGAGGGTGGCCTGAGGAGCCTGCAGAGTCTGCACGGCCTTCAGTTCGCGGAGCCGGACTACACCATTCGGGTCGATGCGGTTCCGAACGATCCCAGTTTCAGTTCGCTTTACGGATTGAACAACACCGGCCAAACCGGCGGCACGCTGGACGCGGATATGGATGCTCCTGCCGCCTGGGATGTCAACACCGGTAGCGGGAACACCATCGTCGCAGTCATCGATACCGGCGTGGACTACAACCACCCCGATCTCGCCGCAAACATGTGGCACAATCCCGGTGAAGCCGCGGACGGCATCGACAACGATGGCAACGGGATCATCGACGACATCTACGGGGCCGACTTCGCCAACAACGACGGCAACCCGATGGACGATAACGGCCACGGCACGCACGTATCCGGGACCATCGGGGCCGTCGGCAACAACGGCATCGGCGTGGCGGGTGTGAATTGGGACGTGCAAATCATGGCCCTGAAGTTCATGACGGCCGGCGGAAGCGGGTCCCTTTCGAATGCCATCAAGTGCCTGAATTATGCCGTCGCCAAGGGAGCACATATCTCCAATAACAGCTGGGGCGGAGGCGGTTTCAGCAGTTCGATGAATACAGCCATCAACAATGCGCGCAATGCGGGGCACATCTTCGTCGCGGCCGCCGGAAATGGCGGCTCGGACGGGATTGGCGATAACAACGATGTGGTTGCGTCTTATCCGTCCAGCTACACACAGGACAACGTCCTCGCTGTGGCGGCAACTGGCAACACGGACGCGCTGGCTAGTTTTTCCAATTACGGACCGACCACGGTTGATCTCGCGGCCCCCGGCGTGAGCATTCTGAGCACCTATCCCGGAGGCGGTTACGCGACGATGAGCGGCACCTCGATGGCAACGCCTCAGGTCGCCGGAGCGGCCGCGCTGGTGTGGGATGCACATCCGAGCTGGACCTACCTGGAAGTGATTGCGGCCTTGAAGGCCACGGTTGATGCAAAACCGAGTTTGACCGGAAAAGTCGCGACTGGCGGCCGGTTGAATCTTGATGGTGCCATTCGCTACGGCGGCACTCCTGCTGATACTTTCGGCCCCAAGGTGAATTCGGCAAATTTTTCGGGTGCTCCCGGCACGATCCATTCCGTTCGGCTCACGTTCAGCGAGTCGATCAGCGCAAGCAGCTTCCTTGCTGCCGATGTCTCGCTATCCGGTCCCTCCGGTTCCGTGTCGATTACGGGAGTCAGCCCGATTTCTGCCACACAGTTTGATGTGACCTTCGCCAGCCAATCGAGTCCAGGAACCTACACATTGGTGGTTGGTCCAAACATCACCGATTCGGCTGGCAACGCGATGAATCAGAATGGGGTCGCTCCGAACGGCCAGGTTCCGCACGACCAGTTCAGTACGAACCACACACTCTCAAGGAGTCAATCGTTCAACTCGATTGACGTCAACAAGAACATTGTCGATCTGTCTCGGACAATCTCCGTGCTCACGATTAACCAGGCGTCCACGATCGCGGACTTGAACATTTCGATGAACCTCAGTCACACTTACGATAGCGATCTGAAAATCACGTTGGTCGCTCCCGATGGCACGCAGGCCGTTCTCGTGAATCGTCGAGGCGGCAGCTCGAATCATTTCACCAATACTGTGTTCAACGACGAGGCCACCGTCTCGATCGTTCAAGGTGCTGCACCGTTTTCGGGCAGTTACCGCCCGGAGGCCTCCCTCTCAGCATTCGATGGCAAGAACGCTCAAGGAACCTGGCAACTGTGGGTTGACGACGTGGCCCGATACGATGTCGGCAAGATCAATGCGTGGTCGATCAGTTTGAACTCGTAGCCGACTGGACAGGCCGGGAGGCCTGTCCTACTTCAACAGCGCGAGTGCTGCATCGTGGACTCGCCCGTTGGAGGCCAGGCAATCGGGCCGTTTCAAATCCGCTCCGCCGTCCCAATCGGTGAAGCGCCCGCCTGCTTCTTCGACGATCACTTTCAGACCGGCGATGTCCCATTCGTGGACGCCAAAATCGACCATGAGATCGCAGGAACCCTGGGCGACCAGCACGAATCCGTAGTAGTCGCCGAACCCTCGGGCTCGATCCACGCCACGCATGACGTTCAGAAAGGTCTGTTCCCGTCCAGCTTTTTGGAAATACTGGATCCCTGAGTAGCACGCAAGCGTTTGATCTAACTCCGAAACATCCGAGACACGCACTCGTCTGTCGTTCTTGAACGTCCCTTCGCCACGCAGTGCGCGAAAAAGTTGATTATCCGCTGGTGCGTAGGAAACGCCCGCGATCATCTCGCCCTGATACTCCAGGCCCACCAGCGTTGCCCAGTGCGGAATGTTGCGGATGAAACAGCGTGTGCCATCGATCGGGTCGATGATCCAGCGATAACCGGTCGTGCTCGGATCGCCACCGAACTCTTCACCCAGAAAGCCATCGCCCGGGAACGCGGCTGAGATACTGTCCCGCAACAAGCGCTCGGCAGTCTTGTCGGCCACGGTCACAGGGCTCTGATCGTGTTTCCAGTCCACGACAATGTCGCGGTCGAAGAAACCGAGCGCGAGCTTGCCTGCCGCCTCGGCAGCCCGGACCATGACTTCGTATCGGGAACGCCAATCGGGATTCATGTGTTACTCGCTTGGAATCGAACCTTCGCATACGCTGCCGCCCCGGTCACGCCAGCGTCGTCGCCGAGGGCGGCCATCACGCAACGCACATTTTCGGTTGCTCGCGGCAACGCATACCGTTGAGTGATCTCCCAGATTCGTTCGGGAAACGCAGGCCCAAGTGCCTTGGTCAACCCGCCGCCGATCACCACGACCTCGGGGCTGAGCAGATTCACGACCGTGCCGACGCCGGACGCAATCGCTTTGGCGGCCTCGTCGACGAGGCGGGTCACCACCGGTTCGCCTCGTGCAAAATATTCGGCAATCTCGGAACTCTTGAACGTGGTCGGATCGACGCCCTTCCACTCCTTCCGAACGTCCTTGGGTGAATCCGCGATGATGTCGCTGGCGCGATACATCAAGTTCCTTCGTCCCGCAATTGCTTCCAGTTCGACGCCATTCTTCCAGCCAATGATGATGTGGCCAATCTCGCCGGCATGACCGTTGAATCCGTGATACAGGTCGCCGTTCAGGATCAATCCGCCGCCGACGCCGGTACCCGCGAAGACTCCGAAGACGTGCTTCGCACCGATGGCCGCGCCGTGTTTCCACTCACCGTAGGTTCCCATGCGCACGTCGTTCTCGACAATCACGGGCCACGACCAGTGCTTGGGGAAGAGGGGTGCGAGATCGAAATCCCGCCAGTTCAAGTTGGGCGCATAGCGAACGATGGTCGATTGCGGCACGATTTGGCCTGGAACTGCGAGGCCCATGCCCCGTACATCGGAGGGAGAAATCTTGCCTCCAGCGAGAACGGCATCGACGGCGGTTACAATTCGGGCAAAGACCGCAGGTCCGCCCTCTTCGTAATTCGTCGATTGTTTCGAGCGGGCGACCATTCGAAAGTTGTCGTCGAATAGTGCCGCGAGGATTTTCGTCCCGCCGAGATCAACGCCAAGCCAATGGAGAGAAGGCATCGGTCGTCACCGTGTCATGAAAGTTCCATCGCTATTGATGATATGATCGCGGAAGTGGCCGGGGCATGTGCCGTGCTCACAACTTCATCGCGAAGGTTTCCATTCGCGCGTGCGAATCGAAGGCCGGGGCGCGTTCTTCATTCCGTGACCCAGGTAGAATCCGGTTTGTGTGGGTTGGTTGTAGGCAATATTTTGCCAGGCAACGCTGAGCCGATACTGCGGATCATGCATCAGCGTGGCCAGGCGTAAATCGCTCGGAATGGTCGTCGAGTAGATCCTCAACTCCTGGTTGTCGGTCGTGCGCCAAATCACTTCCTCACGCCAATCGCCCAGAATGTCCGCACAAAGGGTGGGCGTTGCTTTTGTGCCGTTGCACGAAGAGCAATCGCGAACCGAGAGCAGAGTCGATTCCGTCTCTTTCTCCCAGTCCCATTTAGAAATCGTCGTGCGATCGAGAAGTTCCCGCAATGGGTCTCCATCCCACCAGATCGCGAAATTGCAAGAACGTGGCTTTCGCTTGGAGACGGTTTCTCCCTTCACGTTCCACACGCCCGAGAGGCCATCGCCGGACGCCCACATCTCGTAGCCGGCATGGCGAGGGTCGATGTCGAGGGCGACGCCACGCCCCACGTCCGCACTCGGCTTGGTCCAAATGACCTTGCCGGTTCGGGCGTCTCGAAAGGAGACGCCGACGTCCTGCTTGGTATTCTCGTGAATGTTAAACACTTCCAGCCCCGGCCGCCCCGGGTCGATATCGGAAACATGGAGCGCATCGCCGTGGCCTAGCCCGGTGGAGTAAAGCCCCTTGCCATCGCTGCCGATGCAGCAGGCCCCATAGATGATGTCGTCCTTGCCATCTCCATCCACGTCGGCCACGCTTAGACTGTGATCGCCCTGTCCACGGTAGGCGCGATTGCCTGGTTTTCCGTCATCCGAATCGAAAGTCCAACGCTTCTTTAGATTGCCATCGCGCCAGTCCCAGGCAACCAGGACGGCCCGAGTGTAATAACCCCGGCACATCACAATGCTGGGCCAATCACCATCGAGATACGCCACTGCTGCCAGGAAGCGATCGACTCGATTGCCGTAGTTGTCCCCCCAATCGCTGACTCGACCCCGGGCTGGAAGATAGTCCGTCGTTGACAAAGCCTTGCCGGTTTTCCCATCAAACACGGTGAGAAATTCCGGCCCATCCAGAATGTAGCCATCCGGATTGCGATGGTCGGCCTTCGCGTCGCCAATGACATTCCCCACGCCATCCACGGTGCCGTCTGCTGTTTTGCAAACGACCTCTGCTCGACCATCGCCATCGAAATCGAAAACGAGGAACTGTGTGTAATGGGCGCCTTCCCGAATGTTCTTGCCGAGATTGATTCGCCAGAGCAACGTGCCATCGAGTTTGTAGGCCTCGAGTTTGGTCTCGCCAGTTGGGCCTTTCTGCGAGTTGTCGCGCGGCCGCATTTCTTGCTTCAGGACGATCTCGTATTCGCCGTCGCCGTCCAGGTCGCCGACCGAGGCGTCATTCGGAGTGTGGCCCGGAAGTGTCTTCAGGGGGATCGAAAGATAGCCCTTGCTCGGCAGCCTGAACTCTTGTGAAGCATCGGCCTCCTTCCCTGCAATCATGGGCCGCACGAAGTAGTGGATCGTTTTCGCGGGATCAACCTGCTCGTCCATGAAGCAGGTAGACTTCTGAATCGCGTCCTTGGTCAGCCGTTGTGCATCGCCCGTGCCGATTCGACGATACACGTGGAAGCCGATGTCATCCGGATCGGTTCCAAGCAATCGCCAACTAACGAAGACTTTCCCGTCGTCCATCGGGAGCGCGACCACACCACGGCCGAGGTGTTCCATCCAGCGGGCCTGCAATTTTTCCTGTGCCGCACTTCCACCGACCGAGATGGCGACCAAGGTAACCGCGAGCATCTGGCGAGTCATGCGATCGCTCCCTACCGCGTGAAGGTTCACCGTGAGCAACTCGTTCGAGCAACGACGAGTAAGATTACGAGGATGAAAGGGAGTCTTACTCCTCGATTATCGTACTCCTACTCGTAATCCTAATCCTACTTGTCCTACTTTCAGGTGATTTGCGTCAGGCCGACTCCCTCCCAACCGATTGAACGCATGATACCCTCCACTTCTTCTCGCGGCCGCTGGATGACTCTGATCGCCGCCCTGCTCGGCTGGATGTTCGATGGACTCGAGATGGGTTTGTTCCCGCTCGTGGCCCGACCCGCACTCGGTGAACTTCTCCAGACCACGGATCGCACCGAAGTCAGCAGGTGGATTTCGATCATCACCGCCGGGTTTCTGGTTGGGGCGGCGACCGGCGGCGTTCTTTTCGGTTGGCTGGGCGACCGAATTGGACGAGTCCGAGCGATGACAATGAGTGTGTTGACCTACGCGGTATTCAGCGGAGCCTGCGGACTTGCCACGGAAGCCTGGCAAGTTGCAGGGTGTCGGTTCATCGCGTCGCTCGGCATGGGAGGGGAGTGGTCGCTCGGCGTTGCTTTGGTGATGGAAGTGTGGCCCGACAAATCGCGAGCCTGGCTGGCGGCCGGCATCGGAGCGGCCGCGAACGCCGGCTATCTCCTGATTGCCGCACTCAGCCTGGTACTCACAGCCATCGCGACTTCGCTGCACGCCAGGATGCTCACGGTCGGCATTGGCGAGGAGACCGTCAACTGGCTCACGGGCAATTCAGGCTGGCGAATCCTGATGCTGTTCGGAGCGATGCCTGCTCTGCTTACATTTCTAATCCGGCTGTTCGTGCCCGAGTCAGGCAAGTGGGAACGTGAGAAGCAGGAAGGCTCGACGACGCACTGGCAAACTCGCGATCTACTTGGCGTCCTGATCGGAGCGGTGGCCGGTTGCGGGTTGATCGCATTTTGGGCCATCCCAGATTTGCACATGCTCGTGCGGGTCGGAGGAACGCTGGTCATGGTTGTGATTGTTACCGCCGGATACCTGTACCCGATCGTTCGATACGTGCAGCGTAGTGATCAGGCCGAACAGCGAACCGATTCAAGCCTTCGAAAGACTGTTCGCACACTCATGCTGGCTGCTTCTCTGTCTGGCGTGGCATTGTTGGGAACCTGGGGCTCGATTCAGTGGGTGCCAACCTGGGCCGACGAACTCTCGAAAGGCGAGCCGACAGCCAAGGCTTACACTCAGATGTGCACAGCCGGCGGGGCCTGTATTGGCTGTGTTCTCGCTGCACTTTCGGGCGATTGGCTGGGCCGACGAATGACCTACATGTTGCTATGCGTTGGCTCAATTGCCGCCACCTTTGGCGTCTATCAGTTGAATGACTCGTACGGAAGTCAGCTCCTGGTGACGGCATTTATTGCGGGAATGATCACCGCGGCTTTCTATGGCTGGCTGCCCTTGTACCTGCCAGAATTATTTACGACGAAGGTACGTGCGACCGGCCAGGGCTTCGGCTTCAATTTTGGCCGTATCTTGGCTGCCATCGGCGTCCTGCAACTTCCCGTTGTGATGAAAAATTTGGAAGTCGGTTGGCCAGGCGCTTGCACAGCCATGAGTGCCGTTTATCTCATCGGCATGGTACTCATTTGGTTCGCCCCCGAAACCAAGGGTAAGCCCTTGCCAACTTGATCCACCACTCGGGTCGAGACTTGAGCCAGCCAGCTAACGCTCACGGCAGGAACGAATCTGATCCCGACCTTGAAGCCGGTAGTGCTGGTCTTCGTTGCTGAGATTTTCATCTGAGGGGGGCACTCCAGATGGTTGGAGGTCCAGCGGTCCACCTGCCAATCCCTTCCGCCCCCGCGCGAATCCCTTTCAGTCTCCTATACTCCGGCCAATAAAATTCTGCCGGCCATGAACTGGTCGAGGTATTTTTCCTTGCGAGCGACCGCGCCTGCTGCCAACGGGTTATCCCGGTTCTACAAGTTATTAGGCGTTTGAGGAGAAAGCACAGGGTTGCCTGCTCCAAGGGAGGTCTGTGATGCTGTTTCGCAGGTCGGCCCGCTTCCGTCGCACTGCCTCGGTAGCGGTCGAGTTGGTAGTCCTACTCCCGATTTTGATGTTCTTCGCCATCATTGGCGTGGATTACGCTCGAATCTTTTCCCGCATCATGATCCTGGAGACCGCATCCCGGAATGCCTGCTTGTACGCCGCTGAGGACCCCATTAAAGCGTACGATACGGTGGGGATTGAAGTTGTCGCTCGGAAGGACATGACAGACATTTCGCCGGAGACCCCCACCACAGTTACGATCGAGCGATTTACCGGAACGGATGGGTTCAACTACGTCAAGGTGACGGTGAGCATAACCTTCAAGACCGTGACGAACTTTCCCGGTGTGCCCAGTCAGTCCCAACTCAATCGCTCAACCCATATGCGGGTGTGCCCGACAACTCCGAAACCCGGAACTTTTTAGACAGCGATCCACCCCTCGGAGCCCCTACCGATGCTGTTGAGAAAACCGAACACCCGTAGGGCTGGCTCCGCACTGATTGAAGCAGCGATCGTCGTTCCCATCATTCTCCTTTTGCTCTACGGGACGATCTGCGGGGCCTTCATGGTCCTGACCGTGGATGAAGTGGAGACGGCCGCTCGCGAAGGAGCGCGCTACGGTTCGGTGCGGGGCTCCTCCTACGCTTTTAACACCCTGAATCCCGCGGCAACAGCCGAGGACATTACAGCGTTCGTCAAAGCCCAGGGCGCCACCCTGAAAGCAACACTGATTACCTGCAACGTGACTTGGGAATCGTCCAACCGGCCGGGTAACTACGTGACTGTTGAGGTGAAATACGCATGGCCCGGAGTCGGGCCCTTTGGAGCCCGTGAGTTCGTCGCCCGGTCCTCAGCGCTGGTGTCCTACTAACCGGAATTCGTTTGCGGAGCAGATGCCATGATCCTACGTTCGCCGCTATCAGGCTCCCGACGTCGCGGGATTTCTCTTGTCCTCGTCGTCGTCTCCCTAGTCGCTCTCATGGGCGTTCTGGCCATCAGCCTGGAGGGTGGATTGCTCCTTGCGGAGCGGCGGAACGCACTGGCCACGGCCGACGCCGCCGCGGAATCTGCGGCCGCGGACCTGTATTACCACCATTACGTCAACTTTGGCAAGGATTCGGCAGGAACTGGCAAGGCCACCGCCCTCTATGTGGCCAACCTTAACGGCTACGATAATGACGGGGTGAAGAACAAGGTGACCGTGAACATTCCCCCCCTTTCGGGACCAAATGTAGGAAGGGACTCGTACGTCGAGGTAATTGTTGAATACTACCACACACGCGGGTTCAGTGCCCTGTTCGGAGCAGACAAGGTGCCGGTCCGCGCACGGACGGTGGCAATTGGCAAGCCCACCGCCGGGGAGTTTGGGGTTCTGGTCCTCGACCCGACGCTCAAGTCGGCTTTCAATGCGAATGGTGGAAGCAACATCACAGTCAGAAAGGTGCCTGTAATCGTCAACTCAACGAGTTCGGAGGGTAGCATTGCAGGCGGCGGCTCCACGATCAATGCCCCCGGTTATCAACTGGCCGGAAACTACACCACTTCTGGCGGGGGCACGTTTATCGGGCCGATCAGTACAGGGGTTGTGCCAACATTGGACCCACTTCGATTTATGCCGGAGCCGGACACGTCCAACATGACCGTCCAGAGCAAAAGGAAAGAGCAATTCACGAGTGGGACCACGGTTCTTTATCCGGGCGTGTACAAGGGAGGGATTAATGCCAGCAGCTCGGCCAGCGTGGTACTGATGCCGGGGATCTATTACATGGATCAAGGTGGGTTCCAGTTCTCCGGCCAGGGGTCGCTGACAGGAGAAGGAGTGATGATCTATAACAAGCCGGGGAATGGGAACTCGAACGGCGTTAGTATCTCAGCGAATGGTGCCGTCAATCTGTCAGCACCCACGAGCGGCATCTACAAAGGCATGATGCTCTTCCAGGAGCGGACGGCGGACGTCACAGCCAGCATCTCCGGTGGATCAAACATGAATATATCCGGGACGTTCTATTTTGCCGGGTCCTTGTTGAGCGTGACCGGGAGCGCTGGATTTGCCAATTTCGGATCGCAATACATTAGCAGAGCCATGAACGCCCAGGGGACTGGCACGATCTATGTCGACTGGGATCCGAACAAGGTGGCAATGACGCGGCTGATCACGATCGTTGAGTGAGCCGAGGGCGACCGCCACCTAAAGGCCAGCCTCCAGGAGCGTCTGGCATCGGAGAGATGGCAGCCCCCAGCACACCTAGACGAACAAACCCATTTCCTGGTGGCTCAGCCGACGGCGTAGCTTGACGCCAACGAGAAACGTCTCCGAATCCTCGACCGGCCGACACCAGCGAACGTCGGAAACCAGGACCATCGGCTTGCTCCGACCAATGCCCGTCAGGCCAATCTCGATCTCGTCACCCTTCTTAACTTCCAATTTGACCAGCACTTGGATCCCGTCGTCCGAGAGATCGACTCCGCCGATTGACAGGTTTGGCCCGAGTCCCATCGTCCCCTTGCGAACAGTGAGGACCACGCCCTTTTTCAGGGCCCGCCTCCGAACAATGCGTCGATCCGCATTCGATGTTGTGGCTTGTTCTTGACCCATGATTGAGTTCCTAGGGCAAATTGTAACGCAATGGCGAGCCGGAATGCCAGTTGAGTCCTGTTAGAGCATAGATCGCGAAACAGGTTCCGGTCGAACAAGAAACCGGGCGAATCCGCGAAGAAGAGTTTTGAGGGCCGTTCCGTCGTAAGTTTCGTACTGGCAAGGAAAAAGGCTGTTCGTTTTAGGTCGAAATACGTAAACTTTTTAGGTATGTTTCGGCCGCCTCCGTTGATTCATTACCCTGAGTAGTTAGCCAATATGTCCGCCAGCCGCGGGCCGAGCGATGCGCTTCATACGTCCACGGCAACGACCAGCCGCTGGCACTCGGACAGGCACGTTCCCAGTCCCGACCGAGCCGCCCTTCAGAACGCCCTTTGGGCACCGAACCAAACAGTCACCCTGGTTCAAACAGAAGCCGGGCCAGCTATGGCCGAGGGCGGGACCATTTCCTGGGCTGCTTCGGAAGGCTACCCCGTCCTGGCGATCCTGCCGGCCATGAATCTCTCCACCTTGGGCGATCTGCGTTTCTGCCGCGACCATGGCATTCGCTACCCGTATGTGACCGGGGCGATGGCCAACGGCATTGCCTCCTGCGAAGTCGTCGAGGCCATTAGCCGGGCTGACATGCTCGGCTTCTTCGGCTCGGCCGGGCTTTCGCTCGGGCGCATCGATGCTGCAATTATTCGCTTGAAGCAAAACCTGGGCGACCGCCCCTACGGCTTCAATCTGATTCACAGTCCGAACGAACAAGGGCACGAATCCGCAACCGTTGATCTCTACTTGAAGCACGGAGTCCGACTCGTCGAGGCATCCGCCTATCTCGATCTCACGCCGCACATTGTGCGGTATCGGTTGACGGGTATTCATCGCGATTCCTTGGGCCAGGTTGTCACTCCGAACAAGGTGGTCGCGAAAGTCTCGCGCGTCGAAGTGGCCAGCAAGTTTCTCTCGCCTGCACCGGATCGCCTGGTCGCCGAGTTGGTGGCGCAAGGCCAGCTCACACGCGAGCAAGCGGAACTCGCCAGATCCGTGCCCATCGCACAAGACGTGACGGTCGAAGCCGATTCGGGTGGCCACACGGACAATCGCCCGGCCATCACGCTACTGCCGACGATCCTCGCGCTACGCGATCGGCTACAGTCTCAGTGGGAATACGAAGCCTCGCTTCGCGTCGGACTCGGCGGGGGGATCGCGACGCCGGCCTCTGCCGCGGCTGCGTTCGCGATGGGGGCGGCCTTCATCGTCACTGGCTCCGTGAACCAGGCGTGCGTGGAATCGGGCAGCTCGGACATCGTGCGGCAAATGCTTGCCGAAGCCGGGCAGGCCGACGTGGCGATGGCTCCTGCGGCCGATATGTTCGAGATGGGCGTGAAAGTCCAGGTGCTCAAGCGGGGCACCATGTTCCCCATGCGTGCGGGCAAGCTTTACGAACTCTATCGGGCCTACCCGTCGCTGGAAGCGATACCCGAGGGCGAACGCGTCCAGTTGGAGAAGAGCTACTTTCGTGTCTCGATCGGCGAGGTTTGGCAACAAACCCGTGCGTTCTTCCTGAACCGCGATCCCGCTCAGGTTCCGAAGGCAGAAGCCGACCCGAAGCACAAGATGGCCCTGGTTTTTCGCTGGTATCTCGGCCAATCGTCCCGTTGGGCGAACGCAGGCGTGGCCGACCGCAAGCTGGATTATCAGGTCTGGTGTGGCCCGGCGATGGGTGCGTTCAACGAATGGGCGAAGGGCTCGTATCTCGGAGAAGCGAAGAACCGCACGGTAGTTGCTGTCGCTCGTAACCTGCTTTACGGGGCCGCGATGGTACTTCGGCAATCGCAATTACGCATGCAGGGACTGAATCTCGACTCGTACTTCCCGCACGGCCCAATCGAACTGGCCGAGTTATCCCGTTGGTTTGGTGACTGAGGAACTTCATGGCATCGGAAAGTGTACCGCTCGCGATCGTTGGTATCGGCTGCCTGTTTCCCAAGGCCGTGGGACCCGGCGCGTTCTGGGCCAACATCAAGCAAGGGATCGATTGCGTCGGCCCCGTGCCGGCCACGCACTGGAAGCCAGAAGAGTATTTCGACGCCGACCCAAAATCGCCGGACATGACCTACGCGGCCCGCGGTGCCTTCCTCGATCCGGTCGATTTCAACCCCCTCGAGTTTGGTATTTCGCCTGTCGATCTGGAGGCCACGGATACCTCGCAACTGCTTGGCCTGATCGCTGCCCGACAGGCGCTGAACGATGCAGGGTACACACCTGAAAAGAAGTACGACAAGAATCGCATCAGTGTGATTCTCGGCGTGACCGGCACACTCGAACTGGTGATTCCGCTCGGCGCTCGCCTCGGACATCCGAAGTGGCGAAAAGCGTTGGCCGAGGCCGGCGTGGACCAGGAAACGGCCGACCGCGTCGTGAGTGACATTTCGGATTCCTACGTCCCCTGGCAAGAGAACTCCTTCCCCGGCCTGCTCGGCAACGTGGTTGCGGGACGGATCGCCAACAAGCTCGACTTGGGCGGCACCAACTGCGTGGTCGATGCGGCCTGTGCGAGTTCGCTGAGTGCCATTCATCTCGCTGGCCTTGAGTTGGCCGCAGGTCGTTGCGATGTGGCCGTCACCGGCGGTGTCGACACGTTCAACGACATTTTCATGTACATGTGCTTCAGCAAGACTCCGGCCCTTTCACGCACGGGGGACGCGAAGCCGTTCGATGCCAACGGCGATGGGACCATCCTCGGCGAAGGCCTCGGCATCATCGTGTTGAAGCGTCTCGCGGATGCCGAACGCGATGGCGACCGAATCTATGCGGTCCTGAAAGCGATTGGCACATCGAGCGACGGCAAAGGCAACGCGGTTTATGCCCCGACCGTTCACGGGCAGGTGCGTTGCTTGCAGAACGCTTACGAACAAGCGGGCGTGTCGCCGGCCACGATCGAGTTGATCGAGGCTCATGGCACCGGCACTAAAGTCGGCGATTCGGTCGAGGCCACCGCGCTATCGCAAGTATTCCGCGACTCGAAGCGGGATGGAACGTGGTGTGCTCTCGGTTCCGTCAAGTCGATGATTGGCCACACGAAGGCGGCGGCCGGTGCGGCAGGAATCATCAAGGCCACGCTCGCGCTTTACAACAAGGTTCTGCCGCCGACGATCAAGGTGCAACAACCGGTCGAGCCATTGGAACCTGGTAAATCGCCGGTGTACGTGAACACGGAGAAACGCCCCTGGCTGCCGAATCGCGACCATCCAAGGCGAGCGGGCATGAGTGCCTTCGGCTTCGGCGGCAGTAATTTTCACGCGGTGTTGGAAGAATACAAGCCTGCGAAACTGGCTCCCGACTGGGACGGCCAAACGCAGATCGTCGCCTTCTCGGGTGAATCGAAGGCTCAGCTTCTGCAACAGCTTTCGGCGTGGCCAAGCACGAACAGTTGGGGAGAGTTTTGCAACGCGGCTGCCAGGAGCCGGGCATCGTTCGACGGCAACGCAATCTGCCGTCTCTTGTTTGTCCTTCAGGAGCCTGAATCGCAAGCGAAGGTCTTCGCCGCCGCGAAGGCAAAGCTGGAATCCGAGCCTAACGCTCGTTCCTGGTCACTGCCGGCGGCCTACTTCGGCAGCGGCCCGGCTTCGGGGAAAATCGGCGTCCTGTTCCCTGGCCAGGGTTCGCAACGCGTCGGCATGTTGCGCGATTTGGCTTGCTCCTTCCCGGCCATGCTCGACTCCTTAAGCGAGGCCGAGAAGGACTGGAATAATCCGAAACGACTGATCGACTTCATCTATCCACACTCGTCCTTCACGGCGGAATCGCGGGCCGCGAACGAAACCAGCCTTCGAGCGACCGAGATTGCTCAGCCGGCCCTCGGTGCAGTCAACCTTGGAGCCTGGCGAACGCTCCAACACTTCGGCATCACGGCGAGTGCTTTCGCAGGACACAGCTACGGCGAACTCGTCGCCTTGTGTGCAGCCGGTGCCTATTCGCCAACGGAGTTGCATGACCTGTCACGCGAACGTGGCGGGCTGATGGCGTCGATTCAAGGGAACGATGCCGGCACCATGCTGGCTGCGATGGCCCCGCTCGCGGAAATCGAGCAGGTGCTGAAGGAAGAGAATCTCGCACTCGTGATTGCCAATCGCAATTCGCCGACGCAAAACGTCCTGAGTGGCAGCACAACGGAGATCGAACGGGCTGAGACGTTATTTCGGAAGCGGAATCTACGTTGCACGCGTCTTCCGGTGGCCGCTGGCTTTCATAGCCCGCTCGTTGCTCGTGCCAAGCGGCCCTTCCAGGCCTGTCTCGAAAGCGTCGAGATTCGTGAGAAGTCGGTGCCGGTCTACGCCAACCTGAATGCCCGCAAGTATCCAGACTGCATCGATGACACGAGAGAATGGCTGGCCGAGCAACTCGTCCAACCCGTCGAATTTGTCAAACTGATCGAGAACATGGCCGGCGATGGCATCCGGACCTTCATTGAAGTTGGTCCTGGTTCGGTCCTCACGCGTTTGACGGAAGCCACACTTGCGGTGAAGCCGGAATTCGCCGACTGCGATTGCTTTGCGATTGACGCCTCGTCCGGCAAGAAGTCCGGCCTGCTTGATCTGGCGAATATGCTCGCACGGCTGGCCGCACGAGGACACGCGGTCGATCTTTGCACCTGGGGAGCTGGCCAAAATTATCCAGTCTCCCAGGCTAAGGCAGGCCTGACCGTGCCGATCACGGGTGCCAACTACGTTCGCCCGAAACCCGTGAAACCGAAGCCGCCGGCAAAGAAAGCCATTGCATCTGTTCCGCAGCCTGAACGACCTCCGCAGAGAACCTTGATGAACGAACCGATTCAGAAGCCGGCCGAACCCTCGCCCACTGGGATGTCAGCGGCATTGAGCATCACCCAGCAAAGCCTGTTGGCCTTCCAGCGCATGCAAGAAGAGACGGCCAAGCTGCACAAACAATTCCTGGAGAACCAGCATTCCGCCCTGGCCACGCTCCATGCCTTGGTTGCTCAACAACAGGCGTTGCTGATGGGGCAGCCCATGCCGCCCGTCACGTGGGTGCAGAACTCCGCTTCTGCACCGCCAATTTCGGTTCCGCAAAGCGTGGCACAAAAGCCAGCACCCGATGCGTGGGTGCAGAACTCCGCTTCTGCACCGCCAATTCTGGAACAGAAGCGGAGTTCTGTTCCCGCACGCATCGACGAAAAGCAGCACTCTATTCCGACGGGGAAGGATACGAGCAGCATCCTCCTGTCCGTCGTCGCCGAGAAAACCGGCTACCCAGCCGATATGCTCGGGCTCGACATGGCACTCGACGCGGATCTGGGGATCGACTCCATCAAACGCGTCGAAATCCTGTCCGCCTTGCAAGAGCGGATTCCCGACGCACCGGCCGCGAAGCCGGAACATCTCGGCACGTTGCACACTCTCCGAGACATCGTGAATTTCCTGGGCGGAACTCAGGACAGACCCAATACAGTCGCCGAGGCGAAGCCGGCCGCGGCCGAGCCCAAACCGACCTCGCAAAGTAACATTGCCGAAACCCTCTTGGCCGTCGTTGCCGAGAAGACCGGCTACCCCGCCGACATGCTTGGCCTCGATATGGCACTCGATGCGGACCTGGGAATCGACTCCATCAAACGCGTCGAAATCTTGTCCGCCTTGCAAGAGAGGATTCCCGACGCACCGGCCGCAAAGCCGGAACATCTGGGCACACTCCACACGCTACGCGATATTGCCACGTTTCTAAGTTCGAATGCGACAATCGCTCCCGTTCTGGAGGCCCCCCGCCCTTTCGAATTGGCGCTCACTCACGGCTCCGCTGAGAGTGAGCGCGTTCCCGAGCAGACGATTTCCGTCGAACATTCTGAAGTGCCGGTCGTACCCGAATTGCCCGCTCCGGCCAATAGTCGGGTGGTCAGAAAGTGCATTCGGACGGTACCGATCGATCTCGAACTGTCCCGGCCGCGAGTGCGGTTCGACACGTTCGCTCCTGTGTGGTTGATCGGCAATGCTTCGAGTTTCGCCGCCAAGCTCTTGCAACAATTCGATGCGGTCGGTTGCAAGCCCCAACTGATCTCG
The DNA here is from genome assembly GCA_009691845.1 of Gemmataceae bacterium. Taxonomy (GTDB): domain Bacteria; phylum Planctomycetota; class Planctomycetia; order Gemmatales; family Gemmataceae; genus SIAJ01. Next base: position 104,488 of record SIAJ01000002.1, read on the forward strand.
TGGAACGACACGGCATCCTCTTACGATCCCAAAGGCCTGGCCGGTTTGGTGCTGCTCGCACCAGACGAGGCCGGTCCCTCCGATTTGCCGCTGCGCGCGATTCGCTGGCTCAAGCGGGCAGCACCCGCCCTGGAGGAGTCCGCCCGTTCCAGCGGAGCGTTCTTTGCCACGATCACGAATCTCGATGGCATGTTCGGCTTTGGACCACTCGATGCCGCGAGCGATCCGATTCACGGTGGCCTGGCTGGTCTCAGCAAGACCGCTTCGCACGAGTGGCCCAAGATTGCTTGCAAGGCAATCGACATCGATCCCAATGTGCTGAGCGATGTTCCCCAGATCCTCGTTGAAGAGATTTTGACCGCCGGTCCTCTCGAGGTCGGGCTGCATGCCAGGGGACGAGTCGCTCTCCAACTGGCGGACATCCCGGCCGTGCTTCCCGCGGGAGAAGCCTGCCTGCTTTCCGAACGGGACGTGGTAATCGTCACGGGTGGTGCCCGCGGCGTGACGGCCGAATCTCTGTTACCACTCGTCCGAGAATCGAAGCCACGTCTTGTGCTTCTGGGCCGCACTCCGTTGCCCGGCAAGGAGCCGGATTGGCTGGTAAATAGGACTGGCGAATCCCAGATCAAAGCTGCAGTCATTGCCAATACAGGCAAGGCATTGACCCCACGCCAGATCGGCGAGGAATGTCGTCGCATCACCGCTCAACGTGAGATTCTCCACAACATCAAACGGCTTAGCGAGGCCGGAGCTACCGTCGAATACCTTGCCATCGACGTCCAGAATGCAGCAGCCTTGACACCCGCTCTGGCCGACGTCCGTCGACGGCTCGGGCCGATTGCCGCCCTCGTCCACGGGGCGGGCGTGATTGCCGATCGCCGAATCGAAGACCTCACTGAAGAGCAGTTCTTGAACGTGTACGACACCAAAGTCGTTGGACTTAGGAATCTGCTCGCAGCGACCGAAGACGATCCGTTGAAGGCGATTGTCCTCTTTTCCTCTTCCACCGGTCGCTTTGGCCGAACGGGACAGGTGGCCTATGCGGTCGCGAATGAGGTGCTGAACAAGACCGCACAGATTCTCTCGCGATCGAAACTGCACTGCCGCGTGGTCGCCTTGAACTGGGGCCCGTGGGATGGAGGCATGGTAACGCCAGCATTGGCCAAGCTGTTCGAGAAAGAAGGCCTCGGGCTGATTCCGCTTGCGGAAGGTGGCGAAACACTGCTTCGCGAACTCTCCTCCGGTGATCGGCCGGCAGAAGTCGTGATTCTCGCGGAGCCGATTGGGGCGATTGAATCTGTCCCGGCCACGGCCACGCCCACTACTGGCCCCGGGTTGGTTCAAACCTTCGAACGGCGGATCACACTGGCCGATCATCCCGTATTGCGTTCGCACGTCATCGGCGAAAAAGCGGTCGTGCCGTTTGTGTTGCACGTGGAGTGGATGGCCCATGCCGCGATGCATGGCCACCCGGGGTTGAAGTTTCATGGCTTCGACGATCTGCGTATTTTTCAGGGCATTCACGTCGAGGAAGCGAATGCAACCACGATTCAGGTGCTGTCTGGGAAAGCCATACGCAAGGACGGCCTCTTTCAGGTGCCGGTCGAGATTCGCGGCAAGAAGAACGACCGCGAGGTGACCCATTCGCGTGGCGAAATTGTTCTGGCCGAGCGCCTGCCCGATTCGGCCTTCGCGTCCGCACCACCGGAAACCGGGCCGTTCCCCTACAAACCGGAAGAAGTTTACGAGTACATTTTGTTTCATGGCCCCGACCTTCGGGCCCTCGGCCGCATCGATGGCATGGGCGATATCGGTGCGATTGCCTACACGCAGTCTGCGCCTTCACCGATCATGTGGATGAATGCTCCCGTTCGCGGTGCCTGGCTAGCCGACCCGCTTGCTCTTGATGCCGCGTTCCAACTGTTAAGCGTGTGGAGTTACCAGAAGCACCGGGCGGTTTCCTTGCCCTGTTTCGTTGGACGTTATCGTCAGTTTCGCCGGGCTTTTCCAACCGACGGGGCCCTCATTTTTGCTCGCATCACACGCGATAACGGCACCACCGCTCGGGCCGAAGTCGATTTCATCGATGCGGATGGCCGAACTGTTGCACGCATGACCGACGTCGAACACGTGATCGACGCATCGTTGAACGAGGCGTTTCGTCGTGGCCGCATTCACTCGCCGACTGGCACGGGCACGATCGCCACTCAAATTGGGAGCCGCCTGCGTTGAGACGGCAATTCGAGCGCATCGCCATCGTCGGCATCGGTGGTCTGTTTCCGGGCAGTGCCGACCTCGACCGGTTCTGGTCGAACGTCCGGTCCGCGAAGGACCTGTCGTCGGATCCGCCGCCGGGCCGCTGGGCGATTGAGCCGCACCACGTCCTGGATAATCGGGGAATTTTCCCAGACCGAGTACCCACTCTGCGTGGCTACTATTTGCAACCTTTCGCCGCCGATCTGGATGGGGTAAATCTCAACGGTTGGCCGATCGCGGAACTCGACCCGGTCTTTCATCTCGCGCTGCACATCGGCAACGCGGCCTGGCGAAGTGCGGTCACTGCTCCCATCGACCGCGAACGTTGTGGCGTGATCCTGGGCAACATCGCTCTGCCTATTGAGAAGGCGAACGCACTCACACTCGAAATGTTTGGGCCGAAGCTCGGACTCTTTCACCCGAAAAGCCAAACGAATCCGTTGAACCGACATTCCACGGGGCTGCCGGCCGCACTTCTTGCACGGGGGCTCGGCTTCGGGCTAGGGGGCTTCGCCCTCGATGCGGCCTGTGCTTCGTCGCTGTACGCGTTGAAATTGGCTTGCGATGAATTGCAATCCGGCCGGGCCGATGCGATGATTGCCGGCGGGCTGGTTCGGCCCGATTCGCTCTACACACAAATGGGCTTCGCTCAACTTCGAGCCCTCTCGCCCACCGGACGCTGCTCCCCGTTTGATGCCCAAGCCAATGGTCTGGTCGTCGGGGAAGGTGGCTGTGCCTTCGTGTTGAAACGCCTGAGCGATGCGTACGCTCATGGCGATTCGATCCACGGCGTGATTGCGGGAATCGGCTTATCGAACGACGTCGAAGGCAATGTTCTTCAGCCCGCCAGTGAGGGCCAACTGCGGGCACTTCACGCAGCCTACAAGCAAGCTGGCTGGCGGCCGAGCGATGTGCAACTCATCGAGTGCCACGCCACCGGCACACCGACCGGCGATGCCGTCGAATTTGACAGTTTGCGAAAGCTGTGGAAGGATGAACCAGGGCGTGCTGTCATCGGCGGCGTGAAGTCAACCGTAGGTCATTTGCTGACGGGGGCGGGAGCGGCATCGCTGGCGAAAGTGCTCCTGGCCATGAAAAACCGTACGTTGCCACCGACGGCGAACTTCGATAAACCCTCGGCCACCTTGGGCTATGAGGGAGGCCCGTTCCGAATTCTGAAAGCCGCCGAGTCCTGGGAGTCGATCGGCCCACTCCGTGCCGCGATCAATGGCTTCGGCTTCGGCGGCATCAACGCCCATGTGCTCATAGAGGAGCCGACGGAACTCGTGAATCGAGCGACGGTCGTCCAGGTGCCCGAGATGCCGCGTGCGTCCATCGCGGTCGTGAGGCTGGCCTCGCGAACCGGTACTCCGATCGAATCACTGACGATCCCCATTACCCGCTTTCGCATCCCGCCCACTGAACTCGCGGAAATGCTGCCTCAACAGACACTGATGTTGCAGATCGCGGCTGAGGCGATGGATTCTTGCTCTCCCCCGCTCCCTCCCCAAAGTGGAGAGAGGGAGCGACTGGGCGTCTTCATCGGCGTCAGCCTCGATACGAACACGACCAACTATTTCCTCCGCTGGAAAGCCGGTGAAATCGATCAATCCCTGAAGGATCAGGTTCATCCGGCACTCACGGCCAATCGAACGATGGGCTCGCTCGCCAGCATCGCGGCCAGCCGAGTCGCTCGCTTCCTCGGTGCCGGCGGGCCTAGTTTTGCCGTGTGCGATGAAGAAGCCGGCGGACTGCGGGCAGTCTCGCTCGCGGTCGAGGCTCTGCAAAAACATGAAATTGATCGAGCCCTGGCCGGTGCGGTCGAGTTCGCCACCGACCCGCGTTATGGCGGCTCCCAAGATGGTGCCGGGGCCGTGGTGTTGAAACGACTCGACGATGCCAAACGCGATGGCGACCGAATCCTCGCAGTGATTGACGGAGTACAATCGGTCCAGGTCGCAAATGTGCAACGCCCCACTTGTGGCGCGGCTTCCGGAATTCTGGAGTTCATCGACCGCTGTCGCGATCTCGATCAGGAACGCACGACGATCAACGGACGGCCCGCCTTCTGGATTCACGATCGAGCGAATGGGCCTCGGCGAGCAACTGTCCAGGCGTGCAACCTCGGCCGGTTTGGCGTTCGCGTATCCCTCACCGAGTGGGAACAGGCCACCAGTCCTGTCCCAATTCCGGCAGGCCTGGAGGCCCGCCGCCACGGCTTGTTCCCATTCAGTGGCGACTCGGTTGAAGAGATTCTGAATCAGCTAAGTAAGTTCTCCAGTCAGACGGGAGTCACACCGGACGAACTCGCAAGTCGATTGTGGCAATTGCGTGCCGGTTCATCCGCGAAACGGTTTCAGCTCGCGTTTGTCGCCGCCGACCGTTTGCAACTGCAACAACGAATCGCGCAGGCACAGGATCACCTGCAACGGAGGCCGCACGAGTCGATTGCCGACGGAATCTACTTTTCGCCGAAACCACTCGGTGGCGAGATCGCGTTCGTCTATCCCGGCTCGGGCAATCACTTCGCGGGCATGGGGCGCGAACTTGGCGTGGCGTTTCCGCATGTGCTCCATCGGCAGATGGCCGAGAATCAGCATCTGCGGAGCCAGTATCACGCGGACGAAATATGGGGAACCGCCTCGCTCGATCAGCTCTTGCCACGAGAGTTGATCTTCGCACAGGTCGCGCTAGGCACGCTCGTCAGCGATTTGCTCACATCGTTCAACGTGCGGGCGCACGCGGTCGTTCCGTACAGTCTTGGTGAATCGGCCGGACTGTATGGCACCCGGGCCTGGCAGGATCGCGACGAGATGTTCCGTCGCATGAAGGAGTCGTCGCTATTCGTGACCGATCTGGCAGGGCCGTGCAACGCGGCACGCAGAAAATGGAAATTACCGACCGATCGGCCGGTCGATTGGCTCACGGGCGTGATCTCGGCCTCGCCGGAACGGGTGTTGCAGGCGATATCGGAATCCGGGCGCGTCTATCTGCAAATCGTGAACACGCCCGAAGACTGCGTCATCGGTGGCGAACGTGTCGCCGTCGAGGCCGTCGTTCGCAAACTGGGTGCCTCGTTTATCGAGGTTCGTGGGGTTTCCACGGCACATTGCGAAGTCGCCGAGCCAGTGCAAGATGCCTACCGCGAGTTGCACTTGTTGCCGACGTTTCATCCCGAAGGAATCCGCTACTACAGCGGGGCCTGGGGACGTGCCTACTCGCTCAATCGCGAATCAGCGGCGGATGCCATCATGGCAGCCGCGATGGACACGATCGATTTTCCCGCCGTGGTCAATGCGGCCTATGCGGACGGCGTTCGCCTCTTCGTCGAGGTTGGACCCGGATCTTCGTGCTCGCGGATGATTGGCTCGATCCTCGCCGGCAAACCCCATCTTGCAATCGCAGCCTGCGTTCCGAGGAAAGATGACGTTGCGGTTGTTTTGAACGTGCTCGCGAATCTCTTTGCCGAGGGCGTTCCCGTCGATTTGTCGAAACTCGTTCCGCGTCAGTCGGATTCCAAACCGGCTCGAACCGAGGCGACCAGTACATTGCCGGTCGGGTATCAGCCAAAGCAAATAAATGTGGCAGTGGCTTGTAGGTCAGATTTCCAACCTGAGCGAGATGTCTGCGCTCAGGTTGGAAACCTGAATTACGAAGACACAACGCACATGATCTCGCCCGTCGTAATCCTCACCGACACGCAAACGGCCACGCTCCATGCCCACGAAGAATTCTTACGCTTCTCGACTTCACTTCAGCAGCATTTTGGCCAGGTGATCGCTCAACAAACGCAGATGATGTCGCAGGGAGCCCTGCCACTTCCCATCCCCGAACGGACCGTGCCAACCGAGATTCCAAGAGCGCTCGACTTCGAGGCGTGCATGGAATTCGCCCGCGGATTGGTGGGCAATGTGCTCGGCCCACGTTTCGCGGACATCGATTCGTTCCCCACTCGCGTTCGTTTGCCGGACGGCCCGCTGCAACTCGTGGATCGCATCGTCACCATCGAAGGCGAACCGCTGTCGATGACCTCTGGCAGTTTGATGACGGAGCATCGTGTTCGCGACGACCGCTGGTATCTCGATCTCGGTCGAATCCCCGCTTGCATCGCCATCGAGGCCGGTCAGGCAGACCTCTTTCTCTCCAGTTATTTGGGCATCGACTTCAAGACGAGGGGCCTGGCTTGCTACCGCCTACTCGATGCGGCCGTCACGTTCCACCGCGACTTACCAACCGTCGGCGAGTTGATCCGTTACGACATTCGCATTGACCACTTCTTTCGCCAGGGGAACACGTACCTGTTCCGTTTCAACTTCGAAGGCAGCGTGAATGGCAAACCCTTGCTCACGATGCGAGACGGTAGTGCCGGCTTCTTCACGGCCGAGGAACTTGCGGCCGGGAAAGGGGTCATTCACACGGCCCTCGATCTCAAGCCGATTCCAGGAAAGCAGCCGGCCGATTGGGCTCCATTCGTACCGCTTCGAGACGAATCGCTCAGCAATGCCCGTGTCGATGCCCTTCGAGCAGGCGATCTGGTTGCCGCATTCGGCCCCGAGTTTTCGCGAGCGAGGTTGAGTAACCCGATGCGACTCCCCGGTGGAATGCTCAAGTTGGTTGATCGCGTCGAACGAATCGAGCCAACCGGCGGCCGGTATGGCCTTGGCCGCATCCGCTGCGAGGCCGACATTCACCCGGACGATTGGTTCTTGACCTGCCACTTCGTAGACGATCAGGTCATGCCCGGCACGCTAATGTACGAGTGCTGCCTGCATTCACTACGCGTGCTGCTGATGCGCATGGGTTGGGTCTGCGAAGAAGGCGAGGCGACCTTTGAACCCGTGCCCGGCGTGGCGAGCAAGTTGAAGTGCCGAGGCCAGGTGATCGCGACGACGAAGAAAGTGACCTACGAAATCTCAGTGAAGGAGATCGGCTTCCGACCCGAGCCCTTCGTGATTTGCGACGCGTTGATGTATGCCGACGGCAAGCCGATCGTGGATATTGCGAATTTGTCTTTGCGCCTGCGTGGGCTGACGCGAGAGCGGTTGAATGAGATTTGGGGGCCTGAATTCGACGGCACACGGAGTGTGCCTACTACTTTGGTCTTTTCCCGCGAGCAGGTTTTAGAATTCGCCACCGGCAGCCCGTCGAACGCCTTTGGCGATCGCTATCGTCCCTTTGATCGCGATCGGTTCATCGCCCGATTGCCCGCACCGCCTTACTCCTTTATCGATCGAGTCACGCGAATTGCGAACTGCGAACAATGGAAGCTCGCACCGGGCGGCGAGGCCGAGGTCGAATACGCGGTGCCGCGAGATGCCTGGTACTTCGCGTCCAATCGATGTGAGACGATGCCGTATTGCGTGTTGAACGAAATTGCCCTGCAGGCGTGCGGGTGGATGGCGGCGTACCTTGGCTCGGCATTGACGAGTCCGCATGCGATGCGTTTCCGCAATCTTGGCGGGAACGCGATTCAACATGCGGCCATCACGCCGGTTTCCGGATTGCTGACGACCAAGATCAAGCTGACAAAGGTTTCCCCGGCTGCGGGGATGATCATCTTGCAGTTTGATTTCGTAACGCGTGATGCGAATGGCCCGGTCTACTCGGGGGACACAACCTTCGGCTTCTTCACTCTTGAATCACTGGCAAATCAGGTCGGCATGAAGGATGCGTCGTTCCTCGATCTTTCTGGGGCGTCGCCGGACCGAATGCCAACGGAGGCCCCGTTCCCCGATGCGATCTTGCGGATGATCGACACGATTTCCTGGAACACCATCACCGGCGGGCCAAAGGGCCTTGGTGCAATCGAGGGCCGGGCTCGTGTGAATCCGGAGGCGTGGTTCTTCAAGGCCCACTTCTTCCAGGATCCGGTTTGGCCCGGCTCGCTGGGTCTCGAATCGATCGTGCAGTTGTTGAAAGCACACGCCCATTCGCGCTGGGGCGAGCCACAAACCGAGTGGCAAGCCATGGTGCCCGGCGAGCGTCACCGCTGGGCGTATCGGGGACAAATTGTGCCAGGTGCTTCCGAAGTGACCGTCCAGGCGTACATTACTCAGGTGGATGATGCAGGCCGAGTCATCAAGGCGGATGGCTTGCTCGGCGTGGATGGACGGATCATCTATCAGGTGTCGGATTTCACTGTGCAGGGCTAATACAGCACCATGAAATACTCCCGCGTTTATCTGGAATCGATCGGCTACGAGTTGGCTCCTGTGGTCATTTCGACCGAGGAACTGGAAGCCCGGCTTGAGCCGCTCTACCACGCTCTTCATCTGCCAAAGGGGCAACTCGAAGCTTTGACCGGCATCAGTGAACGGCGCTGGTGGCATCGGGATTTCTCGGTGGCCGAAGGTGCATCTCTCGCCGCAAAGAAGGCGCTGGCCTCCTCGAATGTCTCGGCCAAGGATATCGATGTTCTGATTTATGCCGGTGTCTGCCGGGAACAGCTCGAACCCGCCACCGCCTGCCACGTGGCCGCCCAGTTGGGCATTTCGTCCGACGCCGCAATCTTTGATGTCAGCAACGCCTGCCTGGGGGTCCTCAACGGCATCGTCGAAATTGCCAACCGCATCGAGCTTGGCCAAGCGAAAGCAGGCCTGGTGGTGTCGTGCGAGACGGCCCGCGAGATCAACGAAGTCGTCATCGATCAGATGATCGAAGCCAAGTCGATGGACATCTTCAAGCAAGCGGTCGCGACGCTAACGGGCGGCTCGGGTGCGGTGGCCGTGCTGGTGGTTGACAAAGAGCTCTCATCGGCCCATCGCCGGCAATTATTGGGCGGCGTGACCAAGAACGCTCCGCAATTCCACGGCCTGTGCCGCTGGGGCTGGGAAAGCGTCGCACCGGCCGTGGACAAGATCCTGCACACCGAGGCCGGCACTCGGGTAAAATCCGTATTCGACAAGGCATTTGAGAAAGGCATGCGGCACATCGTCACGCCGTTCATGGCTACGGACGCGGGCTCGGTGTTGAAGTACGGCGTCGATCTCGGCTCGAAAACTTGCCTGTCGTTCCTCGCCAAGCTCGGCTGGAAAGTAGAGCAACTCGACAAGGTCATTTGTCATCAGGTCGGCACGATGCACCGCGACACGATTCTGAAATCGATGGGCATCCCGGCTCATAAAGACTTTTCCACGTTCGAATTCCTGGGCAACATTGGCACTGTCTCCTTGCCACTCACTGCCGCGTTAGCTGAAGAACGCGACTTCCTGAAGCCGGGCGACAAGGTCGGCTTCATGGGCATTGGCAGCGGCCTCAACTGCATGATGTTGGGCCTCAAGTGGTAGCCGTGCCTTATCCGTTTGTCTCGCACTTTTTCGATCGCCAGGGGCAACGCCTGCACTACCTCGACGAAGGCCAGGGCGATCCCGTGGTCATGGTTCACGGCAACCCGACCTGGAGTTACTACTTTCGCAATTTGGTGTCGGCACTTCGCGGCACGCATCGCTGTATCGTCCCCGATCATATCGGCTGTGGCTTATCCGATAAACCGCAGCCGCCCGCTCATGACTATTCTCTCAAGAGCCGCGTCGCTGATCTGACGTCCTTGCTCGATCATCTCGGCATTCGCGAAAATGTGACGCTCGTCGTTCACGATTGGGGCGGCATGATCGGCATGGCCTGGGCGGCGAAGCATGTGCCGGCGATCAAGCGGCTCGTGATTCTGAATACCGCCGCGTTTCAGATGCCGAAGGCCAAGCGATTTCCGCTACGGCTCTGGCTTGGACGCAGCACGCGACTCGGGGCTTGGCTCATTCGTTCGCGAAATGCGTTTTGCCTGCACGCCGCCAATGTCGGGGTGAAACGGAGCCCGCTGCCGGCCGATGTTCGCGAGTGGTACTTGAAACCTTATGATTCGTGGGCCAATCGCGTGGCCGTGCTGAAGTTCGTGCAGACGATTCCATTGAAGCTAGGCGATCCGGGTTATGACATCGTTTCGGAAACGGAAGCAAAGCTGCCGCAGTTTGCGAACACGCCAACCATGATCTGTTGGGGCATGAAGGACTTTGTCTTTAGCCACGAGTTCTTGACGGAATGGGAACAACGGATGCCGCACGCGAAGGTACATCGCTTTGAAGATTGCGGGCACTACATTCTCGAAGACGCAAGCGCCGAAGTGGTTTTTTTGGTGACTCAGTTTTTGCAGCAATCGCCCCCGACTGTGTAGGGTCACACGACGAACTCAATCGACTCCGCGAAAAGGCGATCTCCGAGCCGCCATAATTGGGAGGAATTTGCAATGAAACAACTTGAGATCGGGTGTTGGATCGATGAGTGTTTGTGTGCGATGTGCATGCGATATGGCCCGGGCACGGGCAGCATGTCCACATCACATGCCGACCGAGTCCTTGTCCTTGTCGGCCACTTCCTGGATAGCTGCATCGTCGCTTCAAATCCGAGCGGATTTTATCCGTTCTACGCTGAACACGCCGAAGAAACCGTGGCGGCCCTGGACGAGGTTGGGCTTTCGGAGGCGGCGCGGTTCTCGAGAGAAGTCAACACAATGTTCCGGTCATCCTCCGGTCGACAGCAAAATGGCCGAAAAACAGATCGAGTTGCTGCCCCATCGGGCACGTGAACTTTGGCTCATATTGGACGAAATGTGCCAAGATAGTACGTCTGATGGCGAGGGAGTAATGATTACTCGGTCGTACAATTGGTACACCTGGCAAGCGAATTCATTGGCCTCCCACGTATAGCACAATCGGGGTACTCCGCTCCGCGTTGAACTCCCGGTTTTGGAATACAACCAATCCTCCGTAACACTGGCAGTACCACCCGAGCTTTTGTTAACTCCATCTTGAGCCAACCCGAACCCATCAACGTGGCTACCCACCTTGTCGCAATGGCCGAGTCGGAGCCAACGCGCCCGGCCGTGCATATGCCGCGGAAGGATGGCTCGTACTCGACGCTCACCTTCGCCGAGTTGGACACGATCAGCGGCCAGATTGCTCGTGGCCTGGATGAGATCGGCATCCGTCGCGGTGTTCGCACCGTCCTGATGGTGACACCCTCAATCGATTTCTTCACGCTCACGTTTGCCTTGTTCAAAGTTGGTGCCGTGCCGGTCTTGATCGACCCAGGCATGGGCATTCGCAATCTTGGCAAATGCCTGGCCGAGGCAAAGCCGGACGCCTTCGTTGGTATTCCCAAAGCCCATCTGGCTCGCCGGGCGCTCCGTTGGGCTCGTACGACCCTTCGCGTGACTGTCACAACCGGCTCGCGAATTCTCGGCGGAAAATGGACGGTGAAGCAATTGCGGCGCATCGGAGAGGAGAAGGGACCTCTTCCCGTTGCCGACACGCGGGCCGACGAAACGGCAGCGATTCTGTTCACCAGCGGCAGCACGGGTATTGCGAAGGGCGTGGTCTACACGCACGGCATCTTCGCGGCACAGGTCAAGTACTTGAAGAGCATCTACGGCATCGAACCTGGCGAAGTCGATCTTTCGACCTTTCCGCTTTTTGCCCTGTTCGGCCCGGCTCTCGGCATGACGGCGGTGATTCCGCAAATGGACCCAACGCGGCCAGCCGAGGTTGACCCGACCAAGATCATCGCGGCCATCGAGCGTTTCGGAGTGACGAATTTGTTTGGGTCGCCTGCCCTCATCAATCGCGTTGGGCGATACGGAGCGGAAAAAGCGATCAAACTCCCCACATTGAAACGAGCAATCTCAGCAGGGGCTCCGGTGCCTTCGACAGTCATCGAACGATTCACCAAGATGCTGATGCCCGGCCTACAGGTCTTCACGCCGTATGGGGCGACGGAATCGCTACCAGTCGCAAGCATTGGTAGCGACGAAATCTTGAATGAGACGCGGATGCTCACCGATATCGGTTCGGGCGTGTGCGTCGGCAAGCCGGTACCAGGGATGGAAGTGCGGATCATTCCGATCAGCGACGAGCCGATTCCAAAGATTGACGATGCGATGATCCTGAAGCCACACAAGACCGGCGAAATCGTCGTCAGCGGTGCAGTTGTCTCGACCGCGTATTTTGGCCGACCTCAAGCAACCGGGTTGGCCAAGATGCACGACTCCCTGGGCCGATTGTGGCATCGGATGGGGGATGTTGGATACCTCGACGAGCACGGCCGGCTTTGGTTTTGCGGGCGAAAGTCGCAGCGCGTCGAAGCGAAATTCGGGACCATGTATACGATCCAGTGCGAGGCGGTCTTCAATAAACACCCGGACGTTTTTCGAACGGCCCTGGTCGGTGTACCTGGAACGCAAGGCATTCGGGCAATTCTTTGCGTTGAACGTGAAGCCGGGAACACGCGTAACTGGAGCGAGATCGAGTCTGAATTGCGTGCGATTCAGGAACGATTCCCACACACGGCCGCGGTCGAAGCGTACGTAATACATCCCAAGTTCCCTGTGGACATTCGCCACAATGCCAAGATCTTCCGCGAAAAGCTCGCCGTCTGGGCCGCGAAGAAACTCTCAAGAAAGAACACTCATCTTCGCTAATCTCCACTAATCCAATTCTAGTTTGCTTTTATTAGCGGAGATTAGCGAAGATCAGTGTTGAAAATGTTTTGAGAATTGGTCTCGCGGTAGCAGGAGCATCAAGCGTGTTGTGGCCTGATCCGTGGTCAATACGTCTTTTGGATGGTTGAAACATGAAAGCTCTAGTGACTGGCGGCGGCGGATTCCTCGGTAGCGTAATCGTGCGGATGTTGCGCGAGCGTGGCGACTCCGTTTGTTCGTTCTCGCGGGGCAGTTACCCGGTTCTCGAATTGTTCGGCGTCGAGCAAGTTCGTGGCGACCTCGGCGATGCGTTGGCGATTGCGAAAGCGGCTGATGGCTGCGACGCGATCTTTCACGTCGCGGCAAAAGCGGGCGTGTGGGGGCCGTGGCGCGAGTACTACCAGGCCAATGTGGTCGGCACGCAAAACGTGCTGGCTGCCTGTCGAACACACGGCATTCGCAAGCTCGTTTATACCAGTTCGCCTAGCGTGACCTTCGCGGGTGTCGATCAGAACGGCGTCGATGAATCGGAGCCATATCCCAAGAAATTCCTCGCCCATTATCCGCACACGAAGGCAATCGCCGAGCAGGCCGTGCTGACCGCGAATGGCCCCGATCTGGCGACGGTTGCACTACGCCCGCATCTCATTTGGGGCCCGGGCGATCCGCACATCATTCCCCGGCTGGTCGAGCGAGCCAGGGCCGGCAAGCTTCGGCAGATCGGACGCGAACCGAAATTGGTGGACACCACTTTCGTTGAAAACGCGGCCCAAGCCCACCTCCAGGCGGCCGATCGGCTCGGCATCGGTTCATCGATAGCTGGCCGAGCCTATTATCTTTCGCAGGGCGAACCGGAACCGATGTGGGATTTTGTGAACCGCGTCCTGTCAGTTCACGGCTTGCCGCCGGTCACACGCTCGGTCTCGCCGCGAATGGCTTATCTGGCGGGAACGATTCTGGAATGGCTTTACCGACTGCTACCGCTCGGTGGCGAACCGCCGATCACGCGGTTTGTGGCCAAGCAACTCTCGACGGCTCACTGGTACGACCTCTCGGCCGCGAAGGGGGACCTGGGATATGAGCCAAGGGTTTCGCTGGCGGAAGGGTTTCGACGCTTGTCGGACTCTTTGTTTCGTAGCGAGGGGCCAGTCAGTTAGCGGTCATCGGAACCCAACCTTCCACGAGCAGTTCCTGTCGGAGTCGAACACGCCCACGGTTGCTTTTCCGACAGATTCATTAATTTCCTTCACATCAGGAATGCCCGTGCTATTTGTGGCAAGGCCATCATTCCAATCACTCTCCCCTTGATAACAACGGCACTCGAAGAGAAACGAGAGATACTCAGCGACTGGCATGGAACTTGATCTCCGCTGCAATCCGGAATAGCCTCACAACTCACCGACATCCGAGTGGGCGAGACGGAACAATGCCTGACGAGAACTGGAAGGGATGCCCGGTTGCGGTATCTGGGGCCACGGGGTTCTTGGGTTTCCACGTCTGTCGATTGCTCATCGCTTCTGGTGCAAACGTCACGGCTCTGGTGCGAGCGTCGTCGGAGACATCGCGATTGTTGGCGATGGGGGTTCAGTGTTCGATCGCCCCTCTCGATGAGCCGCGGTTGCTAGTCGATGCTTGCCGCGGGCGTGAGTTCCTGTTTCACCTGGCCGGGGCCGTGGACTTCAACAACGATTGGCAACTCTGTCGCAAAGTAAACGTGCAAGGGACGGCGCACATACTGAAGGCGGCAAACGAGGCGGGCGTGAGACGCATGATCCACGCGAGTTCGATCGTTGCGATCGGTGCGAGTAAGAAGCCAGTTCGGTTCGATGAATCTTCGCCGTGGAACCTCGCCGGCAAAAACGTGCCCTACGTTTCCACCAAACGGGAAGCCGAGGAGCATGTGCTCGCCTCGCGGGGTAAGACCGAAGTCGTCGTGGTGAATCCGGCCAGCATCGTCGGGCCGGACGATTTTTCGGAAAGCGAATTCGGTGTCATGTGCAAACGCTTCTGGAAAGGCCGGATTCCGCTGGTCTTCGGCGGCGGGAATAATTTTGTCGATGTTCGCGATGTGGCCAGCGGCCTGCTCTTGGCGGCTCGGCTCGGCACTCCGGGACAGCGCTACATTCTCGGCGGCACAAACTTGTCGTACACGTCCTTCTACTCGGAACTGGCCCGGTATTCGGCTCGATCGATTCCGAGATTTCGAATTCCGACGGGCCTGGCACGAATTGCCGCGAAGATTGGGGACCAGTTCTCGCGCAAGCAGCGCAAACGGCCGCTGCTCACATCGGCTCAGGCCCGTCTGCTGGGCCTGTTCTTCTATTACGATTGTGCGAAGTCAATAAGTAAGCTCGGTTATCAATCGAGGCCTCTCGCGGAGACGCTTCGCGACGCTCACGCGTTCTGGATGGGGAGAAGCGTTGCGGCCTGACCCCATTTTCTGGAAGGATCGCACCGTCTGCGTCACGGGCGGAACCGGGTTCCTCGGCTACCATCTCGTGCGCACGCTGGGGGAGGCCGGTGCCCGGGTGCGTGTGTTTGCCTTGAGTCCGAGCAAAAACCATCCGATACGGCAGCTTGCTCACGCGGACATCATTTCGGGAGATGTGCTCGATGCCGAGGCCGTGAAGCGGGCGGTTGCCGGTTGTTCGATCGTCATCCACGCGGCTGGGATCGTTTCGGTCTGGGGGCCGACCATCGAAAAAATGTGGGCGGTTCATGTGGAAGGAACACGCAATGTCTTGAACGCTCTCGAACCATCAGCCCGGATGGTTCACACGTCCAGCGTGGTCGCGGTTGGTGCTTCGAAGAAGCCGATTGCCTTGAACGAAGCGAGCCCGTTCAACCTGAACCGCATCAAGGTCGAGTATGTCCGCTCCAAACGTGCGGCCGAGGAGGTTGCTCTGGCGTCGGATCGGGATGTCGTTGTCGTGAACCCAGGGTACCTCGTCGGCCCGGAGGATTTTGAGCGCTCGGTGATGGGTCAACTCTGCCACCGTTTTTGGCGAGGCCGGGCACCGCTGGCCCCTCCTGGAGGGCTCTGTTTCGTGGATGTCCGCGATGTGGCCGTCGGCCACCTGCTCGCGGCTGAGCGTGGCACGCGTGGGCAGCGTTACATCATGGGCAACGAAAACTTGAGCTATCGGGAGTTCTTTCGGCTACTAGCGGAGGTTGCCAATCTGCGGCCGAGGTGCCTTCCTAAAATCCCCTCGCTCCTGTTCACGGCTGGTGCGGCCCTGAACGAAATGCGGGGCCGAGTGCGTGGCAAGGAGCCGTATCCAAGCCTGGCCCACGCCCGAATGAACCGCTTTTTCTGGTACTTTTCGTCGGAACAGGCCAGAAGTGAGCTGGGCTATGAACCTCGTAACATTCGCGAATCGCTAAGCGATGCATATGCGTGGTATTCGGGACGTGAAACCTTCCGAATTCGCGGCATCAATCGTTGGCTCCTGCGGCCGACCGATTAGGCGATGCTCCCTCAAGCGACGCACGCACCAAGAAAACACACGACCACGAATTTCAGGTGGAGTCCTGATTTGGGAGGGCGAGGCTCGGCAGGAGCCTCGCCCTCCCAAATCAGGACTTACACAGATAAGAAACGTTCGAGCGCTGGTTCTTTTCCGTGAATACCCAAGGTCAAAATGTCTTTGCTCGCGTGCCAGGCTTACACGAATCGTTCAGGCCTCGTCCGACTGAGACTCGGTCGATGGGAACAGCTCGTTGAGCTTGTCGATGATTTGCTTCATGGTGACGGGAAGGACGAGTGAAGCGGTTCTCGGGAGATGTGCGAGGCTTTCCGCCCAGTGGGCTTGATCTTTCGAGAGGATCAGGATTCCCGCACAATCCAGACGTTTGAGGTCGGCCTCGTTCATTACCTTCTCGAAGGCTTCCAGGCCCACGCGGTCGGCCGTCCCACAGTTCACGATCAAGGCCTGATACGGTTGTTGTTCAAAGCGTGCCACGGCCTGTGCTGTGTTGATCGAGATCAGGACGCGAAAGCCGCGTGCCTTGAGCTTCTCGCGAAAGGCATCCTGGAACTTGGCATTATGTTCGACGACGAAAACTGTCTTGGGACCAGTATCGCCCGACCTGGTTCGACCGCCTCCCGTGAGTTCTCGACGAACTTGCTCGATGGCTTCGAGTAATTGTTCGTAGTTCTGGAACCGCTGGTTCGGCTCGAAGGCCACCATCCTGGAGAGCAGGGCGAAGACTGGCGGCGGAAGGTCTGGATTCTCACGGTTGAGATGGCTAGCGACTTCAAACCGCTGACGTTGCATGCGAACGCGTGCTTCACGCGTCACGGAAAGCAGCGGCTTGCCTGTGACCATCTCGTGAAAGGTACAGCCGAGGAAGTAGATGTCGCTTCGCGGGTCGCCGGCTTTGACCCCGGTCGCTTTTTCGAGGCCCGCGTAATCGACCGTGCGATCGATTTCGCCTCCCTCTTCTCGAGCGCCGCCGGCCAGTTCTGCCAACCCGAAATCGACAAG
This sequence comes from Gemmataceae bacterium, assembly GCA_009691845.1. Classification (GTDB taxonomy): domain Bacteria; phylum Planctomycetota; class Planctomycetia; order Gemmatales; family Gemmataceae; genus SIAJ01. The sequence goes on from SIAJ01000002.1 coordinate 121,699, forward strand.
TTTGGCGGTGTTGCTCGATGCAATCAAGATATTTGTGGCCTTGAGATCGCGATGGGTAAGGCCCTGTCCCAATGCGTAAGCCAGCCCGTTGGTGGTTTCCTCCAGGAGCCGAAGGGATTCGAGGGGCTCCAGCTTCTTGCGAATGGCCAGGAAATCTTTGAGGTTTCCGCCTTCCACGAACTCCATCACCAGATAATATTGGGCCGTGGATGGGTCGCGGCTGACGGCCAGGATGCGCACGATATTCGGGTGCTGCATCGAGAGGCCGACTTTACCCTCACGTTCGAATAGTTCGATCTTGCGGTTATCCTCCGCCCACCGTTTGCGAAGCACTTTGATGGCCACAATCTCGCCGGTGCGAGGATTGTCGGCCCGATAGACGCGGCCGAAGGTGCCAGCCGCGATTCGATAGAGAACCCGATAGCCGCCGAGGAAGTAGCCGCCGGAATCGCCTTTGCGAAGCTTGCTAATCTGCCAGGGAGTCAAATAGCCCTTGCGCTCGAGCACACGTAAGAGCGGATCGGCTGGCCCTGTCCTGTGTTCCAGTTCAGAGGTCGCGTCAAACAGCTGCTCCTCGGTGACGAGACCGCATCTTTGCGCGAACTGAGCCATGCCTGCTGCGTCCAAGGTGGACATGCGCTTACCGCGAAGAGAATCAAAGGGCCAAACAACTCCTCATACAGAGTATCTTGAGGGCAAGCGGCATTCAACAGGGGACTTGGGTTTCGTGCGAGCGTGAGGAGATTTGTGCCAGGATTCTCTTGCATGGACGCTCCAACTAGCTTAAGATTCTCATAAATACTGCGGATCGGCATCAACTGCCGGCTCGCCGTCCCCGCTCCGTTCCTCTCCAGGGGACGTATCAATGAAATTCTTTTTGATCGTCGTCAAGGGCAAGAAACAGGGGTTGCCTATCCCCATCGAGATCGACCTCTTCCTCGTTGGCAGCGGCAAGGTCTGCCAGCTCCGTGCCGATCACGAATCAATGGGCGACCAACACTGCGCGCTGGTGACGCGAGGGCGAAAGGTATTCGTCACGGACCTGGATAGCGGACAGCCCACCTTCGTGAATGGTGAAGTACTCGCTCCGGGTATCGAGTGGCCGCTCCATCCCCGGGATATCTTGGACATCGGTCCACTCAAGTTCATGGTTCAGTACCGGGAAAAAGCATTATCTCAGCATGATTTGGAGGAGTGGGCCCTCAGTTGCCTAGACCAGAACAGCGAACGAAACCAAGAACTCACCCGCGAGGAGGATGAGTTTCATTCGGAACAGTTTGAATCGGCGTCGAACGCCGCCGCCGCGATCCTGGATGGCTTGAACGCTCAGCGTGGGGAAGTGAAAGGGCACCTTCGGGTTTCGCGCGAGGGGCAGATCACACTCGTGCGCGTGAATCATCTCTACCTCGTCGAGCCCTCCGAATTGGCCCTGGTCAAGCACGAACTGTACGAGCAACTCGATCAGACGAATCTTCGGGTGCTCATGGACATGAAAAACGTGAAGCGAATGACAAGCCAGGCAGCAGAAATGTTCGCGGGGCTGCGGACCTGGCTGCGTCCCAAGGGGAGCCGCATGGCCTTCTGCCGGCTCCACCCGGAATTCGAATCGATGTTTAAGGGCTACCAGGTTACCCACGATATGCCGATGTTTGCCGAGAAACCAAAAGCCCTAACGTCCAAGTGGTAGGCGAGCAATTCCAGAAGTCCTGTCCTAATCCGATCGTCTTCCCAGGCGAATGGCTCCGAAGTGCGTACTTTACGTCTCGCCACGAATCGCCTATAACTAAAAATTACTGCTCACACGGAAGAGGGGCGGTTTTTTCCCGATTGACGGAGATAAGCCGTGGGCTACGAGGTAGACTTCTTCTCTCACGTGGTGAATCTGTTGATCATCCTCGTGGGCTTGTTGCTGATTCTCACCATCCTCATTCAACGAGGAAAAGGGGGCGGGCTCGTCGGTGCCTTCGGGGGCGCGGGGGGTTCGAGTCCGTTCGGCTCCAAGGCTGGGGACACATTCACTCGAATTACGCTACTGATGGCCCTGGCCTGGGTATTACTGATCTTTGGACAAATCTGGCTGGTGAAAAAAGATACCCGAAAAAACACGGGAAAAAGCACCGCCAGCCTAACTGAAGACGTTCGACCTCTCTAACCAACGGACGGTTGCATTGCTTCTCAGCATGACTGGCTTCGGCGAAGCTCGATACCAGGGTGAGGAACTGTCTCTCTCGGTCGAAGTGCGAACCGTCAACAATCGATACCTCAAAGTCTCCGTCCGGGGCTCCGAGCCTTATCCCATGCTCGAGCCCGAACTCGAGAAACTGGTGCGCAAGTACGTCCGCCGCGGCACCGTGACGATCCATATTCGCTGTGAGCGGCAGGGACGTCCGAGTGACTTTGTCCTCAATACTGTCGCGTTACGCAGCTACGTGGAGCAAGTCCGAGCCGCCTGCCAGGAGCTGGGCTGGCAAGTTCCAGAGGCATCCATTGTCAGCCAGGTCCTTTCGTTGCCTGGAGTCGCTCCCGAGCCTGGCGGCAGGTCTGGGCGTCCGCCCGAGGCGGAGTCAACGCAAGCGGAACGAACATTGGAGGCCGCCCTCAAGAAACTCCATGCGATGCGGGTCCTCGAAGGCCAAGCCATGGCCGACGAATTGCTGGCCCATCGTCAATGCGTGGGAGAACATTTGCTTGCCATCGAACGGATGATGCCGACAGTCGTGACGAGCTTTCGTCAGAGACTGCACGAGCGTGTCGGGCAAGCGTTGGCGGAGCATAACGTGACTTGTCGAACGGAAGATTTGATTCGCGAGGTCGCGGTATTCGCCGAACGGACGGATGTATCCGAAGAGGTCATGCGGCTCGGAAGTCATCTGGAACAATTTGAGTCCGTCGTTCAGAAGGAAACGGACGCACCCGGCCGCAAACTCGAGTTTCTCGTCCAGGAGATGGGCCGGGAGACCAATACAATCGGCTCCAAGGCCGGCGATGTGAGTGTTTCTCGGCACGTGGTCGAGATCAAAGCCGCACTCGAAAAGGTCCGGGAACTCGTGCAAAACGTCGAGTAGGCCGACTTGCCGCGAACCAAATCCCGTTTCGGAACGAAATGATACTAGGCCCGCTAATCATCGTCTCCGGTCCCAGCGGGAGCGGCAAATCGACGTTGATCCGGCGCGCGTTGAAGGTGTTTGGTTCGGAATTGCGGCACTCGATCTCCGCCACCACTCGACTGAAACGAGAGGGCGAAGTGGACGGCGTCGACTATCATTTCTGGACCAAGGCTCGATTCCAGAAAGGGATTGCCGACGGGGAGTTCCTCGAATACGCTACGGTGTTCGGGAAAAACGATTACGGGACACCCCGATCCGAGGTTGAACCGTATCGCCTGCGTGGATTGGGTGTGGTTCTGGATGTCGATGTTCAAGGTGCGGAGCAACTGCGACGCACTTGCCCAGACGGTTTCTCCATTTTTTTGGAGACGCCGGTCGGAGAATACGAGCGCCGGCTTCGGGAACGAGAAACCGACCCAGAGGACGCAATCCAACGTCGATTGGAAAGCGCGAGACTGGAACTCGCCCGTGCTCACGAATTCAACGCCCGCATGGTCAATGATAATGTCGAACAAGCTGTGGACGAGTTCTGCTCGCTGATCCGCAGCCGATTTGAAGCCGCTAGCATGGGAGGTAGAACGTGTTTGAGGATCTGAAGGAAGAAGAAATCGTCAATAAGGTTGGTGGACGCTTCAAGCTTTCAACCCTGATCCAGAAGCGAATGGTCGCACTGAATACCGGCGCGAGGCCATTGGTCGAAATTCGCGGCGGAGATCACATGCAGATCGTGCTTCAGGAAATCCTGCAAGACAAGATCTACCTGGATGCCTCTGGAGAAATGCGCGATCGGGAGCAACAGCTTCCAGCCGCCGAAGCCGGGGCGGACGAGTAGCTGAGGATGTTCACATAGTAGCCAGCACACGCTGTGTGCCGACTGGATATGGTGTCAGCAACTGGGCCGACATCGCTCTTTTTAAGTCCCGCCGCGGCTCGCGGCACCACTTCACCCGGAGCGCGATCCGTGGCTGATCTCACTCCTATTCCTTCGGCCCAGCAGACGTCGGGTCCGGTGTATCAACCGATATCCGGTTACGTCGTGGGGGCCGGAGTTGCGACAATCGCGTTTGTGCTCTTTCTTACGGTGATCGCGTATACGGCCATTACCTCGCGGCGGTCGGCCCTGTCCGAGGAATTGCTAATCCTGCCGCTACTGGGGGCGATCCTGGCCACGATTGGCCGTTCGCACGTTCGCAACTCCGAAGGGACCAAGACGGGAGCCCGTGAGGCCGCCATCTGCTGGTGGATTTGCATCATGGGTGGTGCCGGGTTTGTCGCCTACTTGCAGGCCAGCGAGTTTGCAATCAAGCGTCAGTCGGCCCGCTTCGCGGAGCAGGATTTTTTCAAGGAACTCAAAGAAGGGCGAACCCAACACGCTTTTTTGGCGATGGTTCCCGCCGAAGAGCGCCGCCGTGCCACTCCAGTCGAGCCGAATGCCAAGGACGCCGAAAGCGCGAAAGCCCGCGATTCCTTCGAAGCGGTTAACGATGCCTTCGGATACCAAAAATACAAACACGCGGATTACGTTCGTCTATTCGTGCGGAATGGCAAGGCAATGGAGATCGAGCACCTCGGAGCAAAAGATGTTGGCCAGGAAGAGGCTGGCTTCAAGGCCACCCAACTGTACAAGGTCCGCTGCCCCGAGGGAATTTTCGACATTCACGTCAAAATGCAGGCGCTGGAGGGACGCAAAGGCGGAGCACCCCAGTGGCGAATCCCCGGGCAATCGAACGTCAGAATTGTCGGTGCCGAACTCTCGCAGTACGGCAGCCTGGTGATAGAACTCGAACAAGAGTGCGACGCATTTGCCCAGATGTGGATGTCCCATCTCATGGGCAATCGCCCCGCAATTGCTCAACTCCTCACGGTTCCCGAAAACGAGCGACAGCCCCTGGAGGCGACCTTTACTCGGCTGATGGCATTCGGCGGCGGGGCCGTGACACCGCTTGCTGCCGGGCCCGATTGGCTCCCGCCCTCGCGTGCAACCAAATGGCGTGAGCGCCTAGCTGCCAAAAAATCTGCCACCCCCTTTGACGACCTCCAGGAAATTGGCTTCTTCAACCTAAGCGAATCCGGTTCTTCCCTCTCGGACGACAGGATTGCCAAACTCCGCGACCTATGGCAATCGCCTTATTTGCTCCACACCTCGCAGCGAAAAACAGGCGGACCGGGCGGGCCTCCTACGGATGCCAGCGTGCTGGAATTGTCTCCCAACCGAATCCTCGCCAAGGTTCCAGCGGACCTGTACGACGACGGACGGGTGATTTATTTTCGCACCCACATTCTCGTGGAATGCACCAGCCCAGAAGTACTTGCCGTCGTAAATGCCGCCCGGGATCGTGGCGCTGCGACAAAGTACGATGGGGCGTCCCTGAACTTGCGAACATTGCCTCCTCGCCACTGGCGGATCAGCGGCTTGCTGACCGATATGGTTCCGCAAAAACCCGCCCCTCCTCCCCAGATGGATGGGCCAGGCGGCGGACCACCTCACTGATAGGCGGGTAACTGACATCACCCGAGTACTGGTTACAAACCATGCGCAACATACTCTTGGCAGTGCTCGTATCCCTTGGACCCACGCTCGCGGCAGACGATGTCGTTCCAGACGGTTCCCGAGTCCTCTTTCTCGGCGACAGCAACACATTCGACGGGCGATTCATTGCCTTGCTGGAAGTTCACGCGAAAGCACATTTCCCAGAGCGCAAGATCGCGTGGATCAACCTCGGCTTGCCTAGCGAAACCGTGACGGGCCTTTCGGAACCCGACCACCCCTATCCCCGCCCCGACATTCACACCCGGGTCGCGGAGGCGCTAAAAAAAACCAAGCCAACATTGGTCGTCGCCTGTTACGGCATGAACGATGGCATTTACTACCCGTTCAGCGAAGACCGATTTCAGAAATATCAGCAGGGCTACCGAAAGCTGATCGCAGATTGCGAGAAAGCTGGCACCAAGGTTGTCTTGATGTCACCCGCCCCGTTCGATGCCCGCCCAGTGAAAGCCAAAACGCTCGCCAAGGGGGCGGAAAAATACAGTTGGCTGAAGCCTTACGTCGATTACGATTCGGAAGTCCTCACGCGATATTCAGACTGGCAAGTGACGCTACGTGAGAAGGGCTACCGCGTGGCCGATGCGCATGCCGCCATGCATCTGCACTTTGCCAAGATGCGAAAAATCGTACCCGAGTATGGCGTTTCCGCCGATGGTATCCACCCGGATGCCAGTGGGCACTTTATCATCTTCCGTGAATTGGCCTCCACCCTTGGCCTGCCAATCACTGGCCGAGAAACCCGCATCGACGCGGCAGCGGGCAGTTCGGGGAACCCCGAGGTCAGCGGCATCAAGGTCGGCCCAGGCAAGCTCGACTTCACCTGGAAAATGTCCGTTTCGTTTCCTCGCCACATGGCCTGGCACCCTCGTCTCGCGGAAATCGAGAATATTGCCGTCGGCATCGGCTCGCTTCGTCTTGGTATCACCGGGCTTCCCCCTGGCAAGCACGCCCTTTACGAAGGAGACAAGCTGATCGGCTCGGCCACCGCCGAACAGTGGAAGGCAGGAGAGGACCTCAGCAAGTGGGCCGAGTTGAGCACGAACAAGCGAACTGCCGAAATGTGGGACCTGATTCAGAAAAAGCAACGCATTCTTGGCCTCGCCTGGCTCACCGACGTCGGCCACAAACGACCCGACACGCCCAAAGGAATACCTCTCGCCGAGGCCCTGAAGTACGGCGAAGAGATCGACGAGCGGGTCAAGAAACTGACTTCCTCGGCTGCAATTCAACTGCGGGTCGTGACTGAAAAATAGCCCGTAGACCGCGTTGGCGTAGCTGAATTTGTGAGAGTTCAGTAATGGTCGCGTGGTTGTAAAACTGAATTCTCACGACTTCAGCTACACTCGAATCACGAAAGGTGATTTAGCTCAACACTTCCTTCACCACATTTCCGTGCACGTCAGTCAGTCGATAATCGCGCCCACCATGACGATATGTGAGCTTGGTGTGGTCGAGTCCGAGCAAGTGCAGAATCGTCGCATGGAAGTCGTGGACATGTACTGGCTTCTCGACAGCGCGCATGCCGTGCTCGTCCGTGGCTCCATGAACGATGCCACGTTTAACGCCCGCCCCGGCAAGCCAGGCGCTGAACGCCCAATTGTGGTGTTCACGGCCCTTGTTGTCTGCGGTATTATTGAACGGAGTCCGACCGAATTCCGACGTGAATACGACCAGCGTTGAATCGAACAGCCCCTGCCGTTTCAAATCCGCGATCAGTCCGGCGACCGGTTGATCCACTTGCGGGGCGAGTCGTCCATGCTCCGCCATGTCGCCGTGCGAATCCCAGTTGCCGCTCGAGCCGGTGTGGATGAGTTCGACGAAGCGTACCCCTCGCTCGACCAGGCGTCGAGCAACCAGGCATTGCCAGCCGAAGCCGTCTGTCTGCCCTTTCTTCAGCCCGTACAGTCCAAGTGTACTCTCGGTTTCTTTCGAAAGATCAAATGCGGCCGGCATCTCGGACTGCATGCCGAATGCCGTTTCAAAAGACTTGATCCGGGCTGACAAACGCGGATCGTCCTCGCGGCCAAGCAAATGCCTCTCGTTGAACTCCTTGAGAGCGTCAAGTTCCATCTGTTGGCGTGTCTGCGTCGGCGCGCGGCGAGCGAGATTCGCAACGGGCTCGGCTCCGGGAACGACCCTCGTTCCTTGATGCGACCCGGGCAGGAAATCCGAGGCCCAGACTTGCGTCCCGGCATAGGGCATTTGCGGGGCAAGCACCAAAAAGGAGGGAAGATTACGGTTCACGGTGCCCAAACCATAACTCGTCCATGACCCAATACTCGGCCGGGCGAACGCGAATGAACCGGTGTGCATTCCGAGCGTCGCGTTGAAATGATTCGAGTGGCTCGTGTGCATCGAGCGGATGAGGGCGATGTCGTCGATGCGCTCGGCCATCTTCGGAAACAGATCGCTTACCTCGATGCCGCTCTTGCCGCGAGGGCTGAACTTCCAGCCGGGACGTTTCAGGAACAATTTCTCATACCCGGCCCGGCCCTTGGTCTCCGGATGATCGAAAATGACTTGCTTGCCATGATCGGCCGTGAGTTTCGGTTTGGGATCAAAAGAATCGACGTGCGAAAGGCCTCCACTCAGGAAGACGAAGATCACCGACTTCGCCTTGGCCGGGAAGTGCGGAGCCTTCGGAGCGAGCGGATCGCTCTCATTCGCGGCCAGGAGTTCGCCCAGGATGCCGGACATGAGCAGCGAACCCGCAACGCTGGAGCGAACGAACTCCCGTCGACTTGGCACAAACATCGATCACTCCACGTGCAGGAATTCGTTGCTCGAAATTAGCACTCGAACCAGTGCGGCCCACCCGGCTTTTTCGGCGGTAGCCGGATTTTCCGCAAGTGTCGCGACGTAGCGATTCCGGAATGCCTCTGCCTTCACGCGGTCTGTTTCGACCGGAAGTCGCTGAAACAGGATGCGGAACAACTCTTCGAGTCGGGCCGTGTTGTCCGGAACGAGCAGCAGGCGATCGGTCAGCCAATCCGCCTGACGATGAACGAACGGATCGTTCATGAAATACAGAGCTTGCGTGGGGACAGTGGTCGTTTGTCGGACGGCCGTGCTCGCGTTCGGGTCGGCCCCATCGAATAGGCCGAGGAATGGATGCCGGCGATTGCGAAGCGTGACGAGGTAAACGCTCCGTTTGTCGGAATCGTAGAAAGTGCTAAAAGGCACGTGCTGCGAAAAGTTCCAGTTGCTCTCGGCGGGGAACGGATGCGGGCCGCCTGGCACACGATCCAGTTTGCCGCCGGAGACGAGGATGCTATCGCGAAGTTCCTCTGCACTGAGCCGACGTCGATCGAATCGCCAGTAGAGAGTATTGTTCGCGTCGCGCTGGATCGCTTCGGCTCGTGCTTGGCCAGCCTGTTGATACGTGGCCGAGAGGACGATACGACGGTGCATTTTCTTGATCGACCAGCCGTCTTCGACAAACTGAGCGGCCAGTCGATCGAGCAATTCGGGATGCGTTGGCGGTTGTCCACGTGTGCCAAAATCATTCGGCGTCGGCACCAGGCCCTTGCCAAAATGGTGCTGCCAGATGCGATTGACCATCACGCGGGCGGTCAGTCCGTTCGCGGGGTCGATTAGCCACTCCGCCAGTTGTAGTCGGCCGCTGCCGGTTCCGGTCGGCACCGGCTTGCCTCCGAGGAGCGTTAGCCAGCGACGAGGCACTTCCGGGCCAAGTTTTTCCGGATCACCACGCAAGTGAATGCGGGCGTTCTCGGTCTTGCCATCGGTGACGGCGTAGGCCATGTCCGCCCGAGGAGCGTTGGCGAGCATCTCCGCTCGCTGTGCCATCAGCTTCGCGTGTGCCGCCCCCAGGAAGGCCAGTTCCTTCGCCTCGGCCGTCAGGTCGATCGCCAGATGCTCGAGAACCCAGCCGACGCCGTCCGGCCCACCTGGATGAGCATCTGCAACCCGGCCAGTGATTCGCACCTTGCCTTCGATGGGGCTAACCCATGCGAGTGCGACCGGTCCGTTGGGTGCCGGATGAACGAACAACGACCGGGCCGGCAGCGTGGTCCAAGCCGCGATTGGCTTGTCCGAGGCGTTGACAAGGATTGAAGGCGTGTCGCCGTTCCGCCAAACGTTCAGGCCTGTTTTTCCCGAAGAATCCCGGAGCTTTTCGGGAAGTAATTTCAGATGCTCCCGGCCATCGAGGAACCACCATACACGCGCGTTGCCGTGCTTGTCCCCGTGCGGATTGCCTGCAAGAAAATCGTCGATCACATCCTTCGTTAGATCCCAGCGGCGTTTCTTGCCATCGAGTTCCTCGATTTGCCATTCGACGAGAGTGCTGTCGGCACCGTGATTGCTCAACGGCAGTATCGATAGCTGAATCGTCTGCCCCGGCTTGACGTCAATCGGGTCGAGCGGCCTCCCCGTCGAAGACTCGATACTTTGTTGGCCGCCATCCTTGATCTCGCCCTTCGCGATTGTCTTGCGTGCCTTTGCGACTAAAGTTCCTGTCGTTTTCGACCGTGTGGACATCGCATCGACCGCTCGCTTCAACTCAGCCTCGAGGCCCGCGAGTTTTTTCTGATGTGGCTCAACGCTCCGGGCCCACTCCGCAGGGGGCATGAGCGGCACCAGATCGCGTGACGGTTGCTTGAACTCGCAGCCGGGGAACGGGAACCGGGTGCTCTGCAAGATACCGTACAACGCGTAATAATCACTTGAGGTAAACGGATCGTACTTGTGGTCGTGGCAGCGAGCACAGGCGATTGATTGGCCGAGGAACGCTCGGCCAATCGTGTCGATCGTGTCCTCGAAAGTCAGGTGCATGTCCTTGTCGGTATCGTGGCCGAACCGGCGAGCGATCGCGAGGAAGCCGGTCGCCACCACGCGGGACGAATAAAGTTCGGGCGGTCCTTTGGTCGCGAGCAAATCCCCAGCGAGTTGCTCGCGAACGAACTCGTCGTACGGCTGATCGCGATTGAAGGCGTCGATCACCCAGTTGCGGTAGCGCCAGGCGTGCGGGGCGGGATGATCGCTGTTCTCGCCGGCTGTGTCCGCATAACGCACCAGATCGAGCCAATGTCGGCCCCAGCGTTCCCCGTAGGCTGGTGAAGCGAGTAACCGTTCGACCGTGTTCGCGAAAGCGTTTGGCGATTGATCGTTGATGAACGCATCAGCTTCCTGCGGTGTCGGCGGCAAGCCGGTGAGGTCGTAGGTAATGCGTCGCAAAAGTGTTCGCTTGTCGGCCAGGCGAGAAGGACTCAGGCTTTGAGCATCGAGTTTCGCCAGGATGAAACGGTCGATCTCGTTATTGGCCCAGGAAGTGTCGCGAACGCTCGGTGCCGCGGTGACTCGGACCGGTTGATACGCCCACCAGCGGCGATGCTCGTCGGTCATGTTGTGCGAAGCGGCCACGCCACTCGTTCCGCCACTCGCGGCTGGAAAAGGGAGCCCGCGTGACACCCATTCTTTCACTCGGGTGATGTCGGCTTCGGGCAATTTCTCCTTCGGCATCCGCAGTTCGCCGCGATGCTCGATGGCCGCGATCATCAGGCTTTCGGCAGGCTTGCCGCTGATCGCCGCGGGTCCGCTATCACCACCTTTGAGAATCGCCTCACGAGAATCGAGCCGCAAGCCGCCGGAGACTTTCGCCGAGCTGTGACACTTGAAGCAGCGATCGATGAGCAGGGGACGAACGTGCTTCTCAAATCCCTCGTCGCCCATTGCGGGAATACCAGCGAGGATCACGATCCATGGTATCGAGCGAAATCTCACAAGCAGTTCTCCACGAAGCTAATGGAAGTATTGTGACCGTTCTGCGAGTTGATGACAATGGAGAACGGTCGCGGGTCGCGAGTCAGCTGGGCCGTCCGCGTCCCTCAATGACTCCCGCTTCCGTGATGATTTTGTCCATGAAAATGTCGTGCCCGGCCGTCGGAAGCTCCGAGAAGAACTGGCATTCGAAGGCCAAGGCCACGAGCGGCGTGTCGGATCGTGCGTGTTCGAGCAGCTTGTCGTAGTAGCCCTTGCCGTGGCCCATGCGGGCTCCGCGTCGATCGAACGCAACGCCTGGCACCATGACGATGTCGAGCTCCTCGACCCCACATTGTTTTTCTGGCAACGCACGCAACTCGGTCCTCGGTTCCAGAATCTTGTACATGCCGACGGCCAGTTCGCTCATGTCCTTCAGGCGGAACAGTTCGAGTTGCCCCTTGTCGTTGCACCAAGGAACGATGATCGTCTTGCCCGATTCCAAAGCGGTCGGGAGGGAGTGCCGAGTTCGCACCTCGGAACGCACGTCGATGTAGAACATCACCGTCTTGGCGGCCGCGTATGCGGGCAACCCCATGAAGCGATCGCAGATGGTGCGGCTCAGTTCGTCCTTGTTTTCCTGGGCATTCCGGTTCGCATGAGCTTGGTCGCGGAGGGCCTTCTTGCGTTCAAAGATGTCTGTCATGGATGTTCAATAGTAGTAGGCACACCCGGGTGCCGTGGGTACAAAACGGCACACGAAGTGTGCCCACTACTTTTTACGAGTTTGCTTGCTTCGGTCGAGACGCATTACTGTCCGGCTTCAATGGCAACCAGAGCAACATGCCGATCGAGTACGATCCGCCAACCAGTAGCACAATCGCCGGCCAGCCGAACCAATCGACCCACTCGGGAGCAACCTGCGAGAAGAGTGCCGCACCAAAGTTTCCGAACATGTTCATAGCACCGAACACTGCAGCAAGATTTCTTCCTCCCAGGTCCATCGCCACGCTGTAGGCACTGGAGTTCCCGCCAGCGGCCAGCATCGCACCCGCGACAAGAAAAACAACCGCGACCGAAGTGCCGAAATTGTGGAGGAGAAATGTCAGCAGGAAACAGATGACCCCGAGAAATGTCGAGCCAATCGCGGTCCCACAACGGCTGATGCGTTTGCTCCCGGTTCGGTGGAATAGCCAATCTGCCACGATTCCGCCGCCGATGCTGCCGATCATGAAGCCGAAAATGGGAAGGCTCGTCAATTCGCCGGCTGACTCCTTTTCGAGGCCATGAGCCTTCATCAAATACTTGGGACACCAGGAAAACCAGAATGAACTGGCCCCGGCCCGAAAGAACTGTTGAGCGCACAGAAGGATGACGGGCAGGCTCGTGAGGGCAACCAGCCATTCGCCTCGCGGTTGCGAGACTTTCGACGCTGGCTGCTCGAGCAACCGGCGCTCCGCCTCGTTCGTCGAACCATGCTGGTCGGGGCGGTCGCGATACCAGGCAAAAAACCACGCACTCCAGATCAGGCCCGGAATCGCGTAGATGAGAAAAATCCAGGGCCAAGAGACGACGCCCATCAGTCGTGCGGTCATGAATGCGCCAAGGGCACCGCCGAGCGACATGCAGGCCTGCAACATACCGGCCGCGGACGCCCGGAACTTCAAGGGAATCCAGACCGACATCGCCCGTGTGGAAGCCGGGAATAGCCCGGCCTGCGCGATGCCCATCAGCGTGCGAGCCAACAGCAAGATCGCGAAGCCCGTCGCCGCGTCCGTCAATAGCTTGCCGGCACTGATCGCAATGGTGATCGCCCCGAGCAAGCCGAACGCGAACAGCGATCGTCGAGCCCCGATGCGATCGACCAGGAGCCCGGCCGGTATCTGGAACAGAGCGTACGACCAGAAGAAGAGCGCGAATGCCCAACCCAAGGCGCGTTCCGAAACATCGAGATCTTCCTGAACGGTGCTTCCCACTACTCCCAGACAACCACGATGGATGTACGCCAGCCCCGCCGCAAGGCAAAGCCCGAAGAGCACGACATAGCGAACGCGAGTGGGTTGAGAATTCAAGAAATCTCCGGGGAGTGAAACGTTGAGTCGGCATTGTGCGGTTTGTAGAATCGACTCGCAAGCAAAATGTTGTGAACTCACCCGCCTTGAGTCCATTTTCAGGATGACACATGAAGTCTCTCCCGCTACTTCTGCTCCTCATGTTTGGCTCTGCTTTGCGAGCCGAGATTATCGTCGCGGAGGGTGAGAAGTTCACTCCCAAGGACGACAAGGGCTGGAAGATCACCCATCAGCAAGACACTTACGGCAGCCACACGTATGGCGGCATGTGGATGTCGCAGGGGGCCAGCCTGGGAGCGCCGGCCTTAAGCGTTGGCTCGGTTGCGACTCAAGCCATCACGGTTTCCGCGGCCGGAAAATACCGCGTCTGGAGCAAGTACCAGGCACCTCCTTACTTCAACTACCTGCACAAGTTGGAGGTCGTTCAGGGTGGCAAGGCCGTCTTCACACACGTTTATGGGAAGAAAGGCACCGATCGCCTGTGGAGTTTCAGCGGCGTCAGCGATGAACTCTGGTGGCCCTGGGGCGTCGATCACGATTGTGCTGAGGCCCCGAAGACGCTGGTTGATCTCGCGGCCGGTCCGGCTGAATTGCGGCTCACGACTGTAGAGAACCCGAAGCCGGCTGGAGATCGCTTCATCGACTTCGTCGTGCTGACAACGAACGTCGAAGATACCTACAAAAACTTCAAACCGTACCAAGTCGGTTCGCCGTTCGCGAACGAGGCCATCGCAGCCACCAAGCTTTTCGTGCGTTTCAAAAACGCCGGAGATAAGCCAGCTCAACTGACCATATCGCGGAGCGGTCACTTTCAGCCGCAGTATGGAGGGGCAACAACGAAAATTCCGGTAGCTCCCGTGGCGGCTGGTCAGTGGTCGGCATGGCAAAACATCGGCCCGTTTTGCCAACTCGTTCACGACGAGGGGCTCGTTCTTTCGTTAGGTGCCGGCAAGGAATTTTCTGTCCAGTTCGCCCGCGATGAGGCCGGCAACGAGATTGTCGGCGACTTTACGATTGCCGACGGCGAATGGGCGGTTGTGCCCATCGAGATCACTTGGAAGAAAGATGCAGTGGTTAAACCGGCAAAGATGCTGGCAGGCGAGATCACCGCGGCCAGCAAGACGTGGAAGAAGGCCAACGGGGGCAAGAAGCCGAAGGAGATCTTGTTCTACGGTGCATTCTCCGGTCAGGAAGCCTGGGTGACCGATCTCAAGGATGCGATTGGCTACAACACGCTCCTTCCTGACAAATACGAGCATGTCGCAAGAGATGGACTGTTCGCTCATGCTGGAAGCGCCGACGGCATCAAAGCTTTTGCAAAGACCCTGAAAGACAAGGAGAAGTTTCGCGTCCTGTCATTCGGCGACGAGATCGGGCTTGGCAAAATCAATTACGCGGACCCGAAAAACGTGGCCAAGTTCCGCGATTGGCTGAAGGCGCGCAAGGTCACGAAAGCCGAGTTGGGCGGGGTTGAACCGGCCGCCGCCACGCTGGCGGACGCAGGCAATTCCCACCTGGTGTGGTACTCGAACCTGTTCAACGAGGAAGAACGTTTTGCGGACTTCCGTTCGCTAACGGAACTCGCAAAGAAAGAGATCGGGCCGAATGTTCTAACGGGTGCAAATTATTCGCCCCATCATCTCGCGTTGTATTACGGGCCCATCTATCAATGGGTGGACATCTTCAAGCATCAGGGCATGTCGATGTTCTGGGCGGAGGATTACATCTTCAGCGTGCCCGAGGTGCCACAAATTATTTCCTGGCAATTTGCCCAGGTGCGTTGTGCCGTGAAGTATCACAACCAGCCGATCCACTACTACATCATGCCACATGCACCGGGACAGGAACCGGGCTATTTGCGGCGAAACACGCTGCTTGCCGTCGGCAACGGCTCGAAGCACATCGACAACTTCTGGGTCGCTCCGCCGGAGCGATTTACCGAGAATTACGTTTCGTGGAGCTATCCCGAAACGCATCGCACGCTGCACGATGCGATCTTCGATACGGCCGAGGCAGAACCGTTCCTGAAAGGCGGCAAGGTTCGCCCCGCTCGTGTCGCCGTCGTCACCGGCAAGGCCACCGACTTCAACGAATCGCGATTGATGATCGATAAGGCGAAAGACGTCTTCGCCAAGGACTGCAAGAACGCACCTGACAAGTTGAATCAGATCATCTGCCGGAAGGACCAGCAGATGCTGTATCTCGCGCTCAAGAACGCACAGCATACCGTGGACACAATTACCGAAGACGACATTACGGAACTCGACATTCTGAAGAACTACGACGTGGTCTACTTCGCCGGCGAGTGGATTGATCATCGGGCGATTCCCAAGCTCGAAGCCTGGGTGAACGCGGGCGGCGTGCTCTATGCCACGGCCGGCTGCGGGCACTTGAACGAATTCAACGAACCCGAACCGGCCATGTTGAACTTACTCGGCCTCAAGAGCATCACGACCGAAAAGAACGTGGCCATCATTCGCACGCTGCTCGAGTTGCCGTTGCTGCCGGTAATCGACACGTTGACCGTCGCTGGTAAGCCAGTCGGTGCAATTGGCATGAAGCAAATTCTTGTACCTGACACGGCCAAGGCGATTGGCACCTGGAGCACCGGCCAGGCGGGGGCGACCGTCCGCGAGTTAGGCAAAGGCAAAATTTTCGCGGTCGGCACGCTCGCGGGAAACACGTGGATGAAGACGGGCACAAAGCCGATTCCGTATGCCCGTGGCGGCCGGCACTGCCTGTACAATCCCTCGGGCTTCGATGCTGCGACGACCACCCTGGTGTGCCTGGGTGTTGACGCACGCATGCCGGATCGGGCAGTCCAATGTTCGGCTGACGGTATCGAGGCAAGCGTGATGGACAGCCCGAATGGTGTGATCCTGACGCTGACGAACTGGAACGACAAGCCATCCAAAGGCGTCGAAGTTAAGGTCCGTATTCCATTCGCCCCGAAGAGCGTCCGTAGCGTGCGAGGACAGAAGAACATCGAATCGAAATATGCGGGTGGAAGTCTAACTTTCACGATCGACTTGGCGGATGCGGATTTTGTGTTGATTGCGAAATGAGTTCTTACTCCCCCCTCTCCGAAACGGAGAGTGGCAGAGATTTCCATGAAAATCGCACTCATCACCTCCGGGGCCGCTGGCATGTTCTGCGGTTCCTGCATGAAGGACAACACACTTGCGGCGGCCCTGAATCGGCTGGGGCACGATGCGTTGCTGATTCCGACCTACACCCCGATTCGAACTGACGAGGAGAACGTTTCACAGAAGCGTGTCTTCTTCGGCGGCATTAACGTCTATCTCCAACAGAAAAGCTGGCTTTTTCGACACACGCCCTGGTTGCTCGATCGCCTGCTCGACTTTCCCCGCCTGCTTCGCTGGGTCTCTCGGTTCGCCATTCGCACGAAGGCAGACCAACTAGGTGACCTCACCGTCTCCATGTTGCTAGGCGACGATGGCAAGCAGAAGAAGGAAGTCGACAAACTCGTGCGCTGGCTGAGCCAGGAGTTCCGACCGGATGTGGTCGTTCTTTCGAATGTGCTCATCTCCGGATTGGTCCCGGCCCTTAAGGAGCACTGGAAAGGGCCGGTGCTGGCGACGCTGCAAGGGGATGACATTTTTTTGGAAGGCTTGCAACCTCAAGATCGCAAACGGTGCATGGAATTGATCCGCAAGAACGGCAAATCGCTTGCCGGCTACTTTGCGACCAGCACCTACTACGCGAACTTCATGGCCGGTTACCTGGATTTGCCACGCGAGCAGATTCATGTAGTTGCCCCGGGCATCAGCTTGAAAGGGCATGGCGGGCCGCGTGATTTCCACGAAAAGCCCCCTTACACGATCGGCTACTTCGCACGCATCTGTCCGGAGAAAGGCTTTCACCATCTCGTCGATGCGTTCCGGATTCTCCGACAAACGCCGGGGGCACCCGAATGCCGGCTTCACATCTCCGGCTGGCTTGGCGAAAACAATCGTGCGTACTTCGACGAGCAAATGGCTAAACTGCAGGAAGCGGGGCTAGGCGGGGACGTCGAGCATGTCGAATGCCCGACACACGAGGCCAAGGTTCGTTTCTTGCAGACTCTCGACGTGCTTTCCGTGCCGACGGTCTATCGGGAGCCGAAGGGCATTTATGTGTTGGAGGCACTCGCGAACGGGGTACCGGTTGTTCAACCACGACATGGAGCGTTCCCGGAATTGATCGAGGCTACGGGCGGCGGCCTGTTAGTGGAACCTGAAAACCCGACCGCTTTGGCCCGCGAGCTTTCGCGTCTCCTTCAGGATGTTTCACTCTGCAAACAGCTGAGCGAACGAGGGCAGGCCGCAGTTCACTCGCAATTCACGGCCGAAGTAATGGCCTGCGCGACTGTCGAGATTCTAGCCCACTATTATGCACAACAACCCTTCGAGGCGAAGCCAACGTGAAAGAGCCATTTCAAACGACCCGACGAGTCGAGTTTGGCGACACCGACATGGCCGGCATCGCACACTTCGCCAATTTTTTCCGCTATATGGAACAAGCGGAAACCGACTTTCTGCACACTCTGGGTATTTCGGTCTCGTGGAAGGATGGCGAGGAACGGCTCGGCTTCCCGCGAGTCTCGGTGAACTGCGACTTCAAGAATCCCGCGAAATTCGAAGACGTGCTCGACATCGTCGTGACGGTCGAAGAAGTTGGCCGCAAGTCCGTGCGTTATCGCTTCGACTTCAGTCGCGATGGAAAGGAACTGGCGACCGGGCACATCACGACCGTCTATTGTCGTCATACACCTGATCGCGGCCTGGAGTCGCGAGAGATCCCCTCGGTGCTTCGTGCGAAGTTCGAGGGGGCATGACCAGTTCCATCATCGGTGCAAACGGGGCCACGAACTTACCCATTGACGGTGGGGCCGGCTGGGGCGTGCTTCGAGCAAGCGGCCACTGCCTGCTTCAGCGATGAGTTCATCGCCATCAGCCACAACGCGAATCTGCACGATTGCCCTGCCATTTTCGACACCATCATCATTTAGGCCAGAACGAGAAAAATGTCGCAAGAGCCATATTTACAACGCTTGACTGGTCGCCTGATCGATGGTGTCGACCGGCTCCCTTCCGAGTTCCGAGTCCGTCATGCCAAATGGGTTCTCACGCGTCAAAATCCGGATGGTGGCTTCTCGGGGCGTGAGGGAGGATCTGATCTTTATTACACGGGATTCGCATTACGCTCGCTGGCGGTTCTGCAAGCACTTGAGCCGGAAATCTGCCTGAAAGCCGCCGGGTTCCTGAGAACGAGCCAGACTCGGTCTGCGAGCGTCGTCGATTTGTTCTCCTATCTGGTCAGCATGTTTCTAGTGCAACTCGGTGGCGGGCCAGATCTGTCGGTGGAATCTTCAGACGGCTGGCTGGATCGCGTGGTCGATGTTTTGGAAACTCATCGCCATGCGGACGGAGGATATGCCAAGTCGCCTGGGGGAACGACGGGTAGCACGTACACCACGTTCCTCGTCGCACTCGCTCTGGAGTTGCTCGGGAAGTCGATCCCCAACCCCGAGCGAGCCATTTCTTTTTTGGAAGGCCGTTATCGTCAAGGCGGATTTGTCGAGATCGCCCAGATGAAGCGAGCGGGCACCAATCCAACGGCCGCCGGAGTGGGCACACTGCAAATTCTGGATGCACTTGCCCTCGCAAAACGCGAACAGATTGGTGTCTTTCTTGCGAGCTTGTGTTCCCGGGAAGAGGGCGGGTTGCGAGCGAACGACCGCATCGCCGCCGCCGATTTGCTTTCCACGTTTACAGGAGGATGGACCCTTGCAGACGTCGGCGAACTCGATCGACTCGACCTCCCAGCGATTCGCACATACGCTGAAAGCTTGCAAGGCGCGCAAGGCGGCTTTCGAGGCGGCTCGTGGGACATCGGCCTCGATGTTGAATACACCTTCTACGGAATCGGTGTGCTCGGATTGCTGTCTTCACTCTGAAACGAATCGACCTCATGAGCTTGACCGTCGACAATTTGAGCAAGCAATATCCAACACGAAGTGGATCGCTCTCGGTGCTTTCAAACGTCTCGCTCTCGCTCGAAGCGGGTCAGGCTCTCGCGGTCATGGGGCCTTCCGGCTCCGGCAAAAGCACGCTGCTGCAAATCATTGGGACGCTCGACTCGCCGAGTAGCGGGTCCGTTTCTCTTGATGGCGTGAGCCCGTTTGCACTGGCCGAGCCTGCACTGGCTGCCTTTCGCAACCAGCACATCGGTTTCGTATTTCAGGACCATCATCTGCTACCACAATGTAACGTGCTGGAAAATGTGTTGATCCCGACGCTAGTGGCCGAGGACGGCGATCGCGCGACATTCGAGAAAGAGGCACGCCGGCTACTCGATCGCGTGGGACTATCCGCTCGGTTGGATCATCGGCCGGCTGAGCTTTCCGGGGGCGAGCGGCAACGAGCGGCAATTGCCCGAGCGCTGATTCGCAAACCGAAACTGCTCCTCGCCGATGAGCCGACCGGAAATCTCGATCGCAGTTCGGCTCAAGGGATTGGCGAACTACTCAGCGAGTTGCATCGGCAGGATGGCACGATCCTGATGGTCGTCACCCATAGCGCCGAATTGGCCGCACGATTCCCGCTACGAGCGGAGATGTGCGATGGCCGACTGGAACCAAGATGACCGCGAGAGTTTTAGAAGTGCCGCAACAGTGCCTTGCACAAAGCGAGGCTTCTCCGAGCGGAGTAAGCGGGGATCACAGCGAACCAACTTGCTTTGAATCACCGAGCTTCCTGCGTGAACAGATAGACTTGGACTGAGTCAAGTGCCGCTTACTCCGCAAAGCCTCCGTGCTCGGCTCTGATAAACGCAAGCGAGAGAGAATCACACCATGCCAACGGCCGACCAACTCCTGGCGAAACTCTACGCTCTACGCAAAGACTACGCGGACGATCCAGAAGACGAGACCTACCTGGCGCTGCATCATGCGTTCCTGTTCGTCTCGTACAAGATGGGTGAGTTCCGAACGTATCTGGATGCCGAGAACAAGAAGGCCGAGTCATAACAAGTCACACGGTCGTATCGAGACTGGCCACCTGCGGGCAGAGTTTACGCAATTTCTCCGCGAGATGTGCTCGCACTTCCGCCACGGTTTCCATTCGCAAGACGGCACGTGCCACGCGACGTGCGTCCGTCACGGAGATGGAACGTACTAACTCTTTGATTGCGGGTACGAACGCCGGACTCATGCTCGCCTTCCGCAATCCCATGCCGATCAGTGCGAGAATGCACATCGGCCGGCCGGCCATCTCGCCACACAGGGTGACGGGCTTATTCTGCTTGACCGAACGGCCGATGATGCGGCGAAGGACGCGTAGCACGGCAGGGTGACAGGGATCGCACAGGGCCGCGACGCGTGGATTGTCCCGATCCGCAGCCATCAAGTACTGGACCAGGTCGTTTGAGCCGATGCTGACGAAGTCGACCTCGGCGAGAATGTGGTCGATGCATTCGGCCGCCGCCGGTACTTCGACCATGACCCCGAAGGGCACTTCTTCACGATGGGGAATCTTCTGCTGATGGAGCGACATGCGGGCTCGATCGATCAGGCGGCGCAGTTTCCGCACCTCTTCAACGGTGCTAACCATCGGAAAGAGCACGGAGATGTTGCCATCGACACCGGCACGAAGGATCGCACGAAGTTGGGTCTGAAAGAACTCCGGATGCTCCGAACTCATGCGGATGCTGCGCCAGCCCATGAAGGGGTTGGCCTGTCGATAGTGCGAGAAATACTTGACCTGCTTGTCTCCTCCCAGATCGAGGGTGCGAATGACCACGGACCGATTAGGCGAGGCCTCGATGATATTGCGATAAGCGACGACTTGCTCGTCCTCGGTCGGGACGCTCGAATGCGTTAGAAAGACGTACTCGGTGCGAAAGAGGCCGACTCCCGTGGCACCGACGCCCACGGCGGCGGCGGCGTCGATCACCGAGTTCACATTGGCGAGCAATTCCACTCGCTCGCCATCCTTCGTGACCGACTCCAGATCGCGGTTCTCCACAAGCGAATCACGCAGATCGACATACTCGCGTTGGAGTTTGCGGTAAGCGGCCTCGACTTCCGGGCCAGGATTGGCAATCACGATGCCTTCGCGGCCGTCAACAATCAGCATGTCGCCATTTTGCACGTGAGCGAGCAGCCCCGTTAGGCCAGAGACGGCGGGGATGCCAAGACTACGAGCTAGCACCGCTGCATGGCCAGTGCTACCGCCGGACTCGGTGGCGATCCCGCTGATCGGCAGCCGGTCGAACATGGCGGCCTGGGATGGCCTGATCTCGGGTGCCACAAGAATCAGTGGCTCGCTCAAGCCAATGGCCATCTGATCGGTCTCGACCGTGAGTTTCAGCATGATCTGCTCGGCCACGTCACGAATATCCGCCATGCGTTCGCGAAGGTACTCATCGCGGATGCGCGCAAAGAGCAGGTCGTAGTCCTCAAGCGTCTTGTTCAAGGAGTTGACCGCGTCAAGCTGGCTATCCAGGATGAAACCCTTGACTTTGACGACGAATGCCGGGTCTCGCAGGATGGCACGATGGCCACGGAAGATATCAGCTGATGTTTCGCCAACTTCGATACGCACACGCTCGATGGTTTCATCCAGTTCAGTCGAGACGGCATCGCAGGCTCGATCAAAACGAGCCGATTCAGCCGATAAGGCTGCCGAGTCAAGCAACCCAGGGCTGTGACGTGCAAGAACCGGGTCCATGCGAAACGCACGGGCCACGGCCACCCCGGGGGAAATGGGCACACCGCGAATCATGCGGATAGTTTACTCCGTAAGATGGACTTGCGGAAGTTTCACCCGGCAAGAGAACTTTTTCCTTCGGCCTTGGTTCAATGAATACTCGGATTGCGCAGTTCCCGACCGGTCGATCGGCTTTAACCATTCTTCATCGTCTTCGTGGAGGCTTCATTCACATGTTTCGCAATATCCTCACCGCACTCGCCCTCGGATTTCTCTCCTCGGTCGGTCTTGCCGAATCCTACATCGAAAAACTAACGGAAGTGGACAATACCAAGAAGACTGTAACATTCGCGGTGGATGGGAAGCCGAAGACTTTCAAGGTCGATGAGAAGGTGGACGTGCTGAATCAAGTGTTCGCTGGAAAACGTCTGCGTGTGATCCCCGTGAAGGAAGGGCTGAAGGGTGTCAAAACTGGAATCGAGGCGGCGATCACAACGGAGAAAAAAGACGGTGTCGAGGTCGTGACCAAAATTGTTATTCTCCCGAAGCCCAAGGGTAACTGACCGTACTCACTTCATTTTCGGGCCTCCGGGCCCCTTCTTGCCGTCGGCCGAACCAGCCGCAGGCACGTCTGGAATTGTCAACTCGGAGTTCGGTTTGCTTTCATCCTTGCTAGCGCAACCGACGATGGAGATGCTGGACGCGACACACAACAAAGCAACTGCCAGGCGGATCGAGCGTGTCATGTTGGATTGTCCTTCAAGTCAATGGGGAGGCGGGCAGAAAAGAGATCCCCGCACGATTGGCGTGCGGGGATGACGCATCATCTCAGTACCCGGGGAGTAATTCTCCGTTGTTCCTGGAAGCGAGTGCTTCCAACAGCGTAAGCCCGCCAGGCACCGTCGAGGTTCCCGCGCTGTAACTAATGTACTGCACGTGTCCATCGGCAAACAGCCACATACCGCCGCCCGGATGTAAACTCCAGAAGTGATAGCGGTGGATGTTCGTCGGGTCGATCAGCGTACCGGGCCTGTAAAAGTCCCGTGACCCGTTTGGACTTCCATTCGTGATCTCACGAACTCCCAACACTACGTCCGTGGCACCAAAATAAGGAAAATCTCCTGAACCGGCCCACATCCAGCCGTAGTAAAGGTCGTTCGAAGGTGGTCTTTCACCAATGAGAAGCGTGTTGCTCGTGCCATCGCTGATGCCAGCCATCGCCACGCCGCTATTGATGTAGAAAATCCCGTCCTGTCCACCGTCTTCGCGGAACTGATCTTTTCCACTCACTCCAAGATAGCTGGTTAGTGCGGCAAAGTTGCCCCCATCGTTGCAAATCAGTCCAACGCGGCTGTCACTAGGGCATTGCATCATCTTGGCTTTATGACTGTTGACTCCAACCCCGTTATAGTACTGCCACCAAGGCCATGCCTTGAAGTTCCATTGCATGTAAATGTTGTCCATTTCCATGTGAGGGGCAATGTGAGTCGTCCAACTCAAGAACGGGCCCTCCGAGGGGTAGCCGTTTGGTTCGACTCCGCCTGGGGGAAGGTCACGCTGGTAACTGGAATACCATGTCATCGACCCGTGGTTGAGAGCAGCCGGGAATCGGCCTTTCGCGTCGTGGAAGCCGTGAGATGCAAGCCCCATCTGTTTGAGATTGTTGGTGCATTTCATTCGATTCGCTGCCTCGCGGACCTTTTGGACCGCTGGCAATAACAAGCCAATCAGGATGGCGATGATGGCAATCACGACCAACAGTTCGATGAGCGTGAATGCCTGTTTCGAAGATCTCCGACAGCGATTCATGGGTGCTCTCCAAAAGCGCGACGAAGCGATCTATTGATCGCGAACATGAAGGATAACGACAATGGACTTCACGGACGGGGTCACGCGACCCGAGCGGAAGGGAAAGGCCGAAGCTAGTTATTGCTTCAATCACGGTCGAACCTCGCCGATGAGCGAACGTCTCGACAAACAGAAAACGACTCGCTAGGACGGGAGAAATCGGGAGCCAACAAAAAGGTCAATTAAATTTTAAAGCATATCGGTTGGAAAAACAAACAAAAATTCTTGCAAACTTCAAGAAACTCGCAAATTGCTGACGCCTTCCCTCGAGGGGGAGGAAAGGCCGGAGGCCGGGACCTTGTTCGGGATCGGCGTCCGGCCCAAGGTCGCTATTTTTCGGTTTTGAGCCAGATGTTCCTGTATTGCACGGGGTTACCGTGATCCTGGAGCAGGATGGGTCCCGGCGTACCCGGGTCACCGCCCGCGCCAGCAGTGGTGTTGTCCTTGGTCAATTTCACATCGTCGTGGATCTTAATGCCGTTGTGCAGCACCGTGATTCGCCCCATTGTTTTCTTCCCATCAACGATTTTCGGCGAATGGAAATCAATGTCGTAACTCTGCCAGACGGTTGGAGCCTTGCATGCATTCTTTAACGGCTTGGCGATGCCGTAGATACCTCCGCAGTCGTTGTCTTTGCTGTCCAGCCCATAACTATCGAGCACTTGCACCTCGTACCGGCCCTGGAGGTAGACGCCGCTATTGCCTCGCCCCTGGCCGCTCGCCTTTGGCATGTACGGCACCCGAAACTCGACGTGCAACTTGAATGAACCTCCGAACGTGTCCTTGGTCACCATGTCCCCGCCTTGAACTTGCGCGATCCCACCTTCGAGTAGCTTCCAGCTTGCTGGCTTCTTGGCGTCGTTCCTCGTCGTCCACTTGTCAAGGCTCTTGCCGTCCAAAAGCACCACAGCCCCTTTGGGGGCAGGGACGCTTTTGACGTCTTCCTTGTCTTCGGGCTTGAGTAGTTTCACATCGCTGATGTCGCCGTACTGGGCGACGCCCGTTGCGGCAAACAACAGTGCAATGGAGAGGGAGAGTAAGACGCGCATAGTTTCCTCACGAGGGTGAAAGTCGATCACGATCATTACGATAGCCCAACCGAGCGGAAGAAAGTAGAGCGGGCCGTTCGTAGAATTTCCCGTCATGATGCCGCCAAGCACTTTCGTTACCTGTATCGAGTCCGGCCCGCTTGAGACGCAGGTCGTGAGCATGGTCGATAGCTTTCGTCGATGGGGCGGGGCTTACTCCCAATGCCCGATGTGGGCTGTCTAACCGCGCATGGGGCCGCCGATCGGGAAAGCCACGCTCCGCGAATTCGATCGGCTGGGGATCACGTACCACCACACCTCGCGGGTCGATCCGCACGGATGGTATGCCTACATTAACAAAACGCGTGCCCTGATCCTCGCCGAAAAACAGGCAACCACTGAGTTCATCGGTTGGCTGGACGCGGACCTGCTCTTCACAGGCGAACCGACCGAATTGACTCCCTCCTCCGAAGAAGACATCGTGGCCTGTTCCTCCGATAACGCCGGCGGAACGACCGGACCCAACGATCGTTGCGAACCCTTCTGGCGCGAAGCCTGCGCTGCCGTCGGCATTGCGTTGGAATCACTTCCGTGGGTGACGACCGAACGCGAAGGCGACCGGATTCGCCTCTATTGGAACAGTGGAGTATTTGTCTTTCGTCGCGGCACGGGCCTGGCGGTCGAGCACGATCGTTGCACCACCCGTTTGCTGGACGTTCAGCTGGGTTCGGCCGTGACGGGCGTCTTTCCACCGAACAATTCGGCTTGAGCCTGGCAGCCGCCAAACTTGGGCTGCGTTTCCGCCAGCTGGTCAACAGTCACAATTATGAGATGGGCAACGCGATCCACTCGCAGTGGTATCGCGAGGAGAAATTGCGTGCGACCAAGATCGTTCACCATCACGATTGCATGTGGCCTGCATTCTGGCCGACGTTTGTCGATTGCCTGAAGCAAACGCACCCGGACGTGGCATCCTGGCTTGAGCCGCTCGGCCCGCTCCGCAATCACGCGGCGTTCATCCATCGGGCTTTGACGAAATTTCTGCGAATGCGTCGCTCGTCAAGGGAGAAACGCTTCAAGGCCGCCTGTCGGTTCGTTTAACCAGAGTGACCATGATCCAACAAGAAGCTAGACTAGTGTTCTACGTACGCTCCCTGATCGACCACAACAGCGTGGTCTCCGCGGTTCCAGTTCCCCTAGACTCGGCAACTCGTTGTTACGCGGATCCTAACTCAACCGAGCAGTTATTTCAGATTGGGAAAGACAGAAGTGCAGTCTTATTGATCCGAGAAGAGGCAACGCATGCGGCGAGAGTTGACATCGATGATCAAGAGCAGGTCATGAACGATCCGCTGTTCTTCAGTCGATTTCTGAGCACAAGCCCATCGAATGACATCCAGGTTTTCCGCCTTGCACCGAAGTTGCTCTACGATCTCGTTTAGTAAGCACATACGGTCGCTAGGCGTTTTGAGTAAGATACCGAACTCGGATCGCTTCAGTTCGAACCAGAAGCGCACGCCGAGCATATGATCAAGCCAACGCGCCCTCAAAAAGCCAGCCCAGTGTTCGCGGACCCATTTCTGAACAACTTCGTCACCCAGATCGCGTCCCGCCTTGTAGCTTTGAATCCACTGCTCGGCTTTAGCTTCACGCAGAGCCTCCTCCTTGAGGCTGAAGCACTCAATACACGGATCAACCTCGGATTCGATGCTCATGGCCGAATTCTCGCGAATCCCGGTCTGCCGGCGAACACGCAAACAAATCGCGTGGGGGTGTGGTATGGGTAGACACAGAAATATTAGCCCTCATCAGGCCGCAGTTCAAGCGACTGATGAGTTGGGCGTGCACATACCACAAATATCTATCGGCTCGGAAGGGCAAGTTCTTCTTCACCAAACGAGGATTGCTTCTCCGGCAGCACGCTGATTGCGCACATAAGTCCACCTGTACCAAGCAGCAACCATGGCCGAGCGAAGGCTCAGGCAGGCACGGGATCTGGTCAGAAGGAACTGGATCAGAGACTTTGCTTTGGAATTCTTGGAAACGCCGAAGTCTGCACAAGGCAGTTTCGACACCTACCGACCGGGAGAAAAGCATGTCGTTCTTGCGTTCGTCCACTCTGTTGATCATGGCACTGATCGGTTCTTTCGCTGCCGCGGAACCAAAAGCCGGCGAGTACGCAAACGAATCGATGGCGGTCGGCGGTTCGATACGCGACTATCGGCTGGTCGTTCCCAAGACGATTGATTTGACCAAGCCTGCTCCTCTGGTGATCGCATTTCACGGCATGCTGATCGACAGCAAGGATGTGATGCCCGTATACACGAAGCTAAACGAGACGGCCCAACAGCATCAATTCATCATCGCTTATCCAAACGCGGTCGACAAAATCTGGGGGTTTGCTCCCGAAAAGATCAAGAACGATCTGGCGATGTTCGATGCCCTGCTCGCCAAGTTGTCAGCCGAATACAAGATCGATGCGGACCGAATTTTCGTACTTGGCATGTCGAACGGAGGCTACTTCGCCCACTTGGTCGGTAAAGAACGCTCGAAGACAATCGCTGCGGTCGCATCGCATTCGGGACCGCTGGGCTTGCAGACATTATTGGGCGTGAAGGCCGATCGAAAGTTTCCCGTGCTGATCGTTCATGGCGAAAAAGACCCTCTCCTCTCCGTCGTGTTTGCACGTGAGAACCGCGACAAATACAAGAAGGAGGGCCACGTCGTGAAGTATGTCGAGTTGAAGGGCGAAGGACACACTTGGGGCACGAAGGCGAACGTGAACGAGACAATATGGGAATTCTTCGCGGAGCACAAACGGTAGCTGGGGTAATCCGCCGCTCGCTTTTTCAACGATCCTGCCTAGTAATACCGCTGTCCTGCCAGTTCAATTCGCGTGGAGCAATCGTATGCATGTCCGTCGATGCGTTGGGCGAGCGATGATCCTTGTGCTTGCCTGTAACGCCTTCGGGTGCAGCGGCGGCAATCTGAATCAGGCCAACTTCGAACGCCTGAAAGTCGGCATGTCGGCCCAGCAAGTCGAATCGATTCTCGGCAAAGGGGGCAAGGAGATCCCCAGCAGCGAAGTGGCGGCACTCATGAAGGAAGCACTCGGCCCGCAGGATGGCAAGTCGGCCGGGATGAAGCTGGATGTGACCAGTTTCAGCGGAGCCAAAGGCATTCGCTGGGGGGACGACAAAAAGTTCATCACCGTAATCTTCATGAGCGACCGTGCGAGCCGGATTTTCAAGAAGGGGTTTTGAGTGACTTCGCCAGATCATTTGCTTCCGGGCTTTGTGCGTCTCTCCTGTGTCTTTCGCCCTGGCCGATAGCCTCGATTTTGCACCAGCGGCGGGACCGGCCGTTCGCCCGCTGCCTCTCCACCTGCCGGATTGGCAATGCTGTGCGTGTGATCGTTGCGAATTGCTTGGTTCGCCTTCTTGCGTCGGGCTTCGATCGCTTCCTTTGTGGGATTCGCGGAAATCAGAGCGTCGCAGCCGTTGCCCATCAGGTCCGTTCGACCGGCCTGTTGAAGTGCCTCGCGAACTTCAAACCAGTTTTCCGGCTTGAAGAACTGCATCAGGGCCCGCTGGAGTTTGCGGTCCTTCAAGTTCCGGGCGACTGCGACGGGCTTTCCGCTCATCGGATCGACGCCCGTATACCACATGCACGTGGCAATATCGAATGGGGCCGGGATGAAGTCCTGCACTTGATCGGGCCGATAGCCATTCCGTTTCAGATACACGGCCAGGTCGATCATCTCCGCCAATCCACTTCCGGGATGGCTGGCGATAAAGTAAGGCACGAGCGATTGCTTCGGCTTTCCTGCATCCCGCGAAGCCTTGACATACTCCTTCGCGAACTCGCCAAAGTTATCGATCGAGGGTTTCTTCATCAGCGCGAGGACTTTGGGACTGGTATGCTCCGGGGCAACTTTCAATCTCCCACCGACGTGGTGCGTGGCCAGTTCGTGGATGTATTCCGGCGACAGTTGAGCCAGGTCCATGCGGATGCCGCTGGCGACGAATGCCTTGCGAATGCCCTTCTCTTCGCGGATCGTTTTCAGCAGATCGATCGTCGGTCCGTGATCGGTGCCGAGCAGCTTGCAGATGGTCGGGTGAATGCACGAGAGTCGCTTGCACTTCGCCTCGACCTCGGGCCGAGTGCAGCGCATCTGGTACATGTTGGCGGTCGCCCCTCCGACGTCGCTGATGACCCCCTTGAAGTCTGGGTCCTCGGCCATCTTCCTCACTTCACCGATGATCGATTCCTTCGAGCGCGATTGGATGATGCGGCCTTGATGGGCTGTAATCGAGCAGAACGTACAGCCTCCGAAACAGCCACGCATGATGGTAACCGAATCCTTGATCATCTCGTGTGCCGGTATGGGCTCCGAGTACATCGGATGTGGCCGACGTGTGTAGGGCAGATCGAAAATGGC
This sequence comes from Gemmataceae bacterium, assembly GCA_009691845.1. Classification (GTDB taxonomy): domain Bacteria; phylum Planctomycetota; class Planctomycetia; order Gemmatales; family Gemmataceae; genus SIAJ01. Next base: position 151,172 of record SIAJ01000002.1, read on the forward strand.
ATCCATTTCGCCAGCGTCTAACGGGATCGCAGGTGGCGTGGCAACGACTGCCTGCCGATCGTGAAACTGAATGAGCGTGGCCGCATTGAACGGATTCGTGTTCAAATGGATCAGGCGGGTGGCTTCGATGAACGCGGCCTTATCATCCCTCACGGCCTCGAACGACGGAATACGAGTGGTCGGTGAATACTGTGAACTGGGTACCGAGTACTCTGTGTTCAAAAGCTCCTCGGATTCCTTCGCACCCAACGCATAGGCGACCCCACGCAAATCGCGCAGGTCCTTCACGGTCTTGCCAGCCGCGAATCGCCGAGCGATCTCGACGATTGATTGTTCGCCCATGCCATAGACGACGAGGTCCGCCTTGCTATCGAGCAAGATCGACCGGCGAACCGTATCGCTCCAGTAGTCGTAATGGGCCAGCCGTCTCAGGCTAGCCTCGACGCCGCCGGCAATGACGGGCACGCCGGGAAACGCCTCACGCGAACGCTGGCAATACGGAAGGGTCGCTCGATCGGGTCGCAGGCCGATCTTCCCGCCAGGCGAATAAGCGTCGTCATTGCGGACCTTCTTGTTGGCCGTGTAGTGATTGATGAGCGAGTCCATGTTCCCCGCACTGACCGCGAAGAACAACCGCGGTTTTCCGAATTGCCGCCAGGGCTCCGCACTCCGCCAGTCGGGCTGACTGAGAATCGCCACGCGAAACCCAGCTTGCTCCAACACGCGGTGCAGAATCGCCATCGCGAAGCTGGGGTGATCGATGTACGCGTCCCCGGTAACGAACACGACGTCGACGTAGTCCCAGCCGCGTGCCTTCATCTCCGCGCCCGAAGCCGGGGCGAATGGCGCGGCATGACGCTCGGTCCAGAGCGGCAACGTCAATCGAGATCGCACTTCCGGCATGGGTTCCTCAGACGGCAGGTTCAGCTATTATAACGCTTCACGCCGCTTTCGCCTGAGCGATTCGGCAAGCTGCATCTGAACTGCGACTTCACGGCGCAGATCAGCCAGCATTTCCACTCGAGTTGATTTCTCGTAGCGGCCTGGCTCAATGGGCTTGCCGATTGCGACGGCGACGGTTCCGGCAGATGGCGTCAGGAACAACGGCGAGAGTCGCGGCAGCTTGCAGGTTCGCGGCCAGGCATCGAATGCACCGGCGATTCCGATTGGGATAATCGGGCACTTTGTACGCTTGATGAGCAGCGAAATACCCGGCTTGAATTCGCCGAGCAAGCCGTCGTGGGTTCGCTCGCCCTCCGGAAACATGGCCACACTCTCTCCACATTCCAGGGCGTCAAGCGTTGCCTGAAGACCTTCTCGTGAAAAGCCACGATGGTCGATTGGGATGCCGCGAAGACTCGCCATCAGCCACGTTAGCCACTTCTTATTCTGCAGTGTTTGCCGATGAACGAATCGAGCCTGACGTGGCAGCGACAAGCCGATGAGAACCGGGTCAAGAAAGGACTGATGATTGCTCAGGAACAAGACCGGCCCGGTGCGTGGCACGTGCTGCCCGCCCGAATACCGCAAGCTCATCAGCGTGCTGACCGTGGGGAATACCAACAATTTCCAGAATTCCCACCAGCGAGTGGCTACCCAAGGCGACATCGAACATGCGCCTCCAGCCGGTCGACCACTTGGTCGATGTTCAACCCGTCCGTTTCGATCCAGAGGGCATCGTCGGCCGCGATGAGCGGGCCTACATCACGCGTTTGATCCCGTTCATCCCGGATCTTCAATTCTTCCAAAACGCGAGAAGGAGTCGACGCACATCCCTTCAAGCCGAGTTCGGCCATCCGACGGGCTGCCCGCGTTTCGAGCCCGGCATGAAGATAGAACTTGCACGGCGAATCGGGAAAAACCACGCTGCCCTGATCCCGGCCCTCGCATACCATGTTGCGTCCCTGGGCGATTTGACGTTGCCAGCCAACGAGCGTTGCTCGAACATGCGGGACCACTGCTACCCGGCTTGCCGCATCCGAAATCGCGGGCTGCCGGATGAGTTCCGTGACGTCCTCTTGATTCAGAAGCACCCGTTCGTTGGGCATTTCGAGGAGTGTGCGACCCAGCAACTCAACGATCCTGGCGGCATCGCCGATGGGGATGTTTGCCCGAGTGACGGCCAACGCCACCGCCCGGTACATGGCACCGGTATTTAGAAAATCAAATCCCAATCGTTGAGCCAGGCCGCGAGCGGCCGTACTCTTGCCCGATCCGGCAGGTCCGTCAATCGTGACAATCATGGCTAAGAGAATGGCGAGCGGGTCAGCGGTTCAATCCCTCAACTAGTGTACGGTGGGTGCTCCACACGCCCAGCCAGGTAAGTGCAAACACCAAGCAAGGTAAGCCGAAAACCACCAGTAGGATCAAGCCACGCCTGGTTCGCGAGAGTGGGATGCTCTGCACGGTTTGAGCGACGATCACCGAAGCAAATGTCAAGACGGAGGCCATCGCAAAGGCTGGAAGAGTGTGACTCCGAGCCCAGGTCGAAATATCAATAAGCAAGGTTGTTGCAGGTGGAACTTGGAGCCTAATATCCCGAAACAACCTGGCGTATCGCGGGACGATCAACAGGAATTGGAAGAGAACAAGTGGCCAAGGAAGCACGGCAAGAATCGCAACAATTCGTCGTCGCCCAGCCAATGGGAGTGGCTCAGACACAGTCCTCTCCCCGTAGTAGCCCGCTGAACGTGCGGGCTACTCGCTTACCAGACCTATTGTAACGGGAAAATCCGCACGGTCTTCGTCTCGTCGGCCGTGATTTTTCGCTCTTGCGGGACCCGCTGCAACTGAAGAACCTGGTAGGTGAAATTACCCGGTGGCACCGCGACCAGGCGTTCCTGGCCAGGAACCAGACGATACGAGCGGCCATTCACGACCACGGACATTTCCTCGTTGAACTCGTTGATGAACCGCACTTTCCCCTGTCCCGGATACTTCGACTCGGACTTCAGCGATGTGCTCGGGCCAACCTCCAGCTTCCGCTTGATGTCGCGGATGTCCTTCTTGATGTCCTGGATGTCCTTGTCGATCAGTTCGATCGTCGTGTCAATCTTGATGGCCTTGGCCCGCAGTTCGTCGATCTTGAAGGCTTCCTTGGCTTCCTGCAATTCCTTGGCGGCCTTATCCAGTTTTTCCACGGCCTTTTTGAGGTCGTCGGCCGGCTCCGCGAAGACGGGGACGGTGACTAGACTCATGGCCAACAGGCCACAAAGTGCAAATTTGGTGTACGACATGGTGAACTCTCAGGGTGCGATAGTGACTTCAGTCTAGAAACTACCTGAATTGAAGGTAATACGGACTGGGTAGTCGAGGCAAGAGAAAAACAGATATTGACGAAAGAAACTACCTTGCGGGATGTGCGGATTGTAACGATTGGGCAAGCTAGGAGCAGATAAGCCAGCCACGCAGACCAAAGTAGGCGTCGTACCTTGAGCGGAACTCCAGTTCCCCTGTCGTACGGACGCCCATTTCACAAGTCCCTGCACAGTGTTCGGGAGGGCGCACACGTTTATGAAACGGTCATCAAGTAGCACTAAGCTGGCAGCGTAACGTCCGCTTCCGAAAACCTGCCCGAACTCCGCAAGCATGGCCAAAGGCCAAACAGCGACCAGCCGTCTTCCGGATTCTTCTTCCGGTCGTCTCCGTGGATCCCCTCCGCTTCCTTCCACCGACCCAGATAGGCCGCACCCAGCCGCTGGTGGCTTGAGAACGAGAAAAAAGGTGGACTTGTGTGCCTACGCCGCCAACTGATCGCGGTTGGGTTCGCCGTTGTTCAAGTTGCGGCTTTCACGCACAACATACGGCCGTTTGTCCTGGCTCTCGTAGTAGGTGCGCATCATCACTTCGCCCAGCAAACCCATCGAAAGCAATTGAATTCCGACCATGCCGAGCATCACGCTCAGGAGCAGAAGCGGGTTGCCCGTCATGTCGAAATCGATGGCCAACTTCATTCCGAGCGTTGCCAGCAGGCTCAAGAACGACATGCCGAAAAAGAACATTCCCAGTCCGCCCATGAAGTGCATGGGCCGCGTGAGATAGCCGGAGAAGAACTTGATCGTGAGCAGATCGAGAAGCACGCGGCCCGTACGACCGATGCCGTACTTGGATTTGCCGGCTGTTCGCGGGTGGTGGCGAACCGGGATCTGCGTCATGCGTGAGCCGATGTTGCCCGCCAGCACCGGAATGAACCGGTGCATCTCCCCGTAGATACGAAGGTTGCGGGCCACGTCGCTCTTGATGACCCGCAAGGTGCAGCCGAAATCCTTGAACGGAATCTTGGTCACTTTGCGAATCAGCCAGTTGGCCAGGAAACTTGGCACCTTGCGGATGATCATCGAGTCCTGACGCTTGGCACGTTGACCGAGGACCATGTCGTAGCCTTCATCCAGCTTGGCGACGAGCAGCGGAATGTCGGCCGGGTCGTTCTGCAAGTCGCCATCGATGGTGACGACGAGTTCACCGGCAGAGGCATCGATCCCCGCCTGCATCGCGGCCGCTTGCCCGAAGTTGCGGCGGAGACGAACGACTTTTACCCGCACATCCAGTGCGGCCAGCTTGATCAGTTCTTCGAACGTGCCATCGGTGCTGCCGTCGTCCACGTAAACGACTTCCCAGTCGAAGGACTCGCGCAGCGACTCCTGGACCGCCCGATACAGCGGTTCAATGTTGTCGCGTTCGTCCATTACGGGAACGATTACGGATAAGGTGCGCATGGTTGGCAACAGTCGAGGGTCACCGATCGCGAAGAGCGATCGGGTTACGGGCTTCCCAGTCGTGGGTTAATGGCTCCGAGCCATACTGAGTAAAGCACACATTCCGTTGTGACAAATCAACCCACAAAATATATCGCCCTGGGCCTTTCGGTCCGGGAACCGGCAATTCCAAATCAATGAATCCACCGGGCGGAACCATCGCATCGAGAAAGCCAGCCTGTCCCGAAAACGCAATTTTTCCAAACGCATCGATCACGGTGTAAGTCGCATGAACACCAGTTCGCGCGCCCGCATGAAAAGACCAAGTTTCCCGGCTGTTATTGTACGCACGCACCTTGAATACTATCGGCTTTCCGACCTCCGCAGCGTTCGGCGAACTCAGGACTTCCATCCGGGCTCGTCCGGGACCGGGGCAGTATTCCTCCATCGCCCAGTGTCGAAATCGGGCTGGCGTGTGACTCGCTCCCTGGCTCGCCAGCCAATCCTCGTACTGTTCGAAAAAATCGTCCATCGCCAGAGTCGTGTGAACTGGCACATGCGCAAACCGCGGGGAGCATTGTTGTCGGGCCGTTGAATAGTCCGCATCGGTGAAGAGCAACTGGTACATCACTGAAACCAGGCCGGTGCGATCCGCTCCCTGTTGGCAGTGCAGCACGATCGGGTATTCGGATTGCTCGAGAATCTCGACCAGTCTGCGAATCTCGCCTGAGGAGGGCAGGCGGTTCGCCGAGATCGTGACATCTTCCTGGGAAATGCCCAACATCTGCGTGACTTGTGCTTCCTTGGGATACCAATCGCTAAACGGCCGGCCCCGGAGGTTGATGACCGTCTTGATGTTCCGGTCGCGGACCAGGCGTTCAAGGTGAGCGGGCTTCAGTTGGGCAGTGCGATACAACCGTTGCGGCTGGGCAACGTGCGTGTTGCGATCGACAACCATGCGGCCAATTTCCGCCAGGCAAGCCGATGTGCTACCAAGCATGGCCCCGACGATGACGCAGCGCAGCAGCGAAGAACGCCTCGGGCTTGGCAGTTCGGACGGGAGCGTAGGTTGAACCATCGCTTCGGCATTCCAAGCGGGATAAAGGGGCACTATGCCAGAATCTGAGCAATCTGGCCAGGTCGATTTGGTATGGTCAGCGAGCGAAAAGTACCGGCCCGTTCTTCTGAGGGCGGCTGCCTACTTCGCCACCTTCTTCGGCTTGGCCACGTGTGTCGCTCCGCCCAGGGCCATCTCGGCACTCTCCATGATCGTTTCGCTTAGCGTCGGATGTGGGTGGATGCTGTCGGCCACATCTCTGGCGACCGCACCCATCTCGATGGCGAGCACGCCTTCCGCGATCATCTCGCCGGCACCGATGCCGACGATGCCCATGCCAAGGATGCGTTGCGTGCCGGGATCGATTAGCAATTTGGTCAGGCCATCGTTGCGGGCGAGCGTTGTCGCTCGACCGGACGCGGCCCACGGGAAGCTCATTTTCTCGAAGCGGATGCTCTTCTCGGCAGCCTCGCGTTCGGTCAGCCCAGCCCAGGCGATTTCCGGATCGGTGAAGACGACGGCCGGGATCGCACGCGGCTCGAAGGCACTCGGCTCGCCCAGGATTGTCTCAACGGCCACTTTGGCTTCAGCGGTTGCCTTGTGCGCGAGACCTGGCTCTTCGGCAACATCGCCGAGCGCGAAGATATGTGGGACGTTTGTGCGGCGTTGCATATCGACGGGAATGTAGCCACGATCGGTAACGTGCACGCCGGCCTTGTCGAGATTCATGTTGGCACTGTTCGGCCGTCGGCCCACGGACACGAGTACGCGGTCGAACATCTCCTCGCCTTGCACGTCCTTGCCTTCCAGCGTGGCCAGAATGCCCTTGTTGGTCGGCTTCAGCGACGCGACTTTCGTATTCAGATGGATGGCCTCGAAATTTTTACGCAAGCGCGTTTCGAGAGGCTTCACCAGATCGCGGTCGGCCGTGGCCAACAGGCCATCGGTGAATTCGACCACGACGATCTTGGTGCCGAGAGCCGCGTACACAGTGCCGATCTCAAGCCCGATGTAGCCGCCGCCGATGATGAGCATCCGCTTTGGTATGTCCGGTAATAGCAAGGCACCCGTCGAGTCCATGATCCGGGGGTCGCCGAGCGCGAACGCTGTCGGCATGGCCGGCACGCTGCCCGTGGCGATGATGGCATTCTGAAACTTGATCGTGCCCGTCGTCGTGCCTTCGAGTTTGACGGTGTTCGCGTCGATGAACGTGGCCCGTGTGCCGCTGATGACCTCGACGCCACGCCCCTTACACAACATGCCGATGCCGCCGGTCAGCTTGCCGACGACCTTGTGCTGAACGAAGGCCTGCATCTTGGCGAGATCGAACTTCGGCAGGCCGAACGACACGCCCCACTCCTCGGCCTCCTTGGCTTCATTGATGAGTTTGGCGAGATGCAGGAGGGCCTTTGACGGGATGCAGCCACGATTGGTGCAGACGCCCCCCATCTTCGCCCCTTCATCGACCAGAATCGGCTTGATGCCATGATCGGCCGCGTGAAGGGCGGCCGGATAACCGCCGGGCCCGCCACCAATGACGAGGAGTTGCGTCTCTTTATTCATTTCGCTCATGGATCTTGCTCACGATTGGCTCGAATAAAAGCGGGCCAGGCAGTTCGCCCGGCCCGCCCATCATCTTAGGGTTCAACTCGTGAACTTCTCCGCCAGTATGCAGAGAAATTGGAATATGCCGGAACACGGATCTTCACGAATCCTTGAAAGCCTTCGTGCATCCACATCGCTTATTCGTGCAGATTAGTGTGTTGCTCGTCCGAGTCGCCAAGGCCCACGCCCGTGAAGCCCTGGAACAGACCAATCAGCCCGATGGCCAGCAGGATAAGCGGATAGAACCGGAAACGGCCGTCGCCCATGAACATCCAGGCCAGCCAGGCACCACCGCCGAGGACGGCCAGTAGCCCGCCTGCGATCGCACGGACCTTCTTGACCTTCATGCTTTCGGGCGGCTTTACCTTCTTCCGCGGCTGCGGTTCATCGTCGTCGTAACGAGAGGGCTTTTTTTTCTTTGGCCGTTCCTCATCATCGTCGTCGTCATACACGGACCGGCGCTTGCGTGGGCGGTCATCCTCGGCGTCATCGAGTGAGAACTTGGATTTGCGTTTGGGTTCATCCTCGACGATGTCGGGATCGTCGACTGGACGTAGCGGTTTCTTGGCCGGCATCGGTGGCGGTACGGCGGCCTTCAGCGAACCACTTGCAATCGGAATATGCTCGCCACACGTCGGGCACTTGCCGGTCTTGCCGGCCATCTCGTCCTTGACCTTGCCCTTCCAGTCGCAATTACCGCACGAGAGGGAGATCGGCATGGCAAGAACCTCGAAGAAGCTCAGCTTTCCATCAGCAAACGTATCGGATCCGAGAACAACTGAACCAAGCGGGTCGTGAATCTGGCACCATCCGCGCCGTCGATGATGCGGTGATCGTACGTGAGGCACAGCGGCATCATCAATCGCGGCACGAACTGGCCGTCCTTGTGGACAGGCTGAATCGCTGCCCTTGATAGCCCCAGAATCGCGACTTCGGGATAGTTGATGATCGGCGTAAAAGCTGTTCCGCCGATGCCCCCCAGGTTCGTGATCGTGAATGTTCCGCCCCGCATTTCGTCGATCGCCAACTTGGCGGTCCGAGCCTTTTCGGCCAAGCTCGCAACCTCGCTCGCCAAATCGCGGATACTCTTCCGGTCCGCATCGCGAATCACGGGCACCACCAACCCACGTTCGGTATCGACCGCAATGCCGATGTGGTAGTACTGCTTGTAAATCACCTGCCCATTGGCCACATCGAGCGAGGAGTTAAAGTTCGGGAACTCCTTGAGTGCCGCGACAATCGCCTTGATGGCCAGCACGGTCATCGTTACCTTCGGGGCACCTTTCGGCAAGCCTTCCGTGATTCGTTTTCTGCCGGCTTCCAACTCGGTAATGTCCGCTAGATCGAACTGGGTGACGGCCGGTGCCGTGTGCCAGGCGATGGTCAGGTTCTCCGCGATCTTCTTGCGGATGTTGCTGACCGGTTTCTTCTCGATTGGCCCGTAACGAGAGAAGTCTGGCAGAGTCGGAATTGTGACTGCACCGCCGGAAATCCCTCCAGGCTGGGCCAGGCGATGGCGAATGTGCGACTGCACGTCGGGAACTGTCACGCGACCGCCGCGTGCGGAGCCTGGGACCTCGGTCAGGTTCACGCCATGCTCGCGGGCATAGCGGCGCGTGGCAGGGCCAGCGGGGACTGGTCCGGAAGGGGGGACAGTGGTGGCTTGGCCGTTGGTAACAGGTGCGACCGCTTCCGGCTTCGCGACCACGGGAGCAGGTAATTGTCCATTGCTTGCTGGTGCCTCGCTTCGCTTCATGCTCTGCGTCGGGCTTCCCGCTCCGCTCAAGACGGCGAGCACGGCACCGATGTTGACCTTGTCGCCTTGCTTGACGCGGAGTTCTTCGATCTTGCCGTCGGCGTCGGCGGGCAACGGCATCGAGGCTTTGTCCGTCTCGATCGTGAACATCTCCTGGCCCGCAGTCACCGTATCGCCAACCTTGACGTTGACGGCCACGATGATGCCCGACTCGATTCCTTCACCAAGATTGGGTAACGCGAACTCGCGTTGCCCGGTCGGAGCCACTTGCGGCTTAGCAACAGCGGCAGGAGGAATCAGCGGCGGCCCGGCAGGTTTGGCGGCCGGCGCTGCGGAAGCAGCTTTCTCGCCGACGATGGCGATGAGCGCCCCGACCTTGATCTTGTCCCCGGCCTTCACGCGCACTTCCGAGATCGTGCCATCGGCCGTGGCCGGGATCGGCATGGAGGCCTTGTCCGTCTCAACCTCGATGACGGTGTCGCCGGTCTTCACGGGCTGCCCCGCCTTGACGGGCACGTTCACGACCGTGGCGTCGACAATACCTTCGCCCAGTTCTGGCAGTCTAAGTTCCATAACAGTGCTGAGTCCTGAAAGATTCGAGATCATCGTTCCGAAGTCGTAACTCAGTACTGAGTACTCAGTACCTTTCAGACGGTCCAAGGCAAAGGCCGATCCGCATCGATCCCAAGATCGGCAATCGCCTGCTTCACAAACGCCCGATCCAATTGTCCGCGTTCGGCCAGCGCATGCAGTGCAGCCAGGGCCACGTGCTCCGCGTCAACCTCGAAGAATCGGCGAAGATTCTGCCGAGTTTCGGATCGGCCGAAGCCGTCGGTACCCAGTGCCAGGAGTTTGCCGATCAGATACGGAGCGACCTGTTCCGGCAAGGCACGCATGTAATCGCTTGAAGCAATCGTTGGCACCGATGCATCGCGGCCGAGCACCTGCTCGACGTAGGGTACCTTTTTCGGTTGATCGGGGTGAAGCCGATTCGCTCGTTCGCATTCAATCGCGTCGCGTCGCAATTCCTGATAACTGGTCGCACTGAAGACCGTGCTCGCTACCGCATACTTCGTGGCCAGGATCTCCTGGGCCCGCAACACCTCACGCAGAATCACACCGCTGCCAAGTAATTGCACCGTGTGCTTGGCACCTTCGGGTTGCAGCGTCTTGAACGAGTAAAGCCCTTTCAGAATGCCCTCGCGCACGCCTTCGGGCAGGGCGGGCATGTCGTAACTCTCGTTGTAAATCGTGAGGTAATAGAAAAGGTCTTCCCCCTTCACGAACATGCGGTTGATGCCTTCTTCGATGATGACGGCCACTTCGTAACCCCAGGCGGGGTCGTAGGCCCGGCAGGTCGGCACCGTCAGGGCCATCAGATGGCTGTGGCCGTCCTCGTGCTGCAAACCTTCGCCGTTGAGCGTGGTTCGCCCGGCCGTGGCACCCATCAGGAAGCCACGGCATCGGCTATCCGCCGCGGCCCAGATCAGATCGCCGACACGCTGGAAGCCGAACATCGAGTAATAGACGAAGAAAGGAATCGTGTTCACGCCGAAGGTGCTGTAGGCCGTGCCTGCCGCGATGAACGTGGCCATGCTACCAGCCTCGTTGATGCCTTCCTGGAAGATCTGTCCGTCCGCCTTCTCCTTGTATTCCGTCATCGTCCCTTTATCGACAGGCACGTACCGTTGAGCGACCGGCGAATAGAGGCCGTACTGGTTGTAAAGCGGCGGCAGGCCAAAGGTTTGGCCTTCGTCGGGCACGATCGGCACGATCAGCTTGCCGACGTTCGGGTCCTTCATCAGCCCTTGCATGAGCGTGACCCAGGCCAGCGTGGTCGATTGGCCCTTCCCGGCCGGCGTGCCCATCAGCACTCGCGCGAATCCCTCGGCAGCCGGCGGCTGGCTCGGAACAAACGTCGTGTTGCGGGCTGGTTGGTAGCCGCCGAGTGCTCGACGGCGCTCGTGCAGGTACCGCATTTCCGGCGCGTCGGCTTCGGGTCGCAGGAACTTGTATTTCTTCAAATCCGCATCCGTCATCTGCAACCCGAATCGATCGCGGAAGGAACGCAAACCTTTCATTTCCTGGGCGGCCTTGAGTTCGAGCGCGTCCGCCTCAATGAGCACTCGCTCCTGGGCCGTCAGCATGATCTCAAGCTTTTTCTCTTGGTGAGCAGTATTGTTCGCTTCCGCCGAAGTGCCGTAGCCCTTGACGGTCTTCACCAGCACTACGCTCGGCGTGCCGCGATGATTGATCGCCGTACGATAGGCGTTGAACACCTTGATCGGATCGTGCCCGCCGCGATGCAGCCCGGCCAGTTGCTCGTCCGTCTTGTCGGCAACAAGTGCCTTCAGTTCCGGCGTGTTGAAGAACTTCTCGCGAACCAGTTCCGGCCGGCCTTTCTTGGCCGAATACGCATACTCCTGATACTCGCCGTCGGGGACTTCCATCATCCGGCGACTCAAGGCACCCGTCGTATCGCGGGCCAGCAATTCGTCCCAATCGCCACCCCAGATGCACTTCACGACATTCCAACCTGCTCCGCGAAACGTTCCTTCGAGTTCCTGGATGATCTTGCCGTTGCCGCGGACCGGGCCGTCGAGTCGCTGCAGGTTGCAGTTGACGACGAAGATCAGGTTGTCGAGGCCCTCGCGGGCAGCGATGCCGATGCAGCCAAGCGTTTCGGGTTCGTCGCACTCACCATCGCCGAGAAATGCCCACACGTGCGTGCCACGAGTGTCCGCTAGGCCGCGTGCTTCCAGGTAGCGAGCGTATCGGGCCTGGTAAATGGCCATGATCGGCCCGAGACCCATGCTGACCGTCGGGAATTGCCAGAATCCGGGCATCAGCCACGGATGCGGATAGCTGGAAAGCCCGCCGCCCGGTTGCAGTTCCTGGCGGAAGTTCTTGAGCTGTTGCTCCGAAAGCCGACCTTCAAGAAACGCCCGAGCATACGGGCCAGGCGAGGCGTGTCCCTGGAAGTAAATCACGTCGCCGTGATCGTGCTCCGTGCGGCCACGAAAGAAGTGGTTGAAGCCGACTTCATACAGCGTGGCGGCCGAAGCGAACGTTGCAATATGTCCGCCGACGTTGGTGGTCTTGTTCGCACGGGCGACCATGGCCATCGCGTTCCAGCGAATCAGGCTCTTGATCTTGCGTTCGAGTACGCGATCGCCGGGATAGGAGGCCTCTTGATCGTGAGGAACCGTATTGACGTAAGGCGTGTGAATGCTGGACGCACCGGAAAGCCCGGCCGAGCGAGCGCGAGCTTGGAGTGCATCGAGGAGAAACTTGGCTCGCTCTGGTCCCTGAATTCTGAGAACCGCATCGAGGGATTCCGTCCACTCGCTCGTTTCCAGAGGATCGATATCGACAAGTTCATTCGAAAGGGCGGAAGGTCGAACCGACTCGGTCGTTCTGACAATCATCAAGGCTCCTCGGCGTTCAACAACTTGCGAAGCAATTCCGGCATGGCCCACGTTTGGCGGGCTGACGAGTGGACCGGCCAGCCCGGAGAGGAGGCTTGACCCAGACCCTGGCGAGTGAAACCACTTGGAGGCTGCTCGTCTACATTGTTAGGATAGGAGTGTCGAAAGGCCGCGTCTAGCGACCAGCACGCTCCATACGCGGGCAATTCTCATGAAGTTCCATCTTAATCGAACCGTCGTCCTTCTGTGCTTTGCCGGCTGGGCCCATGCTGCTGAGAGCGATCCGCCCCCAGGCCAGCAGATTGCGTTCCTCGATACCCCCATGACGCCGGCCGCGATTGCGAAAGTGATCCTGGAGAAGGCGGGCACACAGGTCGATGTTTCGACGCTACCTGATAAACCCGTATTGATGGGGGCGAAACAGCTTTCATTCTGGCAGGCGGTCGAACGACTGGCGGAAGCAACCGACAGCCGGGTAGTAACGACAGCGGGGCGGATTTCCCTGAAACCGGGCAAGTCTCTATCGTCGAGTTCCCTCCAGGGACCATTTCGCTTTGCCGCACGGGACGTGCTCATTCGCGGCGACCCGGATACCGGCAAGTCGAACTATACAATCGTTCTCGATGTTACGTGGGAGTCACCGGTTCTCGCGTACCGCATCGATGGCGTGCCCAAGATTTCGATGGCGAAGGATGAATCGGGCAAAGGGATCGAGATCAGCGGCGGCGGTTCGCGAGTGCTGACGGCCGGCAACAGTGCCGAGCTGACCGTGCGGCCACAAGGCTTGAGCCGGGCGAACAAGTCACTCTCGATATCGGGTAGCGTGATGATTACGATGGCCGACGAGATGCTGACATTCACGTTCGACGCGGCCAATCCGAAGGCCGTCCCCTCGCAAAAGGGCATAGCTGTTTCCGTGAAAAAACACGGCACAGACGGCGCGGACTGGTTCGCGGTGATGGGTGTGGAAAGCCCAAAATCGAACGTGAGCGTGGAGAGCTACGAGTATGCCCTCTTGAGGAACAATGTCGTGAGTTTGCTTCGGCCGAAGGATCCCGCGATTAAAGCAAACTTGGTCGAGGCGGTTGACTTGCGTTACGGCTTCAAGAACATGGCCAAGCAAGTCGGGCCAGGCTGGAAACTGGAATATCGCACACCCGGCCCCTTGCGAGAGATTGTGGTGCCGTTTGAATTGAAGAACATTTCGCTGCCGTGATCCAGACTCGCAGACCCGGAACGAACGATTGCAACAGTGAGACCAATAGCAGTCGCATGACCTCGTCCCAATTCTACACCGCCTGGGAGAACAAGCGAAAAGCGGCGGCATGGTGCTTCTGTCGAGATTGCCCCGTGGTCTCCCAAACGCGCGAGATGGCTC